>QCFB01000005.1 GCA_003280345.1 Prochlorococcus sp. AG-363-A16
AAGCAAACCATTCTGGGATTTCTTCACCGTTGCGAAGCATTTTGCGGAATTGTGTACCGCTGAGCTTCTTTACATGAAGACCTCGCGCTTCAGCATGTTCAGCTGTGACATATCCTTCTTCTTCTGTATAAACGAGGTTAAGAGAAGGAACTGTTTCCATAGCTAATTCTGGTGCACATTCATTGGCAAAGTTTTGGGCGTCATATGGTCCATAAAAATCTTCTCCGCTCAGGCTCGATTTACAACCAGCCATATCCCGACCAATTATGAAATGTGTGCACCCGTAGTTACGACGAATGATCATGTGTTGAAGTGCTTCACGTGGACCTGCCATATGCATTGAATAAGGGAGGTAAGCCCATCTGATACTTGAATTATTTACTTCTTCAGCTAAACGTTCGTAAGTTTGGAAGCGAACTTCTCCAGGGATATCATCCTGTTGTGTGGGGCCGCAGGTTGGATGAACTAGGACTACAGCCTTGTTGCTTACATTGCTTGCATTTAATGCTTTTGTGAATAATTCGTAGTGGGCTCTATGTATTGGATTACGGCATTGAAAAGCAACTACATCTTCTCCTGACGGAAGCTCTTTTCTTACTTCTGCTGGTGTTTTACAAGGGAAAATTCTTTTAGGAAGTTCAAGACCTTGAACTTTCCCTCCCAGGTAGAAGCGTTTGCGTTCACTGGTAATCATGCGAACTGCAGGATGTTCTATTGAAGTTGTGCCATAACAACCTTTTGCTTCAAGGACTTTGTTTGGCTCCCATTTGTCTTCTACTTCTAGTACTGCAATTTCTTGCCCTTTATAGGTAAGCAGCACTTTGTCACCGTTAACGACATCTTCTCTGTCAGTATCCATAACTATTGGTAGGCCAAAAAGATACCCTGTTGTGGTTCGATGCCCTGCTACCACAGCTGAGTAATCAGCTTGGTGCATGAAACCTCTCTCAGGCGAAAAACCACCAACAACAAGCAACTCAACGTCGCAGGCATTTCGGTCAGAGCATTCAAGTGTTTTATTGGTATTTTTTTTAATTTCTTCTCGCTTCTCAATAGGCACAATTAGGTCGACAAGTTTTCCTCCATAAGGAGCTATTACTCCAGAGTCTTTTGCTGAGGGAGATGGGCTGCCGTTCATTACGAGCCTGAGGGTGCGGTGAGATTCTCCCAGATCATTGGACTTTTAAACTCAAAAAATTGTTTTACATAGAGATAGATCTAGAAAAAAAGAGAGGGCCTGTTGTAGGCCCTCTCTTTTTTTGTGTGATCAGAAAAGGATCTTGATCAAGCTTTGCGCCCATAAAGTTTGCCAGTGAGTTTGACGTCTACAGGATCTCTTGATCCAAGGTCATTGTCAGATGGCTGGACTGCGACAAAGCTACCGGCAAATTCATCACCACTAACACTATCGATTGTCAGGGTGATTGTGCCTTGACCACCAAGATCTTGCTTGATGTTTTCTCTAGCAAGGTCTTCATCGTCACCACCTAAGGCAACTAGACCCTGTGCATATTCAACACCAGTGTCTTTAGCACGGCTTTTTGGATCTAGAAAATCACCTGTGCGGTAACTAGGAGTGGTTGTTGTTCCAGAGAAACTTTCTCCAGGAGCTATGGATTTTCCTCCATCGGCGACCATATCTTTGATCGAGAAGGCCAAAGGAAATTCTTCCCCAGTTGGAGCAAGAACAGTGATTAAGGAGAAGTCAATACCACCCTTTTCTGTGAACTTGCCGCCAGAGAGATCTCCGTATACCGCATCAATACTGCTGTTAAAGCGAGGGCTGATGATTTTTGCAGGTACGAAGTCAGCTTTTTGGCGCTTGTTTCCAGAAAGTTTCACAAAGATCTCTGTTGGTTGCAAGCATAGTTCTTTAAAAGAGCCATCAGCACTGATGGTTCCTGAAGACCCAGAGGGGAGGGTTTTGCACTCGCCGTTTTGGCCGGTGCTTACGCTCTGGCCAAGTTGGGCATTACCCCTTTCAGGGCCCTTAACGAACGCTGCAGATACACTGCTGGGGGCAGCTGCAAAGGTTAGACAGAAAGCCAGCACCATGGCCAGCAAGGGACGAAAGCGCATGAGAAGAAGCCGAAAGGCCAGATTAATGCGGTATAAACCGCCCATTTGTTCAATGTGGATATTACAGGGGGTAATTGAGCCTTAAGGCCACCCATTTGCAGCTCTCAACAACCTGTCGCTTCTGTAATAAAGAATATTTACCTCCTAAATCTTCAAATCTCTTTGGCTTCAAGGCTTTTCAGCCTCTAGCCTCAAAACCTCTTTAATTCCATTGTATTAATTCGATTGAGAAATATTTGTTTGAACAGTGCGAATTTCGTCGAGCAACTGGTGCGCTAAGAGCAATTTTGAGGCAATAGGCATAGGTTTGGCCATTGAACCTGGTCCTAATAAAAAGCCACCATTGAAATGTTCTTCAAAACCTTGCCCAGGTCGATCTATAGGGTTAGCAAAAAGTAGATCACATCCTTTGTCCCTTCTTTTTTGCTCGCCAACCATTTGAAGGTCGCTATTTTCGCCTGTTAGAGCACTGAACCCCATGAAAAGTTGATTGTTGGTTTTTCTTTGAATTGCTTCAGCAAGCAAATCAGGCACTGTTTCAAAGTCATTTCCTAAGGAGTTAATAAGGTCGGTTTTATTGGCTTTCGTTAAGGTTGCCCCATTTTTTCTTCTTATATCTGAAACAGCTGCCGTCATGATGATCACATTTGCTGATGTTTGGAGCTTGGTCAGTTTGGTTTGCATCTCTTGTGCACTTTTTACAGGGTAAGTAGTTAATCCTTCTAATAATGCAGAAGAAAGTTGAAGAGGCCCATGAATCAAATCGACAGAAGCTCCACGCAGTTTTGCTGCTTGAGCTAGAAGCACTCCCATTCGGCCGCTGCTCCTATTAGTGATAAGCCTTGCTGGATCTAATGACTCCAAAGTTGGACCGGCTGTAATTAATACTCTTTGCCCTTTCCAATCACATTGAATAATGCCTTCTGAATCTTTTCTTATTAGGACACTTTTTATCGCCAATTCAATGAGTTCAGGATCTGGCATTCGACCCTCTCCTTCACGATCGCAGGCTAGTAAACCTGATGAAGGAGATAAGCAAAGTACTTTTGGAAAAGCTTGAAGTCGGCCCCAGTTTTCTTGAACAGCAAGGTTTTTCCACATTCCCGTATTCATAGCTGCAGCCGCAATAATTGGCTTTTCACATGCCAAGAGCACACTTCCCAATAAGCCTTCTCCTAGCCCATGCACCCATTGAGCAAGTGAGGTAGCACTTAATGGGGCAATTACAACGAGTTCAGCCCATTCGGCGAGGGTCACGTGCAAAGGCTTTGGCTCAATTGGATCCCATTGGTCTTTATCTTGATAAGCGCGATTCCTGCTTAAGGTTGCAAGTGATAAGGGGCTAACCAGGTGAGTTGCACTTGGAGTGATGATGCAGCGAACCTCTGCACCAGCTTTGACTAAATTGCTTACGAGTAATGGTGTCTTTACTGCTGCAATACTTCCGCACACTCCAATGAGGATGCGTTTCCCCCTCAAGCAATGATCTGATTCAATCTTCATCGAATGGTTCCTGATCTACCAAATGGAGGTAGGGACCTGTTAATTCTGGTCGATGAATTGCTAAGGCTCGCAAGAGATGCCAATCATTTAGTCCAGCAAATGGTGTCGGGTAATCATCGTGCTCCAATCTTTCAGCGAGTATTGCAATGGAATCATCATCAAATGCTTGGAGGATTTCTGGGGTTATTTTCTGACTAGCTTCGAGTGAGAGATTCTTAGAGTGCTCCATATTTGTTTCCTCAAGGGCCTCCATATATTCCATTGTGGATGAGGTTACAGATCAAGATTTGGGGAATTAGCTCAGTTGGTAGAGCGCTGCGATCGCACCGCAGAGGTCAGGGGTTCGAATCCCCTATTCTCCACTAGCCTTTTATTGGAAGGGATTGAAGTCATCCTGAAATGCTTTCGTTCAAGTGCATTCGACCCAAGAATATTTGAACACAAAATTATGTACTCAAAGCCACTTAGGATCAGTTCTCTAAGAACTGTTCTATAGCGATATAGTCCGTAAGGTAAAACTTTTTTAGGAAGTAAAAAAATCCTCGATGTCACAATCGAAACGTGAACAGGTTGTAAGTCATCTCCGCTATTTACGCCAAGAGCTGCGTGAGATGCATCAA
Source organism: Prochlorococcus sp. AG-363-A16 (assembly GCA_003280345.1). Taxonomy (GTDB): domain Bacteria; phylum Cyanobacteriota; class Cyanobacteriia; order PCC-6307; family Cyanobiaceae; genus AG-363-A16. The sequence goes on from QCFB01000005.1 coordinate 4,203, forward strand.
GGCGTGCTGGAAGATGGCCTTTTGCCTGAACCTGGCGAAATTAGAGGGGTTATGGCTCAGATGGAGGCTTTGCTTGAATTACTGGAGGGAAAGACAAAGAACAAGGCAAAAACAGAAGCAAATTAATTAGATTTTCCCTTTTAGGAATATTTTTGATTAATTAATTCCAAGTCAAGATTTTCTTTTGTCTCACTGGGGATTGTTTTATGCTTTTTATTTATATAGCTATCTCAAAAGAAAAGCTCTCTGAGTTGATACTTCTGAGCTAAGATGAGTAAATTATTTTAATTGTCCTTTGGATTTATTATTTTAATGGTCAATAAGTTGCAAACAACTAATTTAAACCGTACTTTTGGCCAAGCATTGATTCGATTGGAGCTTTGGGCTGTTAATCCATGGCGAAGATACTCTTTGTTTTTAATTATTTTGTTAACAGGGTTTCTTCTTGGAAGTGCGATTGGGACAATTAATGGAGTTTTAGCATTGATGGATCCAATAGGAGCATTTTTTACAGTTTTAATTTTAGAGATAATGGTCCGAATAAGACGGCGGTGGCCAGTAGATAAAAGGAATGGGGTGATTATCAGCATTATTGACCTGGCAAGAATAGGCTTGCTTTATGGGTTATTGATGGAAGGGTTTAAATTGCTTTAAAGCAATTTGACCTTCATAAATATTTCATCAAAAATTCTGTGATTAGATATAGTTAAAGAACAAATAATTGTTTATCTTTCAAAAGAGAATGAAGCTAAAGTTAATATTTTAAATATTTGGTTTATTCGAAACTTTCTGATGCTGCTAGCAAATAAAGAAGAGCCATTCGAATTGGTATGCCATTACAAACTTGCTCCTCCACCAAGCAAATTGATTGATCATCAAGTATTGCACCGCTCATTTCTATACCACGATTTACTGGTCCAGGGTGGAGGACTGGAATTTGCTTCTCACAGCACTTTAGACGCTCATGAGTTATGCCGTAATCAATATGATATCTATCTAGACTTGTAAGTAGATTCTCGCTCATACGCTCCTTTTGAAGTCTGAGAGTCATTACTGCATCAGCTCCTTTTAAGGCATCATCAAGTGATCTAGAGATGCTTATGCTCCCACGCTGCTTTATGGGATCAAATTTCTGCCCAGTTGGTGGTTTGTCAACAAAATTTGAAAATTGTTCTGGCAAGAGACTTGGGGGGCCGCATAGGACTAAATCTGCTCCACATGCTGTGAGAGCCCAAATGTTGGATCGAGCTACTCTTGAGTGAAGAATATCTCCAACGATTACAATTTTTTTCCCTTTAAGAGCTTTAGGTAAAGGATTTTTTGGATTGAAAAATTTGGCAAGAGTAAATAAATCAAGTAATCCCTGACTTGGATGACTATGGAGACCATCACCGCCATTAAGGATTGCAATTTTCTTTTCTCTGTGTTCAAAAGATCTAGCTAATTGCCCTGGAACGCCTGTCGAGCTGTGACGGACGATTAATACATCGGCTCCCATTGCAACATAAGTAAGAGCTGTATCTAAAGGGCTCTCGCCTTTATTTAAGGAGCTATTTTTCGGAGAAAAACTTTGAACATCAGCTGAGAGACGTTTTGCAGCTAATTCAAAGCTGCTTCTAGTTCTAGTACTTGGTTCAAAAAATAATGTCGCAACTAATCGACCTTGCAAAGCCGGCAATTTTCTAGCCCCTGTAAAAGGCATCGATTTGAATCTATTTGCTAGTTCAAGAACAGAGGTGTAATCCTCTAAAGAGAAAGCTGAAAGATCAAGAATATGCCGATGATTCCATTTGCTCATGGTCCATTACCTATTGATGGACGCCAAGCTTTCTCAGGACATGGTTTGCGATCACCTTTTGCCCGCTTGCTTACGCTTCTGCTTTTTTGCAGATACCACCTCCAAGGCAAATCCTTAGCTTTAGTGATCCCGATTCGGGTTGTGTTCACAATCTCTTGCACATTTTCTTCAGACGACCGACTAGTAAGCCATAAACCATTCTCTACTGAGACTGGCCTTCTGTCATGGGTTATATCTAAACCAAAGCGCCGAGCTAATAACCCTGGACCTGCAGCTACTCGTTCTTGTTCATTAGGTAAAGCTATAGCTCTTAATAGAACACCACTTGCCCATTCTGGTTTATCAGTAACTACATTTATACAGTGATAAATTCCATAAGTTCGATAAATATAAAAATTACCAGGTTCTCCAAAGAGGGTTTCATTGCTTGAAGTTCTACGTGAAAACCCATGACAAGCTGGCTCTAATTGGGAATAAGCCTCAGTTTCCACTATCACACCCCATAAAAGATCATCTTTGCCATTACGGCTTACAAGATGGCATCCTATTAAGTCTGGTGCCACTAGTTCGGCTGGCCTAGAGAAGAATGATTTTTTAAGTAATTTCCTGATTTTTTTGGATTTAATTTTTGTGTTTAACTTCAATGCTAGCTCAATAATTGATTTGAAAAATCCTTAAATTTGCGAAAAGGAAGCCTAAGGAAAGGAAGTTAATCTTGTTTTAGCCTTAGCCTTTCCTGTTTAGGGAGCTTCTTTTTTTTATGGTTGGTTGTTAATGATCACAAAATAGATTTTTGAAAGACTTTTTATTAATTTTAAATTATTATATTACTAACGGGATCTTGGTTAACTTTTAATCTGACCTCATAGTTTATTAATATCAAGTTGGAGCTCAAGGCACTTCGCTATTTCCTCAACTCTTCCAGGACCAGTCAATAATGTCGAATCTATTCGCTTAGCTTTGCGAAGCTGGCCTGAAGTGGATGAATACCTCAGGCTTTGTAAGGGAATTATCCTTCCTATTGGCTCTACAGAGCAGCATGGCCCTACAGGTGCTATTGGAACAGATTTTTTGACTGCTGAAGCTATTGCTTTAGAGATTGGACTTTTGACTGGGGTCCTGGTAGCACCTGCCCAATGTTTTGGAATGGCCGAGCATCATCTTGGTTTTTCCGGAACAATGAGCTTGCAGCCACAAACTTTGTTGGCTGTTCTTCATGACTTGGTACTATCACTTGCTGGACATGGGTTTGAAAGAATATATGTAGTTAATGGACATGGCGGAAATATTGCTACTGCTAAAGCTGCGTTCTCGAAGGCCTATGTAACTGCAGTTGCTAGGAATTTGTCAGTAGGTTCAAAACTTCGATGTAAATTAGCAAATTGGTTTATGGCTTCAGAAGTTTTTTCTGAGGCTCAAAAACTTTATGGCGACAGTGAAGGGCAGCATGCGACTCCAAGTGAGATTGCAGTAACTTTGCATTTGGAACCAACCTTGATAGCTAAGCAAAGACAATTGCCAACTTCTGCTCCCGTAGGCCCGATTTATAGCGCACAAGATTTTCGTTTAAGATATCCTGATGGGCGAATGGGCTCAGATCCTTATTTGGCCAAGCCTGAACATGGCAAAACTCTTCTTAAGAAAGCAGCCTTTGCTTTGAAAGAAGACTTATTAAACTTTTTTAAGGCATCATGAGCAAAATCACCCCAGAAGATGTTCGTAAGGTGGCTAAATTGGCTCGTCTAGAGATTCCTGAGGATCAGGTGGAAATGTATACGAGTCAATTGGAAGATATCCTTAGCTATGTTGATCAACTACAGAAAGTAGACACAAGCAGTATCCCTCCTACAACTAGGGCTGTAGAAGTTGTAAATGTCTTACGTAAAGATGAGGTGAAATCAACAGTAGTTAGAGAAGAATTACTTGATTTAGCCCCTCAACGCGAGGGCGATTTTTTTAGAGTTCCAAAGATACTTGCCGATTAATTATTTTGGTTTGGATTAGGTATTACTGCAGTTTTATGTATTAAATTAATCCATTGCTTCCTTAGCCTATTGCTTGGCAATATTTTTGCTAAAGGCCTCATTTTGCTTCGACGTTTTTTATGGCTTCTTATGCCTAGTAAAACGTCATAAATAAAATTCAAACTGTCATTTCTGCTTTCAAATATGCCTATTCTCTGAGGTGAACCTTTTGCATCTAAAAGAGGTTTAGTAGCTTCATAAGCAGGTTTATATTCAAACCATGGAATTGATGGCCACAAATGATGCACAAGATGATAATTTTGCCCCATTATTAGCCAATTCATTATTCTGCTTGGGTAAACTCTGGCGTTTTTCCATTTATTTCTAGAAAGGAACGGTCGATGAGGCAAATAGTCGAAGAAAATTCCTAGAGTGACACCGACCATGAGTGCTGGACCAAACCAGAGGTTATAAATAACGTTCATGAAACTATGTTGAATACCTGCAATTACAATGCAAATAAATAAGCTTCGTTCTATTCCCCATTGCATTAGCTCATAACGGCGCCAAAGTTTTCGCTCAAAGAAGAAGTATTCGTGATAAAAAAACCTTGGGGCTATTAACCATACGGGTCCAAAAGTACTCACAATGTGATCAGGATCATTTTTTGGATGATTTACGTGGGAGTGATGTTGGAGATGCACTCTTGTGAAAACTGGGAAGCTAAAACCAAGCAAGATTGCTGCACCATGGCCCATTGCTTGGTTTATCCATCGATTTGGGTGAGCAGCGTTGTGGCATGCATCATGAATTACGGTCCCTTCCATATGTAGTGCAAGGAAAGCAAGCCCTACTAAAACTGGTAAGGGCCAGCTACCTTGATACCATTGCCAGACGCTTAGGGCTGCTAATAAATAACCACAGATGAATAACCCGACAGTGAGATTCCATGGGTTTGGAGGATCAAGATATTCTTTAATGACTTTTTGCCAGTCAGCAGAACTCTGAAGTTGGGTTTGACCTTCGTTTGAATTAGGGATCTTGAAAGAGTGGGTCATTGCATTTAGCGGTTGTCGCAAAGAATCCAAAGACCATTCCCAAACAAGGAATAGATGCCCACCGGGAGACTTGAACTCCCACGACCGAAGTCACTGGTACCTAAAACCAGCGCGTCTACCAATTCCGCCAGGTGGGCCAACGGCTTTCAGCTGTTTTTGACAACTGAGATGCTTGATTTAATTAGTTTACAGCCCTGAATTCTGAATAAATACCTTCTATCGAAGAAGGGGGGATTTGATAGCCAATTAATAGGCTTTTTTTAATGCAAGTATTGTCATTGCAAATTTGATCATTTCTAGTTTTTCTATGCAGATTGCAGCTTTTGCTAGACCTGAAATTATTTAAATGACAATATTCAAAAGATTCTTCGCGGTTTGGAATGTGATTTAGTCGATTGGTTGCATATATGCTTAAGCTTCAAAAATCTCGTTAGCATCAAGTAATGACCTTATTCAAGTGGGGTAAGGTTTATTTTTGTCATGATCTCACAATGTTATAAGGCCTTTCCAAAATCATGTTGGCCATCATTATTGGAGATTTATCTCTACTACTAGGTCTAGGTGTCTTGCTTATGCCACTACTGTTGACGGAGCTAAGTCGACCTAGAGATTTGGCTTGGGCAGCAATAATCCTGATATTGGGTTTGTTATTGGTTGCCAATCATGATCGTTTTAATGGATCTTCAATATTGGCTGTGGTTTTGGGAAGTCTTGTAATTTCTAGACTTGGTGTTGAGGTTGCGCAAGGAAGATGGCAGCAACTTAGTGATGAGGAAAAGCTTCGTTTGGGTTCATTTGAACGCTGGATGACAGGCTTTAAGGAGCTGATTGCAGCTTTCTTTCACTTAGGAAAGGTTCTTGGAGACACGATCAAATTTCCTGTCTTCAACAAAAAGGGAAGTTCTTCCGGAAAGAAGTGGATACGTCCTGAATCAGATGCTGAGCAAAGCTCAACAAACGAATTCTCAAAAGCTATCAATCAAGAGTTGGAGACTTCAAAAGAGCCTGCTCGAGAAAAACTTTAAATGTCATCACACAGAGACATTGGTTCCCTTAAGGATTCATAATCCAATTACTGCAGAGTCATCTTGACCCAGGAGAAGCCCAAGGGCGGTGATGTCCGCCTTGACTACAAAGACACGCTAAATCTTTTGCAAACAAGTTTTGGCATGCGTGCCAATGCGCTGCAAAGAGAGCCAGAGCTTCAAGCCTTTTGGAAGGAGAAGGGCATTGATTTTCAACGGGGATTACTGAATAAGGGGCCTAATTTCACATTGCATGATGGCCCTCCATATGCAAATGGTGCTTTGCACATGGGTCATGCGCTCAACAAAATTCTTAAGGACATAATTAATAAGTACCAAATTATGCAAGGAAGGAAAGTCAGATTTGTTACTGGATGGGACTGTCATGGCCTTCCAATTGAATTAAAGGTTCTTCAGAATCTTGATAAGAAGCAACGTCAAGATTTAACTCCTTTGAAGTTGCGCAAGAAAGCTGCGGCTTATGCACGTAAGCAGGTTGACCAACAAATGGCAGGCTTTCGGCGTTGGGGGATATGGGCGGATTGGGAAAACTCTTATTTGACCCTTCAAAAAGATTATGAAGCTGCTCAGATTGATTTGTTTGGAAAGATGGCACTTAAGGGATATATATATCGTGGACTTAAGCCAGTTCATTGGAGCCCTAGCTCTAGAACAGCACTTGCTGAAGCTGAATTGGAATACCCTGAAGGGCATACCAGCACAAGCATTTATGTTGCTTTTGAGGTGATAAGTATTCCTGAGGATCTAAGGAAATCCTTAGTTGCGCAATGCTTACATTTACCATCTAATAAGGATGATTTAAGCAAAATCCTTAAAGTTGCAATTTGGACGACTACACCTTGGACCCTTCCTGCAAATTTAGCCATCTCGGTTAATGAAAAACTGGACTATGTTTTTGCGTCTGATAAAAACGGATCTCTAATAGTTCTAGCATCAGAATTATATTTTTCTGTTAGTAAAGCCTTAGATATGGATCTTAAGATTCAAGCAATAGTAAAAGGAAATTTGCTTCAAGGTGTTTATTATCGTCACCCTTTATATGGTCGCATTAGCCCAATTGTTGTAGGTGGTGATTATATTACAACTGAATCAGGAACTGGACTTGTTCATACCGCCCCAGGTCATGGTGTAGATGATTTTAATACAGCACGTAAGCACAATTTGCCTATTCTTTGTCCAGTAAATGAGAAAGGAGTTCTAACTGCTGAAGCAGGGCAATTTGCTGGATTAAATGTTCTTAAAGATGCGAATTCAACCATTATACAAGCTTTAGAGAATACTGGATCTCTTTTAAAGCAGGAGCCCTATTCACATCGTTATCCTTATGATTGGCGCACAAAGAAACCAACTATTTTTAGAGCAACTCAGCAGTGGTTTGCCTCTGTCGAAGGCTTTCGCGAAAAGGCTTTGGCGGCGATAGATACGGTCGAATGGTTGCCTTCTACTGGTCGAAAACGAATTGAATCGATGGTTAGGGAGCGAGGCGATTGGTGCATTTCTAGGCAAAGAACATGGGGGGTTCCAATCCCTGTTTTTTATGAGAAAGATGGAGATGGGATATTGCTAAACCAAGAAACAATTTCTCATATCAAAGATTTGATTTCTTCTAAAGGAGCTGATATCTGGTGGGAACTTGATGAATCAGAATTATTGCCTGAGCCTTATTCCACTGAAGCACATCTTTGGGAAAAAGGTACAGATACTATGGATGTTTGGTTTGATTCTGGATCTAGCTGGGCAGCTGTAACTGATTCTAGGGAAGACCTTTCTTATCCTGCAGATTTATATCTTGAAGGCTCAGATCAACATCGAGGATGGTTCCAATCTTCACTTTTAACTTCAGTCGCAGTTAATGGGAAGGCACCTTATCGATCTGTACTTACACATGGCTTCGCTTTAGATGAAAAGGGTAGAAAGATGAGTAAATCTTTGGGCAATATTGTTGACCCAGCATTAATCGTTGATGGAGGCCCGAATAAGAAAAAAGCACCAGCTTTTGGAGCCGATGTTCTTAGACTGTGGGTTAGCTCTGTTGACTATTCAGTTGATGTTCCAATAGGCTCTAACATACTTGGGCAACTCTCAGATGTTTATCGAAAAGTCAGAAATACTGCCAGATATTTATTGGGAAATTTACATGATTTTGACCCTAAAAAAGATCATATAGCAATTGAAGAACTCCCACTTTTAGACCGTTGGATGCTTCACAGAACCTATGAAGTAATGGATGAAATATCTGCAGCATTTGAAAAATATGAGTTCTATAAATTCTTTCAGATTCTTCAATATTTTTGTGTTGTTGACTTGTCTAATTTTTATTTAGATATTGCCAAGGACCGCCTTTATGTAAGTGCTCCTTCTGATCATCGTAGAAGAACTTGTCAGACTGTTATGTCTTTGGTTATTGAATGTCTAGCAGGAGCGATAGCTCCTGTCTTGTCACATATGGCGGAGGATATATGGCAAAATTTGCCTTATGAAGTTGATGAAGAGTCTGTTTTCTTACGAGGTTGGCCAAAGATACCTAAAGCTTGGAATGATGACTCATTAACTGCTCCCATTGATGAATTGCGCCAACTTAGAAGTGCTGTTAATCGTGCTTTGGAAGATTGTAGAAGTAGCCAGAAGATTGGGGCTTCACTTGAGGCGGAAGTTCGTATAGAACCAAATCAAAAGTCATTAACTGATGCTTTGGACTGGCTTAATTTAAGTGGGTATCCTCAAGTCGACGGTCTTCGAGACTGGCTTCTGGTTTCGCGTTTGCAAGTTGGAGGTGAGCCTTGGGCAGAGTTGTTAGTGAGTAAAGAAACTGAAATTGGAACAATAGAAATAGCAAAGGCTCGTGGAAGTAAATGTGATAGATGTTGGCATTATGTAAGTGATTCAGTTGATCAAAATAATGGACTAAAAATATGTAGTCGATGCAATGAAATTGTTGAAAGCCTAGGCAAAGGAAGAAGCTGACTAGAAATTATTTAACTCGAATAGTTTTATTTTGTTTTCAGGTATTGATTAGGATTTAAATTATTAAAACCTTTATATATAAGAACCAAGATGGTTAACTATGGCCGCTTTACATAAAGAAAACTTTACTTTTCTATTCTTTAGCTTTTAGGCAAATTGTTAGTTGTAGTAATTTTATTGAATCGATTTTTGATTGTATTGTTATGCCAATTAAAATTCGCCCGCTATTCTTCCTTGTTTAGGTAGCCGTATTAATATCCATTGAAGAAGGCCAATCATATATGCCATTAAAATTGCATATCCAATGAAAGCGGCCAAAGGCTTTGTCCAAGCGGCACCAAATAGAAAATTAAAAAGTTTTGCGGTGATTAAATGAAAGTTTTGAGGGTCTTCTAACCAAGCACTGCAAAAAACTGGCTGATTGGCTGTTATGCAAGGAAGACTAAGTAAGCCAAGAATTGTTGATAGCAAACCGAATCCACTTAGCGCCCATCTCCATAGCTTGACGGTAAAAGGTAAAGGGCGCCAGTAAGGGAGATCTGCTAGTTCTTCATTTAAATCTACCCAGAACCAAACTGACACAACCATCAAAACTGGAGCCAGGAAAGAAATTAAATAACCAACAGGACGTTGATCAGTTAACAGCATCATGCTTATGCCCATAAGGCTTGCAATTTTCCAGTAGATGGATAGCAACCTCACCATTGAGGCTTCTCTTCGCATGGCAGCCCAAATCAGCAGTACGAGGGGGAGTCCCATTGCAAAGGTTGCGCCTAGGCGATAGTTCAGCCATATAAGAGCTTGATAAGGAATTTCTGCCACTTGGAAGGTTCGTAAGGTGTCATTATCAATGAATAGAAGCTTTTTTTTGGAATCTGTTAGTTCACTTTGATGAGTTGACTTCAATTCATGTTTGTTTTGCTGCAACTAAGATCGAACCCTAAACAAAGTATTGGGCCATAGGAAATTTTTTGCTCGAGATTCTTATAAGAGCGCTTTAATCCTTGGAAGAAGCTGTTCAAAGCTCTGCATGGACTTTTGAAGTTTATAGGGTTTATAAGTGAGGGTTTGATATTTTTTTTAGTTTCCGAGTTGTTAAGTGTATTGAATTAACTAAAGTTTTAATGCTTTGCACCCAAATTTGATTCAATTAAATTGAACCTGGTTATTTGACTCAGGATTCTTTTATTTAAACCTTGATCCTTTTTTAAAGTGCGTCAACATGTTAACCCTCTTAGTCGCTTTTTTCAGCTTCCTTTAAAGCTACCCGAACTAGATAAACTGTTTGTAGATGTAACGTTACCAATTCATCTAGATATTGGATCTGCCAGAGGTAAATTTTTACTTTCTATGGCCTCATTAGAACCTAACTGGAATTATTTGGGTGTTGATATACGTCATCAACTGGTACTTGCTGCTGAGCAAGACCGTGTTGAATTAGGTATTGATAACCTTAGATTTCTATTCTGCAATGCAAATGTCAGTCTTCAAGATTGGCTTTTAAATCTTCCAGATGGAAGATTGCAGAGGATTACTATTCAATTTCCTGACCCTTGGTTTAAGAAGCGTCATTACAAGCGAAGGGTATTCCAAGTGCCCTTATTGATCTCTTTAGCAGGAGCGCTTAAACCAGGTGGTGAATTATTTATTCAGAGTGATTTGTTGGCTGTTATTGAACCAATGGTTGATTTGATTGAAGTTAGTGGTTGTTTTAATCCATCGAAAAATCATTGCGGAAATTGGTTAGAGACTAGCCCTTTTCTAGTACCAACCGAGAGAGAAAATTATGCGCTTGGAAAACATTTACCAGTTTATCGAGTGCAATATTATAGAAATACTAAATCAGTTCCTGGAATAATTGATCTTGAAAAAGCATGGCAAGAAAAACAAATATTCGTTAATTAGGTAATTAAAATCTCTATCTTGATTTCAGTCATTCCATGGGTCTTTTGATCTAAATAGATAAATTAAATATTATGCAGCCCTAACGTAATCTTCCACTAGACCTGCGATTTGTGATGTCCATGAATCTACTAAATGTGGATCAATTGCTTCAACCATGACTCTCAACAATGGTTCGGTGCCACTAGCTCTTACGAGCACTCTGCCATTCTCACCCATTGCTGCTTCAGCTGCCATAAGAGCTTCTTTTAGAGGTTTACATTCTTGTAAGACTCTTTTTTGATTAGGAATTGGCACATTTATTAGTTTTTGAGGATATGCAGTGAAGCTTTGGTCAAGCCATTCGGCCAGAGTTAGATTCTGTTGCTTGCAAAGAGTCGCTATTTGCAAAGCAGTTAGTAGACCATCACCTGAAAGATTGTTTTTGGTAGAGAGAATATGTCCAGATTGCTCACCTCCCAAAGCTGCGCCATTATTCATCATGGCAGCATGAACATGTTGGTCGCCTACTGGTGTTCTCTCAAGACGACCTCCTCTGGCTTGCCAAGCACGTTCAAACCCAAGATTTGACATTACTGTCGCTACAAGCTTTTCGTCAGGGAGTTCTCCGCTTTTTTGAAGCGTGGATCCCCATAGATAGAGGATATGGTCACCATTGACAACACGACCTTTTCCATCAACTGCCAAAACTCGATCGGAATCACCATCAAAGGCAAACCCCATTTCTGCTTTTTCTTCTAGAACTGCTTTCCGAAGCGGCTCTAGGTGTGTGGAACCACAACCAACATTTATTCGCTTGCCATTTGGTTCGCCATGCAAAACTTTGACATTTGCTCCAATAGCTTTAAACACTTCTTCCCCACAAGCTGTGGCAGATCCCCAGCAGAGGTCCAATACAATCGGGACGTTATCTAGCCTTTTATTGTTGACAGAATTAATCAGCTCCTCTTTGTAATGCTTTAAAAGTTGATGGCATTGATATGACTGTCCAAAAGATGTTAGGACTGGCTTGATTATGTTTTGAATGGACTCACTTTTTAGCCTTGTTTCGATGAGGCTTTGTAGCGTGGCATTTATTTTGCTGCCATCAGCACCAAATACCTTGATCCCATTATCTTCAGGCGGATTGTGACTAGCAGAGACCATTAGTCCGCCCGCCGCTTTTAATTTCTTGATTAATGAAGCGACAGCCGGTGTTGGACAGAGGCCAAGTGTTAAAACTTCACGCCCAGCAGCGGTTAACCCAGCGGTTAATGCAGCGGTCACCATAGAACTGCTTTGCCGTGAGTCTTGTCCAATCAAAATTGGTCCTTCCCGTGGCAAAATTTGTCCACACCAATAGCCCAATTTCAAAACTAGTGCTGGAGTTATTACAGTGCCTACTCTTCCGCGAATTCCATCAGTACCAAAGAAGGATTGGTGAGGTTGCCTCAATTGAGACTTGATTTGATGCCTGGCATTTTTGGCCATTTGGTATCAAAAGTGAGCTAAAGAGTAAATGACATGTGACTTTTGTTCAACTCAAGACCAATGGTCAGGGAAAGAAAAATTTAATATCTATTATATATGAACTATCTTTGAAAAACTTTGGCTGTGCATAGATACAAAAAACTTGAGGGAATCAAATAAAACTTGTACATTCTTTTTATGACTCCTAGCCCTGAGCCACCTTCTTTAGGTAAGTTTGAAAGAATTATTCTTGTTGTTGTTGGATTGCTTTTGGCAACATTACTTTTTTTCTTGAAAGGTGGATTGAACTCAAAAGCTCCACTAGATCAATTAGCAAGAAAATCTCTTGCCCCAGAGGTTGCTCTATTGAATGGTAAACCAACAGTCATAGAATTTTATGCAGACTGGTGTGAGGCATGTCGTTCAATGGCCCCAGCGATGTTTGCAATTGAACATGAAATGTCTAGTCAAGTTGATATAGTTTTGTTGAATGTAGATAATCCATTGTGGGAGGATTTGATAGAAAATTATTCAGTTAAAGGCATCCCTCAATTGAATTTTTTTGATTCAGATGGAAAGCCTGATGGAACTTCATCAGGCTTGAGGACTCAAGATGAATTGCATGAATTAATAGCTTCACTAGCTAAAGATGATCCAATCCCTACTCAGAAAGAACTAGGTCAGATAAGTCAAATAAACTCAATTATTAAATAAGATTTTTGAAGAATATTCTTAAATAATTTTAGAAAGACTTAAAAATCTTTTTGGAGTTTATGGTTTATTGCCATTCAAGAGCATTTGACACAATAGGGAACTGCTGACAAAAAATTTGCTTACAACTTTTTGCAATTTCCATATGCTCCTTCTGAGTTCCATGGCCAGATCTCAAATTGATGTAGTGAATCCAAGATCGACAAGAACCTGTCATATATATTCTAGTTGGGGTTGCCAAAGGTAGTACAAAACGTGCACATTCTTTTGCTATGCCTGATTTAAGCATCTCTTCATATAATTTAACTGAAGCTTCGAAATGAAGTTTGACCTTATTTTTGTATTTATTTGTTGCTTCTTCTGGGAGGTCTGAAGTGGAATTCTGTCTGTTTTTTGTGTCTTGCCTACGTAACTCGGGAATAGGAATGCTTCCTAATTGAGTGCTATCTGCATAACGTTGAGAGAACTCTTGAAAAGTAAACGATCTATGTCTAAGGATTTGAGCAGCTATTCCTCTATTGGTTTCTATTTGTAAGGTCATATATGCCTGTTCGAATACACTCCAATGCTCATGTTTTATGCAATATTTAAGTAATTTTGAAAAATCTTCATTTTCTTGATTTTTCGGATTGCTAACCCTGGCAATAAATGCCATTGTTTTTTCGGCATTTGGAGTTTTAGAAATTAACTCAACGATGCTCATCTTAAACCTTTGCGAGAGTTACACGTTCTGGTTGATGTTGATATTTTCCGCTTCGGTCTTTGTAGGTTATTTCGCAAGGATCTCCTTCAAAGAAAAGTAGCTGACATATTCCTTCGTTAGCATATATTCGACAATCTGCACCTGAACTATTACTGAACTCAAGTGTTAAGTGGCCTTCCCAGCTTGCTTCGGCAGGAGTTGTATTCACTATGATTCCTAGACGTGCATAAGTGCTTTTCCCTAGACATACAACTGTTATGTTTTCTGGGACTTTCATTCTCTCGAGTGCCACACCTAGGCCATAGGAATGTGCAGGCAATATGAAGAATTCTCCATCCATATCTTTTTGTAGAGGAGTTGATTCAAGGTTGTCGGGATTGAATCTTTTGGGGTTCATTACAGTTCCAGGAACATGCCTGAAAATTAAAAATTCTTTAGGAGAAAGCCTTAGGTCATATCCATATGAGGAACATCCGAAACTTAAAACAGGACTTTGCTTGTTTTTGGCATCAAGGTGCCTCACAAGACCTTCTTGAAAAGGTTCGAGCATTCCTGCTCTCGCCTGCTGAGTAATCCATCGATCGTTTTTAAGCATTAGTAAAAACAGCGTAATTCTGTGATTTGATCTGCCATTGCAATAACTCTATGAGGTATCGATGGTCCAGTCAGAATGACATCCATTCCTCCTGGGCGTTGCTCGAGTGTAGAAAGTAATTCTTCTTCGCCGAGATATCCAAGTTCGATTGCTAAACCCACTTCATCCAGGACAAGCTGGTCAAGGTCACCTGCGAATACTCGCTTTCTGCAGGTCTCCCATATTTCGTTGACAGCTTTATTTGTTGAATGCTCTGGGCCTTTTGTTTTGGAAGCTTGCTCAGTAATACAGCAAGTGATATCAGGCCTCAACCACTCAAGTGTTCCGCAAAGACTTATACAACGATCTGGACCTTGATCAACCCCACCTTTTAAAAATTGAGCGACCATAACGCGGCTTCCTAAGCCGGCAGCTCTTAAAGCCTGACTAAGCACAACTGAAAAACTGCCTCTATATGGAGCAGTATGTACTTGAAGCTGCCCCTCTGCTCCTACTAGTTGCAGTGGTGTCTTTTCAAACGATGCAGGAAGTGGTCTTAATCCAGCATGGTTTTTAACTTTTTCTTGCTCAATAGAGCTAAGACTTGCAGTCATCGGTACCCCACGAGTCTGGCTAAGACCAGTGGATTAAATCTAGCGCCAAGAAACAGCTCTACAAGGTTTGTGACACTATCTATGGTGTAGTTGTATTGACATTCTTCCCTTTTCTCTTTTTGATTAATGTCCCCTTCTTCTCAAAAGCGTCAGGATGGTCGGTTCTCAGGAGAATTGAGGCCTTTCAAGGTCACCTGGGAGCCAATGGGTTTTGCTCTAAGCTCCTTAATTGTTCATACAGGAAGAACATCTGTTCTTTGTAGTGTTTGCTTAGAAGATGGTGTGCCTGGTTGGCGCATGGGGAAAGGAAAGGGATGGCTTAGTGCTGAATATCGATTGCTGCCTGGGTCTACTCCTCAGCGTCAAAAGCGTGAAACATTAAAGCTTTCTGGACGCACTCAGGAAATCCAACGCCTTATTGGCAGAAGCTTAAGGTCTGTTTTAGATATGACCTTGCTTGGGGAAAGGACCTTTTTGATTGATTGTGATGTTATCCAGGCTGATGCAGGTACTAGAACAGCTGCAATAACAGGTTCATGGATCGCTCTGCAAAGTGGTGTCTTGCGTTTGATCGAACAAGGCAAATTAATTGATAATCCAATTAAGGCTCAGGTTGCTGCAGTTTCAGTTGGATTATTAGGGGAAACCCCTTTGCTTGACCTTGACTACAGTGAGGATTCAAATGCAGACGTGGATCTAAATGTAGTGATGGATTCCTTTGGAAGATTTTTAGAACTGCAAGGTACAGCTGAAGGTAAACCTTTTACTAGAGAGCAGCTAATTAAGCTTCTTGACATAGCTGAACCAGGGATTCAGTATCTCCATGAAGCTCAACTTTTGGCTTTGCAAAATAAAAACTAAAAAAAAGTCATCATTGCTACATGAGTTTTCTGCTCCTCTCTTTACCGTCTTCCAATCTGCTTAGCCACTATGGTCGCCGCCACTCGCGGCTCTAACCGCTTTGAAACTATTTCTAAGAATTTGGAATCATTCAACCCTGTCGCTGATGATCAGCCTGCAATTACTAAATCCTTATTAGATGTAATTAAAAATCTTGAAGGTGCAAGTACTGAGTTGGTTGATAGGTCTAAAACAATTTTTTTTCCAGGTGACCCTGCCGAAAGAGTTTATTTAATCCGAAGAGGCGCTGTTCGCCTATCCAGAGTTTATGAGTCTGGTGAAGAAATTACTGTTGCTTTATTAAGAGAGAACAGTCTTTTTGGTGTGCTTTCGCTTCTTACTGGCCATCGTTCAGATCGCTTTTACCACGCAGTGGCTTTTACCAGAGTTGAAATGGTTACAGCGCCAGCAGCATCTGTTCGTAAAGCTATAGAAAATGACACTAGTGTTGGATTATTGCTTCTTCAAGGGCTATCAACTCGCATTTTGCAAACTGAAACCATGATTGAGACCTTGACTCATAGAGATATGTCCTCTCGATTAGTTAGCTTTCTGCTGGTTTTATGTAGAGACTTTGGAGTGCCAGGTGAGAATGGAATTACTATTGATCTTCGTCTCTCACATCAAGGTATTGCTGAAGCTATAGGTTCTACAAGAGTAACGATTACTCGTTTATTAGGAGACTTAAGAAATGCAGGCTTGTTGAAGATTGATCGTAAGAAAATAACAGTATTTGACCCAATTGCTCTTGCAAAACGTTTTAACTGAACTTATGCCTATAAAAGGGATCAGTATAAGGTCCTTTTTACTGATCTGACACTTGGTTTTCTGTGACTGGTTGGCTGCTAATTATTTCTTTATTAGTTCTGGGTGGAATTCTTTCCACACTGGGCGATCTTCTTGGCAGTCGTGTGGGGAAGGCTCGATTAAGCATATTCAATTTGAGGCCAAGAAGAACCGCAGTAGTTATCACAGTCTTGACTGGCAGTTTGATCAGTGCACTTTCTCTTGGTTTTATGCTTTTAGTTAGCAGGCAGCTCAGAGTTGGTTTATTTGAATTAGATGATCTTCAAATTAAGCTTAAAAATAGTCGACTAGCTCTTGCACCCTTGCAAAAGGAGCGTAAAAGACTTGAAGCTAGAATTGATTCAGGTGAAAGAGAATTAAAGCAGCTTGAAAGAAATCTGATTGCATTAAGGAGAGGAGAAGTTGTTATTACAAGTGGCCAAAACTTGGCTACAGCAACTATTGAGTTACAGGAATCTAGTCAATCTAGGAAAGCTATAGAAACTCTTCTTCAGCAAGCCAATCTTTATGCCTACCGTAAGGTCAGACCTCGAGAAAGACCTAATCGACAGATCATACTTGTTCCTACAGTAGATATTAATAAACTGGAAAAGGTATTACTCAAGAAAGGTAAATGGGTTGCAACTATTCGTTCTGCGGGAAATGTATTGTTGGGAGAAAAATTAGTATATGCTTTCCCTGAGGTCAGACCAAATAAAAATATAGTACGTAAGGGAGAAGTCATATCTACAACCATTCTAAAGTCAAGTGAATTAACTATGGAGGGAGTAAGTAAGGGGATAAATCTTCTTCTTGCATCAAGTTTGGCTGAAATCAAGAGAAGAGGTTCCATTACATCAGAACTTAAGTTTAATTCCAGCTCTATAAATAGTTTGGCTAATGAGTTAAGTAAAATGAAGCGACGTGAAATAGAGCTCGAGGTAGTAGCTCTTTTGTCTAGTGAGACTGCTGACCCTGTTATTGTCGGTCTTCAGAAAAGCAACCCAATTAGGGGAATTCTTCGTAATAAAAGATAATGCATAGATTAATTTCTATAGACCCTGGGCATAAAAAGTGTGGAATGTTACTAGTTGACTTAGATAAATGTATTGTTTTGGATGGAAAGGTCGTTGAGAAAAATTCTGTTATTGAGCTTATAACTAGTTGGCAAGATTCTTCTCAGTTTCATGAGATTGTTTTGGGGAATGGTACAAGCAGCACTTATTGGGAAAACATTTTAAGGCGTTTTGCACCTATAACATTTGTTGAAGAAAAAGGCTCAACTTTGCTCGCTAGAAATCGCTATTGGGAACTTTGGCCTCCAAATTATTGGCTTCATTGGTTACCAAGAGGACTTATGCTTCCCCCTGACAATTTGGATGCAGTAGCAGCTTTAGTCTTGCTAGAAAGGCATTTAAATAAGAAGTTCAGCTGGCCAGGACCTATAAATTTCAAAACTTGGCACGCACAGTGAAGACATAGTCACCACCTGGCTCTAAATTGTAATCCGCCTGTAGAAGGAATCGCATAAGAGAATCTTCAATAAGCGCTCTTCCAAGAGAAGGCTCCACATTAAGAATGCCTTTGCCAAATGCCCAGGTAAATTGCCATTCGAATTCCCCTGCGGAAACTTCTCCATCTAAAAACTGTCCTGTAAAACTTTGGCGATGTACTCTCAGATATGCTTTAGTTAAAGGTAATTGGTCCATTGATTTACTTATGATTAGGCTGCTTGATATGAGTTAAGACGTGTACTTATACGATCTAAGTCAAGTGTTTCTAATAAATTTAAATTTTCTAAAACTTCATCGATAATTTTATCAATGATTGGCTTTTCTTCCTTTGCAAAAGAACCTAATACATGCGAGATAGTCATCTCTCTTTTCCCTTCTGGAATCGATTTTGGTGCTCCAATTCCTATTCTTAGCCTGCAAAAATCTTGGGTGCCTAGATGTTGAATAGTACTTCGTAAACCATTGTGGCCACCTGAACTTCCACTAGTTCTCATTCTGAGACGACCTAGTGGAAGGTCAATGTCATCTACGAGAATAAGAACTTGCTTAATATCAAGTTTAAACCAATCCAGTGTGGCTCTAATAGATAGTCCGCTGTCATTCATGTAAGTACTGGGTTTAAGGAGTTTGATTGCTTTTTCTCCAATACCTGTTTCTGCTATGTCGCCATACAGCTTTTTGTTATGAGAAAAATTAATTTTCTTTGTTGATGCATATTTATTTAACACCATAAAACCAATATTGTGCCTTGTCTGGGTGTACTTGGAACCAGGGTTGCCTAGTCCTACCAATAGGCGAAAGCCATGTTGACTCATTCAAGTTAGCTTTCAGGTGTTTGAGGGCTATGCGTTTTGTTTTGACCTTTATTTCCCTCAACTAAACTTTCTTGTTTGGGTAAGCCTGTTGTATCCAATTCTTTTTCTGTTTCGAAAGATTCAGGCTCTGAGATGGCTTTTTGAATTTCGCGTTCGAACTCAGTTGATGCTTGCTGAAAACCTTTTAGAGTTTTGCCAAGGGAACGCCCAAGCTCTGGAAGGCGTTTTGGACCAAAAATAATTAGTGCCAAAGCGCCTATAACAGCCATCTCAGGGAGACCGACTCCAAAAATATTCATGGGCGAACCCCTTAGTCTTTTTTGTGCTTAATCAGATCAGCCGCCATTCCAATCAACTGAGAAGCCTTGGAGTAGTAGTGACTCGTTGTAGACCTGCAGCATGATGGTTATGAAGATGAGGAAGGCAACTCCAATGAAAGCCATCACTGGAACGGCCCCCCAGCCTGGTACAACCTTTCCTTGTGCATTATTCCCAATTGATTTGAGAATACTTCCGATGGCAGTTTTCTGTCCCATGACGAGTGTCGGGTCTCAGTAGAAGGTTTAGTCACAACATTGTATGGGTAATTCCCCCTCAAACGGCGATCATGTCGGGAGATTTGATTTGCTGCAAACTTCTTGGCCTTGATTATTGGGATATTCAGCTTCATTTAATGACTTATAAAGTTGTGAGTACATCAACAAAGTCTTCGGACCAATTTTTTAAGAATAAGGCCTAATCCCTCAGAACCCTTGTTTTGATGGGCTTTTATGGATGAACTTGCCTCGCTTGTTTATGTTTTACAACTTAGAAACATTTCAATCCACGCCAAAAGAGTGGTTTGTAGCACCTTCTACATAGTTTTTTCACCGATAAGCCACATAAGATGAGTTCGCTTCTATTGACGTGGCTGGTCCATGCTCGCCCTCAAGATTTCCGTTTACACCGTCGTCTTCTTTTTTGTAGGGGTATTCCTGTTTGGCTTCTTAGCTAGCGACCCTGGTCGTACTCCTGCAAGGAAAGATCTCGAAAGCCCACAAGACTGACGTTCTTGCTCCGCAAACCATAGTCACGCCACAGACTGGACTGTCTTAGTTCAGTCTGTGGCGTCACTATGGCAAGATCATTTGCCTTAGCAAAGGGGTTTTGGCGGCGATACGCCACCACATTTTAATTGCAGGACTCATTACCTCAGGAGGGATGGGTCTTGTTTATGCATCCACTGAGAAAAACACTTTTGATGAATTAGATGCAATATCCATATCTAGTGAAATTGTTGAATTAGAACCTGAAGAGACTTTCAATCAAAATTTAAAAGAAGTTCAAGCCTCACAGATAGTTACCTCAGATTCAAAACTTGAAGTAAATCCCCCTAAAGAGCTGCAACTGAGTGCTGATCTGCAAAGCTACGACTCTCGTAAGAAGCGCTTTGTCGCCAAAGGAAATGTAAAAGCATTTTTGAATGGGGCACTCCTTAAGGCCGATCATATTGAGTTTGATAAGGGTTTTAAGACTCTTTATGCAAGAGGAAAAGTTCGTTTTCGAAAGGGAACTCAATACTTCCAGGCAACCTCATTTAGATATAGCCTTGCCAAAAAGATAGGAGAACTTGAAGATGTTTATGGGGTTTTAGACCTCCAGTATTTAGGCAAAGATTTGAAGGAGATTTTTAAGAGCTCTTCAGCAATAAATAGAGGAAGATCGTTAAATGGGGAGCCGAATAGTAAAGGAATTAACCGACAAAATACTGAATTTTCTAAAAATATTCAGGTTGATTTTAATCGTGAAAACATAACAGCAGTTTCTCTTGGGGGAAACTCTTTTTTCAATTTATCTAATAGTCCAGACACCTCAAAGACAGTTTCAAATAAAGCGATAGATACTCACCTAGTTGATGAAACCATTGCTTGTCCAGCGTCATTACCTCCTATTCCTGACTGGCACCCTCAACCTTGGGCTGTCACAACTTGGGGTGGGCAAATGACCGATGCTAAGTTTGGTGAGGCATTTTTATTTGATGGAGATTTAAGAGAAGAATATTTATTTGGTGTTGGATTGCAGAAAAGGGTTTATCGTTCTGGACCTTTTTCTTTAGAGTTTGAGGCTGATTTGTTTGATCATTTAGCTAATAAGCAATCTGGAGGTAAATATAATCAATCAGTGCCATATGCTGATACTCCTGCACAAAATTTTGGGGAAGCAATTATAGGAATTGGGGCCAGACTTTGGCTCAATCCATGGCTGAATTTTGGTTTTGTAGAGGGGATTAGCGTTCATAGCTCTGTTAGTAATTTTGAAAAAACATATAGAGATAAATACTCTCAATTATTAAACTATCTTGGCTTCGAAATAGAAGCACGTCTTTCAGAAAAGTATTCATTGGTGGGTAGAGTTCACCACCGCTCTGGTGTTTTTGGGACTTACGCAGGTGCAAGAGAAGGTAGCAATGCGTATTTAATTGGCCTTAGATATCGATTTGGCATAGAACCTAAGAAGCAATCTTTAGTTAACTTTCCTATTCCATATGGTTGTAGAGGCTCAGAGAAAATGATCAGAAAGATACCTCTTGCTCTTGACGATAGTTTAGATACTAACTCTTTAGAAGATTTTAATCCCTTTAGTCAAAGAAAAGTCGTAAAGCAAAAAACAAATGATTATTTAAAAAATGATTTATTTTATACCAATCTTTCTTATTTAACTCCTGCTGAACAAGAGAGTTTAAGAGAAAAATCTATTGAGTTAGTTAACCAAAGAATTTACAATTTAAGATTTAAGGATAGTTTCGCTATTCAAGGCCGTTTAGGCATACAGACTTTATCTAAAAATGTTAATCAAGGAAACAGCGATACTGGTGTGCGTGTCGCTCAACTAGATGGTCAACAAAGAGCTAAACTTATCACTGGTTCAATTACTCGTTGGAGGATACAAGCTTCGAAAATTCGGCTAAATCCGAATGGCTGGTCTACCTCAGGTATGAGTTTTACCAATGATCCCTTTACTCCTACTCAAACTAGGATTGACTCTGTTGATGTTAATGCTATTGAGCAAGGTAATGGGGATTTGTTGATCAAAACTAGAAAAAGTCGCCTGGTGATTGAGGAAAGATTAGCGATTCCAATCCCTAATGAAAGAAGAATTAAAAACAAATCAGAAGAGATAAAAAGCCGATGGGTATTTGGAATAGATCTTAGAGATCGTGATGGATTATTTATTGGAAGACAAGTTAAAACTATAAAAATTGGTTCAGAATTTTCTCTTTCTTTACAACCACAGTTTTTAATTCAACGTGCAGCAATAGATAAAACTAATAGCTACATCTCTAATGGGTCTTCTGTTACTAGTGACAAAGTCAGTAGCTCCATAAATTTCTCTGATTTGTTTGGTATGAGGGCTAAATTGAGAGGCCAAGTTCAAGATTGGGATGTAAGATTGGATTCAAATATTAGTACTTTTAATCTTGATAGATTTGCTAATGGATCCAGGTACTGGGGCAGTCTTAAAAAACCATTTAAAGCCCCATTGATTAATTCTGCTGAGGCTACAATTTTTGGTGCTTACCGATATAAGACCTGGAATGGATCTATAGGTGAAACAGATATTTACACAGCCTATGGAAGTTATGTTGAGAAAAAGGATGAATGGGAATGGGGCAAAGTTAGCAATAAATATACATTGAGATTTGGAGCTGGAAATTATCAAGCAGAGAAGAGAGGTGGCGGAGACCTTGCTCATCTTTGGCGAGCAAACCTATATTCATCTGTTGATTCTGAATATCCTATTTTGCAAGGTAAAGCTGCTAAATTAACTCCTTCACATGCTTACCGTTACTCTCCAGTACCAATTATCCCGGGCTTAAAGCTTAAAAGTAAACTTAGCACTTCTTACTTTGCTTATGAAGATGGTAAGAATCAATCAACATTAAGTTTGAGTGGAGGACCTGAGCTAACTCTTGGCAAATTTATTAATCCATATTTGGATTATACAAAGCTTTCTGTGACATTGGGCGGCACACTTAAGCAAGGGGGAAGTCCATTTGAATTTGATGATGCTGTTGACCTTGCTACGCTCGGAGTAGGTTTGACTCAGCAAATAGCAGGTCCATTGGTTCTTAATTCAGGTATTGAATATAATATCGATGGAGGATCTAAGTATTATGGAAAAGAGATTAATTCTAGGTTTGAATTAAGATGGCAAAAGAGAACTTATGACCTGGCTTTATTTTATAGCCCTCATAAAGGTGTAGGTGGGTTAACTATAAGATTGCATGACTTTAGTTTTGATGGTACAGGTATTCCATTTGTTCAATCAGATTCATTAAACAAGAAGCCATTTATTAGGTAATAATGTAATAGGACTAATAGCTTCTTTCCTTAGGTTTGGCATCGATATTAAAGTTATTTAAATAGGGTATATTTAATTTCGCATTTTGAAGTTCTTTATTTTTTGAGATTAACTGTGAAGTTACATCCCAGCTGCCATTAAGTAACATTTCTCTAGGGCCTTGCTCTAATTTAATTCTCCAATTTCCAGCTGGGCTTATTAGGGACTCTTTTTGCAGGTCAAGATTGTAAATCTGCTCATATTTCATTGTGACTGATTCTTGTATTTCTTGAATTGTTGATATTGAACTTGTTGCACATGGAATGCCTAGTGCTAGGCAATTTCCATAAAATATTTCGGCAAAGCTTTGACCGATAATTGCTCGAATACCCCAGCGCATCAGTGCTTGAGGTGCATGCTCCCTGCTAGAACCACAACCAAAATTTTCATTGACTATTAATATCTTGCTACCTTGATTTTGGGGTAAATCAAATGGATGTAATCCATTTAGCTGAATTCGATCGTCTGCAAAAACACTCTTACCTAAAGATTCGAAACTTACACATTTAAGGAATCGGGCAGGGATAATTCGATCGGTATCAATATCATCACCTTTTAATGCAAAGGATCTTCCGATTACTTGATTAACTACACCAATTGGGAAGTTTGAATTTTGTAGGACCATAATTTTGATAATGAATATTTAGGAGTTGGTTTTCAGCAAGGTTCTGACATCAGTCACCTTCCCTGTCACAGCAGCAGCAGCAACCATTGCAGGACTCATTAGGAGTGTTCTGCCTTTTGCTGACCCTTGACGTCCTTTGAAGTTTCTATTACTTGAGCTTGCGCTGATTTGATCTCCTTCAAGACGATCTGCATTCATGGCAAGACACATCGAACAGCCAGGCTCACGCCATTCAAACCCAGCTTTCCTAAATAAAATATCTAAACCTTGATCTTTTGCAGCTTGCGCTACATGCTCAGAGCCAGGTACTACAAATGCTTTGACCCCTTTTGCGACTTGACGATTTTTGGCAATTTCTGCAGCAGCTTGGAGGTCGCTAATTCGACCATTTGTACAGCTGCCTATGAAACAAACATCTATTGGGACACCAGCGATCTTGGTGCCAGGTTTTAGCCCCATATAGAGATAGGCCTCTTCAGCTATCAAACGATCACTGCATTGAAGTAAAGATGGAGATGGGAGTGGCTCATCGATAGATATCCCTTGGCCAGGAGTGATGCCCCATGTGATTGTTGGGTTGATTTTTGACATATCAAAGCGAACTTCGTCATCGAAATGAGCTTTAGGGTCGCTTCGTAAGCTTTCCCACCAGTTAACTGCTCGATTCCATGCTTCACCATATGGGCTATGAATACGCCCTTCTAAATATTCAAAAGTAACTTCATCAGGATTGAAATAGCCACAACGAGCACCGCCTTCGATAGCCATATTGCAGATCGTCATCCTTTCCTCCATGGAGAGAGAAGTTGCTCCAGGGCCAGCAAATTCATACGCATACCCCACACCTCCTTTGACGCCAAGCGTACGTATTACGTGCAAAATGAGATCTTTGGCATAAACCCCAGCATTGAGTTGCCCGTCTAACCAAATGCGGCGCACTTTTAACTTGTTGATAGCGAGGCTTTGACTGGCCAGTACATCTCTTACTTGACTTGTACCTATCCCAAATGCGATTGCTCCAAAAGCTCCATGAGTGGAGGTGTGGGAGTCCCCGCATGCCACAGTCATCCCAGGTTGGGTAAGACCTAACTCAGGAGCGATTACATGAACAATGCCTTGATTTCCACTCCCAATACCATGCATTTTGATGCCATAGGTTTTGCAGTTTTTTTCGAGGGTACTGATCATCTCTTCAGCAAGAGGATCAGGGAAAGGACGTTTTTGATTGATTGTCGGAACAATATGGTCGACAGTTGCCACCGTTTGCTCAGGGCACTTAACTTGCAAACCTTTATCTTTTAAAGCTGCGAAGGCTTGTGGACTAGTGACCTCATGGATTAAATGTAGGCCTACAAAAAGTTGAGTAGACCCTCCTGGAAGATTGGCTACTCGATGCAAATCCCAAACTTTGTCGTAGAGAGTGCAGGAGCTCAATGTTTAAATTCCATAGGCGAAGCACCCTAACCCCGAGCTAGCAGAAGTATGCGCAGTTGATTGAGAGCTCTAATAACACTCAACCGCTGAATATCGCCTCTTTTTCTATGTGTGCCGAAGTTTTCTGAGGTTGATGAACAAATATGAGGACCTGCCACAGCAAAGTGAACTAAACCAATTGGTTTGGATTGTGTCCCTCCGGCTGGTCCTGCTATTCCAGTTACAGCAATTCCCCAATCTGATTGGAATTTTTCGCGGGCACCTTTTGCCATTGCCTGAGCAACTGGGGCAGAAACTGCACCATGAGTAATGAGCATTTGGGCTGGGATGTCTAGCAAACTTTCCTTCATGAGATTGGTATACACAATTACTCCTCCTATGAAAGCTTCTGAAGCTCCAGGAATTGCAGTCAAGGCGGCACCAATACCTCCGCCTGTGCATGACTCTGCGACTGACATGCTTTGCCCACGTTTGCGCAGCAACTCAAGGACAACAGATGCCAAGCTGTCGCTTTCATACCCATAAAGTTGCAAGCCAGTCCTTAGACGAAGCTCACTTTCTATTGGAGTGATTAATTGATTAGCTTTGGTGCGATTAGCTTCTTTGGCAGTTATTCGCAACTTGACCTCTCCTAACTCTGCGTATGGAGCCACGGTTGGGTTTCTTATCTGTAGAAGATCGTGTATTTGTTCAGCTAATGCAGACTCGCTAATCCCTGTAAAACGAAGGACCTTGCTAACTAAAACTTGATTAGTTCCTTCATTAGCTTGAAGCCATGGGACTGCTGAATTAATCCACATTTCTTTGAGTTCAGAGGGGACACCTGGAAAAGTCATTAAAGTGAATCCAGGTTTAGGTGACCAGATAATTCCTGGGGCTGTTCCTATTGGATTAGGAATAACCTCAGCTCCACATGGAATGAGAGCTTGTTTTCGGTTGCTCTCTACAAAGGCACATTTATTAGTGGCTAGTTTCTCTTTTATATCTATTAAAATCTCGGCTCTTTCTTCTAAAGGTGCATTAAATGCAGTTGCTATTGCTTGAGTCGTTAGATCATCTGGTGTTGGTCCAAGACCACCTGTGGTGATAAGGATTCGACTACGATTTGAAATGTCAATTATTGCTCCTTGTAATCGTTCTAAATTATCACCAACTACACTTTGCCTGTAGTGAGAGAGTCCTAGAGATGATAATTCCTCGGCTAGCCATCGAGCATTTGTATTAATTATATTCCCAAGTAATATTTCAGTGCCAATACAAAGTATCTCTACCCCATATTTCTTTTTTTTATCTTCAGGATAAGGAGATTGAGCTATTGTCACTGTAGAGAGGGAATTTAGTGCAAAGCTCTAATACTTTGTCTTTGCAGTTTTTTTGTATATGTTCATCTTCCGGGTTTAGCAATTTATTTGCAATCACGTCTGCAACTTCTGAGAAGGCTTCTTCATCAAAACCTCGGGTAGTTAGGGCTGCACTACCTAATCTCAGTCCACTCGTTACAAATGGGGACTCTGGATCAAAAGGAACAGTGTTTTTGTTAGCGGTGATGTTGACTTCACTGATCAACAAGTCAGCTACTTTCCCAGTCATACCGATGCTTCTTAGATCAAGAAGGACTATGTGGTTGTCTGTTCCTTTGCTCACAACTGAGATTCCTCTTTTGCTGATTTGACTAGCTAAGGCTTTTGCATTGGCAACAATCTGTGTGCTGTAGCTAAGAAAATCTGGCTGTAGAGCTTCTCCAAATGCAACTGCTTTAGCTGCAATTACGTGCTCAAGAGGCCCACCTTGGGACCCAGGGAAAACAGCTTTATCAAATTTACGGCCAAAATCTTCATCTCTACATAACATCAAACCGCCTCTTGGTCCACGAAGTGTTTTGTGAGTAGTAGTAGTGACTACATCACAGTGAGGCACAGGGTTGGGGTGGATTCCTGCTGCAACAAGCCCTGCTATATGGGCAATATCAGCTAATAAATATGCACCTACTTCATCTGCAATTGAGCGGAAAGCAGCAAAGTCGATAGTACGTGGATACGCGGAGAATCCGCATACAATTAATTTGGGACGATGTTCCAGTGCTTGTTTCCTAATGGCTTCCATATCGAGTATTTGAGTCTGCGGATCAACGCCATAACTAACTATTTTGAACCACTTTCCGCTGACGTTCACTGGTGAACCGTGGGTTAGATGTCCTCCATGAGAAAGGTCCATCCCCATAATTGTTTCTCCAGGTTTTAGTAAAGCTAGAAATACAGCGAAATTAGCTTGAGCCCCACTATGCGGTTGTACGTTTGCCCAAGCTGCATTGAAGAGCTTCTTGGCACGTTGAATAGCTAATTCTTCGATTGCATCAATGTGCTCACAGCCTCCGTAATAACGTTTATGAGGAAGACCTTCTGCATATTTATTTGTCAGTACAGAGCCTTGAGCTTGCATTACAGCTTTTGAAGTGAAGTTTTCACTTGCAATTAATTCCAGGTGGGTTTCCTGCCTTTTTCGCTCCTCATTAATTAACTTGGCAATGGCGGCATCAGTGTCCGTCAAAGCAGCATTAATTTTATTCAAGGAGCGATCCTCCGTATTTGTTGGATAGAAACTTAGCGATAGTAGGCAATGTCTCTTCTGTATTCAAAATCTTTTGGAAGTTGCTTCTTAGAAAGAGAGCTAAAAAAAAACTGCCCGCAGGGCAGTTATGAGCGCGCCTGGAGAGATTCGAACTCCCGACCCTCTGATCCGTAGTCAGATGCTCTAATCCGCTGAGCTACAGGCGCATGAAGGATTCAATAAGAGCCCATAGAGGGGGTGTTAGTCAACTTAATCATGTAGAGAACCCCGTAACTCTTTGAAAAATCAATAAGTTTTTTACTATTGATTTTTCTCGAGTTGTCTTTTTTTTGATTTTGCACCAACTAGCTAAGGGGAAGAATCCTTTACTAGAAAGGAATGATTCACACTAAAGAACTTTTCATGACTCTCGATCCAGCTGAAATGAGAGAACTTCAAATTTCCATTGGAGATCGTATCTATATTCAAGTGGCTAATTGGCATCTTTATCTTGGTGATGCTGGCTTAGCAGAGGCTCTTGCCATGGAATGCAATGCAAATCTTGATCAAGGGCCTAATGTTGCGGCAAGAAAGGGTTTGGAGGCAGTTCAGGTCGCATTAGGTGGAGGCAATACCCATATGCCTTTAGCTCGATTAATACCTCCTGGACAGCTTTTTGATCTTGAGGAGATTTTGGGCCCCTATTGCAGATAAGGTTGTTTTGACTAACTGAGGGCCCTTGCTCATTATCGAGGTTACTAATGTTCGAGAGGTCATGCGGCAACGCTTTGGATCTCTTGGTGGCCGGCTTATAGGAAAGGTCGTTAATGAGGAGGCTCAGGTGGAAAAAGCTTTGATTGAGGAAATGGAAATTGCTTTCCAAGAATTTGGGATAGAGGCTCGAATCCTTTCCGTACAAGGCCCTGAGTTGTCAGAAGATAAAAATTTGGAATTTCCACTTCAAGTTCGAGAGGATCGCAAAGTACTCCTTAAAGACGACCAATCTTTGTCCGAAGAATGATTATGAGGTCATCAATTTCTTGAACTTTTAACCAGCTACCTATTAGTCCAAACGTCAAAATACAAGCTGCAGTACATGTAATTGTTTGCATTAATAGTCCCCAAAAACTTATAGGCCAATGCCATATCAGGATTGACTTTAATGACCAGCCAATTAAGCCTGCAACGGTTCCTGAAAAAAATAATTTGAGGCTATCTTTAGCCCAATCTCTTAAAGGCAACCCTCCAAGTCGTTTATGAAGACTGAATAAAAGTGCTGTAGATGTAAGTAAGTTGACACCAACAGTTGCTAGCACCAGCCCAGGTGCACCAAAGTTGAATGGAGATTGGTTGCCCCACGGTGTTGGACCTCCAATTAAGATCCAATCGAAAAGACCATTTAGAGCTATCCCCGCAATTGACAGGCGAAAAGGTGTTTTCCCATCACCTAGAGCATAGAAAACTCGAACTAATACATCTCTTCCCAGATATGCAGGCATCCCAATCCCGTATGCCATTAATAATCCAGCTACGAGATTTACTGCTTTGCTATCAAATGCTCCTCTCTCATAAACAAGACTCACTATTGAGTTAGCTAGAATTATAAAAATTGCTCCCAAAGGAATCATGCTTGCGGATGAAAGCATGATTCCTTGACGAATTCTTTTTAATAATTCATTTTGATTTTGAGGTCCAGTGAGCTTAGAAAAAGTTGGAAGGAGGGGAATTAGTAAAGCATTAGAAATTAAGCCTAAAGGTGCCTGGACTATAAAAGTTGCGTAGCTCAATCCTGCGGCTGCCCCAACAATGTTGGAGGCAAAAAATAGATCAGTAAATACGTTTATTTGCAACATCCCTGATGAAAGAGTCGCAGGAGCAATTATTTGCAAAACCTCTTTTACTCCTTGGTGATTCAAGTCCCAAACGAGTCTCATCTTTGCTAATCCCTTTTGAATTAGGGCAGGGAGTTGAAGCAGCCATTGGAGCAAAGCGCCAGTCAAGGTAGCTACGGCGAGAAGAATTCCGCCTTTTGCTTCAAGGTTCAAAGAGCCGTTAGCTGGACCGTTGATTAGCCAAAAGGTGCTTACTCCAACTATTAAGACCAAACTTGAGGTGAGAGGGGAAATGGCTGGAACAAAGAATTCATCATTCGCATTTAATGAGCCAAACCCAAGCCCTATTAACCCTGCAAAGAGGGCTATTGGGGCCATGATCTGTAATTGCAAAACTGCAATTTTGTGAATTTCCGGACTTAGGCCTGGACCCAGAATATTGATTAGCGGATTAGCAGCTAACACTAGAAATCCGGTAACGATTATCAGAACTCCACTCACCAATGTGTTTATTGCAGCAAGTACATATGCACCTTCTTGCTTTGTTCGTCGGCTGAGAACACTAACCATTGCATTATGAAATGGTCCGTTTATTCCTCCTAAGAGGATTAAAAAAAATCCTGGCAAGACGTATGCATAGCTGTACGCGTCATAAGCGGCACCCACTCCAAATGCGCCAGCTATTACAAGCTGACGAGCCATTCCACCTGCTTTGCTTAGTAGGGTCCCTAATGTGACTACTAAGGCAATGCGCTTGAGAGATCTCGACATTCTTTAGCCCAAGACAATCACAATTGGTTAGTAAGCATTATTAGTGTTTTCTCCTCGAGTCACTATTGCAATAGTGACGAAGCTCAGATGGACGGGAAGACACTTATTAAATTTCCTCCTTTGGAAGAAGGCATCTTGCTTAAGAGGTATAAGCGCTTCCTGGCAGATGTTGAGTTGAAGAATGGAGAAGTTGTTACCGCACATTGTGCCAACACTGGTCCAATGTCAGGAGTTCTCTGCCTAGGAGGAAAAGTAAGGCTTAGATACGCTCCTTCTCCTACTCGCAAATTGGCTTGGTCATGGGAACAAGCAGAAGTAACTTCTGCAAAAGGACCTGGATTGACTTGTTGGGTAGGTGTAAACACAGCCTTGCCTAACAAGCTTGTTCGCCTGGCAATTGAGGGAGGTTTCTTAGATGAGAAACTTGGAGCTATCGAAGAAATTCGTAGAGAAGTTACATATGGCAGGAGTCGACGTAGCAGAATTGATTTGCATCTAACTCCTAAAATCAAGTCTTTTGATACGAGATCTATTTTTTTAGAGGTAAAAAATACAACTTGGACTCAAGGGTCTTTAGCTCTGTTTCCTGACACTGTTACTGAACGTGGTCAGAAGCACTTGAAAGAACTTATGGATGTTTTGCCTGAATCAAGAGCTGTTTTGGTTCCTTGTCTTAGTCGTAATGATGTTGAGGCTTTTGCTCCTGGGGACAGTGCAGACCCTGCTTATGGAAAGTTATTCAGGATGGCCATTAGCTCAGGTGTGGAAGTGATTCCTTGTTGCTTTAGTTTTCATGTTGATGAAATCACTTGGCAAGGGACCAGACCAGTGAAAATGGACAAATCGCTTTAGTCCATAAATACGTTTGTTAACGATTTAATTATCTAAGAGAGACTTTTGTATCAAAAACGACTTGTTTAAACTCATATTCTGCCATTTTGTACCGGTACGATCTGTTCCTTCAAGTCCGGATCACTTAGCAGATTTAAATTTTCCATGACAACTGCTCTGCATTCGCCTAACAGGCGACGCACTGCTCGTCTTCAGGAGGTCAGCCTCTTAGACGGCCCAATGCTTCTCTTGCGCAGCATTCGTGGGTTCAGCTCTCATCGTTCTTTGATGTGGCTAGCTTGCGTGCCTATCGCTCTTTTTGGTTTAGGACTTTTCAATCTTTCGGCTCATGCCGCTGAGATGCCTGAATTAAATGCGGCTTTCTTGGCCAACAATCTCTGGCTATTAGTTGCAACGATCCTGGTTATCTTTATGAACGCCGGCTTTGCAATGGTTGAAGCAGGGATGTGCCGTCAAAAGAACGCAGTGAACATCCTTGCCAAAAACCTCTTTGTTTTTGCTCTTGCCGTTACTGCGTATTGGTTTGTTGGCTATTCGTTGATGTATGGCGATGCGATTGCCGCAGGATGGCTCTATTTCAACGGTTTGTTCTTTGACCCTGCTGTCACACCAGAATTAATTGGAGAAGCAGGGCTTGTCCCAACTGTCGATTTCCTTTTCCAAGCTGCCTTTGCAGGAACAGCAGCAACAATTGTTTCTGGATTAGTTGCTGAGAGAGTGAAGTTCGGTGAGTTTGTAGTTTTCTCCCTGATCCTTACTGCTTTTATTTATCCCATTGCAGGAAGTTGGCAGTGGAATGGTGGTTGGCTTAGTGAACTTGGATTTGTTGACTTTGCAGGGTCTTCGATTGTTCATTCAGTTGGGGCTTGGGCCGGTCTGGTTGGCGCGATGTTGCTAGGTCCTCGCATTGGAAAATTTGTTAATGGCAAAGCTCAAGCAATGCCAGGTCACAACATGGCAATAGCTACTTTGGGAGCCCTTGTCCTTTGGATTGGTTGGTATGGATTTAATCCTGGCTCTCAATTGGCAATGGATCAGTGGGTCCCTTATGTTGCTGTGACAACTACCCTTGCAGCTGCAGGCGGAGCAATTGGTGCAACAGTTGTCTCCACAATGACATCTGGAAAGCCTGACTTGACCATGATTATCAATGGGATCTTGGCCGGCTTAGTAAGTGTTACTGCAGGTTGCGGCAACCTCACCTTGGCAGGTGCATGGCTGGCTGGTTTGGTCGGTGGAGTGATTGTTGTCTTCTCTGTATCCACTCTTGATTCATTGGGCATCGATGATCCAGTTGGTGCGTTCTCTGTTCATGGTGTTTGTGGTGTTTGGGGCACTCTTGTTGTAGGGCTTTGGGGCTTTGATATCCAAGGTGATGGCTCAGCACTAGGTTTGTTTGTTGGCGGTGGCTTTAATCAGCTCTGGGTTCAGTTTGTTGGTTGTGCCGCTTACGCGATTTGGACTGTCCTAACTTGTTGGATTGCTTGGCAAGTGATTGGTAGTTTCTTTGGCGGAATTCGTGTTTCTGAGGATGAGGAGATTTCTGGTCTCGATATCGGTGAGCACGGTATGGAGGCATATCCTGACTTTGCTTCAGCTGGCAATTGAGTCTCTACTCCTAAATTCATTTCAAAAAGCCTGGCTTAAGCCAGGCTTTTTTTGTAGGTTGGTTAACCTCTTAATAAAGTTTTTAATTAGAATAGGGTTTAATGTTATGGATACTCAAGCATTCAAGCGTTCGCTTCATCATTCGGATAGGTACAATAGAAGAGGTTTTGGTTCTCCAACTAAACGCGCACAGGCGCTTGAAAAGGCTTATCAAAGCAGCTTAATTTCTTCAATACGTGATAACGGATATCTCTTTGAGCATGGTCGATTAAGAGTAAGGCTTGCAGAGGCATTTGGCTTTTGCTGGGGAGTGGAGCGTGCAGTTGCAATGGCCTATGAAACAAGACTTCATTACCCAAAAGAAAGTATTTGGATCACAAATGAGATTATTCATAACCCTTCGGTTAATGATCATTTGCGCAATATGAATGTGCGCTTTATTTCTGCAGAAGATGGAGTGAAAGATTTCTCTGGAGTTCAAGAAGGGGATGTAGTTATATTGCCTGCATTTGGTGCAACAGTTCAGGAGATGCAGCTGCTTCATGAGAGAGGGTGCCACATTATTGATACGACTTGCCCTTGGGTTTCAAAGGTATGGCATACCGTTGAAAAGCATAAGAAGCATACTTTTACCTCAATTATTCATGGCAAGGTCAAGCATGAGGAGACTCTTGCAACAAGTTCCTTTGCAGGTACTTATCTAGTTGTTCTTGACCTTGAGGAAGCTCAATACGTTTCTGAATACATACTTGGGAACGGCAATCGTAGTGAATTCCTTGAGCGGTTTTCTAAGGCCTCATCCCCAGGATTTGATCCAGATAAGGATTTGCAGAGACTTGGGGTCGCGAACCAAACAACAATGCTGAAAAGTGAGACGGAAGAAATTGGCCGATTATTTGAGTGCACTATGTTGACTAGGTATGGGCCAAAAGCACTTAGTGAGCATTTTTTAGCTTTTAATACTATTTGTGATGCAACTGAAGAGAGACAAGATGCGATGTTCTCTTTGGTTGATGAATCACTAGACCTGTTAGTTGTAATTGGTGGATTTAATTCTTCTAATACAACTCACCTTCAAGAGATTGCTATCAGCAAGGGAATTCGTTCTTTCCATATAGATACTCCAGAGCGAATTGGCGATCAAGATAACACTATTACCCATAAGCCTTTAGGCGAAGATCTGCTAACTGAAGAAAACTTCTTGCCTAAAGGAAACGTTTGTGTTGGGATTACATCTGGAGCCTCTACTCCCGATAGAGTTGTCGAGCATGTGATCCAGAAGTTAATGACACTGAGCAATCAGAAAGTTTCAGCTTAGATTGATATTTAGTCGTTGTCGGCAACTAAAGGAAATTAATCAAAAAGGTTTTGAGAAAATTTCATGATAGATACTAATTAGCTCTTGGTATGCTCCTAGATAAGCTCTTAATCACTAATTCCTGCAATTTTGCTTCCTTTTTATTGGGTTTTCAATCAGGAAAACAACTAAGATGATTTAGCTAATACTGCTAATACTTTAAGTGACGATGTCTGAACCAGAGAACATCCAGCCTCAGGCAGCCCCCCCTGAGGAACCGCCTAAGCTAAGCACTCCTAAAGCTCCTCAGCAGGTTGAGGTAATTGTTGAGAGTCCTTCTTCTCAAGGTGAAGTCAATATCACTGCTGAACTGGCTATTTTTTTGCTAAGAGTAGTTTTTAGCGTGATGATGCTTCATCATGGACTGGAAAAGTTCCAAGACCCTGAGGGGTTTTCAGAATTTGTGGTTGGTAAATACTTCGGATTCTTGCCAGGGAATCCAATTATTTGGACTTTTGCAGCCGCTGCAACCCAAATAATATGCCCAATAGCCCTTGCAATTGGAGTTTTTGCAAGACTTTCTGCATTGGGACTTCTTTCGACAATGGTTTTTGCAGTTTATTTCCATATGCTTGATACCGGACTAGAGGGATTTCCTTTTGCAGTGGTTGAGAATCACAATTATGCTTTTGAATTATCAGCTATTTATGGATTGATATCCTTCTACTTTGTGTGTGCAGGCCCAGGACGATTGTCTGCCTTTAGAAAGTCAAACAGAATAACTTATTACCCAAAAGGATAACTCTCTTATCTAAGATTCTATTTTTAAACCATAGTTTCATATGACTATGTTTTTGAGAAAGTCTTGATTTAGACTTTTGGTTAATTCTCTTTATTACATTTTGCTTGGTTATTAATATAAAAGAATATTTTAATGAAGGAAGTGGCGCTTTCCAGTCAATAACATTGCAATACCAAGTTCATTACACGCTGCAATAGATGCTTCGTCCCTAATGCTTCCGCCAGGTTGAATTATTGCTTTGATGCCATGTTCTGCAGCTAATCGCACCGTGTCATCGAAAGGGAAAAAACCGTCACTGGCAAGCACAGCTCCCGTTGCATTGTCCCCAGCGGCTTCAAGAGCAATTTTTGCTGCACCAATTCGGTTCATTTGGCCTGCGCCTATACCTAGGCTTTGGCCAGATGATGCAACAACAATTGCATTTGAGCGAACATGTCTGACTAAGCTCCAAGCAAAGGAAAGATCTTCAGTCTCTTCAACGCTAGGTCTGTGAGTTGTAGCAATAACCCAGGCTTTTGGATCAATTAATTCGTCGTCTTTCTCTTGCACAAGGACACCCCCCAAAATGCTTCGAGAATGTTCTCTCCCAGACTGTTTTAATGCGTTTGGATCTAGCTCAAGTAATCGAAGGTT
Source organism: Prochlorococcus sp. AG-363-A16 (assembly GCA_003280345.1). Lineage (GTDB taxonomy): Bacteria > Cyanobacteriota > Cyanobacteriia > PCC-6307 > Cyanobiaceae > AG-363-A16. The sequence goes on from QCFB01000005.1 coordinate 39,782, forward strand.
TGGTTTGCTTGAAAGAATTTCTTTTGCGTTTGATTCAAAATAGGGGGCAACAACGCATTCAAGAAACAGGCTTGTTAGAAACTTGGCACAAGCAGAATTGACGGAGCTATTGATAGCAACTATTCCGCCAAATGCACTTACTCGATCAGCATCAAGAGCTCGTTTCAGTGCCTCATCAATGGTTTCACTAATTGCAACCCCGCAAGGGTTTGTGTGCTTGACCACCACTGCAGCTGGATGAAAAGAAGGGTTGGCGCCAATCTCTCCAAATCCAAATTCACGCACCGTAGAGATAGCTGCTTCTAAATCAAGCAAATTATTTGTGCTTAATTCTTTCCCTTGTAATTGACGTGCTCCTCCGAGTCCTTCTGTATTTGAGCTATACCATGAAGCACTTTGATGGGGGTTCTCTCCATATCGAAGAGTTTGCTTCAGAGGAAAGCTTGCAAGCCAGGGTGACTTTCCAGAACAAACCCTTCCCTCCATCCAGCGACTAATAGCTATGTCATAGGTTGCAGTGTGCTCAAAGGCTTCAAGGGCTAATTGTCTTCTTAATTTTTCATTTACTAATTCTTTATCTAATGCTTTTAGGAAAAAATCGTATTGATCAGGCCTTGTTAAAATCGAAACTGCCGCATGGTTTTTAGCTGCTGCCCTGATCATAGTAGGACCTCCAATGTCTATATTTTCAATAGCTTTTTCCCAGCTCACATTTTCATCTTTGATTGTTTCTTGAAATGGATATAGGTTTACAACCACTAAATCAATTTCTGAAATCTTTTGATTTTCTAAGTCTTTTTTGTGTACGGGATCATTTCTTTTGGCAAGGATTCCACCATGAATGTGTGGGTGAAGGGTTTTGACTCTTCCTTCAAGAATTTCTGGGGCACCAGTGTAATCGGCTACTCGTGTAACTTCTAGGCCAGCATCAATTAGAAGTTTGGCAGTACCTCCACTTGATACAAGTTTGAACCCATGATCTTTTATAAGGGCTTGAGCAAGAGGAATTAACCCCTTTTTGTCTGAAACACTTAATAATGCGATTGGCGCCATGTAAGAAGATGAGAAGGCATTCCAAGGGCCAACCTACGCATCGGAGGCCAAAATTGCTTGAATGAAAAGTGAACTCATACGTTTTTGCTCTTCAAATGCGACTTATCGCTTGGTTTTGTTGCATGGTTGGGGAGCAGATGCTGAAGATCTTCTCCCTCTTGGCCAATTTTTAATAGGCAGCAAAGGAGCAAAGTTTGAATTAATAGCTTTACGGGCGCCCCAGGAGCATCCTGAAGGCTTTGGTCGGCAATGGTATGGATTGTTTCCACCTAATTGGAGTGAGCTGCCTGCTGCGATTGAAAACTTAAAGGGTCGCTTAAAGGCTTTAGCTTCTCCTTCTATCCCTTTGACAAAAACAGTTTTACTTGGCTTTTCTCAAGGAGGTGCTATGGCTTTAGCAAGTGGGTGCGAGTTGCCTCTTGCTGGGTTGATTTGCTGTAGTTCTTATCCACACCCAGAATGGATTCCTTCAAAAAATATACCTCCTGTTTTTTTGACTCATGGCACAAATGATGATGTTGTGCCATATGTGGCATGCGAAAAAATTGTTAGCTCTTTAAAAAAAATAGGAATAATGGCAGAACTAGTTACTTTTCAAGGGGGACATGAAATCCCTGTTGAAATTATTCCCAGAATTCAGGGAATAATTCAAAAGTGGACTTCATAAATCTAGAGATGTAAAGTCAAGACTCAAACGAAGGCATATTCATATTCTTCAATTTCTTCCCAGTCATCTGCAGTAAGTTCAAGGCCCTGAAACATTTTTTCTTCTCCTACCGCATCGACGATTGTTCTTAATGAAGGGAAAAGGAAATGATTCTCTTCTGCATATTGAGCACTAAATAACCCTTTTTCTCCCCAGAAGAAACGATCCGTAGTGTGTTCATTGCGTCTCACATTCAAAATCGCAGGAGAAAGCAGCCCAGTTTCCGCTATGTATCGACGTGCAGCAGTGACAGGCTTATGCTGGCCTGTCTCCAGGTGAAAAATTGGCACATGAGCTAAAACTCTTTGGCCGGCAAGTCTTCTGCGGCTAATTCTCTTGCGTTTCTTAGACATAAAACGGACACTCCAATAGGTAATTAAAAGGGGACAAAGAGAAAAGGCTTAAGGTCGTTTTTAGAGATCTCGACTAATGCTCGAGATTGAGTCTGCTAAACGCCAGCTAGCCGCTAAAACAAATTCATCGCAGTGGGACGATGGACTTTCAAACTCTTAATTCACTCAACAGGCTTAAAAAGCGGAGTATCTACCTCTGCTGTAGCTTTGATTGCACTTTCAGTGCAACCTTGCCGAGTCAATCTTGAGTAAACCTCACGAAAAGCGCTCTGCTTTGGGAGATCACATCTTAATACTTTTTTTTGACTTTTCCAAGTTTTTTCCCATTTCTATTTGCCTTGCATTTGCCTAGAAGTCAATAGCCATGGAGTTTTCTGAAGGATTTTTAAACCTGGTGCAACAGCAGCTGAAAAGTTTTGAAGATGAGACTTCTCTTCAAAAACTTGTTTTGTACGTAGCACAGACACGCGATGGAACAAATCCAAGCTTGGAAGTCGTTGGGCAGTGGCCCAGTCTTGGAAACGCATTGCCTCCAGTAGAAGCAGATCCAGAATTGCGCTCTCCTTCCCCTCGTAGACGCTGGTATCCACTTCAAGAAGGGTCTATTTTGTTAGGAGTGCTTAGGGCTGAGCGGGTTCGAGGAGAACAAATCTGGCCAGAAGCCCTTGATAATCGTCTGAAGGCGTCAGCCATGGCTTTCGCTCAATGTCTTTGCTTAGAGCTTGATCGAAGGAAACTTCTTGATCAGCTCCATCAGCAGCGTGAGCAAATTGGTCTCATGGTTCATCAATTGAGGAATCCATTGGCAGCATTGAGAACATATGCACAGCTGTTGTTAAGGAAACTTGGCCCAGAAAGTAATCACAGGCCTTTAGTTGAGGGATTGCTTAGCGAACAAGCTCAATTAAATCGATACCTTTCTGCACTTGATGAGTTAAGTCAAGCAAAGTTATCTCCAAAGGCAAATGGCCCAGCGCCATTGCTATTGCCACCAGTTTTGTCAAACGAATCGTCTATAAACATTCGGTCTTTGCTAGAGCCGCTTATTGATCGTTCTGCTGCGACCGCAAATCTTCAAGGACGAAAATGGGTGGGGCCTTCTAAATGGCCAAGTTGGACAAATCAGTCAATGGATGCAAATGATGGTTTGATTGCAGAAATAGTGGCGAATCTTCTTGAAAATGCATTTCGATATAGCTCTTCTGATAGTGAAGTTGGTTTGCATTTGATGGAAAGTGGAGTTTGTGTTTGGGATGGTGGTAGCCCAATAGATCTAGAAGAGCGTGAAAAGATTTTCAAAAAAGGATTTCGAGGGAAAAGTACTGGGGTGGTTCCAGGGAGTGGTCTTGGTTTGGCTCTAGGGAGGGAATTAGCAGAACAACTTGGTGGAAATTTGCAACTTTTAAGCGCTCCTTCAAAACTTGATTCAATTCTTCCTAAAAGAGGAAACGCTTTTGTGCTAACACTTCCTATAAAAGCACTGCAAGAAGACAAAGATTAATTGTTTCTACTATGACAAGAGAAGCACCATAAGAATCGCCATTGTGGCCCTTTAGGTAAAGCCCCATTGCATGAGGGACAATAAATGCAGGCACAACCCCTAGAGCTATTCCAAGTTTGAGATTTACACTGGACAAGTTATTCAAAGGTGTAAATTGCAAACTTAAAAATACTATTAATAGAATTAATAAAGCTGGTTTTAACTCCTTCCAGCCTGACCAATGTATTTGGTGAATTGATTTCTTTTCTTTTTTGTTTAGATATGAGAATTTCCAAATCGCCCATAAAGGTGCACACCTTCCCCAGAAATAGGCTATAGGGAATGCAATAGGTGCAACAGAGTTTAGTTTTAATAAGGCAGCAATCTGAATTAGAATAATTACAATTAAAGCCTGGACTCCTATAGCGCCAACTCTGCTGTCTTTCATAGCAGAAATGCATTTACTAGGACCAGCGGCAAACCCATCAGCTGTGTCCATTAATCCATCCAGGTGAATTCCTCCTGTGATCAAGATGTTTAGTCCTATTGATAAAGCAGCTAATGCTTCTTTAGGCCAGCCTGTTGAAGTTAATAGAAGCCAGCATGCTGCTTGAATAGCGCCTATAAAAACCCCCACAAGTGGGGCGAAGCGGGCAATGCGATTGAATTGTGGCTTTGGCCACGGCAACCCAGGTAGGAATGTATAAAAGATCCAAGCTCCAGCCAGGTCTCTTATCCAAGCAGGTGTAAATAGAACGAGAAGCCTCATCAATTAGTTAAGGCCCAAAGTAAATTCTAACTAAGACTCAAGGCTATTAAAAGCTTTGGGCATTTCTATAAACCTTCCTTGTGTTTAATTTTCAGATCGACGCACAATGTCCGAATACTCGTGCTCGGGTTGGCTCTTTTCAGACCCCTCATGGTGTTGTTAAAACCCCTCGCTTCATGCCTGTGGGAACTCTAGGCACTGTGAAAGGGGTAACAGCAGGACAGCTTCTAGAGACAGGAGCACAAATGGTTTTGTCAAATACCTACCATCTTCATTTGCAACCCGGTGAAAGGATTGTTGAGGCGGCTGGGGGGCTTCATAAATTCATGGGATGGAATGGACCGATCCTTACTGATTCAGGAGGGTTCCAAGTTTTTAGCTTGGCAAAGTTGAACCGAATTGATGATGAAGGAGTTTCATTTCGCAATCCTCGCGATGGAAGCAAGATTCAACTAACCCCTGAACGAGCTATAGGAATACAAAATGCGCTTGGCGCTGATGTAGCAATGGCTTTTGATCAGTGCCCACCTTATCCATCTACAGAAAATGAAGTTGAAGTTGCCTGTAATCGAACCAATGAATGGCTTGAAAGATCTATAACCTCACATAAAAAAGAAGATCAGGCTCTTTTTGGAATAGTTCAGGGAGGTTGTTATTTGCACCTTCGTGAGCAAAGCGTCAGGACTATTGCGAGTTTTAACTTGCCTGGCATTGCAATTGGTGGTGTAAGCGTCGGGGAACCTGTTGAAGAGATTCATAGGATTGTTCGACATGTAGGCCCACTTCTGCCAGAAGGTTGTCCGAGATATCTAATGGGGATAGGAACCTTTGCTGAAATGGCAATTGCTGTTGCAAATGGTATAGATCTATTTGATTGTGTTTTGCCTACAAGATTGGGACGACATGGCACGGCCTTGGTCAGAGGCGAGCGTTGGAATTTGCGAAATTCTTGTTTCAAAAATGATCACACACCTCTTGATAAAAGTTGTAGATGTGAGGCATGCACTAGGCATAGCAGAGCATATCTTCATCATTTAATTCGAAGTGAAGAGCTTTTGGGGCTTACTCTTTTGAGCCTTCATAACCTCACTCAGGTGATTCGATTTACTAATGCGATAGGTCAAGCAATTGGTGAAGGGAGTTTTTCAGAGGATTTCGCTCCATGGCTTCCTGACTCGAAGGCCCATCACACGTGGTAGCGTCCTTGAAACGTCCATACATTCCTAGGGATGGCACCCTTGACTTTTGAACTGATTGCCCAACTTCCTGAGGCTTATCAAGCCTTTGCCCCAACAGTGGACGTGCTTCCGCTAATTCCACTGTTTTTCTTCCTGCTTGTTTTTGTATGGCAGGCAGCAGTCGGATTCCGTTAAAGGCCTTGAATTAACTATCTCCTAGGAAGCCTAGTGCTTCCGTAGGAGATCTTTTTCAAGTTGGTCTTTCACTTCAGTTACTGGGTATTTAACCCAGAATGGCTTTTTATTGTTTTGAATAAATTGCCTTAAAGAATTTTTTCCATTTAATTGGCTTTCAATTAAATGGAATCTTCTATTGAAAGTTCTTCGCCAGGATTTTCTACTGCTTGTTCAATTAGGTCGGCTAAACGTAAAGCTCTTGATGCTTGCTCCCCATCAACTGCAGGCGTTTCAGTACCTCTTACACATTGGAGGAAATGCTCTAGTTCTGCATAAAGGGGTTCTATAGAAGTTGTACTTACTTCTTCAATAAATCCATCATTCCGATATAGCAGCTCACCATGGTCTGCGGAGTACCATTCATGTGCTCTGCGGTGAATATGTAGGGTGTGATTGAGGAAATCTGTCTCAACAAGACTGCCTCGACAATGAGCACTTAGACTTCGGATTTTCCTGTGGCTCATTTTGCTGGCTGTTAGTCCTGCTACTACACCATTACTGAAACCTAGTGTTGCATTTACATAATCAATAGGACCCTTTGCGCTACGTCCACCAACAGCTGCGAGCCTTATCACTGGAGCACTGGCTAACTCAAGTACTAAGTCAAGGTCATGAATCATAAGATCCAGTACTACTGAAACATCGTTTGCACGCTCTGCGTGAGGGCTGTGACGCCTTGCTTCTAGGACTACAACTTCTTCATTCTCAACGACTTTAATGAGCTCTCTAAAGGCAGGGTTAAATCTTTCAATGTGGCCAACTTGCAGTAGCCGACCTGCTTTGTTTGCCGCATTTATTAGAGAGGATGCTTCATCTTGGCTGGCAGCGATTGGTTTCTCTATTAAGACGTGTTTACCTGCTTCAAGACAGGCAATACCTACTTTGTGGTGAAGCAATGTAGGCACTGCAATACATACAGCCTCCACCTCATGTAATAACTCTGAATAGTCTTTAAACCATTCACAACCGAACTGTTGATTTGCTAATTGACCTCGTTCTTGATCAGGGTCAGCAACTCCGATTAGATCAGCATCTTTGAGAAGGCTAAATACTCGGGCATGATGCCAGCCCATATTGCCTATACCTATTACCCCAACCTTCACTGGAATCATGGGGGGCTTCATGCGAGGGGAACGGGATATGTGAGCTGATTATCGTTTGTCAATCTTCTTGGTAATTCTTTTGGAGAATATCAAGGATGACTCTATTGATGCGTGGACCCTGCATGGATTTCATTTCAAACTTTATGTCTTTGTGGAGCAAAGTTTCTCCTGGGATCGGGACATGTTGGAGCTTTTCTAGGAGAAAACCAGCCAGAGTGTGGTGATCTTCAGCCTCAGGTAAGTTTAGTTTGAGTTGACGGTTTAGCTCAATTATCTCCATGTCACCTGCGACTAACCATTTTCCTGGTTGGCCATCAATAGGTTGTAAGTCTGGTTCTTCGTCATCTGGTTGAATTTCATCACCAACAATCTCTCCAGTGAGATCAGCTGCAGTAATAAGACCTTCAGTACCCCCATGTTCATCAACTACTAATAGAAGAGGATTGCCACTTCTTATAAGAGGCAGAATTTCTGCCAATGTGCTTGTTTCAAGAACTCTGGGCGCTGGTTGTAGAAATGGTTCTAGAGGAGTATCTGCCTTCATAACCCCTACAGATATTGCTTCTGCGAGTTGACGAAGGTCTAATACACCACGTATATCGTCAAGTGAGTCTCCAGTAACTAAGAAACGAGCATGGCGTGTGAGGTGAACTTCTTTCATCAAGTCTGCAAAACATACATTTATAGGGAGAGTGACCATCCCAGATCTTGGAACCATTACCTCTCTTATTTGTGTATCTCTAAGTGCGAAAACTCCTTCAAGTATGTTCCTTTCGTCTGGGCGTAGTCCAGTTACTCCACCAGTTTCTATCAAGGTTTCCAATTCCCCCGCAGATAATGCTGGGACAAGCGAGTCCCAGTGGGAGTTTAAGCCGAATAACCGAAAAAGTATTGATGCTACCGTTTCTAATAAAGCTAGAAGAGGAGATAAGGCTTTCATTACTGCCTCTAAAAGCGGTGCGAGGCGAAGAGCGGCTTTCTCTGGCCGGTTAAGCACTAAAGCTTTTGGGAGAAGCCCCGCTAAAAGTGTAGCTAAAACAACTATTGCTAAGAAAAGGCTTAGATCCAATAGTCGAGTGGCAGCTGAGTTATGAGGCCACCATCTCAGCCCAATGCTTCTTCCTAGCCAACCAAGAGCTACTAGGGAAATAGTTACCCCCAATTGGGAAACCATTAGAGCTCTTCGTAAACGCCTTTGGAGTCGATTGATCGGTAATGCTCCTTTGTGGCCTTCTTCAAGGAGCCTTTGAACGCGACTTGGTCTTAGCCTTAAAACAGCAAGCTCTCCAGCTGCAAAAAAAGCTGGAAGAGTAATCAAGATGCCGAGAATGAGCAGTCGCATTAACGGAATGGAATGGGGGTCGCGAGGATCGAACTCGCCTTTGGCGAATTATGAGTTCGCTGCATTCACCAGATTGCTAGACCCCCTTCTAACGCATCTATCAAAGAAGTTTGGATGATAGTTAACACCTTTGCAGGAATAATAACTAAAACCTAACTCAGCCGAACTTAGGCAACTTATCAATGATGCATTAGCCAAGATGACTTTATTACCCCCATCTAAACAGGCACGTAAAGCAAAGCTTCTTAATTTACTTGCGAAAGACGCTTATCGACATGGTGACTTCACTTTGTCTTCTGGTCAGAAGAGTAGTCACTACGTAAATTGCAAGCCAGTTAGCTTGAGTGGAGTTGGATTGGAGTTGATCAGTGTCTTGCTCCTCGATTATGTGGACCCTGCTGCTCAAGCAGTGGCAGGTTTAACCCTTGGCGCTGATCCTTTAGTGAGTGGCGTTGCAATGGCAGCAGCGCAAATTAATAGGAATCTGGATGCATTAATTGTTCGAAAGGAGGCAAAAGGTCATGGAACGGGGGCATGGCTTGAGGGGCCTCTGCCGGCCAAAGGAGCATTAATTACTGTGTTGGAGGATGTCGTTACAACTGGTGGCTCATCTTTGAAAGCCGTCAATCAGCTAAGAAAAGCTGGTTATTTGGTTAATCGAGTAGTTACGCTTGTTGATCGTCAAGAAGGTGCTGAAAAGTCAATGAAAAATGCTGATTTGGACCTGGTAAGCCTTTTCCTTTTGGATGATGTCTATAGATGTGCACAGGCACTCTGAAATGGATTCATATTTTGGTTTGGTCTGGGAAGACACTTTCCCTTTGCTTAGCGTGACTGGAGCAGGGACAAGGGCTTTTCTCCATGGACAAACATCTGTTGATTTATTAAGTGCTCAAGATGGCGTTTTAATTCGAGGTTGTTGGTTGACAGCTACTGCGAGAGTAAGGGCCTTGTTGGAGATACGCTTCTTCGAGGAAACTGCGGATGTATTAGTGCTTGCAGGAAATGTTCAAGAATTGGCGAAAGGGTTCCAAGATATTATTTTTCCTGCTGACCAAGTTGAACTAAAACCTCTTGGTGTAATGCGTCGCGTACAGAACTTGTCACCACAAAATTTCGGAAAATTCCAAGAAGTTGTTTGGCTAAATTCCGGCCAATCTTTATCAGATGTTTTTGAAGGTTGTAAGAGTGCATCAAAGGAGGAGGTTGAACGTTGGCGGCTGGAGATAGGGCTCCCAATTGGCTCGGGTGAATTAAATGGAGAAACAAATCCTTATGAGCTAGGTGTATCTGATTTAGTAAGTACTACTAAGGGATGCTATTTAGGTCAGGAAACAATTGCTAAATTGGCCAGAGTAGGAGTTGGAAAGCAACAGCTAAGGTTTTGGCGTTCTGAGAATAATGTTAGTACTGAAATGGCTTTAGAGGATAATATTTCATCATCAAATGTGAACAGAAAAGCTGGAAGAATTACTTCGGCTGTGAAGGAAGCTGACGGATCTGGAAGTTTTGGACTCGCAATGGTGCATAGAGATTTTTTGTCAGAGAAAGAATTATTTACATCAAATAATTGCCATAAAGTTAAGATTAGTATCCCTCCTGGATTTGTTTCTTAAAAAAATTATTAATTGGAAATTTGGTCGTGATCTAGAAGCCACATTGCAACTGACCAAGTTGCAATGCAATCATCATTATTGTACTGAAAGATCCATTTTAAGTTATTTAATTTTCCTCTTGAGAACTCTCCCTTGCCCTTCCATTGGCGCCACCACAGCAAAGCATATGCACCATTTGCGGCTTGATTAGACCACTTAAAATCTGTCCAATTTGCAACAGTTTTTAAGCCATAACTATTCAGCGGCAATAGCCAGTTTTTCCTCAACCTTGCATGAATATCAATGAGTCTACCTTTCAACCTTTTGACTTCCTCCGGTGTTGCACCTTGTCTTTTTGCTAGTTGACAAATTGCTAGAGATTCAGTCTCTCCGTAATGCAGAATAGGCCAGTTTTTATAGTTTTCGATTTTTAGCTTGATTCTTTTCCAGGCAGTTTTCTCTCCATGTTCGTAGAGTGTGAGAATAGGCTGATATCTTGCTTTATCTTTTCTCCAAGTACCACTTCCATCCCTTTTAATACTTACGAAGCCATGAAGGAAATTGTCACTTTCGTCAGGGTCTGATTCAATGTCATACAAGAGAACACCATTAGCACTTTCTAGCTCTGGTAGTGACTTTGTATTGCTCAATCTTTCCTCTTTTCTACTACATTGAACTTTGGCTTGAGAGATCAGTTGATTGGCGATATTTTTTTGATTATGTTCAAACTCTTCAAAGCTTTTGGTTAAGTTAATTGGGTTGGCTTTCGCTAAATCCTTGATGCTTTCAATCCCTAACTGATGAAGTAATTGTCTCCTGCGACTTCCTATTCCACTTACTTCATTAAGGTCACCTTGTTTTAGTGCTTCTTCATTGCAAATACCTCGCCATGAACAGAGGGAACATTTACGCCGATCGGATGTTAGTTGAGGAGGATATGTGCGACTTAGGTCTTTATTGAGTTTGGATAATGCCTCTAAGAGTTGTGACTTTAATTCTTGTTTAAGAGAAATATTCTCAATTTCTAGAGCTTTTGATGTTTTTGAAATTGCTAAGCCTATAGGTACAGCTGAATTTTGCAGAGGCTCTAGTACAAAGCCTGTCATTGCGAGTATGAGTCTATGCTCTCGAGTAATTCGGCGCCCTTGTCTAGCTACTACGGGTCTGTAAGCGAACTCCCCCCAGCAACTTTTCCCTGAAACTTTTTGTAGAAGTGGTGGGTGCACTTCAAGGGAGATCCCTTCGTTTGTGTGCCCTTTTATTCTTATTCCTAAGACACCATCATCTCCTTTTTTACAGGCCTCTAACCCTTTGCCAAACTTGGTTGGAATTAGTGAAGCAAAGCTGCGATGTTGATGGGCTAATTGAAGGGTTCTGTGAGCTGTCCACAGCCTTTGAGAGTTGTCACCAAAATAGTCGAGCCAAGCTTTTCTCCTACATCGCACCCAACTTTGTAAGAGTCGATTTGTGATTAATTTTTTGCCTTGATGGCGGAGGTTCTCCATCTCTTGACGTTAAGTTGCTTGCCTTTTTGGCTTTACTCACCTATCTCTAGGAAATGGTGACCAATCAACTGCGCTTAACAGCCGCGCCTATTCAATTTGGTACAGATGGTTGGCGAGGTGTCTTAGGAGTTGATGTCACTCTTGAAAGATTGCTCAAGGTGGCTTGTGCTGCATCTCAAGAACTTTTATACCGGGCTTCTACCAGCTTAAAAAGCCGAACAATTATCATTGGATATGACAGAAGGTTTTTAGCACCTGAATTTGCTGAAGCTGTTGCTTCTGCCGTGAGAGGGTGCGAATTGGAACCTCTTTTGACACAAACTCCTGTGCCGACTCCCGCCTGCAGTTGGGCCGTTGTCCAACGCAAAGCATTGGGAGCATTGGTCATTACTGCTAGTCATAACCCTCCAGAGTGGTTGGGATTGAAAATCAAGGGGCCTTTGGGTGATTCGGTTGAAGGAGATTTCACTCATGCTGTTGAAAAAAGACTTTCTGTAGGAGGAGTGACAACGCCTGTAAGGGCTATCAGTACTGAAATCTTTGATGGTCGAAAGGAACATCTTGATGGGTTAAGAAGAAAGTTTGATCTACCTGGCTTGGCAAATGGTTTAAATGCTTTGGGCATCAAAGTGATTGTTGACTCTATGCATGGTTCCGCCGCGGGATGCATGGCTGAATTGCTTGGGACACGGACTGTTCAAGTAGATGAAATCAGGAGTGAGCGTGATCCCCTGTTTGGCGGCAATCCTCCCGAGCCTCTTGCTCCATATTTAAGTCAATTGATGGACTCAGTTAAGGCGGCGGCTAATAAAGGTGAAACTGCTTTAGGCCTTGTATTTGATGGAGACGGTGACCGTCTTGCGGCTGTTGATGAATTTGGGAACTTTTGTAGTACCCAGCTGCTTATACCTTTGTTGATAGATCATTTAGCAAGGGTTAGAAAGCAACCAGGCTGTGTCGTTAAAACAGTTAGTGGCTCTGATTTAATACGTTTAGTTGCTGAAGACTTTGAAAGAGAAGTTATTGAACTCCCTGTGGGATTCAAATACATAGCTGCCAAAATGTTATCTAATCAGGTTCTTATAGGCGGAGAAGAGTCTGGAGGGATTGGCTTTGGTGGGCATTTGCCTGAAAGAGATGCTTTATATGCTTCTTTGCTTTTGTTGGAAGCTCTTGTTGAAGGAGGCGAACCCCTCGGTGCTCGATTAGACAGACTCAAGAAGAATTTTGGGACTAGTTACTTTGACCGTATTGATATTCGCCTTGCAAATATGGACTCTAGGAAACGTTTAGAAGCTCTATTGGAAGAAACACCACCAGATTCAATAGATGGCAAGCTTGTAAAGGAAGTGATTTTTACCGACGGAGTGAAATTGAGAATTGATGTTAGATATTGGGTGATGTTTCGCTTCTCTGGAACAGAGCCTCTTTTAAGGATTTATTGTGAGGCACCAACTCAGCAAGAAGTTCAAGCATCATTGTTTTGGGCCAAGCAATTTGCCGAGTTAGCGTGATTAAAAAAAAAATAGCTGAAAAACAATTGATTATAGCTAGCAGTAATGGAGGAAAGGTCAAAGAATTTCGTCAGCTTTTGCAGAATTTTCCTGTTGTTGTGATTTCTAAACCTAGGGAGTTACAAGTTGATGAAACAGGCAAGACATTTGCGGAGAATGCTCGGTTAAAGGCTCTAGCTGTTGCAAAGGCTACTGGGCATTGGTCGCTTGCAGATGATTCGGGCTTAAGTGTTGATGCTCTTGCTGGTGCGCCTGGGGTATTGTCTTCTCGATATGCCGATAGTGACTCAGGCCGAATAGCTCGTTTGCTTAGCGAGATGGCAACCTCTAAGGATCGCCGAGCACATTTCAGTGCGGCTCTATGTATTGCGTCACCAAACAATGAGGTTTTGTTAGAAGTTATGGGCCGTTGTGAAGGCTTTATTACCAACGCTCCAAGAGGACATGGGGGGTTTGGCTATGATCCAATTTTTGAAGTGGAAAGTACGGGATTAACTTTTGCTGAAATGGGCCATAAGAAGAAGCAAGAGTTAGGCCATCGTGGGCGTGCATTCGCTTTGTTGGAGCCAGTTTTGCAGAGTCTTTTAACTTTCAGGCAGTAGATCTTCGTTTGCCCAACTTCCATGCAATCCATGTGGAATAGCAATAGGTAGTTCCACGACAGCTTCTTCTTTTAAGTCACTAGAGCTCATAATTATTAGGTCTGTTGCACTCCTTTCGCTATTCCAAACCAGAACAACTACCCATCCTTCATCTTCTGCTGTTGAGATTTGTTTTGGAATCATCAATGGCTCACTTACGAACCCACGCGGAGCAGCACTCCAAACAAATTCTTCATTGGTAAGGAGATCTAATTTTTTGATTGCTTGAAGTGGCCCATTGCCTTCTTCTTTTTGTGCGGTTGCCATCCAGCAATATCTTGCGGACAAACCTTGTTTACGTGGATTGACCATTGCAAACTCGCAACATTGTCTACTTAAGAGTTGTGATGAAACTGTCTTATTGTCTAGGTTTAGTAGACATCTTGTTAGGCGCCCTTCGGGTATTAGATCAAAGTTGATCTCTCGAAAGTCTTCATTAGGACCTATCGATGGGAAGTCTTTATAAAAGATGCTTTCTAAGGTGATTACATTATTTTGTTCGCAAGCATTGAGGTGATGAAATACAAAGCCATCCGGGGCATTTAAGATTCTTGGAGGCTGTCCGGCAAAAGATCCGCTATCTCGTGGAATCAGCCAAAATTTTCCTTGTCCATCAGCCTTAGATGACAAACACTGAGCAGCTCCTCTTTGGCCAAGGAGGAAAGGAAGTGGGTTGAACTCAATTGCGTTTTGCAGAAACACTGCCCAATTAGGGGTAATTGCAAAGTCATGCAAGAAGGCAAATCCTGAGAAGGTATCTTTTCGGTCATGTATCAGTTGACCAGCATTAGGACCTTCTGTAGCAAACTCCATCAATCTGATCGTGCTTTTGGGACCTGTTCGAACCCCAAAAGAGACCATTCGTGGTGAGCCGTGATGACCAGGATCAAATCGAGGATGAGCACTAAATGCTTCTCCTTCCTTAAGTGCTCCGTTTAGGGATGATGGTCCAAAAGTTTCTAGAGTCTTAGGGTTAAGAGAGTAAGGACTGGAGGCTTCCCATAGGGCAAGTAATTCGTTGCCAAGCTTTACTACATGAGTATTTGCAATATTTTTAAGACGTAAGTCAAAAGCATTAGCTAGTGCTCCGCCCGCTTTTTGGGTGCCAAATACACCTCTATAAATAAACTTGTCAGCTTTTTCTTCTTCTACCCAAGCTTTAGTACGTACAAAACGATTGGTCAGTTTGGCATTGCCATCCTTAAATCGAATTGAAGCGATCATTCCGTCACCATCAAATGGGTGGTGAACCCATTGCCCTCCTCTCTCTAAGCGACCAGGACCATTGCGGTAAAAGGTTCCTAATAGTTCCTTGGGGATTGCTCCTTTAACGACTTTTAATTTCTCATTATTTAATTCTTTTTCAACATTGCAGTAGGCGCTAGCCCAATCTTGTTTTTTAAAATGCCCAGAAGACTTACTTAAGGGAATATTCAAGGCAGACTTGCTCACAGTATTTTTGTTAGATCATTTGTAAATATTCGCGCAATGCATCGAAATTCGCGAGTAATTGCCGTACGAGATTAGAAGGGACCTTTAGTTTTTTGACCTGCTTGCTCAAGTACACCTTTACTACTAGGGATGGCTCCTGCTCTTCGAGGGTCTAACTCTGTGGCCATCCTTAGAGCCCTCGCAAAACTTTTAAAGCAGGCTTCTACGATGTGGTGCGAATTTGTACCATCAAGTTGGCGTATATGCATTGTGAGACCACTATTATTTACCACAGCGACAAAAAACTCCTTTACTAACTCTGTGTCATAACTACCAATTTTTTGGGAAGGGATTTTTAACCCATAACTAAGATGTGGCCTTCCAGAGCAGTCTAAGACTACCTGGACTAAGGCTTCGTCAAGAGGTGCTGAGAAGTGACCAAATCGATGGATGCCAGCTCTGTCTCCAAGTGCTATAGAAATAGCTTGGCCAAGTGCGATGCCTACATCCTCATTCGTGTGATGGTCATCGATATGAGTGTCTCCTGAAGCAGTTACTTCTAGATCAAAGAGTCCATGACTTGAGAGTTGGTGAAGCATGTGGTCGAGAAACGCAACCCCTGTTTTTACGCTGCATTTTCCACATCCATTTAAAACAAAACGAACCATTACATTCGTTTCTTTAGTGACTCGATTTACTTCGCCTTGTCTGTGCAATGTCATATCCCTAACGGAAGAGAGTTCATGTTTTTACAAGAGCTACATCCCATTAATGCAATATCCTGCGTCAACGTAAATGGTTTGACCAGAAATACCGCTAGAGAGATCGCTTAGTAAGAAGGCAGCAGTATTCCCAACTTCAGTTTGGGTCACAGTTCGTCTCAAGGGAGCTTTCTCTTCAACGTTATGGATCATGTCGAGAATGCCTCCTATCGCAGAACTCGCCAAGGTTCTAATTGGGCCAGCGCTAATTGCATTAACTCGAACTTGTCTCTCTGGCCCAAGCTCTGCTGAGAGGTATCTCACAGAAGCCTCAAGAGCAGCTTTTGCGACGCCCATAACGTTGTAGTTCGGTATTGCCCTATCAGCTCCAAGGTAGGTCAATGTAATTACTCCTGCCCCTTCGCTAAAAAGTGGCTTTGCATGCTTGCAGAGAGGTGCCAATGAAAATGCGCTTATTTCAAGTGCACGAGCAAAGCCTTCAGAGGTGGTTGCACTGAAGTCACCGATCAATTCTTCTTTTCCTGCGAATGCAAGGCAATGAACGAGGCCATCTAATTGCCCCCATTGCTTCTCAACTGAATGAAAAACTTCTTCTATTTGTTTAGGGTCTTGCACATTTAATGGAAGAAAAAGACTTGGGTTTAGAGGAGCAGTCAGTTCTTTGACCTTTGTCTCAAAACGCCCTTTTTCGTCTGGGAGATATGTAATCCCTAATTCAGCACCTGCAGCATGTAACTGTTTGGCAATGCCCCATGCAATTGAGCGGTTGTTAGCTATGCCAGTGACCAGGATTTTTTTGTTGCTTAGGTTTAGAAGCATTTTGAGTTCAAACTTACTTGGAACGATTTGGTTGATTCTCTCCCAATGAGGAATCCATCTGTTGAATGGAATTAGGGGTATCCCTTCCAGACTACTTTTGAAGCAGACTTGATATAGATAGCACTAACTATGACTAGAACTTCTTCAAAAATGTTGCCGTTAGGCACGCCTTTGCCCGTATTTGATTTAGAAGTTGTGCCTGACACTAATAGGCAAATCGCTTTTGGTTCAGACAAACCCAATCGTGTTAGTAGCTCTCAGCTCCTAACAAAGCCTTTGCTTGTTATGTTTATTTGTGCACATTGTCCTTTCGTTAAGCACGTTGAGGAGCAAATAACCAAATTGCAAGAGGATTATGGTGAATTGGTCCAGATTTTGGCCATAGCTAGTAATAGCTTGATTACACACCCGCAAGATGGCCCTAAACACTTATTAGCTCAAGCTCAAAAAAACGGATGGAACTTCCCATACCTCTTAGATCCCAATCAAAGTTTTGCCAAAGCTCTTAGGGCTGCATGTACGCCAGATTTCTTTATTTTCTCTCCGACTGAAGAGGGGCAACAGACTTTGCATTATCGAGGTCAGTTAGATGATAGTCGTCCAGGTAACGACATCCCTGTTACAGGAAGTGATCTGCGATTGGCTTTGGATGCAGTCTTGAAAGGACTGGTGGTTTTTAAAGACCAAAAACCTTCTATTGGCTGCAATATCAAATGGCACCCTGGCGAAGAGCCTCATTGGTTTTGTTGATCTGTAGAGCATTAAATCTCCAACTTTGCTGCAGCAAGTCTTAAGGTGCCTTCCATGGAAGTGCCTCCGTTTAGTCTTGACCAACAGTTGTCCTTGCTTGGACCTGAGCTTGATGCAGCTGTTTTAAAAGTGCTACGAAGTGGCCATTACATAGGAGGGAGAGAAGTACAGGCTTTTGAAGAGTCGTTTGCAAGAAATATTGGGGTTTCGCATGTCGTTGGATGTAACAGCGGTACTGATGCTCTAATCCTTGCTTTGAGAGCCCTGGGAATAGGTGCTGGGGATGAAGTGATAACAGCTTCATTTAGTTTTTTTGCTACAGCTGAAGCAATCAGCAACGTGGGAGCTACGCCTGTTTTTGTTGATGTTGATCCAAAGAACTATCTAATCAATTTGGATGAGATAGAAAAAGCAATAACCCCTGCGACAAAAGCAATTATTCCTGTCCATCTTTTTGGTTGCCCAGTAGATATGACAAGGCTAATGCAGCTTGCTAAAGATAAAAAATTGAAAGTTATTGAAGATTGTGCTCAAGCAGCTGGATCTGAATGGGGAGGGCGTTCTCTTGGTGCTTGGGGAGATGTGGGTTGTTTTAGTTTTTTCCCAACAAAGAATCTAGGAGCGGGTGGAGATGCTGGAGCTATTACTACCCAAGATTTGGGACTTGCCCAAAGGATTAGAGAACTCGCTGTGCATGGTATGCCCCAACGTTATGTTCATACCAACCTTGGCTATAACAGTCGCTTGGACGCTCTACAAGCAGTTATTTTGAATGTGAAACTACCTAACCTTCAGTCTTGGGTAAAGCAGCGTCAATCTATTGCTCAGAGATATCACGAGCTTCTCAAGGATGTAAAAGGCATCGAATTACCATGTAATGCTCAAAACATTGATTCAAAACATGCTTGGAATCAATTTGTGATAAAGGTTATTTCCTGTCCAAAGAACAAAGAGCCTTCAGACGAAGCTATAAATTTTTCTGAGATAAGTGCCAACAGTTCCTTTAGAGATAGCCGTTGTAGAGATTGGTTGAAAGAGAGTCTTAAAGATAAAGGAGTGAACACAATAATTTATTACCCAATTCCTATTCATCTTCAGCCTGCATATAAGCAATTCGGTTATAAGAGTGGGCATTTGCCAGTTACGGAGAGGCTTTGTAACCAAGTTTTGAGCTTGCCTATTTTTCCTGAGATTAGTTTGGAGCAACAATCACATGTAGTTAGTTCGCTTAAAAACCTCTTAGGGCAATCAAATGAGGCAAAGATTTCGGTTATTGCAAAAAGCCACTAAATTTCTATGAGTACAGAACCTGACATGCTCTGTACCAAGCAGTAACGCTTTTGCCATCAAGTGCTTCATTTCCGCTTGTCAAGCAATTGTCCAAGCTACTTCTTGTCAGATGAATTACCTCCAGGTCTTCGTCATCATCACCTTTGGGCTGTTCAATAAGTTGTGTGAGATTGCGGGCTAGAAATAAGTGAATTACTTCATCCGAGTAACCAGGACATGGAAGCATTGTGCCAAGTGAATCCCACTTTGAAGCTTCGTAACCTGCTTCTTCCGCCAACTCTCTCTTCATTGAAGTTAATGGATCCTCTCCTTCTTCAAGGGTTCCAGCGGGAAATTCGAGAATTCTTCTTGATACTGCAAAGCGGTATTGGCGCAGTATGACTATTTGACCATCGTTGGTGATTGGAACTGCCAGTGCAGCTCCAGGGTGGCGAACAACTCCGAAGCTCCCTTGTATTCCGATTGGAAGCTGAATGCGATTGACCTCAAAGCGAATTTTTTTAGCATTAATTGATGCTTTGTTTTCAAGAATTAACGAAGGTTCCGGTGGAGATAAAGGAGCCATAGTTCAAAAAGGCAATCATTAACAGCATGACGCACCCCAAAGATCCTCATTCTTGCCAATTGACCTGGGGAGGTATCTTCCGAGGTTTTTCTCCTTTAGCACTCAGAGCTTCTCCTAGAGGGACAATCACAAAACTCCTTTCAATTAGTCGAGGGTGGGGAATTGTGAGTGCTTCTTGTTGAACTTGAAGCCCTCCCCATGCAAGTAGATCTATATCGAGAGATCTTGGTCCCCAAAGAACATCTGACCTTTGTCGGTCTCGCCCGAAATAGTTCTCAAGCTGCAAAAATCTCTCTAGCAAATTAAGTGCTGCAAATTCAGAAGGTTCTAATAAGGAAAATCTAGGTCCATCTACCACTAGAACTGCATTGATGAAATTGGGTTGACCATTAGGTCCACCGCTTGGCTTTGTCTCGAATAATGGTGACCAGCGCCAATTCAAGTCAGAGTTGATTATTGCTTTCCCTGACTCGTTTAGGAAGGACTCCTTTAGCCAATCACAAATTAATCTTTCTAATTTGGGCCTTGCTGCTACTAATGTTGCAACTGGAGGACCTACTGCACTTGGAAGATTTGCTCCTAATGCAATTGCAAGAGTTCTTGTTTCTGAGGGAGGAGATGAGTTCATGATTTGATAAGCCAAACTAGAACACAAAAGATTGCCTAGGAATACCCAATGGTTGCAAGCGGATCAACCGTCACTGATAGATCTTCAAGGTCGAACGAGCAAGAAGCTAGTGCGATAGCTAATCGTGCTTTCCCTCTTGCTGCGATTACTGGTCATGGAACTCTCAAGCTTGCGCTTATGTTGGCCGCGGCTGACCCAGGATTAGGGGGGGTAATTATTGCTGGTGGTCGAGGAACAGGTAAGTCTGTTTTGGCTCGTGGACTGCATGCCCTGTTGCCTCCAATAGATGTTCTTGACTGGGATGAATTAACTGAAAAACAATTAAATATCACCCCACCACGTCCTGTTGGGTTAAACCTTGACCCTCACTCTCCAGAGGACTGGGATGACTCAACAAAAGATTTTGTTCAAGAAAACTTTTCATCTGATAATAATTTTGAAGAAGATAGTTTGCCTTCAAGAGTCATTCCAGCTCCTTTTGTTCAGGTGCCTTTAGGTGTTACAGAAGACAGGCTAATTGGGGCAGTTGATGTAGCGGCCTCTTTGGCTAGTGGAACACCTGTTTTTCAACCTGGGCTTTTGGCGGAGTCACATCGTGGTGTGCTTTATGTCGATGAGTTGAATCTCTTGGATGATGGAATTATTAATCTTATTCTTGCCGCGGTGGGTGCAGGTGAGAACAGAGTGGAGCGTGAGGGTTTAAGTCTCTCGCATCCCAGCAGGCCTTTATTAATTGCTACTTACAATCCTGAAGAAGGGGCAATTCGTGATCATTTATTGGATCGCTTTGCAATTGTCCTTTCTGCAGATCAATTGATTACAAACGAGCAAAGAGTTGAAATTACTCAAGCTGTTCTTTCTCATGGGCAATGCAGCGAAAGTTTCTCGCAAACTTGGTCTGGGCAGACAGAAGCTTTGGCTACGCAATTACTTCTAGCCAGGCAATGGCTTCCGGACGTATCAATAACGCAACAACAGATTGAATATTTGGTGACTGAAGCTATTCGGGGGGGTGTTGAAGGTCATCGCTCTGAGCTTTATGCAGTCCGAGTTGCGAAGGCTCACGCTGCTTTATGCGGAAGAGATTCGGTCGATGCTGAGGATTTGGAAGTAGCTGTTCGACTAGTAATTGTTCCTCGCGCATTGCAGTTGCCACCTCAAGAAGAGCAAATGGAGCCACCTCCCCCAGAGGAGCAACAACAGCCTCCAGATCAACCACAAGATGACTCCTCTGAAGAAGATGAAAATGAGGATGAGGATGACTCTGAAGAGGATTCATCCCCACCTATTCCAGAGGAGTTCATGCTTGATCCAGAAGCTTGTGCAATCGACCCTGAACTTTTATTGTTTTCTTCTGCTAAGTCCAAGAGTGGGAATAGTGGGAGCCGTTCGGCGGTGATGAGTGATAGCCGTGGCAGATATGTGAAGCCAATAATTCCAAGAGGTCCTGTTCGACGAATAGCTGTAGATGCAACGTTAAGAGCTGCAGCTCCTTATCAGAAAGCACGTCGAGAAAGACAACCTGAAAGGAAGGTAATTGTTGAGGAAGGAGATCTTCGAGCAAAGCTTTTGCAAAGGAAGGCTGGGGCTTTAGTGATTTTTCTTGTTGATGCTAGTGGCTCTATGGCTTTGAATCGAATGCAAAGCGCAAAGGGCGCAGTAATTCGCCTTCTTACAGAAGCCTATGAAAACAGAGATGAGGTTTCTTTAATTCCATTTCGTGGAGAGCAGGCAGAAGTTTTGCTGCCGCCCACACGATCAATTACAGCAGCCAAGCGTCGTTTGGAAACTATGCCCTGTGGAGGAGGATCTCCTCTTGCCCATGGTTTGACTCAAGCTGCTCGGGTGGGGGCTAATGCTTTGGCGACTGGAGATCTTGGACAGGTTGTTGTAGTTGCTATTACTGATGGGCGTGGAAATGTTCCTTTAGGAACTTCGCTAGGTCAACCTTCTCTCGAAGGGGAAGAGCCAGTGGATCTAAAGCAAGAGGTCTTAGATGTGGCATCACGCTATCGCAATATTGGCATCAAATTGCTTGTAATTGATACTGAGAGAAAGTTTATAGGGAGTGGTATGGGAAAAGATTTAGCTGAAGCGGCGGGAGGTAAATATGTTCAGCTTCCTAAAGCCAGTGACCAAGCTATAGCTGCAATAGCAATGGAAGCTATCGATTCAGTTAGTTGATTAATTAAAAGATAATTATTTGCAATGACTTGTTTGCTAGGGCAAGGGTCTAATGGTTTTTGAAGGGTAAATTTCATTGAATAATCTTCCCAGCCCAATTGTTACATTCCTGAAGGCATTCATGAGCTCTTCGTCATCCATCATGCGATTAACATCAGTCCCTATTTCGTCAATTTTCTGACTAAGTGAACTTGTATAGCTGGCAGTGTTTTGTATATCTTCAAGAGTCTTGGGATTATCTATTGCGGCAAGAATGTTACTCAAATGAGCAGTTGCTTTATTTAATTCTGTGATAATTGGCTCGGCACGCTCTATTTCGACTTGGACTTGCAAAATTAATTCATCTAAACGTTTTTGTGTTAAATCAAATTGTTTCGTGGATTCAACAAAACTGGCAACTATATCTTCTTTGCCGGCTTTTTTAAGTATTTCCTCTAATGCAGAGGTCAAACTTGAAATGCTAGTTAAAGGATCTCCTTCAATAACATTGCCTTGGCAGAGAATTATTTTTTCAGGACAATCTTTAGAAGAAGGTAATGGTAATGGTGCTTTTAAATCGAATGCATTCCCTCTACTTGTTAATGCAATTTCAACATCACCACCAAGCAGGGAGCTCTTAACAACTTTTGCGAAAACTGGCTTTGGTAAAAGTAGATCTTTTTTAGAAATTTCTATTGTTGCTTGTACGTTATTAGGTGTGACATTTATTGCTCCAATTGAACCAACGAGGATGCCTCTATAAGTGACTGGTGAACGCTCAGCCAATCCACTTGCATCACTAAAGTTCGCTTTGAAACTCCAGGTATCAGAGCCGATTTTAATCCCTCTGAGCCAAAGCATTGAAAATGAAAATGCTACGACCCCTCCAATAATGGAGAAGCCGACAATGGCATCTCGAAAGCTGCGACGCATCGGATTCAATGATCTGTAGGTTGCATAGGTCCTTGAAGACTACCTGTACGAAACTGTTCTACATAAGGGTTATCACTTTGTTGGAATTCAGAGATTGATCCTTGCCAGTGGAATTTTCCTCCATAAAGCATGATTACTCTTGTTGCAGCACGTTCAATTGTGCTTCGTACGTGACTTACTACGATTGAGCAGCCACGTGCCACCGTTGTGGTTTTGACAATTAGGTCTTCAATACGTGTGCAAGCAACTGGATCAAGACCAGCTGTCGGCTCGTCAAATAAAAGTAAAGGCATGTCCTCATTTTCCCTGTTCGGGTCATGTATTAAGGCTCTCGCAAAACTAACTCTTTTTTGCATCCCGCCACTTAGTTGCCCTGGAAATTTATCCGCGACTTCGTAGAGTCCAACCTCTTCTAAGCAGGAAATAACCAGATCATGCAGGCTTTTTTCACTAAATGTTCCTTTTCTTTTTAAAAGGAATCCTACATTTTCTTCAACTGTCAATGAAGCTAGAAGCGCAGGGTTTTGGAAAACTATCCGCACATCTGGAGGGTGGGTTTGGTCAAGACGTAGAAATTTTTGACTATTGCCAAATAAACGAAGACTTCCACTTGTAGGTAAGACTAATCCTGCAAGAAGACGTAGAAGCGTTGATTTTCCACAGCCAGAAGGGCCTACGATCGCTAGTCTTTCCCCAGGATCCATTCTCAGGTTTAGTTGGTCGAGTACTGGCAAAGTTTCCCATTGCATTGTGAGGTCTTGCATTTCGACTACTGGTGCTGCTTTGGGCATTAGCTTCTCTCTTTCGCAGAATCTCTTTACCTCATCTTGGCCTGGATGTGCGAGTTAGGAAGCTTCCTTAGAGTTCTTAAAGGACAAATGTGAGAGTCCGCTTAGAAAATTTGGCATTGTCAAACTCTCCTACTCCAAAAAACCTTCTCCGCAAGCGAACTGCTTTGAGGCGGAGAAAGAGAGCTCGTAAGGGAGCTCAGCAAAGGGAATTGATTCTTCGTTCTCGAAGAGCTATTCGTTGGCTTTTGCCAGGATTGGTTGTAAAGCGTTGGATGATCACAGCGGGCCTTGGGCTCCTGCTGGCTCTTATTGGAGCTTCTATTTGGGCTGACTTAAGACCAATTTATTGGGCTATTGAAACTCTGATGTGGTTGCTTGGTGGAATTACTACTGTGCTTCCTCGAAGTATCACTGGCCCGATAGTTTTTCTTTTTGGGGCTGCACTTTTGTTGTGGGGGCAAAGTCGAAGTTTTGGATCAATTCAACAGGCTTTAGCACCAGACAAGGACACGGTTTTAGTTGATGCATTGCGTGCTAAAAGCAAGCTTAACCGTGGTCCAAATATCGTTGCCATTGGGGGAGGCACAGGAATATCGACGCTACTTAGTGGTCTCAAGAGATACAGCAGTCGCATTACAGCAATTGTGACCGTTGCGGACGATGGAGGCAGCAGTGGAATCCTTCGTCGTGAATTAGGTGTTCAACCTCCAGGAGATATTCGTAATTGCCTTGCAGCATTGTCTACTGAGGAGCCACTCTTAACTCGCCTTTTTCAATATCGTTTCTCTGCTGGAAGTGGTTTGGAAGGTCATAGTTTTGGCAACCTCTTCTTGTCAGCACTAACTGCTATTACAGGTAATTTTGAGACAGCTATAACTGCTTCTAGTAGGGTCCTCGCTGTTCAAGGACAGGTTGTTCCAGCAACGAATGTAGATGTAAGACTTTGGGCAGAGTTGGAAAATGGACAAAGAATTGAAGGGGAGTCTGCAATAGGGAGATCGCCAAGCCCAATTGTTCGAATTGGATGTTTGCCAGAGAGGCCACCTGCTCTTTCGAGAGCTCTAGAAGCAATTGCTAATGCAGAGTTGATTTTGCTCGGACCAGGAAGTTTATATACATCTCTGTTACCAAATTTGCTTGTACCAGAGCTTGTACAGGCAATTCAACTAAGTAATGCTCCAAAACTATATATATGCAATTTGATGACTCAGCCAGGAGAAACAGATGGATTAGATGTTGGAGGTCACCTAAGAGCGATAGAAGCTCAATTGGCAAGCCTTGGAATCAGTAAAAGATTATTCACTGCTGTATTGGCTCAGGATGATATGCAGCCATCTCCATTGATTGATTACTACAGGGCAAGAGGAGCAGAGCCTGTTACTTGTGACCGAAAAGCACTCAAATCTGCCGGGTATCAGGTTATACAGGCTCCTCTTCAGGGCGCTAGGCCAACAGCTACTTTGCGTCACGACTCCCGAAGTCTTTCGCTTGCGATTATGCGTTTTTATAGGCGCTATAAAAGTGACTTTTAGTAGGCATCTTGCATTTCAAAAAAGTCTGGCTGGACATAATCCTTGCGAAGAGGCCATCCTTTCCAGTCTTCGGGCATAAGTAATCTTTTGGGGTGAGGATGACCCTCGAAGGAGATTCCGAACATGTCAAATGTTTCTCTTTCTTGCCAATCTGATCCTCGATATAGCCCATATAGACTTGGAACTTGAAGACTTCCATCTCTAGGCAAGAAAACTTTTAGACGCACTTCACGAGGCTGTGCATTGTTGTCTAGGGCTGAGTTCTCTAGAAGCTCATCCATTGCGACTAAGTCATAGAAGCAGACAAGGCTTTGTCCAGGTCCCTCGTCATAACCGCCTTGACATTCTAAATAGTCGAAACCGTTTTCTTTAAGTGCTGAAGCAATGGCATATAGAAAATTTGGCTTTATTGCAATTGTTTCTTTCCCTAAATGGTCAGGTGCAAGTACTTGATGATTTAAATCTTTTTGAGTTAATAATTTGCTTGTAGGCCCAGGCTCAGGACATTTGGTAAGCACTTCCTCAGAGTTGGTTGCACTTGATGGATTAGGAGAGTCCTCGCTCATTACTTAAGCCTCATTTGAAGGAAGAGTGGCTGCACTTTTAATAGCTTCTTCTGCTTTGAAAGGTGTTTCTACTCCAGCTTCTAAGGCTGCTTTCTGGGTTTCAGCGTTTAGATAGGCACCGGTTATTAAAGGTTCTACTCTTTTCATTTGATGTGTAACAGTGAAGTAACGATGAGTCTGTTTGATGTTTTTTCGTTCAAATACAGATTCATTGCTTACTTTCTTTCTCAGTTTGATAACTGCGTCAAATATTGCTTCAGGCCTTGGTGGGCATCCAGGCAAGTAAAGATCTACTGGAATTAGCTTGTCCACTCCTCTTACAGCAGTTGTTGAGTCGGCACTAAACATTCCTCCTGTAATTGTGCAGGCGCCCATAGCAATTACATATTTGGGTTCAGGCATTTGCTCATAGAGCCTGACTAAGGCTGGCGCCATTTTCATAGTTACTGTCCCTGCAACTATTAGAAGATCAGCTTGGCGAGGAGAACTTCTTGGAACTAACCCAAAGCGATCAAAGTCAAATCTAGAGCCAATTAAGGCGGCAAACTCTATGAAACAGCAGGCAGTTCCATAGAGAAGAGGCCAGAGACTGCTTAGCCTCGCCCAATTATGAAGATCATCAAGGCTTGTGAGGATAATGTTCTCACTTAAATCTGTAGTGACCGAGGGAGCTCCTACAGGTGCGCAGGTTGATGCGCGTAGGTCACGAACTGCATTTATAGAGGGATTCTTGGTCAAGAAATTAACTCCATTCAAGTGCGCCTTTGCGCCATGCATAGGCTAATGCAACTACTAAGATGGCAATAAAAATAAGTGCTTCTATAAAAGCCAATAAGCCAAGTTTGTGAAATGCAACTGCCCAGGGATAAAGAAAGACTGTCTCAACATCAAAGATTACGAAAACAAGCGCAAACATGTAGTAACGGATATTGAATTGAATCCATGCGCCGCCAATTGGCTCCATCCCAGATTCATATGTGAGCTCTCTTTCCCCAGCACTGCTTTGAGGCGCTAAAAGCTTATTCGTGACTAATGCAAGTATTGGTACAGCAGCTGAGATCAGAAGGAAACCTAGGAATGCGTCATAGCCAGATAGGGCAAACATATATGTGGGTGCGTTCTATTTGACTATTATTTTGACATTCGCTGAGAAGGGCCTTCACCTATAGAGTTGTATTAAATATGAGAGTAGCGGTGAGCAATGAAACTTCATCTTCGGCAGATAAGGCCTTTAAGAATCAAGGTATAGAACCTCAATCGAGCATTGATACCGTTTCAACATCGATTGGCAATTCAGAAGATTCAATTAATGACTCTGATTGGAGAGAGCATAGGTTTGAGTGTCGAAGTTGTGGATTTGTATATGACCCAAGAGAAGGCATAAAGAAATTTTCTATCAATGTCGGTACAGCTTTTCTGGATTTAGATCCAGTTACCTTTCGCTGCCCTGTTTGTCGTGGAACTGTTGATGGATTTGTTGATATTGGTACTCCAGCCAAGCCCAGTGGATTCCAAGAGAATCTGAATTATGGTTTTGGTGTTAACAACCTCACTCCAGGACAAAAGAATGTCTTGATTTTTGGAGGCTTGGCATTTGTTCTGGCTTGCTTCCTTTCTTTGTACTCCTTGCATTGAGTCGCATTTTTTCTATGAATAGCTTCATTTCTTTATTTCTGAACCTAGTTCTTGTGGTTTGCCTATCAGTTGGTCTTTCTGGCTGTGTCACTACTAGGCTGCCAATGGCCAGTACGAGCCCTTGGCAAAAAGTTGAGTTGGATACTCAGGCCAATCCTTTAGATGTTGCTTTTTCAGATAAGCAGCATGGTTTTCTTGTTGGAACGAATCGCTTGATTCTTGAGACACAAGATGGAGGTAAAACCTGGAAGGAGCGAAGTCTAGATATCACTAGCGAGGAAAACTTTCGCTTGATAAGCATTGATTTTATGGAAAACGAAGGTTGGATTGCAGGCCAACCTGGATTGGTGCTCCATAGCACCGACTCTGGGCAGAATTGGACGCGTCTTGAATTGAGCAAGTTGCCAGGTGATCCATATCTAATTACTACTTTGGGTTCAGATGCAGCAGAACTTGCAACAACAGCTGGTGCTGTTTATAGAACAAATGATGGCGGGCAAAGTTGGGACGGGAAAGTTAGTGATGCTTCTGGAGGTGTTCGAGACCTTAGACGGGGCTCAAATGGTGGATATGTAAGTGTCAGCAGCTTGGGTAATTTTTTCGCAACTTTGGATCCAAACCAAGAAGCATGGCAACCACATCAGCGAGCAAGTAGTAAAAGAGTTCAAAGTATTGGGTATCAACCCAATGGTCAATTGTGGATGCTCTCAAGGGGAGCTGAAATTCGACTTAATGATCAGGAAGGCGATGTAGATAATTGGCAGAAGCCAATTATCCCTATTGTTAATGGTTACAATTATCTTGATATGGCCTGGGATCCAAAAGGAAGCATTTGGGCAGCGGGTGGTAATGGGACTCTCTTGGTTAGTAATGATGGAGGGAACGAATGGAAGAAAGATCCGATTGGAGATGCTCAACCTTCCAATTTTATTCGAATTCTTTTTGACAGTAGACCGGACTTAGGTCAGCCAAAGGGTTTTGTCCTTGGAGAAAGAGGCGCTTTGCTTCGCTGGATTGGCTAAGGCTCTCGATTTTATGAAATTGCACAACTCTCTGTAACCATGCCAGATATCCATTCACTGAGTTGTGCCAGAGCCTTGTTAGGATCTATGGGCTGATACGCATGAGGCTATGGCTGCCGGCTCTACCGGGGAACGCCCGTTTTTTGAGATCGTAACGAGTATCGACTTTTGGGTAATCCAAGTAGTCACACTGCCTGCGATCTTTATCTCAGGATTTTTGTTTGTGTCTACTGGCCTTGCCTACGACGTCTTTGGGACACCAACACCTGATGCTTATTATCAGGCTTCTGAGTCCAAGGCTCCCGTTGTGAGTCAGCGCTTTGAGTCCAAGTCCCAACTAGACCTGCGCTTGAAATAAAGCAATGACACAATCTTCTGCCCCTCTCCAATCACAGCGCAGCTATCCGATTTTTACGGTTAGATTTTTTGCTGTTCACGCCTTGGGTGTTCCTACGGTGTTTTTCTTAGGTGCGATTGCAGCAATGCAGTTCATCCGTCGTTGATTGATCACCATTATTCGCAATGCAAGTCAACCCCAATCCCAACAAGTTGTCCGTTGAGTTAAACCGCACAAGTCTCTATTTGGGTCTTCTGCTGGTTTTCGTTATGGGAATCTTGTTCTCTAGCTATTTCTTTAACTAAAAAGTTTTCCTGAAACTATGAGCAAACTAAAGGGCCCAGATGGTCGTATCCCTGACCGACTTCCAGACGGACGTCCTGCAGTCTCTTGGGAGAGACGTTGGACTGAAGGCTCCCTACCCTTGTGGGTAGTGGCTACAACTGGTGGTTTGGCTGTGATTTTTGTTCTTGGAATTTTCTTTTACGGCTCCTATACAGGAGTTGGTTCAGGAGGGTTCTAGGATTTAGCTAAGGAGTTTAGTTTTTAATTAACGACCAGCCCCAATTTATTGGGGTTGGTCGTTTTGTTTTCTTTTGAATTGAGTGCCTTTAGGTGTTAATAAAATTCCCCCAGTAGGGACTTGTGAAAAGATCAATTTTTAGACGTGTTGAAGCAGGAACACTTTCTTTTGCTGTCATAAGGCCATTTTTGAGTGAGTTATGAGCTGTGCTTATTGGTCTAAGAGAAGAAATTCTTTTGGCGGTTGCTTCTACGATTTTTGTGGCGAGTGATGCATTGGCTCGAAGATTATCAATGACCATCTCTACCGTTACGCTCTCATTGTCTGCATGCCAACAGTCATAGTCAGTTGCCATTGCTAGAGATGCATATGCGATTTCGGCTTCTCTGGCTAAACGAGCTTCGGTGTGGTTGGTCATTCCAATGACTGTGCACCCCCAACTTCTATATAGGTTTGATTCTGCACGGGTAGAGAAGGCAGGCCCTTCCATTGCAAGATAGGTCCCATTTCTATGTAACTGACGCCCTTCTGGCATTAGCTTTTCCCCTTCTTCGGCTACGAGTCTTGACAGTGTTGGGCAAAAAGGATCTGCCATAGTCACATGCGCTACGGCACCATCCTTGAAAAAAGTAAGAGGACGCTGGTGAGTGCGATCTATGAATTGGTCAGGAACGACCATATCTAATGGACGAACTTGTTCTTGGAGTGAACCAACTGCAGAAGGAGATAATATCCAACGAACTCCTAATGACCTAAGAGCCCAGATGTTGGCCCGATATGGAACTTCTGTAGGAGTAAAGGTGTGATTACGTCCATGCCGAGCTAGAAACACAACTTCCATTCCTCCTAAATTGCCTAGGAGTAATGTGTCGGAAGGTTTGCCAAAGGGAGTGTCAATATTAATTTCTTGAACTTCTTCAAGTTCTTCAATGAAGTAGAGGCCGCTCCCCCCTAATACACCCATTCGGGCTTTGCTGAGAAGGCAGTTGTCAGACAAAGGCAATAGGCTTCACTATTAATTAATATAATGGAATCCAAAAGACTTTGCTTCAAGCTGCCTCTAATTATGAACAATCGCGCAGAAAAAGGTGGTTATTTGAATTGAACTTTATGTGGAAAACTTTTCAAGGATCTCTCTTGAAACACCGCTTTATTTAAGTTTTGATTTATGAAAAGAAATGATCTCTGATCACCTTGTTCTTGCTGGCGGTGGTCATACACATGCCCTTATATTGCATCGTTGGGCAATGAAACCTAAACTTAAGCCAAAGGGTTTGATTACTTTAATTAATAGAAGTAGTTCAACTCTATATTCTGCAATGTTCCCTGGCATTATTGCAGGCAAATATAAACTAGAAGAAGCTCTAATTAATATCCGATTATTAGCAGATCAAGCAGGCATTGCATTTGTTGCGAATGAAATAACTGGGTTGAATCTTAATGAGAACCTCTTATATCTAGAAAATCGTCCTCCTGTTCACTTTACAAAAATCAGTCTGGATATAGGCTCGGAAACATTTGCTGCAGAAAAGAGCTCTCGAGGCCTTGAATTAGATTCAGCTATTGCTATTAAGCCATTTCAGCAAGCACTTGATTGGATTGAGAATCAGGACAATGATTCTTTTATAGATGCATTAGAACCATTGACTGTCATTGGTTCTGGCCTCTCAGGTGTTGAGATTGTCTTTGCTTTAAGAAAGCGTTGGCCTAATCGTTTGTTATCTCTACAGGCTAATTTTGGTCAGCCTAATGTTCAATTAAAAAGAGCACTTCTAGCGGCAGGAATCAATATTATCCCAAGAGATCAATGTATAAGAGGACCCGCCATTCGATGTACTGGTAGTGATTCTCCAAAATGGATTAAACAAAGTGGTTTGCCTTTAGGTTCTTCAGGACGTGTACTTACTAATAGAACTCTTCAAGTTGTTGGTCATCCCAATTTTTTTGCAGTAGGGGATTGTGGTGTCATTAAAAAAAACTTTCGGCCACCTTCGGGAGTATGGGCAGTGAGGGAGGCTCTCCCATTAGCAAAGAATCTAGAGAGAGCGAGTTGTGGACTTCCCCTTATTAGTTGGAGGCCACAACCAGCAGCACTTCAATTGATGGGTGGATATACCAAGTCCAATATTTCTGTCGCTTGGGCTTTTTATGGCTGGCTGGTTCTTGGCCCTAGTTCTTTGCTCTGCAAATTGAAAGAGTTTCTTGACAAAAGGTTTATGGAGAAGTTTGAGGTTGTTTCGAAAATGAGGCAAGTGTCAAATAGATCGATAGAAATAATGGCTTGTCGTGGGTGTGCCGCAAAAGTTGGTGAAAAGTCTCTAAAAGAGGCATTGAAGCGTGCAAATCTTCCTGACCTGGCTAATCATCCAGAAGATTCTTCCTTGATCTTTTCTACGTCAACCGGTCACCACCTTGTTCAAAGTGTGGATGGCTTTCCCGCATTGGTTAGTGACCCTTGGTTAAATGGACGATTAACCGCTTTGCATGCATGCTCTGATCTGTGGGCAAGTGGTGCCTCTGTAATTTCTGCTCAGTCTGTTGTTACTCTCCCAGCAATAAATTCGCATTTGCAAGAAGAGTTGCTATCTCAGACTCTTGCTGGGATTCAATCAGCTTTAGAGCCACAGGGTGCTCAGCTGCTTGGAGGGCATTCTCTTGAAGCTAGGAGCCTTCCCCCTGAACCAAGCAGCCTTGGAATACAAATCGCACTTTCTGTGAATGGTCGATTGGCATCTGGACAGAATTTTTGGAAAAAGTCTGGACTCAAAATGGGAGATGTAATTCTTATCAGCCGTGGTCTTGGTAGTGGAGTTCTTTTTGCAGCTGCAATGGCTGGGAGATCACGACCCCATGACTTGGACAATGCTCTTAATGAGCTCAGTCTTGGCCAGTACAAAACTTTTGAGCTTTTGATCAAAAAACAAAAGGCAAAAGGCCCAGACCCACTTGTTCATGCTTGTACAGATATCACAGGCTTTGGTCTACTTGGCCATTTAGGGGAAATGATTCGAGCAAGTAATGCTGAACGTCGAAAAATTGGTTTGCATCCTCTAAGGATTCAACTGGATGCAACTTCTATCCCTGCATTAGAAGGAGTACCTGATCTTGTTCGAGCAGGGATTTCTAGTACTCTTGCACCTGCTAATCGCAATGCTTGGAGATTGCTGGATCAGGGCAGCGATTCGCCTGCAGCCATTGATTTAAAGTTAGGAGGCATTCATTTAGATAGTCCAGACCATAAGGGAATCTTAGAGTTGATCGTTGATCCACAAACTTGTGGGCCTTTGTTGATCACTTGCTCATGCAAAGTCGCAGAAGAATTAGTGATTAGCGGCCCATGGAGACGAATAGGGAAAGTAATCTCACCTTTTTAGGTGATTAAGATGGAATTAACTATAGAGTAGAGGGATTTGCATTGTTACTTAAACTATCTATTGCTTTGTATCTAAGGTTCTCCAGCTCTTTCCCTAATTCGGGACCAGGTTTCCAACCTTGCTCTATCAAGGTCTTGGGAGAAATTGGAGATATCATTAGTCTCCAACGTCCCCACCACTGAAGAAGAAGGTGCCAATTTGGAACTCCTAGACAAATGGAAATAGCTATCGAATCTGGATGCCAATTGTTGTTTTCAATTGCCCTACACCATTGAGATTTTGGCCATTGCAAGTACTCCTTGCTCAGATTAACTTGGTTGACGAATTTCTGAATTTCAAGATTTTCAGCCAGAGCCCTTTGTTGATGCATTGGTAATTGCAATCTTGAAGCAAGTTCTCGTGGCTCATTGGCTCCTGCAATTAATGCAGTTAATGGGCTAATTCCCAACCTTTTTGCCCGTCTAATTCGGCGTTTCCAGCAAATATCGACTTGGAGTCCATTGTCTAGTAATAATAATCCTCCCCATTTTTGTAAGTTTTCAAGTGCTGATTGCCAAGCTTCTTGGTCAAGCATTAATTCAAGTTCTTGTCGTAATCGAGTAGCAAGTGCGGGAGGTGCTTGTTTAGGGGGATCCCCTTTTGCCCAATCCCAAGGCCATTGATTAAGTGTTGATTGCACTTGTTTTTTTGCTTGAGACGACAAATCAAAATTTAACCTTGCTGCATAACGAGCCCCTCGCACAATTCGTGTGGGGTCATCTGCGACACTTCTAGAGTGAAGAAATTCAAGTTGGCGATTCTTTATGGCACTCTTGCCGTTAAATGGATCAAGGATGTTTTGTGTGAATAGATCGATTGCAATTGCGTTGACTGTGAAGTCTCTACGAGCAAGATCTTCAACTAATCCACTAGGAGTGATCTCAGGGTTTTGTCCTGGTGATTTATAGACTTCTACTCTTGAAGTAGCTAAGTCGACAGATAAATTTTCTAGAACCATCTCTACTGTGTCGTAATCCTTGTGAACACGAAAAGCCGAGAGTCTTTCCTTCCCTAAAACTTTTTTTATGACTTTTGCTAGAGAATATGCAGAGCCTTCAACAACAAGATCTAAATCCTGAGGTTTTTGTAATGGTGTTTGATGGATCTGGTGAAGTAGAGCATCACGTACAACTCCTCCTACGATTGCGACTCTATTAACATTTGATTTTCTTGCCTGTGCCTTTATCAAACGCATTAGATCACTAGGGACTCCTGAGAGATCAAGGTCAGAATCAGGGAAAACATGCATATTCATGCTTTTGAAATACGGCGTGGTTCCTTATCAGCCATCATTTCTGAACCTTGACTCCTACTCGTTCCCTAGAAGTTCGATCGGAGCCAATCTAGGATCAAGAATTTTGGGGCTCATTCCATGGAACTTCACAGCAATCGAAACTTTTTCTCCTTCTCCAAATGTATGTGTTATTTCTCCTACCCCAAAGCTTGAGTGCACTACTTTGTCTCCGATAGACCATGTTTTCCCTGGAGAAGGCCCAGCATGTTTTTTTCTTATTGCATTGCTTGGAGAGAAAGGGTTGCTTTCTTGATGTGGCTTGAGGCTTTCAGTCCTATCTATTCTGGTAAGTCTTTCGAGATGTCTATCACGTCTAAGAGCCGTGCCACCAGTCATAGGTATGTTGCCTTCTATTAGCTCTTCAGGAATTTCCGAAAGAAACATCGAAGGTATTGCAGGCTCTCGCATGCCTCCCCACATTCGACGTTCACTTGCATGAGATAAAAAAAGCTTTTCTTTTGCTCTTGTTAAACCCACATAGCACAGTCTTCTTTCTTCTTCTAGTGAGGCGGGATCATCAAGGGAGCGGTAGCTAGGGAATAGACCCTGTTCCATTCCAACAAGGCAAACAATAGGATATTCAAGTCCTTTACTACTGTGTAATGTCATTAAGGTAATTCGATTAGCAGAGGTGTTTTTATTATCTGCATCACTTGCTAGGGATGCAGCAGCAAGAAAACTCTCAAGATCATTCGTTTCATTTTCTTCTTCGAACTGAAGTGCTGCATTTATTAGTTCTTGAAGGTTGCGCCTTCTTTCCTCTGACTCATCAGTGGCGTTAGAAATTAATTCACTTACGTAGCCACTTTTTTCCATAATTAATTGAATTAATTGAGATGGCTTGGAAATCTCAACCTGACTTTGGAGAAATGCAATTAGCTCACAAAATTGGGAAAGTCCCTTCGCAGATCGTCCTGCTAGTGAACGCACTGCTTCAGGATCATTAACTACATCCCAAAGAGGGATCCCTAATTGGTTTGCTGCGTCAGTAAGTCGTTGCACAGTTGTTTTCCCGATACCTCTTTTGGGCACGTTCATAACCCTGAGAAGACTGATGCTGTCGGCAGGATTAATTAATAAGCGCAAATAAGCCAAAATATCTTTAATTTCTCTTCTGTCATAAAAACGTAGGCCTCCAACAACTATGTAAGGAATACGCCAGCGAACTAGAGATTCCTCAATAGCTCTTGATTGTGCATTTGTTCGATAAAGGATTGCCATATCACCCCATTTCAATGTTGTTTTTGCCGCTTCAATCATGCGTAATCGATGAATAACAGCTTCTGCCTCGGAAATCTCATCATCACACCGAGTCAGTTTTATAAGTTCACCTTCTCCCCTAGTTGCTCTTAAGACTTTCTCAATACGTTCTTTGTTGTTACTAATTAGAGAGTTTGCCGCTTCTAAAATTGTGGAAGTTGATCGATAATTTTCTTCTAACTTCACCATCGTTGAGCTTGTTTTATCTATAACCTTATCTCCAAAATCTTCTTGGAAACCCATAAGGATTCTAAAGTCGGCAGCACGAAAGCTATAGATACTTTGATCAGCATCTCCAACGACAAAAACGGATCTTCCTTTCCAAGTGTTGAATTGAGAGGGGTTTTCCCCATTAGTGACTAATAATTTAATTAATTCATATTGAGTGTGGTTTGTATCCTGATATTCATCAATAAGAACATGCTTAAAACGATTATGCCAATATGTTCTGACCTTTTCATTTTGCTGAAGTAGTTGAACTGGGAGTAGAAGAAGATCATCAAAATCAAGTGCATTATTTGCTGCCAAAGCTTTCCTATAAAGCTTGTATGCTTCAGCCGTTAATTTGGAACGATATCCATCAGCTTTTCTGGTTAGCTCGTCAGGGTGAAGCCCTTGATTCTTTGCATTGCTTATGGCCCAGCGGATCTTTTTGGGTTCAAAACGTTTGGGATCTAGATTAAGTTCTTGTGTAATTATTTCTTTAACAAGATTTTGAGCATCTTGTTCATCATAGATAGAAAAATATCGTGTCCATTGAAGTCCGTCCGAGTCACGAAACTTTTCAATATCAAGTCGAAGTAGCCGAGCAAAAAGAGAGTGAAAAGTACCAATCCATAATTCTCTTGTTATTGTTTGATATATGCGATTGCGTAATTCTCGTTGATTCGAAGAGTTAATTGTGTTCCAGCTTTGGCCAAATTGAAGCTGAGCAAGTTTTTTTGCTAAAAGCAGTTCAAGCCTCTCTTTCATTTCACGAGCTGCTTTGTTTGTAAAAGTCACAGCAAGGATTGAATATGGATCCACATTGTGTTCAGAAATCAAATGAGCGATCCTGTGAGTTAAAGCTCGAGTTTTGCCACTACCTGCCCCTGCTACAACTAACAAGGGACCTGAAAAATGAGATACTGCGCGAGACTGTGCATCATTTAAGCCTTCAAGGAATGAATTTCTCTCTTTATTCATTGTTTGAATATATTCATGAAATAGATTTAGTTGGTATTAGGACTAGGGAAATTACCAAAAGATAAGTTATAGCTTCTTTCTTAGACGAATCCTTGATAGATTTCATTAGATCGAGGCGCTTTTAGATGTAGATTCTTTGACGCTCATCCCCAATGGATGGTCAGGGTCACATAGGTCTTTATAGGTTCCTGAAGAAGTAACTAATCCATCTTTTATTTCATATATTTGGTCACACTTTGCAAGAGTATTTAGACGGTGGGCGATTACAACAGTAGTGCATCGGCGTCCAATTATTTCAAGGGAATTAATAACATCTGCCTCAGTTTTTTCGTCTAAAGAACTAGTCGCCTCGTCTAAAATTAGAAACTTTGTTTTTCTGTAGAAAACTCTGGCAAGAGCAAGCCTTTGTCGCTGACCTCCTGAAAGATTAACTCCATTCTCGCCAATATTTGTATAAAGGCCATGAGGCATGTCTGTGATCAACTCGTACAATTGTGCAGCACAGATTGCATCCCATACTTCATCATAATTGATTTGCTCTTCTGGTTTTCCGAAGGCAATATTTTCAAGAATACTTGCATCTAAGAGATTGATATTTTGAGGAACTTCTGAACAACAACGTTGCCAAGCAGATATATCAGTTTCCCCTAAAGGTATTCCATCTAAAAGGATTTGGCCTGTAGTTGGCTCTAGGTGAGCCAGTAATATGCTAGATAAAGTTGTTTTACCACTCCCAGTTGGTCCCATTAGGGCGACCCTTGATCCTACAGGTAAATTTATAGATATTGATCTTAATGCTGCATGATCAGACTCAGGATACCTATATCCAACTTTATGTAATGATATTTCTCTTCTTGGAAAAATACCTTCAGGAGAGAGTGTCCTTTTCTTCCTGGATTTCGGTATAAATGCTCTTTTAGGACTTGGTAACTCTAAATAGCTTAAAGCAGAATCTACTTCCGGGAGGGCCCCTCTTAGTCTTGTTATTGACCTGAATAGGTCTTGTAGTGGAGGGGTAAGCTTTACTGAAGCAACAACAAATGTTGAGACAAAAGGAATTAATGTTACAGCAAGATCTGTTGTATTTGCTCTTCCGATACTTGGAAGGATGGCAGCTGCAAAAATAAAAGTTATAGCTAATGGTTCTATGATTAAACGAGGAACATCTGGCAGTAAACTTGATATCCAAGCAAATGTTTTAGCAGCCTCACCTGCTCTAACAAATTTTGATTCAAAATGTTGTCCAGTTTGTGTTAAGTGAATATCACGAATTGAATAGAATATTTGATTTAAAAGGGAATTTGCAAGAACATCAAGCCTAACTCTTTGTTTTGAAGCGTGTCGAAGGTAAGGGACAATTAATGATGAAATAGATAGGAATGCTATCCCTAAAAGACCTAGGAGGACAATTGCCTTTAGCCCTAATGTTAGAGCAAGAGCAATAGCTAGAAAAGTGATTATTATTGAACTAGATGTAATTAATAATATAGGTTGTATGATTAGCTCAGAAACCCTTTGCATATTTGCCATTATTTGTGCAGATATAGCTGAGCTTTTTGCCGTTATAAAGTACTCATAAGGTTGGCCCACTATTCTGCCTAAAATTCTATCTGAAATGTCTCTCCAAACCTGAGCGTTTAACCTCTCTTGAAAAACTTTTAAGGCTAGTTTGGTTGTGGAGCCTAGCCAGCTAAGGATCACTAATATTATAACTAATAATAATGTTTGTTCTCCAACAGAATCACTAAAAACTTTTATTCCAGGGACTGAGTCCTTTAAATCTTGCCCTACAAGGCTACCTGCCAATCTTGCGGCTATAGCAACAGTCCCCAGGTCAAGGATGCCGTTGAATGCTGCTAGAGGTAGAACCGCGATGAAGGATCTCACACGTTTACGGGGAATTACCCGAAATAAACGCCTAAGTCGTTGAATCGTCCGGCCCTTAAGAATAGGCAAACCCAACGCACTGCACTGATTAAAATTTATTCCTCAATGAGGCGTATTTCTTGTTCATATAGCCAGTCTTAAAACCGATCGCGACTCTGCTATGTGGAATTAATGGCTATTAGCTAGGTTAATAATAACTTTCACATTTGTAGAATAGACAACTTGGGTAGAGATTAATCATTTAATTACTTGGCTTTAGATAAAATTCTAAAATGCTACATTTTGAAGATTAAGCTTTATTTTCCTTGCTCTTTATTGCCAGCAAATTTTTTGCTTTGAATATATGCCTTGTAAATTTATGAATTTCTCCTCTCCTCAAAATCTTTAGAGAGCCTGCCAAGAGCTTCTTCAATCATTATTAGCTCTTGATGCTCTTTTAAAGTAGCTTCTATTTTCTTTGCAGGCATCCTTAGTTTATTTGCAGCACTTGCTACTGCTTTGTGCAAACGATCACGATAGGCGGTTAGCTCATCAATCGAATTCTGAAGTTCTGAGAGAGTTGGTTCAGGCATTGCATTAATCATTTCAAAGAATACAAAGAGCAGGTGCAGCCAAAAATGCTTCTAAATGTGATCTCATTAGCTCAATATGCAGAAGCCCTAGAAGTCAAGCAGATTGTGAAAGATTTATAAAAATTAGTCCAAGAGTGATTGGCCTTGCTGCTTTTGTTAAGGAATTTGTGATGGCATTACCTCAATTCCTTTGCAAAGGCTTCAGTTACGAACCGTTGCGGAGTGTTCTTCAAAGTGCTTTGCAATTAAGTGCTGGGCGTAGGTTGTTATTTGGTGTTATCCATTAAATGGTAGGCACCTTGGTCTCTTTACTGTTCCGGCCAGTTCAAATTCCCAATGCTTGATGCATTTTCTCGTGCTGTAGTAAGCGCTGACGCCAAAGGTGCTCCAATTGGGAGTGAAGAGCTGTCTAATCTCCGAAAGTATGTTTCTGACGCAAATAAGCGTATAGATGCGACTCTTGCAATTACACAAAATGTCTCATGTATTGCAGCAGATGCAGTAGCAGGGATGGTTTGTGAGAACACGGGGATGACACAGCCTGGTGGCAACTGCTATCCAACTCGGCGAATGGCTGCTTGCTTAAGGGACGGGGAAATTATTCTCCGTTATGTGAGCTATGCACTTTTGGCAGGAGATGCATCCGTTTTGGACGACCGTTGTCTAAATGGGTTGAAGGAGACTTATATGGCGCTTGGCGTGCCAATTGCAAACGCAATCCGTGCAGTGGAAATCATGAAGGTTGCGTCTGTCGCAATCATGACTGAAACAAACTCAGGGAGAAAAATGTTTGATGGCATTAATTCAGGTTCAGGTGCCCAATGCAAGGAGATTGCTGCGGAAGCAGCTTCTTATTTTGATCGAGTTATCAAAGCTCTTAGCTGATTAATTCGAAGATTCTTCTTTGCAGACTAAACTTCCTTCAGAGGAATCTCACAATGAAATCCGCAGTCACAACCGTGGTGGCCGCAGCAGATGCTGCAGGTCGCTTTCCAAGTATTAGCGATATAGAGGCTGTAAAGGGCTCTTTTGATCGAGCCCCTGCTCGGATGGAGGCCGCAGAAAAGCTCGCAGCAAGCATAGAAAGGTTTACGGCCGAAGCTGTTGATGCAATTTATGGAAGTGGGGGATCTTATGATCAAACTAATAAGGACAAATGTGCTAGGGATATCAATCACTATTTGCGTTTGATTAATTATTGCTTGGTAACTGGAGGTACTGGTCCACTAGATGAGTGGGGTATTTCTGGTATGAGAGAAGTTATTAGGGCACAAGTTTTACCAACAGCAGCATATATCGAAGCATTTACTTATATCAGGGATCGAATTGCAATACCTAAAGATATGGATCAGCAGGCGGCTACAGAATTTAAAGGTTTACTGGACTATCTCATAAATGCTCTTTCTTGAGTCTTCATCTTTGAGAAGCATTGATGCAAATAAGAGAGAATTTTGACCTTAGCAATAACTTCTTTGTTAGTTAAATAAAAATCTAAGTGATAAGTTAAAAGAAAAATATCAAATGAATGGACTCTATAAATAATTTTCTTATTTTATACTTATATCTTAGCTCTAATTGACCTAGAAGTGGAACACCTTCCAAGCCTTGATACCTTGTTTGATGATTTTTACCACCCTAACCCTAATATTAATAAGCAGGCTTCAATAGATATGGCTTGCTATTGGCCTGATGAATCAATCGAAAGACTAATTAAGAATCTAAATTTAGAGAATGTTGAGCTTAGAAGGAAATCTGTAAAAGCTCTTGGATTTTTTGGAACAAAAGCATTGCTTCCAATATCAAAAGTATTCCTTTCTACCGAAGATAAAACTGTCAGGGTAAGTTGCTTAAAGGTTCTTACAAGAATAGTTTCTAGCACTAGTGTTGAAGTCTTGCCTGGGGAGGTTTATCAAGTCATTCAACTATCAATTAAAGATGAAACCACTGAGGTTGTTCTTTCTTTGGTGCAACTTTTAAGGCAGCTAAATCTTTTAGGCCTTCCTTATCTTCTTAAACTTTCTAGGGATCAGAATATTCTTAGAGTTGCAGCTACAATAACTGCGTTGGGCGAAATTAAGGACCCCAAGGCTGAGATTTGCCTTAAAGAGCTTTTAGATGATAAATCAACTGATGAGCTTTTAAAGGAAAGCGCTAGAGAAGCATTGGATAATTACAATGGACGCAACAATGTCTAGCTTTATTTATAACTTTTAGACATTTTCAATGCTTTTAGATTTCTTTACTTAGGTGGTTGATTGTAAGTCTGATTACAGTTCTGACACTTGGGTCATTCTCTTTCCTTTTCCGCTCTTTCAAGAAATCTATTGAACTTACAGCATTTAATTTCATCAAAGACAATGCCGCATTTTTTCTTACGTCAGGACTTAAGTCATCGAGTTTTTTATTGAGGAGTGGTTTGGCCCAGTGAGATCCATTTAATTTGCCAAGTAATGAGGAGGCTTCTGCACGTACATCGCTTGAATGGTCGTCTAATGCCTCAAGTAGAAGGGTCTTTGCTAAGTCGTCTTTTAAAGAATGAATTTGATCTCCAAGTGCTGCAATAGCTGCAGCACGAATGGAAGGGTTTTTAGATTGAGCAGCTTTGCGGAGGGACTCGGGTGCTTCTGCTCCAACAAAAGCAAGTCCCCAAGAGGCGAGTCCGCATTGCATTGCAGTACTTCTGGGGTTAATTAGAACAGTTAAAAAATGCTCTACAGCAGGCTCGCCGAAAATGGCCATTGCCCCCACGGATGAACCTTGTACAACTGGGTCGGAATCAGTTGTTAAGGCCTGAAGCAGATCTGGGAGAGTACTTGGATCGCCAACTAATTTGAGGGTTTTGGCGGCTGCTCGTCTGACTGTAACGTTGGAGTTGTATAGAAGTGCTTTTCGAAGTGCTGGTACAGCTTCTTTACCA
>QCFB01000006.1 GCA_003280345.1 Prochlorococcus sp. AG-363-A16
AGCGTTACCGGATGAAAAAATATTTGTAAAGCAAATAAAAATCTAAATTAAAGATTTTTATTTAAAATAGCTTTTCATAAGCTATTTTGATATATTTTTGAATCTTTGCTCCATTTAATTAAATTTTCTAGAGTTTTAATCGCTTTACCTGATTTCAAACATTCTTCTGCTTGCTCTATTCCTCCCGTAATGCTCTTTGTCATACCAGATAACCAAATGTAGACCCCTGCATTCCAAAGAAGAGCTTTCTTTAAAGGTCCTGTTCCATTAAGAGCCTCTATTGCATAGTTTTTCCACTGATCTAACGATTCCCATGCAATGTCTTTTCCAGAACAATGATGCTCTTTTGCATGCATTATTAATCGTTCGATTTTATGCTCTTCAACTCTTTTAGTTATACAAGCACGGCTAATTGGTAAATCGGTCCCTCCTTCTAGACCTTTAATTAAAACAAAATTTGCTTCTCCTAAA
Organism: Prochlorococcus sp. AG-363-A16; assembly: GCA_003280345.1. Taxonomy (GTDB): domain Bacteria; phylum Cyanobacteriota; class Cyanobacteriia; order PCC-6307; family Cyanobiaceae; genus AG-363-A16. The sequence continues at coordinate 472 of QCFB01000006.1, forward strand.
ATTTGAAGTACTTTAAGTGCATTTTCCTCAGTAGGAGGATGAACAAATCCACTCGCAAGTAGATGCTCGCCTCGATGAGCTGTCCAAATGAGCTCCATGCTTGCTAAAGGCGGACGTTTACCTATTTCATCTCGATAATTAATGAGTTTATCTGCGATCGGAAAATGACTTGGTTGATGGATTAGTGCAAATCCGTACTTTTCAAAACCTGATTGCAAATTTGTTTTAGATATATCTGCTAGGTTGAGATCAAGGGCTGAGAACAGTTCGGAAGTTGTGACTCCATATTTAATTGGCATGCGTTTTCCACCTTGCAAAACAACAGGTTGACCTTCACTAATAAGAACTAGAGTGCTTAGTGGATATATAGGTTGGGTTTTAGTCCGACCATCGAAAGGCATCCCAAAGCAAATAGGTCTGCGTTGGTTTTTGCCTGATTTTAATTTTGGCCCTAATTCCATATAGGTATCAATCATTCCAGCCAGCTCCTGTGGTTCGGGGCGCCTTATGCGATGAGCAATCATGAATGCTCCAATTTGGGCAGGACTGGCTTGAGCTTGCAACATGAGTTTTAAAGCTAAAGCAGACTCTTCGCGACTCATCCCACGGCTAGTGTTTTCTCCACTGCCAACTTTGCTTAAAAGATTTTTGAAGCACTCTTTGCTATTTGTCACTTTGGTAGGGTGTGAAATTTAGAATAAATAGTTTTTTTAGTTATAAGTGATTGTGAAGAATTTAGTTGTTTTTAACTTTTACTATTTGAGTAAATCAGAGTTACTATTCATATTAGAAGCACTTGAAATGATTTTATAGGAAATTACTTTCTATTGATATTTTTATTTGTATTCGACTTATAAATGAATGCTTGTTCACCTATATTGTATAGCTTTTTTAAGCTCATAACGTCTACCAGTTCGTAGCTTTGCAATTAAGACTCATTTACTATTTGTTGAGTTTATTAACCAAGTGCCATCAATGCAGATTCTGGAGCATTTCTGACCCGTGAACTGTGATCTCTGCCAGGCTATGGGGCTTTATACAGATCGAATGAATTGCTTTGTGCAGAGATGTCATCTAACCACTTCACTTCTAGTTGATCTTTCCCTGCCTTGTTAAGACCTTCCCAAATTAGACCTTTGTTACATGCCATCGACTTTATTTCAGTGGCTCACTCATTTGATGAGCTATCGAATTATAAATAATTTATTTTTTGTTAATTTCAAGGCAGGTAGCGCTTTTAGGTCTATTAATAAAAAAGGCATTAAATTAATTTAAAATGATTAAGAGCATTAGGTCACTGAAGTTAGTAAGAAACATTTCCCATCGATCTGGTTTAGATATAGCAGAGTCAAGGATTCGTAATGATCGTCAGAGTGTGTTTACTTTGACTCGAGAATTAGTAAATGCACAATTTGAACTTGGAGATCAGGAGCTGACCAATAGGTTGTGGCAAGATGTGGCTGACCGGAACATTGATATTGGGAGAATTATAAATTTAATGTATGGATGTTTTTCTTATGATGACGAAACAATGCTTGAAGCTGATTTATCATATGAAAAAGGTAAAGCTTGATTTTAAATTATTTGTTGATTAAGAATGAGTTTTATTTAGTGTTGCGCCATATCTCTCCTTTAGATCGTTGAGGACATTTCTTAAGCATTTAGTACATTCAGGCCTTGCCTCATGGCAAAAGCATTTCTTTTGAGGTGTTCTTTAACGATTGGATTGGTTTTCATGCTTCACAGCATGAGCTTTTTGTAGGTAATAAAGCCTCTTGGAAAAACGTTGTGCTTTCATTGATTTGGTTGAATTTTTATTGATGAAATAACATCGAGATTGGTCTAAACAAAATGACCGTGCCGGTTGCTACTAAAAAGGCTCTTTTTACATTGTCTCTGACAGCTTGCTGCTTTTTACAGATTGCTTTCTCTTTATAAGGTCAAAATTGTTTTTAGCTTTGTCTTGCTTATTCCCGAATCCCAACACATATGCTTTCAGTAAGTGAAAAGTACTTAAATCGTTGTTAGGGATTCATTTGCTTCAACTGCTTTGATCAATCTATTGAGACTTCAGCCATGAAGGCAGCACAATTTGGCAAGGTTTATTTGGTGGGTGCTGGACCTGGAGATCCAGATTTGTTGACTGTGAAAGCAAGTCGCTTACTCAGTATATGTGATGCACTTGTTTATGACTCTTTAGTTCCGCAAGAATTGTTGGATCTAGTTTCTGATTCTTGTGAATGTCATTTTGTTGGCAAGAGACGAGGTCACCATATGTTTTCGCAGGCGAAGACGAATAATGTTCTGCTTCAAATGGCTGAACATCATTCCTGTGTAGTTCGTCTTAAAGGTGGTGATCCATTTTTATTTGGTCGTGGAGCAGAAGAAGCGGCTTATTTATCTCATCATGGAGTCCCTGTAGAGGTTGTCCCTGGGATTACAGCAGGCATTGCAGTTCCTGCTTATGTGGGTATTCCCGTTACACATCGGCTTGCTGGATCTTCTGTCACTTTTGTTACGGGACATGAGGGGATCGATAAACGTCGCCCAGTTGTTAATTGGCGTGCTCTTGGAAAGGCAAGTGATGGTTTGGTCATTTATATGGGTGTGCATAATTTGCAGTACATAGTTGATGAATTAATTGCGGGTGGATTAGCACCTTCGACTCCGTCAGCAGTGATTCAGCAGGGAACACTGATTGGCCAGCGTTTTATCAAGAGTTCATTGGACCAGTTGGTTGATCTGGCCCGAAGAAAGAATCTTTCATCACCTTCGATAGTCATGATTGGCATGGTTGTTGATTTTCAAGTTGAGCTGTGTTCGCCTGAGCCGGCTAATGTCACAATGCCAATTCCGTTTTGACCAAAATTCAATTAATTAACCAATCGTTTTTTCTATTAATGAGAGCCAAAATTCCTTTGGATTTTTCAATGTCTTAAGGGCTTTGCCATTCACTTTTTCAATTGGATGACAACTAAGACTATTAATTAGTAGCCATTGGTCCCCTTCTTCAGGTGTAGGACTAAGTTTTTTAGGTTTGATTAAGCCACTTTCAATTCCTTGTTGCCTCATAATGCCAGGCAAACACCCGCTTTCTAGGCTAGGAGTTAACCATTCATTTTTACGTTGAATTATTAAGTTTGATGTTGTGCCACAACAAATTTCACCATTAGTACTTAATAACAAGGCATCATCAAATCCTCCAAGCTTTGCTTCGCGACGCGCTTGGATGCTAGGTAAATAGTTAAATGTTTTACATTGATTTAATTGACTAGTAGCAACTCGTCTTTCATATTTGCTAATCGTTGTTGATATTGGAGCAAATGATGGCTCGTTAGCATATATTTCTAGCCAAAAGCGATGTTTTTCAGGATCATTTTTTTGTAATGAAATGTTGATACCACGATTATTGGAATTACCTCTACTCCAATTGAGACGAACAACTCCATTTTTTGAATGTAGAGAGCTGAGGTGCACTCCTTCCTCAATAATTGGTTTTAACCATGCTTCGTTTGGAGGAGGGGCCATGCCGAGCTTAGCTGCTCCAAACTCCCATCGATTTAGATGATTAGCTAAAAGACGTGTAGTTCCATTGAGAATCAAAATAGTTTCAAATATCCCATCTCCTAGTGTGAGACCACGATCAGAGAGTGAAATCTTTGCATCATGACTTGAACCCCATTCTCCATTGATCCAGGCCATTCTTGCTGTCATCTCTTGGTTAAGCCAATGCTTCGAGTAATGGCATTAATTTCCAGCTTAATTCATTCGCTTCGATGTCAGGATCGGAGTCAGCGACAATGCCACAGCCCGCATTAGCTCGAAGAGTGGAACCATTAAGGAATAAAGATCGAATGAGAATGTTGCTATCGAATGTTCCATCCCAATCCAAATGTATTAAAGAGCCACAATATGGACCTCTAGCTGTTGGCTCTAATTCGTATAAACGTTGACATGCACGTAGCTTAGGCGCTCCGCTGATTGAACCTCCAGGCCAACAGGCTTTCAAAAGATCAATCCATGTTTTATCCGAGTGCAAGCATCCTTTGACTACTGAAGTGAGATGATGTACTTGTTGATAACTTTCAAGACCAATTAATTGCGGAACGTTGATTGAACCAGGAGTACATACTTTTCCAAGATCATTGCGTAATAGATCGACGATCATTATGTTTTCTGCTCGATCTTTAGTACTGCATACCAAGTCAGTTGCTAATGTAGCGTCTTGCAGTGGGTTGTTGTGACGAGGTCTTGTTCCTTTAATTGGACGTGTTTCCACGTCACCATTAGGCAAAACTTTTAAAAATCTTTCTGGTGAAGCGGAAATGATGGCTTCATTAGCGGTTGATCCAGTTCCAATTACAATTCCTGAGAAGGGAGCTGGACAGTGTTTCCGAAGTTTTTGAAAAAGGTTAAAAGCTAGAATATTTTGCGGTACTGCTGTCACACAGCACGCACTAAGGTTGGCTTGAAAAATATCTCCATCTTCAATCCGTTTTTTGAGATGTTTTACACCTTCTGCATAACTCTCTTTTGTAGTCAACCATTGCCATGAATTAATAGGGATACTATGTTCTTGTTTTGATGCAATAGATTGTTTACTTGGAATTTTTTCGACCTTTGATTTGGGAATGTTTTCTATCCAATTAGCAAACTTACTAAATCTTTTAGCATTGCATCCTTCGATCCATAGTTGACGCTTTTTTAGATCGAAACGAAATATTGGATCGTGTGAGGACACCCAAAGAGTCGCCATGACATCAGCTTTCCATGGATTAGATGGCTCTATCCATGCTCCAGCCTCATAACTTAACCACCCAGTCCAATGCCCAGGGTCTAAATTTTTGAGAGTATTAAAAGGATTACAAGCTCCATTGTCTTGGGGGCGACCACGACAACAAATGTGATCAATTGGGTCTGCAGCTAGTGTTACCCATCGGCCTAAATCAGTGCCATCTCCGTCTAACCATATTAAGCCAGACTCTCCCCAATCTTTGACAAGTTCTTTGGCTATGACCTCTGGACTGTTCCATTGACACAGTTGCTTTTTTGGAATTATCACGTTTGTTTATCGCTACAAAGATCTCCTCGGCCAGCTTTTTTTAGAGCAGCATCGCGTATACGACAACTATCACATATGCCACAAGCTTTTTCTTGTCCGTTATAGCAGCTCCATGTTTTTTCGATTGGTATGCCTAATTTCAAAGCTTCTTGAACAATATGTACCTTTTCCCAATGAAGAAGAGGAGCTAATAACTTAATTCCATGACCTTCACGACTGGATTTACTAGAAAGATTTGCAAGAGATTGATAAGCATCAAGATAATCAGGTCGACAATCTGGGTAGCCCGAGTAGTCCATCGCATTTATGCCTAAGACCAGTTGGCTAGCACCTCGGGCCTCTGCAAGGCTTAAGCCTATTGCAATGAAAACAGTGTTCCTTCCAGGGACATAAGTGTTTGGGATCACTCCTTCTATTACCCCTTGGGTCGGGAGTGAATATTGTGAATCAGTTAAAGAGGATCCGCCCCAGGCAGCTAAGTTGATATTAATTATTTGATGCTCACTTAGTCTTAAGTAAGCAGCTATATCGCATGCAGCTTTTAATTCACGTAGATGTCTTTGCCCATAATTAAAAGAAAGACCAATTACCTTGTCCCCATTTTTTTTGGCTATTGCTGCTGCTGTTGCAGAATCAATGCCCCCTGACAGTAAAGCAATCGTTGTGCATTTAGTCATAAGACATACTTAGCGCTTCTAACTGGTTAGGAAGAAACAGTTCGTTTCCATGCATGAGATGGAACTGTTTATTGCACTCCTAGCAATTTATGTGTTTGCATGCTTAATCTCCACTTTGGATTGTGCCTGACATATTGAATAGCTAACTGGTGACCTTTTTTGTTGTTCCAGCCAGGCTGAAGGAATAGCAAAGTCTCTTTTAATAAGCTTTTTTGGGTTTTGTCTGCCATGTCTTCGGCGAACATTAGATCCTCTTCTTCATGGACTATTACCTTTAGCTCTTGACACAATTTTAATGCCTCTAGACGAGGTGGTGCATGACGTTTAGGAGAAAGAGTGATCCAATCTGGACTTCCAGTTATTTGGTCAACTCCACTAGTTTCAAGATGAATTGGCATAGGATTAATCCCATCAATTGTGGTGTATTTTCTAATTGCTTTACATAGGGGGGTTAGATTGTGATGCAGTGGTTCCCCTCCAGTTAATACTACAAAACCAGCTCCGTCAGCTTGTGCTTTTACTGCATCTAATGAGAGTTGAATAATGTTTTCTTTGGGGTGTAACTCTGCCGACCAAGATTTTTTTGTATCACACCATGGACACCCCACTTTGCAGTAGGCAAGCCTGATAAAAAATGCACTTCGCCCACAATGTGCTCCCTCACCCTGAAGAGAATGAAAGCGCTCCATTACGGGAAGCATTAGCGACATCAAGAATTATTTGAAACTCTTTTCTCTAAAGGTGTATTTGTTTGTTTAAGTGCTTCATTAGGAGAGGCTGGAAGTCTTAATTGAGCTGCGTGTATGAGCCCTCGGAATAGTGGATGAGGTTTCCCTGGTCTTGATAGAAATTCAGGATGATATTGGCAGGCTGTAAAAAAAGGATGACCTTTCAATTCAATGAGCTCTACGAGTCGACCATCGGGTGAAGATCCACTAATTAAGTAACCAGACTCAAGAAAAAGATTTCGATATGAATTATTGAATTCATATCTATGTCGGTGACGTTCATAAACAACTTGTTCCCCGTATAGGAGCTGGCCCATTGTTTCTTCTTTCAATCTGCATGGATAGACCCCGAGCCTCATAGTTCCACCTAGCTCTACTACATCTTGTTGCTCGGGAAGTAGGTGGATGACTGGATGATCTGTCTTTGGATTTAGCTCACTACTGGTTGCTCCCTGTAGACCTGCCAGATTGCGTGCCCATTCAATTACTGCACATTGCATACCCAAACACAGTCCAAGAAAAGGAACACGCTGTTCTCTTGCCCATCGAATTGCACAAATTTTTCCGTCTACACCGCGATTCCCAAATCCACCAGGAACCACGACTGCATCCATACCTTTTAACAGCTTTTCAGGACCTTCTGCTTCAATTTGTTCTGCGCATACCCAATGAAGGTCTAAAGAAGCATCTTGAGCAAGACAGGCATGTCGGAGTGCTTCGACTACTGAGAGGTAGGCATCATTTAATTGAACATATTTACCTACAAGAGCTACTTTAACTTCAGGACCAGGGTTGCGTAGTTTGTGGACTAGTTGCTCCCAATCTTTTAAGTCACACTGATGATCAGTTAAATCCAGTACATTTAAAACCTCTTTACATAGACCTTCATCTTTTAAAGCGAGGGGTACTGAATAAATGCTATCAGCGTCTAAAGATGGAATTACAGCCTTACTAGGAACTCCACAGAAGCCACTGATTTTGTTTTTTAGATCTTTATTTATTTGTCTATCGCTTCGACAAACTAATAAATCAGGCTGGATTCCTATAGAGCGTAATTCTTTGACTGAGTGCTGTGTCGGTTTAGTTTTTAACTCCCCTGATGTAGCAATAAATGGCAAAAGAGTGACGTGAATATAAGCAATGTCATTTTTTCCGACATCACCTCTGAATTCTCTAATAGCTTCTAGGAATGGTAGTGATTCAATATCACCAACCGTGCCACCTATTTCAGTAATGACGACATCTACACCACTATTGGAAGCTACTCGGTGGATTCGCTCCCGAATTTCACTTGTGATATGTGGGATTACTTGAACAGTTCCACCGTTGTAGTTACCTCGACGCTCTTTGTTTATGACAGATTGATATATGGAGCCTGTTGTGACGCTGTTAAGTCTTGATAGTGCTGTATCAGTAAAGCGTTCGTAGTGCCCTAGATCCAGATCTGTTTCAGCACCGTCTTCTGTTACAAAAACTTCTCCGTGTTGAAATGGACTCATGGTTCCAGGGTCAACATTCAGATATGGATCCAATTTCAAAATGGATACGCTATAGCCGCGAGATTTAAGTAGGCGTCCCAAACTTGCAGCAACAATTCCTTTGCCGATGCTTGAAACAACTCCACCTGTGACGAAAACAAACTTTGACATTTACTTCCTGTGATTCCTTACGGTACCGCGACTAGCTCTTAGGCCAAGTTAATTTTCTATGGCTTATAGAAATCAGATTGTTGATTAATTCTTGACAAGCCAAGCGGAATCCTCCAACTCTATTCTGGATCAACCCAGGTGCTAGCTACATGCAGCTCTTCTAATTGCTTTGTAGAAACGTTCCCAGGGGCTTGAGTCATTGGACATCTAGCATTTTGGTTTTTTGGGAAGGCAATTGTGTCACGAATAGATTCTTCGCTAGATAAAAGCATGACTATTCTGTCTAATCCAAATGCCAAACCTCCGTGAGGAGGCGCTCCCATTTCCAGTGCATCAATTAAAAAGCCAAATTGTTCTTGTACCACTTCACTAGATAGCCCGATTGTTTTAAGGACTTGTTTTTGTAGGTCTGGATTATGAATGCGTATTGAGCCTCCACCAAGTTCTAATCCATTTAAGACAAGGTCATAGGCCTGAGCTCGAGCTTTAGGTAGGCGATCATTCCATTTTTCTTCCTCATTTCCAAGATCTTTTGGATTTGGCGCACAGAAAGGATGATGTAGTGCTTCAAGACGGTTTTCGTCTTTGTTGAATTGGAACATGGGGAAGTCTGTTACCCAGAGAAAGTTCCATTGACTATTTTCTTGCTCTTGTGGAATCAAACTTAGTTCTTTGGCTAAAAATTGTCTTACTCGATCAAGGGATTTATTGACGATGGTTGTTTCACCTGCACCGAAAAGAATGAGGTCACCAGTTTTAGCTCCTGTTATTTCTAAGAGTGTTTCTTTTGCTTGAGGATCTAGGTTGTCTTTTATGGCTCCGATGGTGTCAATTTCTTTGTTTTCGCGAACTCTGATAAAGGCCAGGCCTCCTGCTCCTCCTTTTTGCGCTTCACTGAAAACATCACCTCCTGGTTTAATACGAACATTACTAATGGACTTGTTTCCATTTTTTACGGTAATGCATTTCACAGATCCTCCAGTAGAAATTGCATTTGAGAACACTTTGAAACCACTTGTTTTAAATATTTCATTTACTTGAATTAATTCCATTCCATAGCGGGTATCAGGCCGATCAGTTCCATAACGATCCATGGCCTCCTTCCATGTCATTTTTTTGAATGGAAGGTTGAGATTAACTCCTTTTACTTTTTGCCATATCGCAGCAATTAATCTTTCATTTAGGCCAAGAATTTCATCTTGACTGGTAAAGCTTATTTCTAAATCCAGTTGAGTGAATTCAGGTTGCCTATCAGAACGTAGATCTTCATCTCTAAAGCATCTAGCTATTTGGTAATAACGTTCGAGTCCACCAACCATTAATAATTGTTTGAAAAGTTGGGGGGACTGAGGCAAAGCAAACCAATCTCCACCACATACTCTTGATGGGACTACATAGTCCCTAGCTCCTTCGGGAGTCGAACGGGTTAAAACTGGAGTTTCTATTTCTAAAAAGCCTTCTTCTTCTAGGAATGCTCTAGCAGTTTTAATGGTGTTGTGACGTAAGAGAAGGTTTTGCTGCATCCTTTCCCTTCGCAGGTCTAGATATCTATGCCTTAACCGAAGTTCTTCTTTGATTGGTTCTTCGTTGTGTATAGAAACAGAAAAAGGCAAGTTACCCTTGACTTTATTCAGAATGATTAGCTCTTTAACCTGGATTTCAATTTCGCCAGTATTGAGCTTTTCATTTATTGCATCCGCTGGCCTGGACTTAACGGATCCATTTGCTTGTAGCACAGTTTCATTCCGGAGATTTTCTGCTATAGCAAACAGTTCCGGCCCTTGATCTGGGTCTACGGTGAGTTGGATCGTGCCACTGCGATCTCTGAGATCTATGAAAATCACTCCTCCATGATCGCGACAGCGGTCTACCCAGCCACATAGTTGAACGAAGGAGTCAATGTGCTTTTTGCGCAGGTTTCCACAGCCATTGCTGCGCATGGTAAAGAGTTCACGATTCCAAAAGAGTTTCCCATAGGAGGGGGTGGACTTTTTGAAGGAAGTTTTAATTCATTCAATTTCGCCGATAAAAGGGGCGTTTGACGACAGTTGCTATATGCAACTTGTCACGGATTTCTATGTTCAGTGTTGTTCCTAACTTTCCAAGTTCTGTTGGGACGTAAGCAAGGGCAATTCCCTCTTGTAATGAAGGAGACCAAGTGCCACTAGTAATCAGTCCAACATGTTTGTTCTCGTAAAAGATTTGGTAGCTTTGCCGAGCTATTGCTCGGCCAGTTACTTTTAGACCAACTAAACGCTTTTTAATTCCTTCACTTGCTTGTTTCTCGAGAATACTTCTGCCTACAAAGTTGGATGGCATTTCAAGATGAACTAGCCAACCGAGCCCTGCTTCAAAAGGGGTCGTGTCAGGCCCTATATCATTGCCATAAAGAAGCATTGCGGCTTCTAATCTCAGCGTGTCACGTGCTCCTAGGCCACATGGGGTGACGCCTTCTTGAATCAATCGTTTCCAAAGAGCTTGACCTGCGTTGGCTGAGAGCAGTACTTCGAAACCATCTTCACCTGTATACCCTGTTCGGGCAACAAATATTGAGGTTGCATTTTCTCCAGGGATCCCTTTTATTTGGATCTGGCGGTGGCCAAATTTTGGGAGTCCTGCAAGAGACTCATTACAAACTTTTTCAAGAATTTCGTTGGCTTGGGGGCCTTGCAATGCAAGTAAAACTCCATTTTGTTTTGCATCGGTAATTGAAATTCCTTTTGGCTCTAAATGTCGCCTGAGCCAATCAATATCGGTTTTCGAACAGGCAGCATTTATTACTAAAAGAAGGCTTTCTTGATTGGAGTTATCGGATCCAGTGTCGTAAACAATTAGATCATCAATGATTCCACCTTTTTCATTGAGTAACACCGTGTAGCAGGCCTCTCCTGGTGCAATTCGATTTAGGTCTGAAGGAACAAGAGTTTGTAGAGCATCTTTGGGATTGCTTCCTTCCAAACGAATTACTCCCATGTGTGAGATATCGAATAATCCAGCCTTTTTTCTAACGGCTAAATGTTCATTCACTAATCCTGAAAATTGAATGGGCATTTCCCATCCGGCGAAAGGTACGATTCGGCAGCCGCTTTTAAGGCAAAGGTCATATAGCGGTGTTTGAAAGAGTTCCATCTCTAGATTTGGTGTTGGAATTGTTTATTGGGAAAAGCGAGCTTTCAGAATTGGAAGGAAAGCCGCAGATTTTGTAGAAAAATGGCTTGATTGGAGAACCGTCACTATTCTGTGCTTCTTCGGGGATCATTTATGTCCACGAAAGCATGTTGCAGAACTTGTCAGCACTGTGGTGCAGGACAGGCAGTGTCTGATATGTGGTGTCGTCTCAGGAAGATACGAGTGGATCCTGAGATAGCTCCCTTTGCTTTGTGCCATCACTGGACGAAAAGAGCTCCATCATTGCCAATACTCGATGAGAACTTATCTGAAATGGGCATGGACAAACAACTTGAGTTTGGTCGTGTTTTTGTAACTTCTGAGAGTTAGTTGATTTTAAGAAAATTAAAATTTGGCAATGCTTAGCTTGAAAAAATTTTTGATTAAATTTTCTATGTTGATAAATTTAGAATCATTAATAAGCTTCTTGTAACTTTGGCTGCAAGCATACTGCTTACTCCCGTAGGGTCTAACTGTGGAGCTAATTCCACTACATCAGCGGCTACAAGATTATGTTTTTTCAGTACCTCTACAACAGCTGCAAAGTCTTGCCAAAGGAATCCGCCGGGCTCAGGAGTTCCTGTTCCCGGCATAACGCTTGGGTCGAACCAATCAAGATCAACCGTTAGGTATATCGGTGTCCCTATGTAAGGAGTTAAAGCTTCTTCTAGTCCATTGGCTCGTTTGCCATGTTCGTGAGAGACGAAACGTTGTTGTTTTATAAGCTCTTGAAATTCTTCTTGAGAACCACTTCTTATTGCTACTTGAAAAATACGCTTACTCGGTAGCACTTCTAAGCATCGCTTCATTGCGCATGCATGACTGTGGCGGTTACCTGACCATTCATTCCGAAGATCAGCATGCGCATCAAGTTGAACAACAATTAAATTTGGATAATTTTTAGCAGTTGCTTCAACTGCCCCTGAGGTGATTGAGTGTTCTCCACCGAGGATTAATGGTTTTAGTCCAAGAGTAAGTAATTGTTTCGTTGCTTCTTTGACAGTGATAACAATTGGTTCTGGTGCTCCGCAGGGAACCTCTAATGATCCCAAGTCGGCAAATTCAATGTTTTCTAAATCTAACCCTAATTGAGGGCAAAAGGTTTCAAGACCATTGCTTACTTCTTTGATGGAAGATGGGCCAAAACGAGTCCCAGGACGAAATGAAGTAGTTCCGTCATAAGGCACACCAAAAATACCTATCTTGCATCCATTTGGTGAGCGCTTTGCGCCCATAAATATGGCACCTTCTTCATTAAATGATGCATTATTTGTAATGCCTTTTGAGTTCATTTGTTTAACTCTCGCTCAATAAATAATGGGATAGCTTCAAAAGCTCCTTTTTGCCAACGTCTGCTCCATATTTCACATTCCTTAGAAATATGCTCTGCTCTTTTTAAAATTGGTTTTTTGTAATGAGGTCCATCTATGCAAGCGAATGTCCAACTCCACCAGCCACTTGGATACATGGGAACCCAGCCGTATAAAGGATCTGCAAAATCAAATACTTCGCGAATGGTTTTGACGATATCTATATGAACTTCACGAAATGCTTCTGGAGATTCGCTTTGAGTAGCGAAAATGCCATTTGGTCGCAGAATTCTTCTGCAGTCTTTAAAAAATGCTTTGTTAAATAATCCTTTTGCAGGTCCAGCTGGATCAGAGCCATCAACAATGACTATGTCATAGGAGGCATTGGGGGAGTTTGCTACCCAAGAAATCCCATCTTGGATATTTACGTTTAGGCGAGGGTCTTGCCATGCTTTGCCTCCAAGGGAAGGAAGATACTTTTTGCTTAATTCAATCACTTTTCCGTCAATTTCGACCATATCAAGTTTCGCTATTTCTTTGTGGCGTAAACACTCCCTAGCTGTCCCACCATCGCCGCCACCAATTATTAAAACTCTATCAATACATTTGGCGCTACAAAGAGCTGGATGGACAAGACATTCGTGATAGTGCTTTTCTTGTCCTTCTGCAGTCATCCAGCAGCCGTTTAGTAAAAGTCCTTTGCCATATCGTTTGCTTTGTATCAAAGTGATTTGTTGAAACTTGCTTTTTTCATTGATTAATATTTCTCCTTCAAGCCCATAGCGGACACCTTGATGGTATTCATCAATCCAACCAGTTGAATTTGCTGGTATGGGGTTCATTACGAAGACATTTGGTGATCCCTCTAGTTAAGTCTCGTAAGTTCACAAATGCCGGTTTGGCTTATGACACAGGAATTAACTTTTTAAGAGAGGTTTGGTTTTTTCTTGTTTTCGAATTGTATTGGAGCTTCTCAACACCAATTGTTCTTGGTCGACAGAACCCTAATAAAATAGAAATAAATGTAACTTTTACTTTTGATCTAGTTGCATTTGAGTTTTCTATCTGGCTTAGAAGAAAGATCTATAAAGATTTTTTTAAGTCCTTTAATTGATGATTATTGAATAATGAATGTTTTCTATCCAAGATTTTAACTGAAGAATTAGGTAACATGCTTCCAGTTTTATGTTCAATTTAATTATTTTTAAAATTAGATAAGATATTTTTTTTAATTTAAATACTTTGCTTACTTTTAATATGTTTTTTGGCAGCTTTCCAAAGCGTCTCTAGATTAGATAATGATTGTTTATCAAAGTTGCCTTCGATAGCTGATTCAATATAACTTAGACGATCTAAGAAGCGCTGATTTGTACTTGCGAGCCCTTCTTCTGGACTAAGACTCCACCAACGAGCGACATTTATTAGCGTGAAGATTACATCACCTAATTCTTCCTGAGCATTCGACAATTCTTTTTTTTCTAAAGCATATTTTAGCTCGTTTAATTCTTCATTTACTTTGCCCCAAACCCCTTCAAAGTTTTCCCATTCGAAACCAGCTTTAGCGGCTTTCTTTGAAATTTCAATGGCTCCTGCTATTGCTGACTGTGAACGAACTGTCTTTCTTAAGCGATCAGTAAGGGGAGTTCTTGTAGACGTAGGGCTTTGCTCACTGAGTTTAATGCGCTCCCAGTTTTGATTGACTTCTTCAACATTAAATATTTTGTCATTGCCAAAAACATGAGGATGTCGCCTAATCATTTTCTGACTCGCACTTTTTGCTATATCTTCTAAATCGAATCGCTCTTCTTCTTTTGCGATTTGTGCATGCAGAAGAATTTGGAATAATAAATCTCCAAGTTCTTCTTTTAAATTTTTGTCAGTTCCATGACGGATTGCATCTATGGTTTCATGTGCTTCTTCAAGTAAATAAGGCATTAACGAGATATGTGTTTGTTCTAAATCCCATGGACATCCTTTGGTTCGTGAACGTAGTTGAGAGACAACTTGAATTAATTCATTTAAAGCACTTGGTTTTTTTGTATCCATAGTTCTTATGAGTTTTAGGGTCTACCTTCTCATTAATGTCACCATTTGCGCCATTTTGTGGGGAATGGATCACCATCTTTCATTAAGTGAAGCCATGCGCTTGCTTCTATTCCAATAAATAGAGCTAAAAAAGTTTGAGGGTATTTATTGAATTGCTTCATTAGTAAATTAATGATTTCTTGTGGACTAGTAATTCCTATTGGCTTAAGACAATAAAGTAATAATATGATCATTGTTGTGAGATAAAACAATCTCAAAGTTGTACCAATAAAAGGACCATGAGAAAAGATTGAACGATGTGGAATCAACCTTCTGTATGGTTCCCATAAGGCTTGAAGGATTCCCCATCGTTTGAGCGCATTTGATTTTGTATCTAGATCAGGAGAGAGCCAAAACCCTCCAAGTAAAAAAGCCAAACCACCTATGAGCCCATTGTTTATCCCAAGGAAAAGGCTAAGAAATAAAGCGAATGGGAGGCTCCATCTCTTTGTTGAGTTGTCATGTTCGTGACCAGAAGCCATTGCTTTATAAATTTGATGATGCTTAGAGGAACTCTGTGGTGCAGAATTGTATGAATGGGCGATTAGCTCAGCGGTAGAGCGCCTGCCTTACAAGCAGGATGTCCCTGGTTCGAAACCTGGATCGCCCATTTTCTTAGACATGCCCCCAATGCAAAAAGGCCTCAGCTTGAGTATTACTGCTATAGCTGCAGCTGAGTTAGGCAGGCAGGCAGCTTTTGCAGGCACTCCTGGTGCAATGTATTTGGATTTATTAGAGGATACTTGTGGTGAAGGTTGGCTCCATATTCAGTTACAACCTGGGCAGCACAATGGCATCCCTGTGGCGCGAACTGATGGGATAACTCTTTATGCACCAGTTGAACAATTGTCGCTGCTTCAAGGCTTAAGGCTTAATTATTACGGTGACCTTAGTGGTGGTGGTTTTCTAATTAGTCCTCCAGAAGGATCGGAATCTTGTCCTTGTGGAGCTGGGTTTAGATCTTTAAAAAGGCAGTAACAGTGACTTTTATGCCAAGTTTTTTCGGAGCGGTTTTAATCTTCCGGGAAGAGTAACGAAGCTAGTTCTTCTGGATCAACGTCATAAACCCTGGCCAGACTTGTTTCTATAGCACTAGTGACTTCTCCTGGTAGAAATCTCATTGCGTTTAGTGCATCGTCTGTGATCTCTGCTGTGAGAAGTTTGTCTTCACTTTCCAATTTTTCATCATTAATCATCGCCATGACCCAGCTTTGATATGCATAAACCAGGTCGGAGAATTCGAGTTCGGGGTCGTTGAGATCCATCACCATGAGTAATGCCGGTTTATAGGCTTCATCAGTCTGACGATAATAAGTTGAGAAGATGTCTTCTATGGAAAATTTCAATCAAACTCATATTCAAGCAAAATTGTTTGATTTTGCCTTAGTTGAATTAGTTCGCGAGCATCGGAATAGCTTTAAACCACTGTGGACTGTTGATAGTTGGGCCAAGTTTCTGATATGGCTTACTCTGAACTGTGGCTTATCTGGAGAAAGGGAAAGCCTTGAGCTTTTTGCGGAGGCTTTGGGAATTCGATTAACCACTCGCATGCGCCGGGTATTTTTTGAGAGAACTGTGGAGTGTCTATCTTTACGATTGATGGCTGACCCTTCTGATTCAAATGTATTAGTTATGCCGATTAGTGGTTCTGTATTAGTCACTTCCGATCTGGCTAAGCAGGCATTAGATCAAGTGGGATTATTGAAAAGGGTTGCGCTTGATGAAGATCTTTGGCAAGAGCTGGATGCAGTGATTGCTATTCCTTGGCAATCAAACACTGCAGAAAGTTGACTGTTTAAAACAATTCTTACTAGCGTTTTGCGAGCATAGTTTTAATACCATTAAATTTTTCTTTGACTGAGTTGTCTTCAACTGAAGGTTTTGCTCAGGCAGCTGATGCCTTGCCTAAGACCTATGACTCTGCTGGAACAGAGAATCGTTGGCAGAGGATATGGGAACAAAGTGGTGCTTTTCACCCAGATCCAAAGGCATCAGGAGAGCCCTTTTCTGTGGTCATTCCTCCACCAAATGTCACAGGAAGCCTCCATATGGGACATGCCTTTAATACAGCTCTTATAGACACGATTGTCAGGTTTCAGAGGTTGCAGGGAAAAAATGTTCTTTGTTTGCCTGGTACTGATCATGCATCTATTGCTGTGCAGACGATTCTTGAAAGGCAATTGAAAAAAGAAGGCACCAATTTGGATCAGTTAGGAAGAGAAGCTTTTTTGGCAAAAGCATGGGCCTGGAAAGCAGAAAGCGGAGGAAAGATAGTTGATCAACTTCGTCGGTTGGGTTATTCGGTTGATTGGCGTCGTGAGCGATTCACTCTTGACAAACGTTTGAGCGCAGCTGTTTCACAAGCTTTTGTTCGTTTGCATGAGCAAGGTTTGATTTATCGAGGTGAATATTTAGTGAATTGGTGCCCTGCTTCTGGTTCTGCAGTCAGTGACTTGGAGGTTGAGATGAAAGAAGTGGAGGGTCATTTATGGCATTTTCGTTACCCGCTTGCCAAAACTTCTTTAACTGATGGCGCTACTCACCTTGAAGTAGCTACTACTCGCCCTGAAACAATGCTTGGAGATACGGCTGTTGCGGTAAATCCTTTAGATGAGCGTTATCAGCATTTAATTGGTAAAAACTTAATTTTGCCATTGGTGGGCAGGCAGATACCAGTTGTTGCTGATGATCATGTAGATAGAGATTTTGGCACTGGTTGTGTGAAGGTCACACCAGCTCATGATCCCAATGATTTTGCAATAGGGAAGAGACATGGTTTACCACATGTCACGGTAATGAATAAGGACGGCACTATGAATAAACATGCTGGTCGTTTTGAAGGACTTGATCGATTCGAGGCTCGTGAAGCTGTAGTGAAAGCTTTAGAGGAAGAAGGTTTTTTGGTGAAAGTAGAACCTCATTCTCACAATGTGCCTTTCTCAGATAGAGGCAAGGTTCCAGTAGAACCTTTGCTCTCTACTCAATGGTTTGTTCGCATGGAACCTTTAGCAGCTAGATGCCGTGCTCATTTGGTGAAGGGTGAACCTCGATTTGTTCCAGATCGTTGGGAGAAGGTTTATAGAGACTGGCTTACTGATATTCATGACTGGTGTATTAGTAGACAATTATGGTGGGGTCATCGAATTCCTGCGTGGTTTGTTGTTAGTGAAACTGCCGGAAAATTAACTAATGACACTCCATATGTAGTGGCTTGCTCTGATAAAGAAGCGCTAACAAAAGCTCGTGAACGATTTGGTGATTCTGTTGAGATTCAGCAGGATGAAGATGTTTTAGATACTTGGTTTTCAAGTGGACTATGGCCTTTCTCAACCTTGGGTTGGCCTGATGATTCCAGTATTGAATTGAATCGTTGGTATCCAACTAGCACTTTGGTAACAGGGTTTGACATTATTTTTTTCTGGGTAGCAAGGATGACGATGATGGCGGGTGCTTTTACAGGACGTATGCCTTTCGCCGATGTCTATATTCATGGATTGGTTAGGGATGAGCAGAATCGAAAGATGAGTAAGAGTGCAGGTAATGGTATTGACCCTCTTTTGCTGATTGAGCGCTATGGAACGGATGCTTTGCGATTTGCTTTGGTAAGAGAGGTTGCTGGAGCTGGTCAGGATATCCGTTTAGATTACGATCGAAATTCCGATACATCAGCAACGGTTGAGGCGGCAAGGAATTTTGCAAATAAATTGTGGAATGCCACTCGGTTTGCATTAATCAATCTTGGCAGTCAAGAATTAAATATCTCTGAGGCTATAGATCCATCGACCTTGCAATTGTCTGACCGATGGATCCTTTCTCGTCTAACAAGGATTAATCGTGATACTGCTAAACGTTATGAGACGTATGGGCTTGGTGAAGCGGCAAAGGGATTATATGAATTTGCCTGGAATGATTTTTGTGATTGGTATTTAGAACTTATTAAACATCGACTTAATCCAGGGGACAATCCGACTAAGGATGCATTAATTGATCAATCTATAGCCAGAAAAGTGTTACTGAAGGTTCTGAACGAACTTTTTGTGTTATTGCATCCATTAATGCCTCATCTGACCGAAGAGCTTTGGCATGCACTTACGAATCAGGCTGAAGACAAGTTACTTGCTCTACAACTTTGGCCTGAGATTGATAATAGCTACTTGGATGAAGAACTTGAGTCTTCTTTTTGTGAGTTATTTGCCTCTATTCGTATGGTAAGGAACCTGAGGGCTGTGGCAGGATTGAAACCTTCTCAAGAAGTGCCTGTTTGTTTTATTACTGCCAAGAAAGAGTTGGCAGTTACGCTTGAAAAAGCACAGGCCGATATTCAGGCTTTAACTCGTGCTAGTGAGTTAGAAGTGTTAGATCCCAAAACAGCAGACTCTAAAGCTTCAATTAAAGCACTTGCAGGAGTTAGTGGAGAGTTGGAGGTTTTGCTACCTATTGAAGGCTTGGTTGATCTTGATGATTTGCGTAGGCGATTAGAGAAAGACCTTGCTAAGGCTGATAAGGAAATCAAGGTTTTATCTAGTCGTTTAGCTAATCCAAACTTTGCGCAGAAAGCACCACCTGATGTTGTATCGCAGTGCAAAGTAAAATTGGCTGAGGCTGAGTCACAGGCTTCCTTAGCACGTAAACGTTTATCTGATGTGGAGTAGTTATTGGTTTTGAGCATGTTTGATCTTGGGTTCATTAAAGATAATTTGTTATTTGTGTTGCAAACGCCTATTGGTACTTTTTTATTTGTTCCGCTGTATGCCATATGGGTAATCCTTTTGTTGCCAGGAGGATGGGCTTCTATGCTTGCAGGGGCTTTATATGGGATTTGGCTTGGCAGCTTGCTTGTTTTTTTGGGTGCGTTTGCTGGAGCGGAAATTGCCTTTTTACTAGGTCGAACACTTTTACGAAAATGGACCCAACGTCGTCTAGCTGATTTTCCAAAGTTACAAATAGTGCAAAAGGCTGTTAGTCGGGAAGGCTTAAAGTTGATTCTTTTAACTCGTCTTTCGCCTGTTTTTCCATTTAGTTTTCTGAACTTTGTTTTTGGTTTGAGCGACGTAAGTTTTCGCGATTACACTATTGGATTGATTGGTATTTTGCCCGGCACAATTTTGTTTTGTGGCCTTGGTGCATTGGCAGGAGATATGGCTCGTTTTAGAGAGGTGTTGAATGAAAAGACAGATATGACTACATTTGCTTTTAGGTTAGTAGGTTTATTAGCAACCTTGGCTGTGGTTTGGTTGGTATCTCGTGTGGCTAGACGGGCTCTTCAAGAATCAGAGCCTTTATTTTGATCTGGGTTTGGTAAATTCCAGTCCTTAATAGCCGCAAATAAAATAAACCAGTTCAGCCTTAGTTGAGCAAGGAAGCCTTGCTTTGCTTGTAGTTCAAGATACTTGGATCGTCCACAAGGAGTTTTTATCCATTTAAAAACTTGCTTAGACATTGCTTCTCAAATCACCAGATTCTATAGTTACTTTGCTTAGCTAGATAAAAGATTTTGTAGGTCTTTTTCATAAATAATTCTTATGCCAAGGGCTTGGGCTTTATCGAATTTGCTCCCAGCATTTTCTCCTGCGACTACATATGCTGTGGTGGTGCTCACTGATGCGACCACTTTCCCGCCTGCTTTTTCTATGAGATCTTTGGCTTCGTTTCTTTTCATCGTTGGTAGTGTCCCTGTCAATACAAAATTCATATTTTTAAGAGGCAATTGATTGGTATTTAATGTGTCTTTATTTTGAGCATTTTCTTCTGCATTAGCTTCAAGAGTGAAACCTACACTTTTTAAGTCAGAAAGTAATTTTTGATTGTTTGGATTGGAAAACCATTGATGGAGGGATTGGGCTATTTCTTCCCCAATTCCATAGATGGGTTTAATTAGTTCTGGTGATTGACATGCTGTGGTTGCTAGTTTTGAAACACTAGTAAAAGTTTGTGCAAGAGTTTTGGCATTTGCTTCACCAATATGCTGAATACCAAGGCCGTATAGTTGTCTGTGCCATGGTTGGTGCTTTGATTTATTTAGAGCGTTAATTAGATTTTTTGCAGACTTTTCTCCCATTCTTTCTAGACTGGCTAAAAGATTGATATCAAGTTGATAAAGGTTCGCTATAGATTTCACTAAACCTTTTTCTACTAGTTGTTCTATAAGTTTGTTCCCCAGCCCATCAACATCCGTAGCACCTTTGCTGACCCAATGTCGCAATGTACCCTTCAGAATCGCTGGGCAAGTGGTGTTGACACAACGTGTTGTAGCTTCATTCATCACTCGTTCGAGTATTGAATGACATTCAGGACATGTTTTAGGTAGTTTGAGCCTATGACTTTTTGCCGGCCTGAGCTCTTTAACAACCCTTACAACTTCAGGAATTATTTCACCTGCTTTGCGTACGACTATTGTGTCTCCACTATGTAAATCAAGTGAAGTTAGTCGATTTGCATTGTGCAAAGTTGCACGAGAAATTGAAGTCCCTGCAAGTGATACTGGGTCAAATTCAGCCACTGGTGTTACCGCACCTGTTCGTCCAATTTGATAGTTAAGCTTTATTAGTTTGCTAGGGACTTCTTCTGCAGGATATTTCAGTGCAATTGCCCAACGTGGAGCTTTTTGAGTAGTTCCTGTGATGCTTTGAAGTGAAAGCTCGTTGATTTTGACTACTACTCCATCAGTTTCATAAGCAAGATTCTTGCGCTTATTTTCCCAGTTGTTAAAGAAGGTTTTTACCTCGTCTAGATCTTGCATCAATTCAGTGTTGGGATTGACTTTAAAACCTGCTTTTTTTAACCACTTCAGTGACTGAGATTGTTCACTTGGTGCCTGGTGATTATTTTCTTTTTCTTGCCAGTTTGCAGGCAGATGCATTGTGTATGCAAAAAAATCTAATTTTCGTGAAGCGACTACTTGTGAGTCCAGTTGTCTCAAAGTACCTGCACAGGCATTACGAGGGTTAGCAAACAGGTCTTTACCATGTTTTTTACGCTCTGCATTGATTACAGAAAAGATGTCATTGGGGATAAAGGCTTCCCCTCTTACCTCAAGCCATGGAGGTGGGTCTTTCAGATGTAAACAGAGAGGTATTGAACTAATAGTCCGGACATTTGCAGTGATGTCTTCTCCTTGGGTGCCGTCTCCTCTAGTAGCGGCTCGAACTAGTAGCCCATCGGTATAGCTCAGTGCTAATGCATTGCCGTCAATTTTTAATTCGCTGACCATTGTGAAATCTCGATTATTGATTTTTTGATTAAGTAATTTGCAAACTCTTGAATGCCATGCTTTTAATTCTTGAAAGGTAAATGCGTTGTCAAGACTGAGTAAAGGTATGCGATGCGTCACACTTTCAAACCCTTTTGATGGGCTCCCACCAAGTCGTTGTGATGGACTATCTGCCGTAATTAGTGATGAATCCTTACCTTCTATATCAAGCAGCTCTCTATAAAGACGGTCATAGACCGTGTCTTCCATCAAAGGTGAATCAAGTACGTAGTAAGCGTGACAAGCTTTATTGAGTAAATTGCGTAACTCTGAAGCACGCTCAGAGAGTTTGCTTGAGGTGGAAGGCACTGTAAGTATTTCAGTCGGATTTAGCCTTTGACTTTGTTTATTCGATCTATTCGCCAGGCATCTTCAACTTTTTTAAAAGTGAAGTCCAATGGTAATTCAGATTGCTTGTCTTCGGATTTAAGCTTCAAAGTCAGCGTGATTTGATTATCTTCTATGCGGGGCCTACCAGATTTTAGGTTTCTATACCGGTTCAATTGAAGGCTCGCTAAAAATTTTAGAAAATCTTGCCGACCTACATGTTGTCGATAGGCTTTTGTTGTTAGCAGGTATGCCGCATCGATTCGACCAGCAGCTATTTGGTTGAAGAATTTTTTGACAAGCGGGTTGAGCCCCCTTGCGTTGATAACAAGTTTGACCGCATTGAATGTCCAGAAGACAACTAATGCTCCAGCTCCTAAGAGCAAGGCTTTGGTTCCTATTTCTTTTACAAGGGCACCATCCATGGGCTGAATCCAGTTGTGTAATGAGTCTGACTTATAAATTGTAAAAAAAGTGCTTTCATAATTTCGAGGTTTTAGGCAGACTGGCATCATCAAAGCCAGGACTAGCCCAGACTGATTGAATGCCCCTGGTCCCTTTGCTGCCCCTGTTTCATTCTCTTAACCGAGAATATTTTGCTGGATCGCTCACTATTGGAACACAGCCGAAGCTTAATTTGCGTTGGAGCGATGGGAAGTTGCGCAAAACAGCTGGTTTATATAGGCGAGGTTTAAATGTCAAAGGACCACTAGGTTCTGAGATTGTTTTGTCTAAGCCTTTGTTGAAACATCTGCCTCAGACCGCTTTAGAAAGTACCCTTTGCCACGAGATGATTCATGCATGGATAGATCTTGTTCTTAGGCTTGATGAAGGTCATGGACCCAATTTCCATGCTCGTATGAATGCAATTAATGCAACTCAGAACAAGTTCAAAGTGAGTGTGCGTCATTCTTTCCCTGTGCCTACCAGTCCGGTTCGTTGGTGGGCTGAATGTCCTTGTTGTGGTCTTCGAATTCCTTATAAACGTATTGTGCGTGGTGCTGCTTGTAAGCAGTGTTGCGATACTCACCATGGGGGACAGTGGCATTCCAGTTGCCTATTGGCCTATGAATCTGCTTCCTAGGAACATTACGTTGGATCTTTTTTTCTTGGTTTTGCAAGTTAGTGGTCTCTCGATTGCTTTCATTGGATGGCAACGAGAGCATTTGTTGCATCGACGAAGACGCTAAATTTAGGCATGGATTTAAGTGGGCAAAGACAGCCAAGAAGACGTCGTTCAAGGGATCCTTTGGATCGACGTGTGGATCAGTGGATAGAAACTGGCCGACAGTTTGTTGATGGTGTTGCAGGGACTCGACCAGGCAAGCGCAGTCCAGTCAATGCAAGTCGTTTAGCAAGCTCCAGTATGGAAAATGTTGGTCGTTGGGTTGGTGACAAGCTTGATTGGTTTTTGGAAGAGGAGGATGCTTGGTTGGAGCCTTGGCAATCAGAGGAACAGGTGAATTCTTCAAGTAATAAAAGACCTTTGGAGGCTATTTCCCGTAGAGGTTGCTTGCCGTCTGAAGATTTCTCACCTTCTAATCAAATATATGAAGCTGAACCCGAAGAATCATGGCCTGACGAGTCATCCTTTCGCGTAGAAAAATGGCAACGTGATTCAGTCAAGAGGGTTCCTGCTCCTCGAAAAACTTCTATGGCTAATAACAAAACTCGACGACCTTTACCTCGCTCAAGTAGGCGTCGTGATTAGAAATGAAAATTTAACTAGTTAATTCTTTTTGACAGTTGATAATAAATTTCAAACACGGAAACAACAGCCTCTTAGGGCTAGTTGATCATTTACTTCTCTCACTAGTTCTTTAGGCAATTCTTCTGCCATTTGTGCTGCAGTTGTATTGATTGATGGTGACCCTTCATTTAGAGCTTCCAGTAAGAATGTCCATTGCTCTATTTGTTTAGTTCGACTTAGAGGTTGCAACCCCGCTTTTTCAAGTACTTCTTTACAGATTTCTGCATTCCAAAGTTCTTGGCTGGAAATTTTGTGGTGGTTTTTTGTGCAGGTTGCGCCAGCTTTTAATGCTTTTGATGTAGGCAATCCATTTGGATTTCGCCATCCATCACTTTGCAGGGCGCGACCACAATGGGTTGCTGAAATGCCGTAAATGCTTCCTAGATCAGTAAGACTTAACCAGGCTTGGGTGGATTCCATGGACAGCAAACTGCTGTATCTATGATCCGTCAACCATGAAAGTTGGCAAGTTGTCAAGATGAAATTCCTAAAATATGGAAATCTTCTTATTGAATGTTTAGCAGTGCTTTCCTTGGTGCTGGACCAAGCCAGCTTTCGAGCTCTGGGCTGAAAACTTCTCGGATCACGGTTAGTTCACGTTCTTTTCTGAAGAAACGATAATGTCTACTCCAGAAAGGCCCTTTTCTTCCAAATTCAGATTCAAGCCAGTCACCGTTGACTAAGGCCAATCCATCGACTTCACGAAATAGCTCAGATCGTCCTTGTGTAAGACTTTTCCAAATAGGCTGCTCTTTGTTGTGGAGATGTTGATTTGCTTCTGATAAGTTCCACCAACTTTCAGCCCAAGCAAGGGTTTTAGCACCACATGTCAACCAGACTTGACGTCTGAGTAAGGGTGGTTGAAGTTCATTAACTTCTACAGGAGTTTCATCTTGGGGAGATGAGGCGTCTGGTTGCATTGCAATTAGTTTTACTTGCACTTCATGGCCAGTAAGCAAATTTAGATGGCGAGTTGGACTGCCATCTCCAAGGAGCATTAATTTCCATGGCCCAGGTAATTGTTGGGGTCCTTCACCAGATAGGACTGTTTCAGTTGGTGCTTCCCACAATTTCTTAGGAGAATTCATTAATGATTGCCTCACAAGTTACCTCGAAGAAGCAGTTTAAATTTAGGAAACTTTTGCTTGTTGTTATTCACTTTTTATAGCTCTTATTAGTAGTCTGTGCACTTTTTACCTTGAGCCAAATTAGTAATGCAGTTAAATCTGCTTTACTTACTCCTGGTAGATCAGCTGCAATGCCAAAGTTAGCTGGGCGGACAGCATTTAATTTTTCACGAGCCTCTTTTGAAATTGTTTTTATGCTATTGAAATCTATATCTTGAGGCAATGGTTGATTTCTTTGCTTTGCATATTGAGCTATTTGTTTATTTTGTCTTTCCAAATAACCACTATACTTAATATCAATTTCAGCACCTTCTCTTACTGGCAGGGGAAGGTCATTAGTTATTAAATTATGTTTAATTAGATCTTCCGTATGCATGCCTGGTCTGCGAAGAAGATCTGCAAGAGTTATAGAACCTTTAATTACCGCTCCAGTTTCTTTTTCAATTATTTTCGCGACTGGATCACTTGCTTTAAGTCGTTCTCTCTCTAAACGATTCTTTTCTTTTTCTAGTGCATTTTGTTTGTCGTTATATATTTGCCAGCGATTTTCACTTATTAGTCCAAGTTTATATCCAAGAGGCGTTAGACGCCTGTCAGCATTATCTCCTCGAAGTACAAGACGATATTCACTACGACTTGTCAGCACTCGATATGGCTCATTTAGATCTTTGGTGATTAGATCATCAATCATTGTCCCGATATAGCTTTCTTCACGTGCGAAGTGAATTGCATTTTCATTGTTTACATATCGAGCAGCATTTAATCCAGCAACTAGTCCTTGAGCAGCAGCCTCTTCATATCCTGTGGTGCCATTTATTTGTCCAGCGGTAAAGAGTCCTTTGATTTTTTTAGTTTCTAATGAAGGAAGTAGTTGCGTTGCTGGTAGATAATCGTATTCAACTGAGTATGCAGGCCTAAGCATTAGACAATTCTCTAAACCTGGAAGTGTTCTTAATAAGTCCAATTGGAGTCTTTCTGGAAGGCCTGTTGAGAATCCTTGTACGTAGATTTCTGGAGTATCTAGACCTTCTGGTTCTAGAAAGATTTGGTGCGATTCTTTATCTGCAAAACGTACGATTTTGTCTTCGATTGAGGGGCAATAGCGTGGCCCTTTACTGTTGATAAACCCTCCATATATTGGAGTTAGATGAAGGTTTTCTTTGATTAACTGGTGAGTCGATTTTGTAGTGCGAGTCATGTGACAACACAATTGCTCCCCGCTTTTCCAAGCTGATGGATCAAATGAGAAGAATCGATCGGATGCATCACTTGGTTGTTGTTCTAATTGATCAAATCGAATACTTCGGCGATCAACTCTTGCAGGTGTTCCTGTTTTGAGTCGATTCATAATGAAGCCCAAGTCTTTCAGTGACTCTGTGAGTCCTGTTGCTGCTTGTTCGCCAGCGCGACCTGCAGACATTGATTGACTACCAACCCAAATTTTCCCTCCTAGGAAAGTACCTGTAGTAAGAATGATTGCTTTGGCGTAATAGACACTCCCGAAAAAGGTTTTGATGCCTTTAATTTCACCAATTACTTCTTGATCTTTTGCTTGATGGTTTATTTCAAGATCAGAAACCATTGCTTCACGCAGTGCAAGGTTTGGAGTGTTTTGAAGTATTTGCAGCATTTGGCGCGCATAAAAACGCTTGTCAGTTTGAGCTCTTAAT
Organism: Prochlorococcus sp. AG-363-A16; assembly: GCA_003280345.1. GTDB lineage: Bacteria > Cyanobacteriota > Cyanobacteriia > PCC-6307 > Cyanobiaceae > AG-363-A16. The sequence continues at coordinate 27,274 of QCFB01000006.1, forward strand.
GCCCATACAGCAGGGCCTCGGCTTGCATTTAGGATCCTTTTCTGTAAAGCGGTTTGATCTGCCAACTTTCCAATAACACCTCCAAGGGCATCAACTTCATGGACTAGTTGGCTCTTCGCTGGACCACCAATTGCAGGATTACATGGTTGCCAAGCGATTCGGTCGAGGTTGATTGTGAAGAGTGCTGTAGAAAGGCCCATTCGGGCAGATGTAATCGCAGCTTCGCAACCTGCATGCCCTCCTCCTACAACAATGACGTCGAAGGTTTCGATAGGACTGCAGGAATTGATCATTTAGTTATTAATTTTTAGTCATTGTTTGATTTTCTATTGATGTTATGCAGCAAGATTTCTAAATCTAGTGAACTGAGGCTCGAAAAGTAGCTTTACCGTTCCGACAGGACCGTTTCGGTGTTTTGTCACTATTACTTCAGTGATTCCTCTGTCTGGAGTATCAGGGTTGTAGTACTCATCGCGATAAATCATGAGTACTAAATCTGCATCTTGTTCGATTGAACCTGACTCCCGTAGATCACTAAGCATCGGACGTTTATTAGTGCGAGATTCCACACCACGACTAAGTTGCGAAAGCGCAATTACAGGCACTTTTAGTTCCCTGGCCATTCCTTTTAGCCCTCTAGTAATTCGTGACAACTCTTGAACACGATTATCAGGAGTGGAGCCTTCCATAAGTTGTAAGTAGTCAATAACTATTAGCCCTAACTCTTTCCCTTTTTCAGCAACTAGTCTTCTACAGAGAGATCGCATTTCAAGTACACCAGAATTAGGTTTGTCATCTATATAAATAGGTAGTTGGCCCAAAGTATTTATGCCTTGCCCCAGAAGAGGCCATTCTTCTTGTTGTAATCGACCTGTCCTAAGTCTTCCGCTTTCAATTCCTACTTCCATTGATAAGAGTCGATATGTAAGTTGTTCTTTGCTCATTTCAAGGCTGAAGACGCAAACAGGCAGGTCATGAAGTTGGGCTACATTTTTTGCAAGGTTTAGAACTATTGAAGTTTTGCCCATTGCTGGTCTACCTGCAACGATTATTAGATCGCTACGTTGCAGACCTTGTGTCATTGCATCAAGGTCATAGAAATTGACTGGGATACCAGCAACTGAAGTTCCTAGTGAGCGACTTTCTATTTCGTTGAAGGTGCTGGTCAGAATTTCTGCGGTAGGCGTAAGACCTTTGGAAGGTTGCTCTTGACTGATCGAGAATATTTTTTGCTCTGCTTTGTCAAGAACTTGTTCCATGGGCAAGCTTTGGTCAAACCCTAGTTTGATTACCTCATTACCTGAACGTATTAATTGGCGACGTAGGAATTTGTCCATCACTAATCTTGCGACTTGTTCTATTGAGGCTGTTGATGCAACCCGTTCAACTAGTTCTACTAATCGATTGTTCCCGCCTACTTTTTCTAGAGTGCCTGTATCGGCTAGCCAAGCACTCATTGCAGTTAAATCGGTTGGCTTGCCTTGGCTATGAAGCATTAAGGCTGTCCGATAAATTTCACGATGGCCGTTTAGATAAAAAGCTTCTGGTTGCAGCAAATCTGCTACCAAGCTAATTGCATCAGGGTCTAGGAGAATGCCTCCTAGAACTGCTTCTTCTGCTTCCAGATTTTGTGGTGGTAATGAATCTGGCTGTGCTTCGAACTGAGGCTCGCGTTGGACATATTTAGAAGCCACATCCTTTGCAGCATCTCCGTTATTAGGAAGGGGGACGCTGCTTACCATTTATAAGGACCTTTACTAAAGGAAGTAATACTCTGACTTGTGAGGTCAAAGCTACAAGTGATTTAGTAGCTCGCTACCTCAAGATTGATTTCTGCTGTGACTTCAGTGTGGAGCTTTACTTGAACTTTGTATTTACCAGTTCGGTGAATTTCTGGCACAGTGATATCTCGACGATCAATTTCTTTTTGAGTTGCTTCTTTTATTACTTCAGCAACGTCACCGTTGGTAACAGTCCCGAATAAAACGTCATCTTCTCCGATTTGTTTTTTCACGGTGAACCTGCCAATTGTGACAAGTGCAGTTTGAAAGTCGAGTGCTTCTTGTTTCAAAGCAGCTTCTTGTTCTGCTTGTTTGCTGCGGCGATGCTTGACCTGTTTCATTACTGCAGGGGTAACTGGCACCGCTTTTCCAAAAGGAAGAAGGTAGTTGCGTGCATAACCAGGGGCAACTTCAACTAGGTCTCCATCTTTGCCAAGACTAAGGACATCCTCATTAAGCACGACTTGTACACGTTTTACCATTGCAATTATGCGGAGAGCCGACTAGATGAGTTTTGGTAGTGACAACCTTACGACGTAACAGGCAGGCGAATTTTTCTCGCTAAGCCTAGAGCGTTTAATAAACGTATATGTTGCCAGGTTAGATCTATTTGACCAGATTGAAGACCTTGTTTGGCTGAATTTGGGAAAGTGTGGTGGTTGTTGTGCCATCCTTCCCCAAAGGTTAGCGCCGCTACCCAGGCATTATTTCTAGAGTTGTCACCACTTTCATAAGCAATACTTCCCCAGCGGTGTGTGGCTGAATTGACTAACCAGGTCACGTGATATACCAAGACAAGGCGTAAGGGAATGCCCCAAAGCACTAGTGCCCAGCCGCTTTGGCCAGTTGTATTGCCAATCCAAAACAGAAATGCTCCCAATGGAACTTGAAGCAATAGAAAATTCTTATTCAGCCATCTGTAATACGGATCTTTATATAGGTCACTACTAAAGCGGGGTACTGTATTCATTGCTGGGATTGGTTCGAACATCCAACCCATGTGACTCCACCAAAAGCCTTTATGACTGTTGTGATGGTCTGGATCTGTATCTGAGAATCTATGGTGATGCCGATGTAGGCCAGCCCAGTCGATTGGACCATGTTGGCAACTCAAAGCTCCACAAGTAGCAAAGAAACGTTCTAGCCATTTGGGAACTTGAAATGATCGATGGGAAAGAAGGCGGTGATAGCCGAGTGTGACACCTAGGCATGCAGTTACCCAGTAGAGAATTAAAAGTACTGTTATTGCTTGCCAGCTCCAAAACTTTGGTGAAAGCGCGATCAGTGTTAAAAGATGAATGGCGAACATGAATCCGATAGTTCCCCAACGTTTTGGTTCTTTTTTGGGGTAGCTCAAATGTTCTCCTAGTGGCTCTTGAAGTTTTGCTGCTATTTCTATTGCTTTATGCGAAGGTACCGGCTTGCTTCGTGGAGCCGAAGTTTTGATCACACCAGATGCCATGAGTGATCTGCAAAATGGTTGTATACAATACTCGATAAGAATCCATATCAAGAATTTTTTTTGGTATTGAATCTGACTTTGTGATTATTGGTTTTCGCGATCGGCTGTCGGATGGACGGCGGGCAATGGCCCATCTCATACATGTTTGGCATGAGAGGAATGGATGGTCGCACAAAGTTCTCCCAGCTCTTTCCGAATGCCTTGATTTAGGTCGGGTGCATAGTTCTCAGATTTCTAATCTTAGGAATGGCAAGCTTGCATCCCCTGGTCCAGAAGTTTTTATGGCTCTTGCCCAGGCAAATGCAGTACTTGGCCAAGGGATTGATTTAATTGAAGGAAATTTGAAAGAGACTCACCCTGAATTACTTAAGGTGTTAATGGATTCTTCTATTCCAATATCAGGTGATGATGGTGTTCCTCTTGGTGCAGGGGAATTATTCGAGATTTTTTTAGGCTTATCTCCTCTGCCTGATTGTTTTGATTGGTTTATTGAGGAGGATGAGGCTACTTCTCTAAGTGAAGCATTATCTGATTATCTTTGTTGTGGAAAGCCATGGAGACATTGTAGAGAGCAAGTTATGGCGGCTTATCCAGTTAAGAAGCAATTAAGAAGAGAGCGGTTCGCGGCTGTTATGGCAGGACTGAGAGATTACAGCGCAGAAGAATTGGATGGAGAATTGTTCGACTTGCAAGCTACAAAAAGAACTTTGGATGGGTCATCTTTACAAGGCAGTGCAGATGTTTTGCTTAAAGAACTGCGTTTAAAAGTGAAGGATTTAAACAATCAGGAAGTACCTCGAGAGTAGTGAGCTTTTCGAATATTTTTAGCAAGGCCTAGACGACGCAATAGCTTGATATGTTGCCAAGTCAAATCGAATTCAAACCATCGCAATCCATGGCGAGCACTATGAGGATGTGCATGGTGATTGTTATGCCACCCTTCGCCGAATGAGAGCAATGCAACCCACCAGCAATTTTTGGATAAGTCAGGTGAGTCAAAATTCCGATAACCAAATGTATGGGTTGCAGAGTTAACTAGCCAAGTCACGTGATAAACGATCACAAGTCTTAGAGGAATGCCCCAGAGCACTAGACCTAAGCCACCGCCATGAACTTGGGCGAGCTCTCCATACCAATAGAGGCCTAAAAATAAAGGTATTTGCAACAACAAGAACCAATGATCAAGCCAGCGAAAAAAAGGATCAGCAATTAAATCACCTGCTAATTCTTGGCTTTTTTTTAAAGCTGGAATCTCATGCAGCATCCATTCGCTGTGACTCCACCAAAAACCCCTGCCTGCATCGTGGTGGTCATTTGGTTGGTCAGAAAACTTGTGATGGTGGCGATGCAGTGACACCCATTCAATGGGACCACTTTGGCAAGCAAGTGTGCCCATTATTACTAAGATTCGTTCTACCCAAGATGGTGCAATAAAGCTTCGGTGGGCAACTAATCTATGCAGACCCAATGTGACTCCAAGCACTGTTATCCAATAGAGAATTAAAAATGTAGTTAAGCCTTCCCAACTCCAGAATCTTGGAAGTAGGGCAAAAGATCCTGCTACATGCATTGCAAGCATGAAGGAAGTAGTGCCAAATTTAAATTTTCTTTGACTTGGTGGTAGTAACTCTCTTGGGCTAATGATTCCGGCTCTTAAGCGTGATTCACGGGAGGTCGATGTATTTTCAGGAATAGTTGAAATCAAAATGACCTCCCGGTGTTTAAAGAATTTCGCTTTTGCAGAATGTCAACAGAAGCGGATGGAATATTGGGCTAATGAAAAAGTGGATCTAAAACCTCATGAGACTGTAAACCTCTTTAGGCCTGTTTTCCGTGGATAAAAGCCCATTAGTTGGCATTAATGAAGAGCTAGCGGAGTCTTGGGCTAGGAAGCATGTTGAGTATGTCTTGAGCCAACTGAAGCCGGTGGTGGAGAAAAGAACGGCTTCAGTAATGATTCGATTGGAAAAGGTTTTGCAAGCTTTTGCTCTAGAGCGCGTTGGAACTCATCACTTCGCTTCTGTAACTGGTTATGGCCATGGGGATGAGGCAAGGGAGGTGATAGACCGAGTTTTTGCAAGGGTTTTAGGAGCTCAACAAGCTGCATTTAGACCCCAATTTGTTAGTGGAACACATGCTATTGCAGCCTCTTTATTTGGAGTATTGCGACCTGGTGATCAACTTCTTTCTGTTACAGGTAGGCCGTATGAAACTCTTGAAGAAGTAATAGGTTTGAGGGGTGCAGGACAAGGCTCCTTAAGCGAATTTGGAATTTCATTTGAGGAATTGTCTCTTAAAAACGATGGAACTGTTGATTTTGATGGTTTGGAGAAGGCGTTAGAAGTACCTCGTCAAATGGTTTTTATTCAGAGAAGCTGTGGATATTCATGGAGACCTTCTTTGACAATGGATTTGATTCAAAAAATTTGTTCTCAAATTCATGCAAGACAGCCCTCATGCGTTTGCTTTGTTGACAATTGTTATGGCGAGTTTGTTGAGGGTAGAGAGCCAACAGAAGTTGGTGCAGATTTGATGGCGGGATCAATGATTAAAAATCTTGGAGGAACAATTGTTCCAACAGGAGGTTATGTTGCTGGCAAAAGTGATTTAGTGGAAAAGGCTTGTTGTCGCTTAACTTCTCCTGGGATAGGTAGTCATGGTGGAACTGGTTTTGATTTAAACCGTCTTGTTTTGCAAGGTCTCTTTCTTGCCCCACAGATGGTTGCTGAAGCATTGATTGGAGCAGATCTTATATCCAGTGTTTTTAAGGAACTTGGTTTCTTAGTGCAGCCATCTCCTGGAGAGGAAAGGGGGGACCTGATTCAAGCAGTGCAAATCGGCGATCCAGATGCGCTCATGATTGTTTGCAAAGCTTTTCAGGAATGTTCACCTGTGGGTTCTTATCTCAATCCAGTACCTGCTGTCATGCCAGGTTATGAAAATGATTTAGTGATGGCAGGAGGCACTTTTATTGATGGAAGCACCAGTGAATTTTCTGCAGATGCTCCTTTAAAGCCCCCTTACAATCTTTTTGTTCAAGGAGGGACCCATCATGCGCATATCAAAATCGCAGTAGTAAGAGCTTTATGTGATTTAGTTGAAGCGGGTTTCGTAAATATGCCCCAAACTGGTTAGGCAATTCTCTTGGTCCATTTCGATTCGATGGCCTTCAATTTTCCTAATCACTTTCGATTCGCTGATAGTCATGAATATGCTTCTGTTGAAGATGACTTGGTGCGTATAGGCATTAGTGCCTTTGCGGTAGACCAATTGGGCGACATAGTTTTTGTTGATCTTCCTGAAGTTGGGACAACTCTTGTTAGAGGAAATAGTTTTGGTTCGGTTGAATCTGTTAAAGCAGTTGAAGAAATGTATTCACCAATTAGTGGTGAAGTTGTTCAGAGGAATGAATCTGTTCTTGATAGCCCTGAAGAGCTTCAAAATGATCCTCATGGTGGGGGATGGCTTTTGCTTGTTAAGCCAAGCGAAACAGATCAATTGCAGGAATTAATGGATGCGGAAGCCTATGCGAGCAAGGTCGCAGTTAGTTAAAGCAACATGATCATTGTTTTTCCAACAACTGTTCCCAAGATTTTCTAATGTTTCTAATGAATTAGTGATTTATGAACGTGCTTGAAGAAGGGCCTATGAGGGCATCAAGCATTGAGTCTGCAAGTTTTATCCAACGGCATATTGGCTTGAGCCTCAAGGATCAAGACCAAATACTCAAAGTCCTTGGACAGACTGATCTTGATGAATTTGTTACTGCAGTTGTTCCAACAGACATTATTGAAGAAAATTTATCATCAAATTGCTTGCCTCAAGGGTGTGGAGAATTAAAAGCATTAGAAGAATTGCGCCTAATTGCAGGACAGAACAAAGTTCTTCGTTCACTAATAGGCCTTGGCTATCACGGGACAGCAATACCAGCGGTAATTCAGAGGCAAGTTCTGGAAAATCCAGGGTGGTACACCGCATATACCCCTTATCAAGCTGAGATTGCTCAGGGAAGACTTGAGGCTTTATTCAATTTTCAGACTTTGATTTGTGAGTTGACCGGATTACCCATTGCCAATGCTTCTTTATTGGATGAGGCAACAGCCGCTGCAGAGGCCATGAGCCTTGCATTTGCAGTTAAGAAATCTCCTGAAGCGAAACGTTTTCTTGTGGATGCAGAGGCTTTGCCACAAACTTTTGCTGTTTTGAAGACTCGAGCTGAACCTTTAGGAATCAGTTTGGAACTGGCTAAGCCAGATTCTTTTGATTTCAAAAAAGATGTTTTTGGAATTTTTCTTCAGTTGCCTGGATGCAATGGAAAACTTTGGGATCCTTCAGTGTGCATCGCAAAGGCCCATGAATGTGGTGCTCTAGTGATTTGTGCGATTGATCCTTTGGCACAAGTTTTGATTTCTCCAATAGGCAAGCTAGGAGTAGATGTTGCTGTTGGAAGTGCCCAAAGGTTTGGAGTTCCACTCGGTTTTGGTGGACCGCATGCGGCCTTTTTTGCGACTACAGAAACTTTTAAGCGTCAGGTGCCTGGACGTTTAGTTGGTCAGTCTCTTGATGCTGATGGTGCACCTGCGTTGAGATTGGCTTTGCAGACTAGAGAACAACATATACGAAGAGATAAGGCAACTAGCAACATATGTACTGCTCAAGTTTTGTTGGCTGTTATTTCGTCTTTTTATGCAGTGCATCATGGACCTGAGGGCCTTTTCATGATTGCCAGAAGAGTCCTATTTTTACGAGCAAAGTTTGAACATTGTTTATTGCAACTTGGTTATCCTTTGTTGCCGATGGTTCGTTTTGACAGCGTTGATGTGCATTGTGATGAGGCAAAAGAAGTTCATAAATTGGCTACATCATTAGGGTTTAATCTGCGCATACTTCCTTTAGGTGCCTCTCTTGAGGAAGCTACTGGGTTTGGAATTACTTTTGACGAATTAAGTACAGAAGAAGAGTTACATACGCTTCATCAAATATTGGCGAAAGTCAAAGTTAAAACTGGTGAGCCCTTGGATAACTTTAGTCCTGACTTAGAGGGTTTACTTAATGGAATTCCTTTAAGGAAAGGACCATGGTTAAAGCAAGATGTATTTCATCTTTATCGTAGTGAAACTGAATTGCTGCGTTATATTAATCGCTTGGCAAATCTTGATTTTTCATTAGTGCATGGAATGATTCCTCTTGGGAGTTGCACTATGAAGTTAAATGCTACTGCAGAATTGTTACCTATTAGTTGGAGAGAGTTTTCTGCTATTCATCCTTTTTCTCCTAAAGAGCAAACCCTAGGCTATGAGAAATTATTTTTTGATCTGGAGAATTGGCTGGCTTCTCTAACAGGATTTGCTGGTGTTTCGTTACAACCGAATGCTGGATCACAAGGAGAATTAGCAGGCCTACTTGTTATTCGTGCTTGGCATCATTCTCGTGGTCAGCATGATAGAAATATTTGCTTAATTCCTACGAGTGCGCATGGCACTAACCCTGCTAGTGCTGTTATGGCTGGTTTTCAGGTTGTCTCAGTAGGGTGTGATCAATTTGGAAATGTTGACCTTGAGGATTTAATTAGTAAGGCAGAGGCAAATTCTTCTCAATTAGCAGCTTTGATGGTTACTTATCCATCAACTCATGGGGTGTTTGAGCCCGACATTAAACAGATTTGCGATGTTGTTCATCGTTGTGGAGGACAGGTCTATTTAGATGGGGCCAATTTGAATGCGCAAGTTGGTCTATGTAGGCCAGGAGTTTATGGAGCTGATGTATGCCATTTAAATTTGCATAAGACTTTTTGTATTCCTCATGGGGGTGGTGGACCAGGCGTTGGACCTATAGCGGTTTCTTCTCATTTACTGCCATATCTTCCAGGCCATCCTTTGGCAAGTTGTGGCGGTAGCAAGGCCATAGGTTCCGTTTCTGCAGCTCCATTTGGTAGTGCAGGAATTTTGCCAATTAGTTGGATGTATTTGCGAATGATGGGTTTAGACGGAGTCCGAAGGGCAAGTCAAATAGCAATGCTCTCTGCTAATTACATCGCTCATCGCTTAAACCCTTATTACCCAGTTTTATTTAGAGGGTTGAAAGGTTTGGTTGCTCACGAATGTATTTTGGATTTGCGCCCGCTTAAGCGAATTACAGGTATTGAGGTTGACGATATTGCTAAACGGTTGATGGATTATGGCTTTCATGCTCCAACTGTGAGTTGGCCTGTTGCTGGAACTTTGATGGTTGAACCTACTGAAAGTGAGAGTCTTGCTGAATTGAATCGCTTTTGTGAAGCAATGATCTCTATACGAGCAGAGATTGAAGCTATCAAATCTGGTCAAGGTGATTCAAAGAACAATCCATTAAGAAATGCACCGCATACTTTGGCGGCTGTGACAGCTGAAGTTTGGGATCGTCCTTATACACGTATGCAAGCAGCCTTTCCATTGGCAGAACAATTGAGAACCAAGTTCTGGCCTGCTGTTTCGCGTATTGACAATGTTTTTGGGGACAGAAATTTCGTGTGTAGCTGCCCTCCGCTTGAGGATTTGGTTGATCAATAAAAAAGTGATCTTCACTGGTTTTCAGGCCCTAAAGGAGGTAAATTTTCATCGAAAACCGAATTTTTTGGTTTTAATACGCTGCATTGCACAGTTTTTTCACTATCCTGTGCCGCAGCGGTTCCAATCGCTGGGGGCAGCATGGAAAGAGTTACGACACTTCCACATTCACCAAAGGCTTTGTCAAAGGAGCAGTTGAATTTACCTTCATTTTCCGAAGGCCTTCAATCTGCTCTGAGTAACGGAAAGGCATTAAAGGTTGAAGGAACGAATGTTGTCCGAGTTCCGTTTGGTATTCGCCATCCACGCAAGCAACGCCCTGAAAGACCTCAGAGGCGGGCGACTTTGGTCCTCCCTTTTCAGCCGGCAGGCTCTCCTCCTCCTCCTCCTCAGGCTGCTTGATTAAGCAGCAATTTGTATTGATTGCTTAAGGAGAATTTTTTTGTAGTAACTCCTTAGTTGTTCTGTTGCGTTAGCCCATCCCCATTTTTCAGCCTCATCTCGTGCAGCTTGCCTCATTTGTTGGCGCTCAACATCATTCCCTAGGAGTTTGTTGGTCGCCTTAATTAGGCTGGATGAGCCATCATCTTGTCCGTCAGGGTTATATAGACAGCCATTTTTTCCATCAGTGATTATGTCTGGGATACCTCCTCTGTTGGCTCCTACTACAGGACATCCTGCGGCCATTGCTTCAAGAAGCACTAATCCAAGCGTTTCAGTACTAGATGGGAATAAGAAGGCATCTCCGCAGGCATAGGCGCTAGCAAGCTCTTCTCCGGCTAGATATCCAACGAAAGTGGTTGCTGTTCCTTCAAAAACTTTTTCTAATTGCTGCCGATGTGGGCCATCACCAACTAGCGCAAGTCTTGTATGAGGTAGTGCTTCTAGTACAGGCTTGATTCGTTCAATTTGTTTTTCTGCAGATAGTCTTCCTACATAAATTAGAAGTGCCCCTTCATCACTAAAATTACCTAATAGGCGCTCACGCATTAGTTCATTTTTTAATTCGGGACGGAATGTCTCAGTATCTACTCCTCGTTGCCATAGGGCAGTGTGTTGAATTCCTTTCTCACTAAGCTCTTTAACCATTGCTGTTGATGTGCAAAGGTTCAAAATTGCTTGATTGTGAGCTGCCTTGAGAAGTTCCCAGAGTAGGGGCTCGAGCATTCCCATTCCATAGTGCTCAAGATATTTTGGAAGATGGGTGTGATAGCTAGCTATTAAGGGGATATTGTTGGTTTTTGCAAGCCAAATCCCTCCTAAACCAAGTACTGCGGGATTAACAACATGTATGAGGTCCGGTTGGAAATTTTCTAGTGCATCTGATACGGCTGGTCCAGGAAGACCAAGTTTTAATTCTGGGTAAAGAGGTAAAGGCATTGCAGGAACACCTACAACCTTTGCTCCCATGTAATTGTCAGGGCATCCCTCTGGGCAAAAAACAACTACCTCATCACCTGCCTCAATGAGGTGCTTCACAGTTTTAGTCAGTCTGGTAACTATTCCGTCGACTTTGGGTAGGAAAGTCTCGGTAAAAAATGCGATCTTCACTTTTCTAGTTGTGAAGAGAGTATGTGATCAAGCATTTTTGTGAATTGCTAGGGCTTGTGTTGTGGTCCATGCTGATACACAAGGTATTCGATTGCGATCACATCGATCTGCCCAGCGTCGGGCAACATCTACTACCTCAGTCAGAAGACCATCATCGAGAGTAGTTGGATCTAATCCAAGCTCTATGAAGCAACGATTGTCGACGATTAAATCGTTTTCAACAGCTTCATTTCTTGGGTTGGGTAGATAATTCAGTTTTGCACCAGTCAGTGTGGCTACCTTTTTCGCTAATTCTCCAACCTGATGACTCTCAGTCATTTGATTGAAAATCTTTACTCTTTCTCCTTGAGTTGGTGGATTTTCCAGTGCAAGTTGGACACATTTCACAGAGTCACGAATATGAATAAATGCACGAGTTTGTCCACCTGTGCCATGAACAGTTAATGGATAACCAATAGCTGCTTGCATCAGGAATCGATTTAATACAGTTCCGTAATCGCCGTCGTAATCAAAGCGATTGGTAAGACGTGGGTCTTTACTAGTTGATTCAGTATTCGTTCCCCATACAATTCCTTGATGTAAATCAGTTATGCGGACTTTATCGTTTTTGTTGTAATACAGAAAAAGAAGCTGGTCTAGCGTTTTCGTCATGTGATAAACGCTGCCAGGGCTAGCAGGGTGAAGGATTTCTTCCTCAAAACGACTGCCATCTGGTTGAGGTACTTCAACTTTTAAATAGCCTTCGGGGATTGTTGCTCCACGATGTGATCCATATCCATAAACCCCCATTGTCCCTAGGTGGACTATATGAATATCTAGTCCACTTTCAACGATTGCAGCTAAGAGGTTGTGAGTGCCGTTGACGTTGTTGTCAACTGTGTAGCGCTTGGTAGCGCTGGATTTCATGGAATAGGGTGCTGCTCTTTGTTCTGCAAAGTGAACTATCGCATCGGGTTTATTGCTTTGGAGCAAGCTCAATAGCCTCTCGTATTCGTTTGCGATGTCAAGTCGCTCAAAGGTCATAGGTTTTCCACCTACTTCTTCCCAGGCTTTTAGTCGGTCTCCAATGCTTGAGATTGGAGTGAGAGACTCAACTTCGAGATCAAGATCTATTTTTCGCCGACTGAGATTGTCGACGATAAGAACATCGTGACCTTGGTCGGCCAAGTTCACTGCACAAGGCCACCCACAGAAGCCATCGCCACCAAGAACTAGAACTTTCAACCCAAACTCCAGCAGATAAAGAGCAATTGGCTCAATTAAAGCAAGCTACTACAGGCTTTTCAGCTAATGGTAAGCCTGATGACAATTAAACCAATTCCAAGTAGTAATCCAACAATGAGCAATTGCCGAGATCCATTGGTATTACTAGAGCCAGTTTTAATTACTTCAATTTTTGGTTCTTTTGCAAACGCGTTAAGTCGTCCGCCTTCTTCTTCTGTAACGGACATTTTTTCTACACATCTCGGCGGAGGTTATGGATATTTTGGCCTGTAAATGCAGATCAGTTACTTTCTGTTACGGTCTTTTGGGATATTGGGCTTGAAATAATCCCAGAATTTGGAGAGCTTGCTGAAGCTTTTGACCCTTTAGCAAGTGCTCCTGCAAGGAAAGCTTGTCTGCCTGCTTGTACGGCTTTAGACATTGCTTCTGCCATTAATGGGGCATTGTCTGCCATTGCTATGGCGCTGTTGATTAGAACAGCATCTGCCCCCATTTCCATTGCATGAGCAGCATGGCTTGGAACTCCAAGGCCTGCATCTACAACAACAGGAATGCCCGCATTCTCGATGATTAATGCAATGTTTGCTTCATTCTGTAGGCCCTGCGCTGAACCTATTGGGGAGCCAAGAGGCATGACCGTTGCGCATCCGACCTCCTCTAGTCTTTTTGCTAGCAAAGGATCTGCATTGATATAAGGCAGAACTGTGAAGCCTTCTTTGATAAGTTTTTCCGCTGCTTCAAGAGTGCCAAATGGATCGGGAAGTAGATAACGTTGGTCAGGGATTACCTCCAGTTTGACAAAGTTGTTATTTGATTGGCCTGCAACTTTTGCTAATTCACGCCCCAATCTTGCCACGCGAATTGCTTCGTCAGCATTGGAACAGCCAGCAGTATTGGGAAGCATCCAAGTCTTTGTCCAATCAATGGCTTCCATGAGGCCATTGTGGCTTGTTTCTAGTGACTGAACTCTTCTTATTGCAACAGTAACCATTTCGCTTTTTGAACTAAGTAAGCTTTGTTTCATTGACTTCAAGTTTGCATATTTGCCAGTCCCAAGAAAAAGACGACTTTGAAAAATTTTTTCACCGATTTTTAGAGAATCTTGATTGCTTTGCATGTAATTCACCTCACTCTTGGCTTCTGAGAATCAAATTGATGGTTTGATGAAAGTCTAATGTATATTTCATTGTGTTTTAATAATAATTAATTAAAGCCTTTATTGTTTTTGGCTTCACTATTGGCTGTTTGATTTTCCATTAATTTTTGAATTTTTTGAACTTGTTTTCTGGCTGTTTTGTTTTTTGGATCAAGAGATAGTACTTCTTGATATACTTTTAAAGCTTCGTCAGTTTGCAATAATTTTTGTTTTGCGAAACCAAGATTATTTAGGGCTACTGGATAATCAGGCTTAGATTTTAGTGCGTTCTTATAATGAACTATTGCCGATTCAAAATCATCTTGAGCGGCTAATGCAAAACCTAGTGCATTTTCTATAACTGCTTTAGCTTCGTCTGGTTCGTTATTTAGTTGTTTAAGTGCTTTCCGAAGTGTTGTTATTGCTTGTGGATAAAGCCTTTTTCTTATTTGTACAGTTGCTAGTTCATATAGTTCAGAAGCCTCTTTGGAAGAAGAAGCGCCTCCTTTTTCTAGTTTGATTAGATTTATTTCATCATTGCGTACTCTTAATAGTTGACGCCCAACTAATATTGCAAATATTAGAAGTATTGCAATGAGTCCGATTAGATAAGTTTCAGGCTGAAGAATTTTCATAGCTCTAAATTGCTGCTGGCTTTCAACTTGAACTTTGAAGTGGAATCAGAGCTTTAAGTGAAGAAATAATGCCAGCTATGTTTATAAGATCTTATTTGAAAATTAGAGGGTTTTCCCTCAATTACATAAATACTCTATAAATCTTTTATCTAGCACGTCGACAAAGCTTATTGAATCAACCATATTATTCACACATATTGATATTTATGCATGAATAATTTTGAATGCAAAATTCAATTCTTATTTAGTGACTAATGTATTGAATTGAGAATTGTTATTTTTTAGCTAATTCAATGACGCTAGTGAAACTTGTTGGGTCTATTACAGCAAGTTGGGCCAGCATTTTTCTATTGAGACGTACGTTTGCTTTTTTAAGCTCCCCTATTAGCTTGCTATAGCTCATTCCATTAATTCTTGCTGCGGCATTAATGCGAGCAATCCATAGTCTTCGGAAATCACGTTTGCGTCGTCTGCGATCTCTATAGGCATTGCATAGAGCCTTCATTACACGTTGGTTAGCCGTGCGGAATAGGTTTCCGTTACTTCCACGAAAACCCTTGGCTAGATGAAGGATTTTTTTGCGACGCTTGCGTGCAACGTTGCCTCTCTTGACGCGTGCCATGGGGTTAAATCAATCGGTGCAGAATCAGAACATATGGAACGAACTGTGGAATCAGTTTCGTTCTTTAGGCATATGGGAGCATAAGACTCACATTTTCCGAATCACGTTCATCTACAACTGCCTTGGTTGCAAGATGTCGTTTTAATTTGGTGCTTTTATGGTCAAGCAGGTGATTGCGGAAAGCCCTACGACGCATGAACTTGCCATTGCCAGTTGCCTTGAACCGCTTCGCGGCAGCTTTGCGGGTCTTTAGCTTTGGCATTTTTATCTAGGGCACAATTTACAAGACTACGTCCTTGACCTGCCAGAAGCCAAGCTAGAAACTATGTAATGTTCTTGGTCTTCTTATAAGCATTTAGTTTTGCTTTTGTTGCATGATTTCTTCCAAGCTTGTTTTGAGAGGCTTTTTGCTTATTGTCGCGGGACTTTCTTTGGGTTGCAGTTCCAAACAATTATTTGAAAAGAGTTCATTGCTTTTGCCTAAGAGCAAGGATTTACCAGAATCTATTGAGTCATTACCTTCACCAGAATTACTTTTAGTTGGCCTAGAGCCTTATTTGGGACGCAACACGAGTTCTATTAGCGTTGCTTCTCCATTGCATTTGATAAGTGATGGTAGACCTTTGATCTTGAAAGATTCAAAAGGAGTTGTTCATAAGTCAGCTGGCATAACGATTGAATGGGCAAATGTTCCTTTAAAAGACCCAAGATTAGTTACCCGTCAAGTTTTTGGCCATTTTTCCAGTTTTGAGTCTGCTCAGCGATTAGCAGTCCATTTGAAGGCCTTGGGCTTAGCAGCTGTAGTAGCACACCCTGCTGATTGGGAAGTTTGGTTGCCTCAAAATGCCAAGCTTCCTGAGGGGATGAAGGCAAATTTTTGGAATGAAACCATTACATCTGAGGTGCGACCAGTTTTAAAGGATCAGAGTGGAAAATATCTTTTATCTGGTCCTATTCAAATTGAAGCCCCGGATGGTTTGCGTTGGAAGGGTGGAGTGTATTTAGGCCCCTTTTGGCTTCAACCTGATGCTTATGGGAGTTGGACATTAGTTGAACAGGTACCAATAGATCGTTATTTAAATGGGGTTGTACCACATGAGATTGGTTTTGGTTCTCCACCGGCAGCATTAGAGGTGCAGGCTGTTCTTGCGAGAACATGGGCAATCGCAAATAGGCATAGATTTGCATTAGATGGATACCATGTATGTAGTGATACTCAATGCCAGGTATATAAAGATCCTGAAAAGGCTAATCAAGAAGTGAAAAAAGCAATAACTAAGACGACTGGCAAGATTTTGAAATGGCAGAAGAAGCCTATTCATGCTGTATATCATGCAAGTAATGGGGGTGTTATGGCATCTGCTACAGAGGCCTGGTCAATGCTGGGTGTCCCTTACCTTCGAGCGGAGTTAGATGGTTCTAGTCAATGGACTAAACGTTTTAAATTGCCATTAACAAATAGTGCTGATGTTAGGTCTCTTCTCTCTGGGACAAGTGAGGGAGTTTTTGGAAAATTTCATTCAAGATTTAGATGGAGGAGAATTCTTACTGCTAAAGAATTGAACAAAATTTTGCCTATTTTTAACTCAACTGAGGCATATCCTAGAAAAATTAGAGTTCTTGAGCGTGGAGAGAGTGGAAGGGTATTGGCTTTAGAAATTGTTGGTCAAACTAAGAAATCTCGATCTGTTTTGAGGCTAGATAACATTCGTAGAGTTTTACGTTCTTTGCCGAGCACTCTTTTTGTCGTTAACCAAATGAAAGAAGGGTCTTGGGAGATTTTGGGTGGAGGTTTTGGGCATGGAGCAGGTCTTTCGCAAGCTGGCGCTATTGATTTGGCACGTCGCGGTTGGACATCAGAGATGATTTTTCAGCATTATTACCCTGGAACAATCTATGGATCTTTGTCGGACTTGACCAAAGCCCCTTAGAGTCACTAAACCCCGAGTATATCTATGGCCACGGCTGCTGTGAGAGGAGAGCGCCGACGTGGCAAGACAGCATTGTTCTTGATTGTTTGTGGTTGGGCAGGATCGGTGCCACATTGGCTGGAGCCAACACGCAGCCTTTGGCCTGCTATAACTTTGGCTTTTTTATTAGGAGGCTATTGCTTACAAACTGTTTTGCGAGATAGAGAGCAATGGTTGAAGAATTCGAACTCTGCTTTAGCTAAGTCTCTCAATGAAGAAAATGCTCCTAGGGTTGACGTCTTGGTTGCTGCCAGAGATGAGGAAGCTGTTATAGAACGATTAGTTATCCGTTTGACTGCCCTTCGTTATCCGCAAGGCAAACTTTCAATATGGATTATTGATGACGGTAGTAAGGATCAAACTCCTTTGATTCTTGAAGATTTGTGTGAGAAGTTTCCAAATTTGAATGTTATTCAGCGCACACGATCAGCAGGAGGCGGCAAGTCCGGTGCCCTTAATCAGGCTTTGACCAAGATTTCGGGAGATTGGTTATTGATTCTTGATGCAGATGCTCAATTCCAAGAAGATCTTTTGTATCGTTTGATTCCTTTTGCTCAAGAGGATGGATTTGAGGCTGTTCAGCTAAGAAAAGCGGTTGTTAATGCTGATCAAAACCTTCTAACTAAATTTCAGGCGATGGAAATGGCTATGGATGCAGTTATCCAGCATGGCCGTTTGGCAGGAGGTGGGGTTGTGGAATTGCGAGGCAATGGCCAATTTTTAAAACGTACTGCTCTAGAAAATTGTGGTGGTTTTAATGAAGAAACAGTTACTGATGATCTTGATTTGAGTTTTCGCCTGCTCACATCTGGAGCATTGCTTAGTATCCTTTGGGACCCTCCAGTAGAAGAAGAAGCTGTTGAAAGTTTGCCTACTCTTTGGAAACAAAGACAGAGATGGGCTGAAGGAGGGTTGCAGCGCTTTTTTGATTATTGGCCTTTGCTGATTTCTAATAAGTTAAAGTTTACTCAGCGTAGAGATTTGGCTTGTTTTTTTCTTCTTCAATATGCTCTTCCTATTGTTTCATTTTTTGACCTATTAACTACTTTGTTAACTCGGACAATGCCAACCTATTGGCCCCTTTCCTTTGTAGCATTTAGTGTTTCTGGATTAGCTTATTGGCGTGGATGTACGAGAAGTAGTGAAGGTCCAACCTTGCCAGAACCAAGACCAACAACATTACTTTTGGCAATTATTTATTTGTTGCATTGGTTTGTAGTCATTCCTTGGGTAACAATGCGAATGGCTCTTTTCCCTAAAAAACTTGTTTGGGCTAAGACTAATCATAGAGGAAATCAACCTATAAAAGTATGATTTGGATTAAGGTTCTGAGTCAAGTACTTTCCCATTAAAGAACTCAGCAAGTTGCTTGGCTTTTTTGTCGATTGGCTCAATATTTTCGGATATTTGATCTGGTTCATTGGAACCTTCGGTGCTGGTTATATTGTTTACGTGTTTTTCCCTTGCAACATTATTAATGGCATTACCTTTGAAATTATTCTCGGGATTGTTTGATTTATTTAATACAGAATTACTTTGAATAGAAATATTTTTTTTGAGATTATTAGAATTATTGTTCCCAGACTCCATTGTTTCTTTAAGGATTAACTTTCTAGGGCTTCCTATGGTTTGAGTAATTGCTTGTTCGAGAAGGCTTATACGGCTTTGCACCATGCTCATCCAGTTTGTGGAAACTTCTATAATTGCTTTTTTAGAAGTTAAATCTATTAACTTAGCTTGCTGCGATAAAAGCATTTTTGTTGATGGTAATTCAAGAGAACCTAGAATTTGTTGCCATAATTCTGATAAGTTTTCATTATTAGACTCTTCAATTTCTTGAGCTTTAGTGAGTGTATTATCTGTGTTGCCGATTTGCTTGATTACCTCTGTCTCTACTAATTTATTTTTTTCTTGATGTTGTTTGATTTGTGACTTTGCCTCTAAGTCTTTATTGTTAACAACTTGATTGATTGGATTGGGTGAATTGTTTGTGTCAGCCAGAATCCCTAGAAGTAAAACTTCTAGCCAGAGAGGAGGTTGAGAACTTTGGCGAAGTTGAATCTCACTGCCTTTAAGTTTGGATTGCCACTGATATAGTTTTTCTAAAGTTATTTGACTTGCAATTTCTGAAAGTTTGCTCTTAAATTCATAAGAAATACTGGTTAATTCAGGGCGATCAGGTGCTGCTTTTATGATGATTAGATCTCTCATTATCGCTGCCATATCTTGTAGTATTACTATGGGTTCTCTCCCTCTATTAAGAAGGTTTCTGCAAGTTTCTAAAAGTATTATTGGTTTCGAGTTGGCTAATGCAGATATCAATATCAGGAGTTCTTGTTCTGGAATTGCGCCAAGTAAATCCCAGACAGAATTGATGTGTATTGGCTGAGGTAATAGGCTTAATTGATCAAGCATGCTCTCTGCATCTCTCAGGCCTCCTTGAGCACGTTGAGCAACTAATTGGATAGCCTCTTTTTCGATTTCAATAGCCTCTTTTGAGGCAATCATGCCCAAGTGTTTTGTTAGTGCTTGGAGTGGTATTCGCCTGAAGTCGAATCGTTGACATCGACTCAGAATAGTAGGCAGTACTCTTTGAGGATCTGTTGTTGCAAGTATAAAAACTACTCTTGAAGGTGGCTCTTCAAGAGTTTTAAGCAGTGCGTTAAATGCAGCTGTAGAGAGCATGTGGCATTCGTCAATAACATATACCTTCCAACGTGCTTGCACTGGGGCAAATCGAGATCTTTCTATCAGCTCTCTGATGTTGTCTACTCCTGTGTTAGACGCTGCATCAATTTCAATAACGTCTAATGAAGTTCCTGAGGAAATTGTTGTGCAGAGATCACATTTGCCACAGGGATTGGTAGTGGGTTGTTCACTGTTAAGGCAATTTAGGGATCTGGAAAGGATTCTTGCGCTAGACGTTTTGCCTGTCCCTCTTGGCCCACTAAATAGATAAGCAGGAGCAATTCTGTTGCTGATTAGCGCTTGTTTCAGTGTCGTTGCAATAGCTTCTTGCCCGACTAGGTCATCAAAGCAGTCCGGACGGTATTTGTGATGCAGCGGTTGGTAAGCCTGGCTCATTCGCTGCTTGCAAGATATAGAGAAGACTTAGTTTTCAGGATCCACTTCATCAAGAAGGATAGTAATTCGAGTTTCTAGGTTTTCTAGTCTGGTTAATTCATCAGCAAGTCTTTGACCTCTTAACAATAAGGTACGGGATTTTGTCTCTTGGCCCCATGATTTATGGCTAGCGAGGTCAGTCTGAAACCAATGCTCAATTTCTTCTAAGGTTTCTTCCAATTTTAAAAGCAAGCTTTTTCTAAGGTTTTGAAGATTTTTTAGTGCTTGTTTTGATGCTTCTCTCGACTTTTCATCTGAAAGACTCTTTTTCAGTAAAAGATTGACCGCTGTTAAAACAGCTGCTGGCAAGAATTGACCTATTGCCATTGCACCAAGACTGCTGGATTCAAGCCAATCTTCCATTTGATTACTGCGATGTTTGCCTGTCTTGCACCAGTTAGCAAAATGCTCACAGTTGTTGAAAAGCAAGTTGTAGCTTTGTTCTCCAATACGGCTCATAGCTCGACGCAAGGTCACACTCTTGGTACAAGCAAACTCATGATTGATTACGGAGTAGTTTTGACCTGCGCAGAATTCATCTAGTGAGCTTCGAATGATGGCTCGCCCTTCTAGATAGTGTGCAATTGTTCCATCTCCTAGGTCTATGCCGTGGTGATGAAAAAGACCATGCTGCCTAGGAACCTGAAGGTGGTCTGCAGCAACCATGTTTATTAGGCTGATTCTTTTTCTGGTTGCTTGTCATTCGAGGGGAGAGGTAAGACTTTGCCGCCTGTATGCTCATCAACCATTGTTTTGGTAATTGTGAAATTTTTGATGTTCTTTTGTGAAGGGAGGTCGTACATAAGATCAAGCATCAATTCTTCGACAATTCCTCTTAAAGCCCTTGCCCCGGTTTTTCTTCGATGCGCCTCTTGGGCAATAGCTTCCACTGCATTGTTTTCAAACTCAAGTTGAACATTGTCCATGCTTAAAAGAGTACGGAATTGTTTGACAACCGCATCCCTTGGCTCCGTGAGAATTGCTTCAAGCGCTTCAGCATCTAGTGGTTCTAGGACTGCGCTGACAGGCATTCTCCCTATAAATTCTGGAATTAGTCCATAGCGGACTAAATCGTCAGGCTCTAAATTTTGAAGAATTTGATTGGCTTGGAGTTCACGATTGGCTCGATTTCTTCCTCTGTTATCACTTGGAACAAAACCTATTGAATTACGACCAAGCCTTTTTTGAACAACATCTTCTAGGCCCACAAATGCCCCACCACAGATGAAAAGTATTTGACTTGTATCTATTTGGATGCAGTCATGGTATGGATGCTTTCTCCCTCCTTGGGGAGGTACATTTGCGACTGTGCCTTCAAGCATTTTTAGTAACGCTTGTTGAACTCCTTCTCCTGATACGTCTCTAGTGATCGATGGATTTTCACTTTTGCGAGCAATTTTGTCGATTTCATCTATATAAATGATTCCTCTTTGCGCTTGATCAACGTCCATATCTGCTTTTTGTAGAAGCCTAAGCAGAATATTTTCTACATCTTCGCCAACATAGCCTGCTTCAGTGAGAGTAGTTGCATCTGCTACTGCGAAAGGTACATCTAAAAGTTCTGCAAGAGTTTGAGCAAGAAGTGTTTTCCCGCAGCCAGTTGGGCCTATTAGAAGAATGTTTGATTTGTGCAGTTTTGTGGCTGTACGATCGGCTTCAGCTTTGCCATCTCCTTTCCAGACCAGCCGTTTGTAGTGGTTATAAACAGCGACTGAGAGAATTTTCTTTGCAGATTCCTGTCCAACTACTTGTTCATCCAAGAAGGTTTTGATTTCTAATGGCTTTGGAATAGAAGCCAATGTTGGTGCTGGTTTTTCTGTTTTACGAGTTCCACTGGAACCTTTTCTACTTTGTTCAATGTTTTGTCGTTGGCTGTTCTGATTGTCTAAAAGTTCTTCGTCCAGGATTTCATTGCATAAATCTATGCATTCGTCGCAGATGTAGACACCAGGACCTGCGATTAGTTTTCGCACCTGATCCTGGGACTTTCCGCAAAAGGAGCACTTCAGATGAGCGTCGAACTTTGCCATCGGGGGCTGAAACGTTCAATGTGGAACACAGGATCTGACTAATGAGGTCAGTCTGAGTTCATAGGATCGTTCCGAATTGGCTCTTCGTCAGCCTTCCGTAACGAATCCATTGATCTAGAGACTGGTCACCACTTTGTCGATCAGGCCGTATTCAACCGCTTCTTTGGGGGAAAGGAAGTGGTCACGGTCTGTGTCTTCAGCAATTGTTTCGAGAGGTTGCCCAGTGTGTACTGCTAATAGACCGTTCAGAGTGTCTTTAAGAAATAGGATTTCTTTAGCTTGTATTTCGATTTCGACTGCTTGGCCTTGAGCTCCGCCAAGTGGCTGGTGGATCATGATTCGTGAATTAGGGAGAGCTAGTCTTTTCCCTCTTGCACCTCCTGCCAGAAGAAAAGCTCCCATACTCGCAGCAAGTCCGTAGCAAATAGTGACTACATCAGGCGCCACTTGTTGCATGGTGTCGTAAATAGCTAGACCTGCTGTAACAGATCCTCCTGGTGAATTGATATATATCTGGATATCTTTTTCTGGGTCCTCCGCTTCTAGAAAGAGCATTTGAGCAACCAATGCATCTGCAACTTGGTCATTTACATCAGTGCCCAGAAAAATGATTCGTTCTCGTAGAAGTCGAGAGTAAATATCAAATGCTCTGTCTCCACGTCCTGATTGTTCAACCACTGTGGGAAGAACCCCAGGAGCTGAATATGGACGTATCCCTTTCCATTCATTTTGGATTGGGTGGCTAATGAGATTGTTGATCAGTCGCAAGGGTTCATTCGTTCCATTGAATCAATCTATTGCTGGAACTTAGGTTTTGGGTTCATTTTTCTTTTTGCTTGTTTTTCCAGACTTTGTTGTTTCCTTGGATGGTTTTGCATTTACTGGCTTTTCCTTTGAAGCAGTTTCCGAGGGTTTAGAGGCCTTTTCGGTAACAATGTTGTTTTCTTCAAGCCATGCAACAAGTTTTTCTTCGAGTAAGTCATCAAGAACTGCTTGGCGCAACTTTTGCTGATCTATATTTTTTTCACCTGAAAGCTCACGATTGACGTCTTTGAGCTTTATCTCGAGATCTTCATTATTTACTTCAATATTTTCTTTTTTGGCAAGTGCCTTTAAAGCCAATTTCCTACGTAGATTTTGCTGAGCTTCCTCTCTAGATGATTCCATTAATGATTTTACTAATTCGGGAGTGAATATTGATTTAACGTCCATTCCCTCTTGGGCAAATTTACGAGCTGTTTGTTCAACTAATAGACGTACCTCTTGATCAATAAGAGTGGTTGGAAGATCTGCATCTAGTTCATGAGCAAGAGCATTAATAAGGGATTCTTTTCGATTGACTTGATGACGAGCTTTGGCATCTTCTTTGAGTCTTTTTTCTAAATCTTCACGAAGCTCGCCCATATTTTCTTTGTCACTTGCTTGCTTTGCGAAAGCATCATCGAGTTTTGGTAATTCTTTTGTTTTCAGATCTTGAAGAGTAACTTGGAAACTGGCTTGTCTTCCACGTGCGTCTTCATTTGGATAGTCCTTAGGGAATGTGCATTTCAATTGTTTTTCAGAATTTATTGCCATACCAACAATCCCTTCTACGAACCCTGGGATCATTAGCCCTTCTTCTAATTCGATATCCATGGACTCTGCATTGCCACCTTCAATATCACTTCCGTCATCGGTAAAAGTCCCTTTGAAGCTAAGGACTGCGATATCTCCCATTTCTGCAGATCTTGTTTCTACTGGAACAATCGTTGCCAGTTGATTTCGAGATTGTTCGATTAGTTCGTCAATTTTTGCTGGGTCATATTTGACAGGCTCAGCTTCTGCTTTTAAGCCTTTTGTTTTTTTGAGGATCGGTGTGGGTGCGATGTCGGTTTCAAGTGTGAAAGTTAATGTCTTGTCAGGATTGAAACTTTCCAGCAGGGTCTCAAAACCACCTTTGAGTTCTGGTTCGCAAAGAGGCTCTATCGATTCTTGATTAATAGCTTCTCGCCATAACTTTTCTAAGAGCGATTCCAGTGCGCTCGCCTTGATTCGTGCAATTCCGATTTGTTGGATGATTACCGCTTTGGGGACTTTCCCTTTTCGGAAACCAGGGAGTTTGATTGAGCGACTTAATTGTGTTAAAGCCTCTTCATAGCTCGACTTGCATCTGCTTGCCGTGACTTCTATTTCCACCGCTATGCGGCTGCTTGGTAGGGCAGCCGTTTTTACCTTTAAGGTTGAATCGCTCATTTGTGGTTTAAGTCCTCAAGCCCAACACCTTAAGAAAGCGAGAGTCATACCTCTAGAGCTTATTGTGGTTTTAACGGTTTGAATATATTCAGTATCTAGTTCTGTATCCCAATTAGGAGGAGTGGTACATCTCTTTCTATTAACTTCTTTTCCACCTATTTAATACCTGAATTATCAGTTTGTTCTCGAAACGATTTTCTACTGAAAGGCCTCTCACAGTTGCCGTCCTCGGCGCAAGTGGTGCTGTAGGGCATGAGTTGTTGCAGCTTTTGGATGAGCGTTCATTCCCAATTGGGGAGTTGCGTTTGTTGGCCTCAGAGCGATCCGCTGGAAACTTGCAATCTTGGAAAGGTTCCATGCTCAAAGTTCATGAGATAACCAATGAGAGCCTGCAAGGGGTTGATCTTGTTTTGGCATCTGCTGGAGGCTCTGTATCTCGCAAATGGCGTCAAGAGATACATGATGCAGGTGCAGTAATGATTGACAACTCCAGTGCTTTTCGCATGGATTCTGAGGTGCCTTTAGTTGTTCCAGAAGTGAATCCTGATGATGCTTTTGGGCATAAGGGACTGATTGCAAATCCCAATTGCACAACAATTTTGTTGGCTTTGGCCTTGGCTCCTTTATCGGCGTATATTCCAATGAAAAGAGTAGTTGTTTCTACATATCAGTCAGCTAGTGGAGCAGGAGCTAGAGCAATGGAGGAGCTAAAAGAACTTAGTCAAGAAGTTTTGAATGGAGGTAAACCTAAAAATCAGGTTTTGCCATATTCCCTTGCTTTTAATCTTTTCCTTCACAATTCCCCACTTCAGGGCAATGGCTATTGCGAGGAGGAAATGAAAATGGTTAATGAAACTCGCAAAATTTTGGGACTGCCAGATTTACCTTTTACTGCAACTTGTGTACGTGTTCCCGTTCTAAGAGCACACTCTGAGGCAGTAAATATTGAGTTTTCTAAGCCTTTCCCTGTCAATGAAGCTCGTGCAATTCTCATGGATGCCCAAGGCATTGAATTAATCGAAGACTTTGATACCAATCGGTTCCCTATGCCAAGTGATGTTACTGGCAGGGATGAAGTTGCTGTTGGGCGAATACGTCAGGATATTAGTTGTCCAAACTCTCTCGAGTTTTGGCTATGTGGCGATCAGATTCGCAAAGGTGCTGCATTAAATGCCATCCAAATAGCTGAATTGTTGCTTGAAACTTCATGAGCTCAATACTTTCTTTATCGCCTGCACCATTTGGTCGTTTACTTACCGCAATGGTCACTCCCTTCGATTCTGATGGGCGGGTTGATTTTGGTTTGGCTGCTCGTCTTTCAAAACACCTTGTTCAAGAAGGTTCTGATGGCATAGTTGTTTGCGGAACTACGGGTGAGTCGCCCACACTTAGTTGGGAAGAGCAAAACAAGTTGCTGGAAACAGTTAGAAACGCAGTTGGATCTTCTGCCAAGGTCTTGGCAGGTACTGGCAGTAATAGCACTGCAGAAGCAGTAGAGGCCACTCTTGAAGCTGCCGGTGCCGGTGCAGATGGGGCATTAGTAGTTGTTCCTTACTACAACAAACCACCTCAAGAAGGCCTTGAATCTCATTTTCGTACTATTGCCGCGGCAGCGCCCAGCTTGCCTTTAATGCTCTACAACATTCCTAGTAGGACAGGCTGCTCTCTTTCACCAAGCACAATGGCAAGGTTAATGGACTGTGCGAATGTTGTCGCTTTCAAAGCTGCTAGTGGTACTACTGATGAGGTGACTCAGTTAAGGATGCAATGTGGCTCTCGCTTGGCTGTGTATAGCGGGGATGATGGATTGCTTTTGCCAATGTTGTCAGTTGGGGCAGTTGGGGTAGTTAGTGTTGCAAGTCATATTGTTGGTCGTCGTTTAAAGGCGATGATTGAGGCTTATCTAAGTGGTAATGGAGAGGTTGCTCTTAATTATCACGAACAGATGCAGCCTCTTTTTAAATCACTCTTTGCTACCACTAACCCGATTCCTGTTAAAGCAGCTTTAGAACTTTGCGGCTGGCCGGTAGGACCTCCACGAAGTCCTTTGCTTCCACTTAGTATTGAGATGAAGGAGGAGCTATCTAATATCCTTAAACTCTTAGGTCAGATCTGATGGCAAAGTTGTTTTCACATTTTGCTTTTTTGAGTTAGCTCACTAAAAAATCAGAAAGTTTTCTACGTTTCAGTTTTTCCATGACATCTAGCACTATCAATTCATCAAATTCGAGGCTAAATTCTTCAACTTCAAATAAGGGGAAACAGCCTTGTTTGCGAGTTATTCCACTTGGTGGTCTCCATGAGATAGGCAAGAACACTTGTGTTTTTGAGTATGGAGACGACCTAATGCTTGTTGATGCTGGATTGGCTTTCCCTAGTGATGGCATGCATGGGGTCAATGTGGTGATGCCAGATACAACCTATTTAAGGGAAAATCAGCAGAGAATTCGTGGAATGATAGTTACCCATGGACATGAAGACCATATTGGTGGCATTCCGCATCATTTAAAGCACTTTCATATCCCTGTGATTTATGGCCCTCGTTTGGCTATGTCCATGCTTCAGGGAAAAATGGAGGAGGCAGGCGTTACAGATAGAACCAAGGTACAAACTGTTGGTCCTCGTGATGTTGTCAAAGTTGGGCAATATTTTTCCGTTGAATTTATTCGCAATACTCATTCGATGGCTGATAGTTTTTCACTAGCAATAACAACTCCTGTTGGGACAATAATTTTCACTGGAGATTTTAAATTTGATCACACGCCAGTTGATGGAGAACATTTTGATCTGGCACGATTAGCCCATCATGGGGAACAAGGGGTTTTATGTCTATTCAGTGATTCCACTAATGCTGAGGTTCCTGGCTTTTGTCCATCAGAACGGTCAGTCTTTCCAGCTTTGGATAAACATATTGCTCAGGCTGAGGGCAGGGTAATCGTTACAACATTTGCGAGCTCAATACATCGAGTCTCGATGATTTTGGAGTTGGCTATTAAAAATGGCCGCAAAGTTGGCTTATTAGGTAGATCGATGCTCAACGTAATTGCCAAGGCACGTGAGCTTGGATATATGAGGGCACCAGATGATTTATTTGTTCCTATTAAGCAGATTCGAGATTTACCAGATAGGGAAACTCTGTTATTGATGACTGGTAGTCAAGGCGAGCCTTTAGCTGCTCTAAGTCGTATCTCACGTGGCGAGCATCAGCATGTTCAAGTTAAAACTACGGATACGATTATTTTTTCCGCTAGCCCGATACCAGGCAACACAATTTCAGTTGTAAATACTATTGATCGCTTGATGATGCTTGGCGCAAAGGTTGTTTATGGGAAGGGCGAAGGTATACATGTTTCTGGACATGGGTTTCAAGAGGATCAGAAGTTAATGCTTGCTCTTACAAAGCCAAAGTATTTTGTTCCTGTTCATGGTGAGCACAGAATGCTTGTTTGTCACAGTAAGAGTGCACAATCAATGGGCGTGCCAGGAGACAATATTTTGATTTTGGATAATGGTGATGTGGTGGAGTTGAGAACTGATTCGATTGCTAAAGGTGATGCGGTTAAATCTGGAATTGAGTTGCTTGATGCTTCTAGGAATGGAATTGTTGATGCTCGTGTTTTGAAAGAACGCCAGCAGCTTGCTGAGGATGGAGTGGTCACTGTTCTTTCTGCAATAAGTACAGATGGTGTAATGGTTGCTCCACCCAGAGTCAACCTGCGTGGTGTTGTCACTACTGTCGATGCAAGGAAGATGTCTTTATGGACTGAGAGGGAGATCACGTGGGTGCTTGAAAATCGATGGAAACAACTCACAATTCAAACTGGTGGTAAAGCCCTTGAAGTTGATTGGATGGGTGTACAGAGAGAAGTTGAAGTCGGCTTGGCTCGTCGTTTACGCCGAGAGTTACAGGTAGAACCTTTAATTCTTTGCTTAGTTCAGCCTGCTCCAGGGGGTACTCCTGCCTACAAGGGAAGAATTGATGAAGAGCCAGACAAAAAGACAATTGTTAGACGTCGTGATGTGGCTAGGAATTCTGCCCCTGCAAAGCGAATGGATTCTGAAACTTCAATTTCTAGTGATATCAATAAGGTTGCGACCAAAGTGGTTTCTTCAGAAAATGAATCACAAATGGAAGTCCCTGCAGGCCGAACTCGACGGAGGCGCTCAGCTGTGGCTTAGTTGAATTGGAATGGACATTGGTTTCCTTTCAGTTAATTGACTTGGGAGGCTCAATTTGAACAAATTCTTTTGACCAGCTGATTTTCCAACCTTTTGATAGTTGAAAATAGCCAGCATGAATGTTGGAGCTAATTTTTTGACTAATTTTTTCAAGTTGAGTTGCAGTAACAAATGGAGCATGTGCTTTTTCTAACCAAGAAACTAAAAGCGTTCCTCTTGCAGTGAGGGAAAGCTTGGCAAGACTTTTTCTGCAAAGTCCACTTGGAGTTTGTAACGCTTGAATCGCTAGGCCTGCCAAAATTGTTTGATCTTCCTTGTGATTGCTAAGTCTTTCGCCAAGTGAGGATATTCTTTTGCTGCATCCTGGATGAAGATCTTCTAATACCGGAAAGATTTCATGGCGAATACGATTCCGACTTAAGTGCATATCTGAATTAGTAGGGTCTAACCAGATAGGCAGTTGCATTGATTCACAGATCATAGCTGTTTCATTTCTTGTGAAACAAAGAATAGGACGAACTAATAAAGCTTCGCTGCCTAAACTTCTTCTCTCCCTAAGGCTACTAAGTCCAGCCAAATCAGCCCCTCTGGCCAGATTTAGTAATAGAGTCTCTGCTCTATCAGTTCCAGTGTGCCCAGTAAGAATGTGTAGACAAGTTTTCTCTTTAGAAGAGAGGTTTTTTGCAATACTTTCAAGAGTTGTATATCTCCAGTGTCTTGCTTTTGCTTCACTATTTATATCCTTAGGTGTTGCCTTTGTACATAAAAAGTTGATATTACGTTGTACGCACCAAGCTCTTAACTCCGTTGCTATTTGGCCTGATCCCTTGTGCCAGCCATGATCTCCATGCCAAACCGTTAACTTCCATTTATATAATCTTTGCAAGTCAATTATTAGTTTGAGCATTGCCATTGAATCTTGCCCTCCAGATACTGAGAGAAGCAGAGAAGATTCATGTGGGAGAAGCTCTTTGCTGCTCAATAATTTTTGGTGGAGTCGGTCATGCCATCGACTCCAGGGAAGTTGATTATTTGTGAAAAGAGACATTGCGCATCATTGACTACATGACTTCAGTTGAGGAGTTCTTTGCCCTGGTTAATGGGAGAATCATTATGTTCGTTGTTGAATCGATGTCCCGCCTTCAATATTTGCCTGTTTCTCTTCAAAGGAGTATCGACAAGCGTTCCTTGCTGAAGATAATTTCTGGTTTAAGTAATTTCGATAAATATTCGGTCGAATGCGTGGCAAAGGCTGCAAGTATTGGCGGTGCAGATTTGTTAGATGTTGCATGTAGCCCAGATTTGGTTCGATTGGCCATTGATTCTTCCAGTCTTCCAGTATGTGTTAGTGCTGTTGACCCTGAGCTCTTCCCCGCAGCTGTTGAGGCAGGTGCCTCTATGGTTGAGATCGGAAATTTTGATTCGTTTTATCCCAAAGGACGCTTTTTCGGTGCTGCTGAGGTGCTTGACCTTACTTGTCGAACTAGGCAATTATTGCCCGATGTCGTTCTATCTGTGACTGTCCCTCATTGTTTGCCTATTGATCAGCAGATTGAATTGTCAATTGATCTTGTAGAAGCAGGGGCTGATTGGATACAAACCGAGGGTGGAACAAGTGCCAAACCCTTTAGCCCTGGAGATCTTGGCCTTATTGAGAAAGCTGCACCAACCTTGGCAGCTGCTCATAGCATTTCTAAAAACATTCAGAAAACATATCCTTCAGTCCCTGTGATTTGTGCATCAGGTTTATCGCCTGTTACTGCGCCAATGGCAATAGCAGCTGGTGCTTCTGGGGTAGGAGTGGGTTCAGTAGTAAATCGACTGGACAACCAGTTAGCAATGGTGGCTATTATAAAGAGGTTACGTCAATCATTACCTTCTCATAGAATTTCAACATCTTCAATCGATATATTTTCATAGGTTTACAACATATTCTCCTATAATATTCTTATACTGATAGAGAATTAAAATAGCCATTTACCTTTAGGTATTTTTGTTTTAAACCATAAATAAATTATTTTTAATAGAGTTACGATTAAACTTGTTTAAATAAGTGAGATTACATGACTGTGTTTTATAATTGGCATTTAAAACCAGCACACTTTACTTTGTGCATAAGCTGATGAATCTGTCGGTATTAGAGAATACTTGATGCCTAAATATCATCTTCAAGCTCCTTACAATCCTAAGGGCGATCAGCCAGCAGCAATAGAGCGTTTGGTTGAAGGTGTAAATGAGGGGAAGCGTTATCAGACTTTGTTAGGTGCAACTGGCACCGGGAAAACATTTACCATCGCAAATGTGATTGCTCAGACTGGACGACCAGCACTCGTCTTGGCTCATAATAAGACTCTTGCAGCACAACTTTGCAATGAGCTAAGAGAGTTTTTCCCTAAAAATGCTGTCGAATACTTTATTTCTTATTATGATTACTATCAACCCGAAGCATATGTTCCTGTAAGCGATACTTATATTGCAAAAACTTCATCTATTAATGAAGAGATTGACATGCTTAGGCATTCTGCTACACGATCTTTATTTGAACGTGATGATGTAATAGTAGTTGCTTCAATTAGTTGCATATATGGTTTAGGAATCCCTAGTGAGTATTTAAAGGCTTCTGTGAAATTTAAAGTTGGTGAATTGATAGATTTAAGACTTTATTTGCGCGAGTTAGTTAATAATCAATATACTCGTAATGATGTTGAAATTTCGCGTGGGAATTTTCGTGTTAAAGGAGATGTCTTAGAAATTGGACCAGCTTATGAAGATAGATTGGTTAGGATCGAACTTTTTGGTGATGAAATAGAGGCTATTCGTTATGTTGATCCAATAACTGGAGAGATTTTTGAAAATTTGCAAAACATTAATATTTACCCAGCGAAGCACTTTGTAACTCCAAAGGACCGACTTCGTTTAGCAATTAAAGACATCAAAGACGAATTAAAAGACCGTCTTGAATTTCTTGATTCAGAAGGAAAACTTTTAGAAGCGCAAAGGTTGAAACAGAGAACTACTTATGATTTAGAAATGTTGAGAGAAGTTGGCTATTGCAATGGAGTGGAAAATTATGCACGTCATTTATCTGGACGTGAGGTAGGAACTCCACCTGAATGTCTCATTGATTATTTTCCTGAAGATTGGCTTCTTGTTGTTGATGAAAGCCATGTGACTTGCTCTCAGTTACAGGCCATGTACAACGGTGACCAATCAAGAAAAAATGTATTGATCGAGCATGGATTTCGTTTGCCGAGTGCGGCAGATAATAGGCCATTAAAGAGTCAAGAGTTTTGGGAAAAGGCTAAGCAAACTATTTTTATCAGTGCAACGCCTGGTCAATGGGAATTGGCTCAGAGTAAAGGAGGAATTGCTGAACAGATTATTAGGCCTACAGGCGTTTTAGACCCTTTAGTTGAAGTGAGGCCCACGAAAGGACAGGTGGATGATTTATTAGGGGAGATACGTTCCAGGGCTAAGAAAAAACAAAGGGTTTTAATTACAACATTGACTAAAAGAATGGCAGAAGACTTGACCGATTATTTATCTCAGAACAATGTTCGAGTTAGATATCTCCATTCCGAAATTCATTCAATTGAACGTATAGAGATTATTCAGGATTTACGCTTGGGTGAATACGATGTTTTAGTTGGTGTGAATCTTTTACGTGAAGGACTTGATTTACCAGAAGTGTCTTTGGTTGTAATTCTCGATGCAGATAAGGAGGGTTTTTTAAGGGCTGAAAGATCATTGATACAGACTATTGGACGTGCAGCAAGACATATAGAAGGGATGGCGATTCTTTATGCAGATAATTTTACTGATTCAATGTCAAGAGCTATTAGTGAAACAGATCGACGAAGAAATATTCAAAAAATTTATAATGAAAAGTATGGAATTATTCCACAACCTGCTGGTAAAAAAGCGAATAACTCTATTTTATCGTTCTTAGAGTTATCCAGAAGATTGCAAAAAGATGGTACAGATAATGATCTGATTAAGATTGCAGGCAAAGCTGCTGATTCCTTAATTTCTGCAGAAGATGATGGCCTGACTCTTGAGGCTTTGCCAGAGCTTATAAACCAATTAGAAATTAACATGAAAGATTCCGCGAAAAAATTGGACTTTGAGGAAGCTGCAAATCTTCGAGATAGAATTAAGCAACTAAGGCAAAAGTTGATTGGCAAGTCTTGACGTTTTCGTACGATGATTTTTATATTATTTTAATTTGATTTATCGAGGCCAAAATGGGAATGAACTGCTTGTAATGCGGCCAATCCATCTTTTTCTGCAACAACACAGCTAGTACGAATTTCACTTGTTGCAATCATCGCAATATTGATATTTGAATCAGCTAATGCTCTAAACATACGAGCTGCAGTACCTGCTGTTGCTGGCATTCCTGCACCAACAGCGCTTATACGTGTTATTGCAGGACCATCTTCCAAAAACGAATTGGGCCATTTCGCGAGTAAAGAAGTGAGAGCAGCGCCTGCAATTTGCCGATCACTTTTCTTGAGGGTGAAAGTTATATCACGACCACCATTTTGATGTTTGCGTTCTGACTGAACTATTGCATCTATACTAATTCCTGCGTCAGCCAAAATAGAGCAAAGAGAAGCTGCTGTACCTGGCTTATCTGGCACATTACGAACATTTACCTGAGCTTGATTTGGATCTAAAGCAACACCTCTGACGGCAGGCTCTCCTAAGCCTGTTACCCCTGGATTTATTTTTACTTGATTATCGTTAAGTTCAAAAGCATCTGTTACTGCTCGCTGTGCTTTTACTCCTAATTTTGAGTCAATTACACAGCTTACTTTTACTTCACTTGTGGCAATAAGTCTTAAGTTTATTCCAGCCCTTGAAAGTGTTTCAAAAAGCGTCGCGGCTATTCCAGGACGCCCCATGATTCCTGCACCGCTAATACTTAGTTTTGCCATTCCACTTTGTGTTGAAAGCTCACCACCTAGTTGTTTGACGACGTGTTCACATATTTCTTTGGCCTTATTGATTGCTTCTGCATGAACGGTAAATGCGATGTCATTGCTATTTCCTTCATGAGAGGCCTGAATGATTAAATCTACGTTGACCCCTCCTTTAGACAGGGCTTCAAACAAGTTGGCAGCAACTCCTGGTTGATCTGGAAGATGTGCAAAGCCTAGGACTGATTGATTTTCAAGAAGCTCTAATCCATCCACGGGACGTCCTAGTTCTAGCCCTTCTCGCCCAAGTGATCGACCTGCTGTGCTGGTCAATGTTGTACCTGGCTCATTAGTCCAGCTTGATCGCACAACAAGTTTTGTTCCATAGTTTCTTGCAATTTCTACAGCTCTGGGATGTAGGACAGCTGCACCAAGACTTGCTAGTTCAAGCATTTCGTCACAGCTCAAAGCCTGCATAAGTTGTGCTTCTTTCACTTTTCTTGGATCTGTTGTTAGTACCCCTGGGACATCTGTATAAATTTCGCAAGCGCACGCCTTAAGTGCAGTTGCTAGTGCAACAGCTGAAGTGTCTGATCCCCCTCGACCGAGTGTGGTTATCTCTGCCGTACCAACGCTACTCAAACTTGTTCCTTGAAACCCTGCAACTACAACCACGTTCCCAGCATTAAGGAGAGTTCTTAGTCGTTCAGTTCGCACTTCTAGAATTCTTGCTCGACCATGGGAAGATTCTGTAACTATTCCCACTTGAGAACCTGTCATTGATATTGATTGGATACCTAGTTCATTAAGTGCAATCGATAATAAAGCGATTGAGACTTGTTCTCCTGTTGCAAGGAGCATGTCCAATTCTCTTTGTGGGGGATTGTTGCTAATTGCTTTTGCAAGATTGGTTAGTTCATCTGTTGTATGCCCCATTGCTGATACAACGATTACAAGGTCATGGCCTAAATCTTTGCTGGCAGCAATTTTCTTAGCTACTTCTTGGATACGTTGGACACTTCCTACTGAGGTACCTCCAAATTTTTGTACCAGCAAAGCCATTCACTTTCCTTTGGAATCTCTTGATTATTTCAGTGTGAAGGCACTCAATCTATCGATTGCTTAGAAGCCCGTCTCGAAAAGCATCATGAGGAATAGCACCTCGCTTGAGCTCCACTTCCATTTTTAATAGTCGGCTAAGAAGGTTTAGAAATTTCGAGGGGTCGCGTCCTTGAAGTTGCTTACGCATGACATAAATTCGTTTAGGGTTTGAAATTCCTGCTGCTTTCGCAATCACGGCAACATCTTTTTCGCCTTTACTTTCAAGAAGGCTGACCCAAAGCCAGCCTCTCACTTGTCCTGTAAGTGTGGAAATAACACGAAGTACTGGTTCACCTGTATTTACAAGAGAATCAAATTTTGAAATTGCTTCTCCGTAATCCTCTGCTAATAACGAATTGCCTATTTGAAGTGCGTTAGTAGACATACCTCCAATTAATGCATTAACTGTTTTTGCAGTGATTAACAATTTTCCTTGCCCAGTATTTTTTTGTATTTTTTCTGCTTCAGCATGCAGAGCAAGCTTATTTAATTCTGAATAAAGTCTAGAACTATCATTGCCTATCGCTTCAACAAGAGACGTTATTGCTTCTCTCTCTATTTCTAGGCCAAGGCTTTGAGCAGCTTGTTTTACTAATTGGTGCTGACCAGCCTCATCCCAAATTGTTGGAAGCAAACATTTTGTTTCATATGCTTTTTGAGACTTAACAAGTTTTTGAATGGCTTTAGTTGTCCTGAGCCGACCATCAGGTCTATTTGGATTACTGAGAACTAGGTAAGTATTAATTGGAATTATTTCGAGAATTTCTTCAAAGTATTTAGCTAGGTCATTTGAACAACCATTGCAAAATGGACTTCGCTTAACTAAAACCAACCTCCCTCCATTGCCAAAAGGAGGGGTGCGAGCTTCATCTAGCGCTTTGTTAGCTTGAAAAATATCAGTGCCATCTAATCGACTCAAATTAATTGTGATCCATGCAGGATCAATTATTTTTTGAATTAAATTCTCGACAGTACGATCTTGCGCAGCACCATCATCACCCCAGATCAAGTGTATTGGCATTAATGCGCTGAACAGTTGATTGTTTCTGATGATGCCTTAAATGATTGAAGAAAGTAGGCAACAAGTCATGACATTTGATCATCCAATTTTTACTGAGAGCATTCGTTTAATTAAGGCGGAGTTGGGTCCTACTGGCCTTGACCCTTTACAGCAGCAAGTTCTTGAGAGGTTGATTCATAGCAGTGGTGATTTTGGACTGAAGGACATTTTGAAATTCAGTACCGGCGCATGTCAGCAAGGGATTTCTTCATTAATAGCCGGTGCTCCGATTCTTACCGATACGGCAATGGCAGCAGCAGCAGTTTCTCCTATGGCTTCAAGGACCCTTAAGTCGCAAGTTAGATGTGTTTTGGAGTGGGCGCCTGCCCAAGCTCCTCAAGGTGCTACACGCACGGCAATTGGAATGAATTGTGCCTGGGAAGAATTGTCCAAAGAGTTTCAACAGACAAGGTCTCCTATTGTGTTAATTGGTAGCGCACCAAAGGCTCTTGAAACATTATTAGATTTGATATCTAATGGTGCATTTCGTCCAAGCTTGATCATTGGGATGCCGGTTGGTTTTGTTGGAGTTGCTGAAAGTAAAAGGAGATTATCTGAAAGTGATATAGCGCAAATTCGACTGGATGGGACAAGAGGGGGTGCGGCTTTGGCTGCTGCATGCATTAATGCTTTATTAAGGGCTGCAAAATTTTCTCAATAAATATCATATATGTTGATTATATTTATTAGTTATAAGGAATAAAATTAATTTTTATTTTCAAGTCTTGTTAATACTTCTCGAGCACGTTTAACTACATCTTGCCTAACTCCGGCAAGACGTGCTGCTTCAATTCCATAACTTTGACTGGCTCCACCAGGAGCGACTTTATGCAAAAATAATAATTCTTCTTCAGTCTCTTGCACTAAGACTTGATAGTTAGAAATATTTTCTAATGTATCAGATAAGGTATTTAGTTCATGATAGTGAGTGGCAAAGATTGTTCTGCTTTTTATTTCCTTTGCAAGGCATTCACTAACAGCCCATGCTATTGATAACCCATCAAAAGTTGCAGTTCCTCGTCCAATCTCATCTAAGAGTACTAAGGAATCAGTAGTTGCTTGATTTAGGATGAATGCAGTTTCAGCCATCTCAACCATAAATGTTGATTGACCTGAAGCAAGATCATCAACAGCACCTACTCGTGTGCAGATTCGATCTGCAACACTTAGAGATGCTTTTTTTGCAGGCACCCAGCTTCCAATTTGAGCAAGTAATTGTATTAACCCTACTTGTCGTAAATAACAACTTTTGCCACTTGCATTTGGTCCGGTAAGGATAATAAGGTCAGTTCCATTGCCTAGATTTATATCATTTGGTTTGAATGATTGACCTGCAAGCATTTGTTCAACTACAGGATGTCTACAATCTTTCAACTCTATAGAGCGCATGATATTCTCATTTTTATTAGTAAGTATTGTGGGTTGGCAATATGAACAAGTAGCGGCTAGTTCAGCCAAGCCTGCTAATGCATCTAGCCCTGCAACTGCTCTCGCAGCTTTACGGATCCCTCTGGCTTGATTGCCAACTTTATCGCGCAAGATGCAAAAAAGTTCATATTCTCGTTGAGCAGCTCTGGCTTTAATCTGAAAAATTTTTCCCTCTCTTGCCTTTAAATCTGGAGTAATAAATCTCTCTTCATTGGTAAGAGTTTGACGTCTTATCCAGTGCTCGGGAACTTCTCCTGCTTTTGCTTTGCTAACAGATAGAAAATAGCCAAATGTTCTATGATATTGAAGTCTTAAATTAATATTTTTACTTAACTTTCTTTCTAAACTTTCTTGACCTTTAAGCCATGCTTCTTGATCATCGATTTGATTCCTAATGCCATCTAATAGTGGATCTATTCCGTCATGAATTAGTCCTCCTTCCGTAAGACTTAGAGGCGGATTCTTGAAAAGCTGTTCTTTAATTGTGACTGCTAGTTCAATTAGTTTTGGATCAATATTTAATAAGTCGGATGTCCATTTAGGACCTTCAATGTTTAGTTGCTTAAGTTTCGCGGTTAATAAAGGTAATCGCTCTATGCCATCAGCAATTGCAAGAAGGTCTCTTGCTCCAGCTTGCCCTGCGCCTGCTCGCCCTGCTAACCGCTCGAGATCGCTCATTGCTCTAAGGAGATTACGGATGCCTTGTCTTAAGGAACGAGTTTCAACAAGCTGATTTATGACTGCTTGCCTGGCACGGATTTCTAATGCATTGATAAGAGGGGCTTCTATCCATCTACGCAGACACCTGGCGCCCATCGAAGTTAGCGTTCTGTCGATAGCCCAAAGGAGTGATCCTTGGAATTGATTATCTCTTTGAGTCGAAGTTATTTCGAGATTTCGTCGTGTTTGCGAATCGAGAATTAATTGTTCATTTTGTAAGGTGATTTTTGGAAATTCTAATGGTATTTGCTTTACAAAATCTTCATTTTGCTGGTCATAATTCATTGGCTTAGTTTTGCCTAAATAGGCAACCAAACCCCCTGCAGCCCTTAGTGCTAATGGGAACTCTTGAAGCCCTAGTCCATTAATCGTTTTTATCTTGAAATATCTTTTAAGAGAACACTCAGCTTCCGGCCGGTTGAATGGAGTTTTGGGTATTTTTGTGAGTTGAATATGCTCTGGACACCAGGCTTTTGTTACGTAGGGCTCACTTTCACCCAGAATAATTTCTGATGCTTCAATTTTGGTGAGCTCTTGAGTTAGTAACTCGCTTTCTTTTATTTCAGTGACCAGAAACTCGCCAGTACTTACATCAGCACGAGCTAGGCCGTAAGTGCAGGATTCTGTTCCGTTTATTGCTTCTCTTACTAAAGCTACTAACCAGTTATTTCGTCGAGCTTGGAGCATGCCTTCTTCAATAACAGTTCCAGGCGTAAGAATTCTCGTTATTCCTCTTTTGAGTAAGGCGCCTTTACTTGGAGTGCTTTCTAGTTGGTCGCATAAGGCAACACTGAGACCTTTATTAATTAGTTCGGAACAATAGCGTTCTACAGCGTGGTGAGGTACTCCTGCCATAGGAACTCTGCCTAAGGCCTTTCCAGCTTCTTTCCCAGTCAGTGTGAGTTCTAAAAGTTGGGAAAGTTTGATTGCATCTTCGAAAAAACATTCAAAAAAGTCTCCTAAGCGATACAGCAAGATCCTTTCAGGACTTTCTTTTTTGAGTTCGACATAATGACGAAGAACGGGAGTGAGTTGGTCAATTTCGACAAGGCTGTGATGGTGCCAGGCAGGGAGGTCAGTCTCATGTGTGGCTGTGCTTTCAGTTGATTTAGATGAAATGGAGCTTTTGGGCTCGGTTTCTGTCTTTTTTCTTTTGCGTGGTCGTTTTTTTGCGTCTTGAGTTAGCTCTTTATCAGAAAGGTCTTCTTCTTGGACGGGAGGGGTACTTATAGAGGCTTTTGAGAGGATGGACGCCTCATGGGAATCTTCAAACAAGCTGCCCTGCAGGGGATCAGCGTTGTTTGCCATGGAGGTCCTCTGCTTGTTTATAGACGCATAGTAAATGCGTGAATTTTTTTGGATGTGAAGCCTCGCGACATATCAAGACAGACTTTGCTCTTAATAAGACCTTTGCGTGTGAGAATTAATGCAAGCTGAGAGCATTGGCTCCGTCGCAATCAATTCCCCATGCAGTTCCTTTCTGGTATCGCCGCGAACGCCTTGTTGTTCGCTTCTTTGATTTTAGTTATTGGGGTTCCAGTTCTTTATATGACCCAAACGGACCCCTCAAATAGACGTAATGGGGCTATTAAAAGAATTGAGATTATTGGTGGTGTTTGGTTCCACCTAGTTCTCCTTAACGGCTTTATAGCTGAATATGTAGCCCATCAAATTGATGGAGTTACTGGTTACATGGGTCCTCTGGGCTGATTTAACCCAAGCTTTTTGTTTGAAATTTAAAGTCTCAAATACCTTTTAAAGGTTAGGGGGATGAGATTGCTTTTTTTAATTTCTAAGCTTTCTATAGCTGTAGTTTTCAAATTAGTCTGGCCTAAACAGACCTTTAGCTCCTACGTTGGTTAGATTTGCAGATAGTTCTGCTTTGAGATATGGCCACAATAGAGGGAAGCTTTACTAATGCGTCAGGTTTACGCATAGCAATAGTTGTCGCACGATTTAATGATTTAGTGACAAGCAAACTTTTGAGTGGTTGCTTGGACTGCTTAATGAGGCATGGAATTGATACTTCTCAAGAAAGTGCGCAAATGGATGTTGTGTGGGTTCCAGGGTCTTTTGAATTACCTATTGTTTCGCAGTCATTGGCAAGAAGTGGGCGTTATCAAGTTTTAATTACTCTTGGTGCTGTGATTCGAGGAGATACGCCGCATTTTGATGTAGTTGTATCCGAGACTAGTAAGGGAATTGCTTCAGTTTCAAGAGAGACTAATGTTCCGATTATTTTTGGAGTATTAACTACTGACACAATCCAACAGGCCTTGGAGAGGGCAGGAATCAAGAGCAATCTTGGCTGGACCTATGCCTTGCAGGCTTTGGAGATGGGGTCATTGATGCATGAACTTAATTAATCAATGTTTACCAGTTAAAGATTCATTGACCAGGACACCTTTGGTAAGGCATGCTGCTCTCACTACAGAACATTCTCCCTAATGCGGATGTAGCTCAGTGGTAGAGCATCTCCTTGCCAAGGAGAGGGTCGAGAGTTCGAATCTCTTCATCCGCTTTGATTAGAGCCCTTTTTTTTAGAAGGGCTTTTTTAATGAATAATTATGAATACTTTCAGAGCAATTTTGTTCAGAAAATTTTTCATTCTTGAAAAGACAACACAAAAGTTTTAAATAATATTAATAATTAAATATATATAGAATTGTAGTTAATTATGAAAAAAAAGGTTTGTATAGAGAAGGTTTTAGGCTTTTTAAGAATCAGTAGGAACGCTTGGAATCGATTAATATGATCAATAAAATCTATATAATTAATTAAAAGAATTAATTATATGATCGCTTTGCAAGTCAAAAGTGAGTCTTTACTAATAGTGCTTGATTGCTTGATCGCTGGAAACCAAGTTGCTCATAAAAATCGGCACTATTTGTTGTCATCAAATAAATTTTCTCCACCTTTTTCAAGGATGGCGCATCGAGCAGTGCGTTTACAACCATTCTTCCTAGGCCTTGGCCTTGTAAATCACCTGCTACAACAATGTCCCATAAAACAGCCCTATAAATGCCATCACTTGTGGCTCGTCCAAAGCCAATCAATCTTTTTCCTCTCCAAAGGCTTATTACGACTGTGCTGCCAGCTAAAACCTTACGTATTTCTTTGTAGCTTCTACCTTGGGCCCAAAAGGCATGCTTATCAAGCAAAACCTTTAATTTGATTAGGCCTTGGCTGGGTAAGCATCCTGGCCCTAGACCTAGTAATCGCAGTCCTGGAGAGCCTGGGGCATGCCTTAGGAGTTTTATTTCTGACATTGCTTGTGTTTCGTTTTTAGGTCTTTGTTGCGATGGAATGTATTGCCACCAAAAGTTTGGGCCTCAATAAGGCTGAGATTATCAATTCACTGCTTAATGAATTTTGAGCTTGGGAAAACTTTGGAAGGGATAAAGAAAAAAAAGCTTTTTTTATGGCGCTTAAAACTTTTGGGTCGAAGTAAAGGATCGTTCTAGTTAGGCTTAAAGAATATTTCTGGTATTTGCGCAAATCATGCTCAAGCTTTTGCTGGGAGATCCCAATGCCCGCAAGCTCAAACGGTACCAGCCGATTGTCACTGATATCAATCTGCTTGAAGAGGATGTTTCTCCTTTGAGTGACGATCAACTTCGAACTAAAACTGCGGAGTTTCGCCAGCGACTTCAAAATGCTTCTACTCCTCAAAATCAAAGAGATTTGTTAGATGAGCTTCTCCCTGAAGCCTTTGCTGTTGTACGGGAGGCAAGTAAGCGGGTTTTAGGAATGCGTCATTTTGATGTTCAGCTAATTGGTGGAATGGTCTTGCATGAAGGACAAATTGGTGAAATGAAAACTGGAGAGGGAAAGACCTTAGTCGCAACATTGCCCAGCTTTCTGAATGCGCTTACAGGTAAAGGTGTTCATGTTGTCACGGTTAATGATTACTTAGCTCGTCGGGATGCTGAGTGGATGGGGCAGGTACATCGTTTTCTTGGGATGACTGTTGGCTTGATTCAACAAGATATGACTCCAGCTGAGCGCAAGAAAAATTATGGTTGTGATATTACTTATGCAACAAATTCAGAGCTTGGATTTGATTATTTACGAGACAATATGGCTACAGATATTAGTGAAGTTGTACAGAGAGAATTTCAATATTGTGTTATTGATGAAGTGGATTCGATTTTGATAGATGAGGCAAGAACTCCTCTAATAATTTCAGGGCAAATTGAGAGACCTCAAGAGAAATATCAACGTGCAGCAGAAGTTGCTTCTGGCCTCCAAAAAGCTGCGGAAATGGGTAAGGATGGCATAGACCCTGAAGGTGATTATGAGGTAGATGAAAAACAAAGAAGCTGCACACTTACAGATGAAGGTTTTGGCAAAGCAGAGGAAATGTTGGCAGTTTCAGATTTATTTGATCCCTCTGATCCTTGGGCTCATTACATAACTAATGCTTTGAAGGCTAAGGAATTATTTATAAGGGATGTGAATTACATTGTGAGAGATGGAGAAGCAGTGATTGTTGACGAGTTCACAGGTCGAGTAATGCCTGGTCGTCGTTGGAGTGATGGGCAGCATCAGGCGATTGAAGCAAAAGAGCAGTTGAGCATTCAGCCCGAAACACAGACTCTTGCATCAATCACTTATCAGAACTTTTTCTTGCTTTATCCACGTCTTGCAGGGATGACAGGTACTGCCAAGACAGAAGAAGTTGAGTTTGAGAAAACCTATAAACTTGAAACTTCGGTTATTCCTACGAATCAACCTCGTGCACGCCATGATTGGGTTGATCAGGTTTACAAGACAGAACAAGCTAAGTGGAGAGCAGTTGCCAATGAAACTGCTGCAATACATAAGGAAGGTAGACCAGTCCTAGTAGGTACAACAAGTGTTGAGAAAAGTGAGCTTCTTAGTTCTTTGCTTTCTGAGCAGGAAATTCCCCACAATTTACTCAATGCAAAGCCAGAGAATGTTGAGCGAGAAGCTGAGATTGTTGCTCAGGCTGGTCGTTCTGGTGCCGTAACTATCGCAACAAATATGGCAGGTAGAGGTACAGACATCATTCTTGGTGGAAATAGCGATTACATGGCGCGTTTGAAGTTGAGAGAAGTTCTTTTGCCCAGACTTGTACGTCCAGAGGAAGGACATCGTCCACCTGTCCCATTGCAACGCAATTCTGAACCTGCTGATGGCTTTGGAAAAAATAGTGACTCCTCAATTAAAACTTCTGCAAATGCTCCTAGTGAGGCCCGTGCGATTGGAAGCCTCTACCCATGTACTTTGACTGATGAAACCGATCAATTCCTTGTGGATTTGGCTCGTGATCTTGTAAGTGCTTGGGGAGATAGAGCTTTAAGTGTTATTGAACTAGAAGACCGTATTTCCACTGCTGCAGAAAAGGCACCAACAGATGATGCTCAAATTGCTTCTTTAAGGAAAGCAATTTCTTTGGTTAAGGCTGAATATGACGTGGTTGTTTTGCAAGAAGAAGTTCGCGTTCGTGATGCAGGAGGACTTCATGTAATTGGTACTGAACGGCATGAATCTAGACGGGTTGATAATCAACTAAGAGGGCGAGCTGGTCGCCAAGGTGATTTAGGCAGCACCCGATTCTTTTTGTCATTAGGAGATAATTTACTACGAATATTTGGAGGTGAAAGAGTTGCTGCTTTGATGAATGCCTTCCGAGTAGATGAAGATATGCCTATTGAATCTGGAATGCTGACACGTTCATTAGAGAGTGCTCAAAAGAAGGTAGAGACTTATTATTATGATATAAGAAAGCAGGTTTTTGAATATGATGAAGTAATGAATAATCAGCGGCGAGCAGTATATTCAGAAAGGCGAAGGGTCCTTGAAGGACTGGAATTGAAAAAGCAAGTTATAGGATATGGAGAGAGAACAATGAATGATATTGTAGATGCTTATGTTAATCCAGATCTTCCGCCTGAGGAATGGGATTTAGATCAATTAGTTGCTAAAGTACAAGAATTTGTTTATTTATTAGAAGATTTAAAACCACAACAAATAAAAGGATTGAGTATGGAAGAGCTTAAGGCATTTTTGCAGGAGCAATTAAGAAATGCCTATGATATTAAAGAAGGGCAGATCGAAGAACAAAGACCTGGACTTATGAGAGAGGCAGAAAGATTTTTTATTCTTCAACAGATAGATACACTTTGGCGTGAGCATTTACAAGCAATGGATGCTTTGCGTGAATCAGTTGGTTTAAGAGGTTATGGTCAAAAAGACCCTTTAATTGAATATAAGAATGAAGGTTATGATATGTTTTTGGAGATGATGACAAATATGCGGAGAAATGTAATTTATTCAATGTTTATGTTTCAGCCTGCGCCTCCATCAACCAGCGCTTAACTTTAATTGAATCTTTCAAGACTTTTCTCCGAGAAACTCGATGATTTCTCTGTCTTTAAGGCTTTGTGCTTCGCCAGGGAAAATGTTTTTTGGAATACGCCCTTCAGTTAGATCCTTTAAAGAATTTTTGAGAGTCGAAACTTGATTTTCCAACTCATCAATACGTTCCATCAGGTTACGAATAACAGTCGCCTCAGCATCTGGAAGTGCTGAGTGAGCAAGTGGATTGATTCTTACCCCACTTTGATGAACTATTCGGCCAGGAATACCTACAACAGTACTGTCAGCCTGGACATCACGTACTACTACTGAACCAGCGCCTACTCTTGTATTTGCCCCTATTGAAATAGCACCAAGAACTTTGGCTCCTGCTCCAATAACAACATTTTCGGCCAAAGTTGGATGTCTTTTCCCACTGTCTTTGCCAGTTCCACCAAGAGTAACGCCTTGGTAAAGCAGGCAACGATTCCCTATTTCTGCTGTTTCACCAATCACTACTCCCATGCCGTGATCAATAAAAACTCCTTTGCCAATTTTTGCTCCAGGATGTATTTCGATACCTGTTAAGGCTCTGGTCGCTTGGCTAAGTACACGCGGTAAAAGTGGTAAACCTAGATTCCATAAACCA
Organism: Prochlorococcus sp. AG-363-A16; assembly: GCA_003280345.1. Lineage (GTDB taxonomy): Bacteria > Cyanobacteriota > Cyanobacteriia > PCC-6307 > Cyanobiaceae > AG-363-A16. Next base: position 71,967 of record QCFB01000006.1, read on the forward strand.
TTGCTGAGTCTATGTATGACTAGTGCTTGGAAACCCGGATAGCAAAGCAGTATCTCCACCAGGCCTCTAGCGGCTGGATCTCTTTCTTTGATAATTGCGAAGTCGGCCCTAATTGCTTTAAGCATTGGCTCAATTTACTGACGCTTCTTAAGCAAGAAGCCCTATTTCCTTTCGGAGTTGTTCAATAGTGGAGTTACTTAGGTAACTCTCTGCACAGTGCACCTGAGGCATTCTCATCAATTGAGAACGGTTTTGACGCAAACTGTGCTCAACCATTGGCAGACTAGGACTATCGCAGAGCACATGACTTGCTGCCCTTAGAAGAGCAAGTAATCGACTGCCTACATCTGGGGTTGCTGTCATTAGTAAAAGTTCATTTCCTCTCATGCTGTGAAGGATTACTTCTGCAGCTCTGAGTATTCCTGGGCTAATGCTTACGAGCCCAACACAGCTTCCTGGTCGTAGTTCCTTTAGCATTGCTAATTCCTGACGAAAGTCGCTTAGATCAACTGCTACAGCCCTTACACCATGTCGTTTGGCTAATTCTTCTAAAGGTTGTAAAAAATATCGACTGGTTACCACGGTGCCATTGCTGGAACTCTCAAGAACACTTTCGAGTTCTTCCATTGGCACGACCTCAACAGGTACTTCAAGACTTGGTGCCAGTTCCTCGGCAATTAGTAATGATGCGCCAATATCTTCTCTAGGAGTACTTACCAATACTCTTGCGCCACAACGTAAACGCCAGTCAATCTCTCGCGTTAAAAGCTCGCGTGTTTGCTGAAGTGTGCAGCCTGCATTAAGAAGTCCATCAACGCATTTTCTGACTTCTTGATCTAAGTCTTTGACGCCTCGATTGCGAATATTGGGTGATGAACGAATTTCACGTTGTTTTTGTTGATCTCTTACATAAATGCCTGAACCTGCTATCGCTTCAACAACCCCATCGGTTTCTAGTTGGCGGTAAACCTTACTAATGGTGTTGCGATGAAGACCTGTTTGCATAGCTAGCTGTCTAGTACTAGGCAGTCGGTGGCCTGGAGGGTAATGACGTGCTGCTATGGCAAAACAGATCTGGTTGTAAAGCTGGCTCGATGCAGGAATGTCGCTTTCTTGCTGAATATGGAATCGCACGCTGCTGGGCCACGTTTAATTGTGGTCACCTTAAGAAGTGTTGGGCTTGGTGACAATCTTTTGCGTGTCCCAAGCAGTTGTGACAGTTACAAAAACTTATAGAACTTCTTCAAAATCAGCAAAACAAAGATGCCATAGGAAGCAAATCAGGATAATTTTGTAGGTGGCATGTTGCTGAATGAACGTTACTTTTTACCAGTTGTCTTTTGTTTACTAACTACTTTTGCAGCTGTTGGACGGGGTGGGGTGGTGATGGTTCTTACGGCACGCGCTGGAGAAGTTTCTTCTTTTTCTTTTTTAATTAATGGTGTTTTGCGTGGCGTGAGGAACATAATCATGTTTCGTCCTTCTCTCTTAGGTGCTTGTTGAACTTCGGCTTGTTCTTCTAAATCTTTTGCCATTCGCCTTAGAAGGGTTTCTGCCAGAGCAGTGTGCTGTATTTCTCTCCCTCTGAATATGACAGTGCACTTAACTTTGTCACCTGCCTTAAGAAAGCGCACTGCATGACCAATTCTTACGGCGTAGTCATGTTGGTCAATTTTGTAGCGCATTTTGACTTCTTTGACTTCTGTTTGATGTGATTTTTTCTTGGCTTCTTTGGCCTTTTTTTCTTGTTCGAATTTGAATTTGCCGTAATTCATGATCCTGCAGACCGGTGGATCTGCTTTCTCGCTTACAAGAACTAGATCCAGTTCACGATCATTAGCTATCTCGAGAGCCTCTTCGCGATTAATCACTCCAAGTTGAGTGCCGTCTGCATCTACTACCCGCAATTTGGGATAGTTGATTCGATCATTGATGTTTGGAAGCTCCCGAACTGGGGCGCGACGGTCAAAACGAGGACGGGGAGGCATTCAGTATGTTGAGGGATATAGAGCAGACCAAAGGAAAACTAAAAGCTGAGTTCTGCTTTACTCAGCCTAGACCGGCTTGGATCAAAGATAGTGCTTCTCTAAGTGGTTCCTCATCATTTAGCCATTGCGCATGATGTTTCCTTCTAAACCAAGTGCGTTGTCTTTTCGCAAATTGATAGGTTCGCTTTGTAGTGAGGGCAATAGCTTCTGAGACCTTGGAGTCCCCTTGAATTACTTTTAGGGCTTCTTTATAGCCAATTGTTTTGAGTAAAGGTAGTTCTGGTCCAAATCTCTTTTGCAATTGATCTGTCTCCTCAATAAGACCATTTGCATAAATTGATTCTGTTCGCTTTTCAATCCTTTCTCGTAAGTTTTGAGGATCTAGCCCTAACTCGAGTAGGCGCCAAGGCGGAGCCTCTGCTGTTTGTTGTGTTGAGATTGTTTGACCTGTCGCATAAAAGACTTCTAGTGCTCTTTGGGTTCTAATTTTGTCGGCTGAAGCAATGCGTTTTGATGCGATTGGGTCGCAGTTTTGAAGCATTTGATGACAGTAATGTTGTCCTAATTCATTGAATTGTTGTCTGAGCTTTGATTGAGCAGGGACTTTGGGCGCCTTCAGACCTCCAGTCAGTGCTTTTAGATAAAGTCCACTTCCGCCAACTAAGAAGGGGACTTTGTTCTTTTGCAGTTCTACTTCTAGGCTTAATTCTGCAATTTCTTGAAATTCTTTGAAGTTGATTGGTTGATTTGGTTCCCGAATATCAATTAGATGATGCCTAACTTTTTGTCTTTCCTCTTGAGTGGGCTTTGCTGTACCTATGTCCATACCTCTATAGATTTGGCGCGAATCCACGTTATGAACACTTAGTTTGAATTTTTCTGCGATTTTGATCGCTAATGCTGTTTTGCCACTTGCGGTTGGACCAAGTAGCACGATTACAAGTGGTTTCTTAGAGACCATTGAAGATTCTGAGAAGTGTCAGGCCAAAGGACTTAGCGAATTCCCCTATTTTTATATTCTCTCTTTGAGTATTTTCTGAGCCTTTCCTTCAAGCCAGTGGTAAATTAAGCCTGCCAGGTTGAGGTGTTTGGCCAATGAGGCCTGTCAGGAAAACCCTTCTTGGTTACTGCTTTTTCGAATGAGCGAAGACTCCAAGGTTCATAAAGTTCAAGCCGCTTATGGCGCTGAACAAATTCAGGTACTTGAGGGACTGGAACCAGTCAGGAAGAGACCGGGAATGTATATCGGCTCTACAGGGCCGAGGGGACTTCATCATCTGGTTTATGAGGTTGTAGATAATTCTGTTGATGAAGCTCTTGCAGGACACTGCGATGAGATAGTTGTTGTGCTTGGAAATGATGGCTCAGCAACCATTTCTGATAATGGACGCGGTATTCCAACTGATATTCATCCCAGAACTGGTAAAAGTGCATTAGAAACTGTTCTTACTGTTCTTCATGCAGGTGGAAAATTTGGCAGTGGTGGTTACAAGGTCTCTGGTGGTTTGCATGGAGTAGGGGTATCAGTTGTTAATGCTCTTAGTGAGTGGGTAGAAGTTACGGTTCGTAGGCAAGGTCAGCTTCATAAGCAACGTTTTGAAAGGGGTGTACCAATCGGCACTCTTACTTCAGAGGCGCAGGCCAAATCAGAGAAGGGAGTAACTGGAACAAGTGTTTGCTTTAAGCCTGACAATGAAATCTTTACTGTGGGAATTGTTTTTGATTATGCAACTTTGTCATCAAGACTTCGAGAGCTTGCTTATTTGAATGGTGGAGTAAAGATTGTCTTCCGTGACGAAAGAAAAGTTGCTTGTGACTTAGAAGGAAATCCATATGAGGAGGTTTATTTTTATGAGGGTGGAATAAAAGAATATGTTGCATATATGAATACGGAAAAAGATGCATTACATCCCGAAATTATTTATGTGAACTCCGAGAAAGATGGGGTTCAAGTTGAGGCTGCATTGCAATGGTGCGTTGATGCTTATTCAGATAGCATTCTAGGTTTTGCAAATAATATTCGAACGGTTGATGGAGGCACTCACATTGAGGGATTGAAAACAGTTTTGACCCGTACATTGAATTCCTTTGCGCGTAAGCGAGGCAAACGAAAGGAAGGCGATGCAAATTTGGCAGGTGAGAATATTCGTGAAGGCTTAACAGTTGTTCTTTCTGTGAAAGTTCCTGAGCCAGAATTTGAAGGGCAAACTAAAACCAAACTAGGAAATACAGAAGTACGCGGAATTGTTGATAGCCTTGTAGGTGATTCTTTAAGTCAATATCTTGAATTTAATCCAAGTGTAATTGATTTAATTTTAGAAAAGGCCATTCAAGCATTTAATGCAGCTGAAGCTGCTAGACGTGCTAGAGAACTTGTACGTAGAAAAAGTGTTTTAGAAAGTTCAACTTTGCCAGGCAAATTAGCTGATTGTAGTTCCAGAGACCCTTCAGAGTCTGAAATATATATTGTTGAGGGTGATTCGGCCGGGGGTTCAGCCAAGCAAGGGCGAGATAGGCGTTTTCAGGCGATACTTCCTTTGCGTGGCAAAATACTGAACATTGAAAAAACAGATGACGCTAAAATTTATAAAAACACAGAGATTCAGGCTCTTATAACTGCTCTAGGTCTTGGAATTAAAGGAGAAGATTTTGAATCAAAAAACCTTCGTTATCATCGAGTTGTAATAATGACTGATGCAGATGTTGATGGGGCTCATATTCGAACACTTTTGTTGACATTCTTTTATCGCTATCAGAAACAATTAGTTGAAGGAGGCTATATTTATATTGCATGTCCTCCTCTTTATAAAGTTGAGCGTGGGAAGAAGCATACTTATTGTTACAACGAAGCTGATCTCCAAAAAACACTTACTGGGTTTGGTGAAAAGGCCAATTACACCATTCAGCGGTTTAAAGGACTCGGCGAAATGATGCCGAAACAGTTGTGGGAAACCACAATGGATCCTTCAACAAGGATGATGAAACGAGTAGAGATAGAAGATGCTTTAGAAGCTGATCGAATATTTACAATTTTGATGGGTGACAAGGTTGCTCCTAGAAGGGAATTTATAGAAACTCATAGTGTTGAATTGGATATGGCAGCACTAGATATCTAATGGGAGTAATGACTCTTGTAATGCGCTGGGGGTGGGTATTGGGTGTAGCTCTTTTAGCACCAGTAGCTCTTCCTGCAGGTGGAGGAGAATTGAACCCTGCGAAAATTCGTCGCCGTGAATTTGCATCTCCACTCTTAGCCGGCGATAGATGTGCATTGCGTACTAGCCCATTCTCTTTGGCTCCAAGTTTGAGAACCCTTGAGCTAGGCACGCCCTTGAAAGTTCTGAGGTTTTGGAAGAATGAAGATGGAAACGAATGGATCCAAGTAAACGTTAATTCTGTAAATTTCGCTGAAATGCCTTGTTGTGCAAAACGTGGCTGGATAAGTGTCTAATTTTGTCTCTGACAAGTTACTTTCGGGTTTTTTTGTATCTTTTGGGGCGGTATTAGGTGCGTGGTTGAGAATGAAAGTCACAAGGACATTTGAAAGAATTCAAATCAGTAAGAAATGGGGAATACTTACAGTTAATATCCTCGCTACTTTTTTACTTGGATTTGTATTGGCGTTACTCTCTAAAAATATCAATCTCACCCATACATCATTATTTTATTTATTTGTTTGTGTTGGTTTTTTAGGAAGCCTCAGTACTTTTTCCACCTTTATCTTTGAATTTATGGATGTATTGAGAAAGCGTCATTGGCTTCAAGGTTTATATTTCGGGCTTGCATCACTTATAGGAGGTTTTTTGGCGGCAGCTTCAGGATATGGAATAGGGAATGGCTAAAAAATATTGTAAGAACTTAACAGGAGAATTTAGCCAGTTTTTAATTATCGCTTTAGGTGCAATCCCTGGGGCTTTGATTAGGTGGCAAGTCAATAATGATTTTTTGGTAAATATTACTGGAGCTGCAGTTTTTGGACTTTTCATGGGCTTTCCATTGAATCGAAATTTATACTTAATTATTGGAATTGGTTTTTGTGGGTCTTTAACTACTTTTAGTAGCTGGATAGTGGATTGCGTTAAGTTCTTTTCTATCGGTGATTTTCAACAAGCATTTAGTTTATTTATTTCGACTTTATTAATGGGTCTAGTTAGTTCGCTCTTTGGCTTTTGGTTAGGTAGACGAATTAGTCTAACAAAGCTTTTTCAATCGCAGCTTTTAACTCGTCGTTATCAGGCTCGACATCACTTTTGAAGCGATTTATGACGTCTCCTTCTTTGCTAACCAGGAATTTTTCAAAGTTCCATTGAACATCGCCTGCAGGTTCAGTTTGATTAAGGGTTGTATAAGGTTCGGTGGTTTTTCCTTTTGCATGAATTTTTTCAAAAAGAGTAAAGCTTGCACCATATGTAGATGAACAGAATTTTTGTATTTCAGAAAGAGTCCCAGGCTCTTGGCCTCCAAAGTCGTTGCAAGGGAATCCCAAAACTTTGAATCCTTTTGGACCATATGTATTTTCTAATGCTTGTAGGCCCTTGTATTGCTTGGTGAAGCCGCAGTGACTTGCAACATTTACTATGAGTAGAACTTGGCCGTTGTATTCGCCTAGGCGCTGTTCATTTCCATTTGAAGTGCGCACTAATACTTGATTTACATTGACGCTCATTTGTCTGAAGTTTCGGAAAGTTGGACTTATGCATAAACTAGCTCTGCCCTGGTGGTACGCCCATGAATGAGGCAACGGGGGCATCAACAACAGCAGCTTCTGTAGTTAATGGCCCTTATTTAGTTGATGTTGTTGCGGAACAACTTCAAGCAATGCTGTCTGCAGGTGATTATGACGGCGTTAAATCATTGCTTGAGCCGGTGCAGCCGGTAGATATTGCTGAAGCTATTGGAAGCTTGCCACTAATTTTGCAGGCTTTAGCTTTCAGACTTCTGAATAAGAATGAGGCAATTGAGGTTTATGAATATTTAGACCCTGCTGTTCAACAGAGTCTTCTCGATCGGTTGCGTTCAGGAGAAGTTCTTGAGTTGGTTGAAGAGATGTCCCCTGATGACAGGGTCCAACTTTTTGATGAATTGCCAGCCAAGGTTGTTCGTCGACTTCTTGCAGAACTGAGTCCTGCTGAGAGACGCGTTACAGCTCAGTTGCTTGGTTACGAATCAGAGACTGCTGGACGTTTAATGACTACAGAATTCATTGATTTGAAGGAATTCCATAGTGCTGCCCAGGCTTTGACGATCGTTAGGCGCCAAGCTCCTTATACAGAAACTATTTATAGCCTTTATGTCACGGATCGGGAAAGGCATCTGACAGGGATTCTTTCGTTGCGTGACCTTGTTACGGCTGACCCTGATGCTCGAATTGGGGATGTAATGACAAGAGATGTCGTCAGTGTTCGAACTGATACTGATCAAGAAGAAGTAGCTAGGGCAATTCAGAGATATGACTTTTTGGCGTTGCCTGTAGTTGATCTCGAGAAACGCCTTGTGGGGATAGTTACTGTTGATGATTTGATTGACGTAATTGAACAGGAAGCGACTCGAGATATTTATGCGGCTGGTGCTGTTCAGGCAGGAGATGAAGACGATTATTTTCAGAGTAATTTGTTTGTTGTTGCTCGAAGACGAGTTGTTTGGCTAGCAGTTTTGGTGGTCGCGAATGGTTTGACTTCACAAGTGATCGCTATGAACGATGGAGTCTTGCAACAGGTTGTTTTGTTGGCTGCATTTATCCCTTTGTTGATTGGTGCAGGCGGCAATGTTGGAGCTCAGAGTTCAACAGTTGTTATTCGGGGCTTAAGCACTCAGAGGATCCAGGCTTTAGGAGTGACTAAGGCGGTTTTTAGGGAAGCAATAGCAGGGGCTTTGTTGGGTTTATTGATGCTTCTTTTTGTAGTGCCTTTTGCATGGTGGAGAGGGGAAGGGCCATTGGTTGGCGCTGCTGTGGGGATCAGTCTCATGGCAATAACCACTTTGGCGGCTACAGCAGGCGCAGCACTCCCTTTGCTATTCGACCGAATGGGCTTAGACCCTGCCCTTATGTCAGCTCCATTCATTACAACTGCCACGGATGTGGCTGGAGTATTGATTTATCTAAGAACTGCTTCTTGGCTCCTCACCTACACAGGAAGCCCTACCGGATAGGTATTTGTGCTTATTTCTTGCCGTAGTTTAAGTTTCGCAGTATTGCTTCACACTTCTTAGTAGTAGGCTTTACATATCTCAATAGATTGGAAATGGTCCTTGGGTCTGG
>QCFB01000007.1 GCA_003280345.1 Prochlorococcus sp. AG-363-A16
ACAAATGGCACATAAAAAAGGAACAGGTTCTACACGCAACGGAAGAGATTCCAACTCTAAAAGGCTTGGAGTGAAAGCTTATGGCGGACAAACTGTCAAAGCAGGTTCAATCCTTATTAGGCAAAGAGGAACCTCAGTACTGCCAGGTCTAAATGTAGGGCAAGGTAAAGACGATACTCTTTTCGCACTTACTGATGGAGTTGTTTTGTTCGAAAGTGTTCGTCGTCGTCTTCGCAACCGCAAAAGAATTAGTGTCACCACTTCAAACTAATTAGGCAATAAAAGTTCAAATTAGATATGACTATTAGATAGTTTTTATTATCCAATTAATAAAGAAGTTAAGTTGAGTTCTTTATTATTTTAAATAGATCTATATGCACGTGTTGTGATTAAGAAAGGGTGAAAGAGCTCTAGAAAATTTTCTTGCAAGGTCCTAAAAAAACATTCAACCATTTCTGGCTGATCAAAGTGGAATGGGTATTCTCCTCTAAACCCCTTAAAGAAATACCAATTTAGCAATGCAGTTCCAGAAGGTGATAAATGATTTTTGAAAGATAAAAGTTGAGCCGAAGGGTCAGCGATATGTTCTAAAACATCAAGGCAAACAATAGTATCAAAAACAAATGTCCCTGTACTTTCCAAATCCCTACAAGTCGAAATTTTCTCAGCCAATCCCAAGGATGCGGCTCGCTGCTTAACAAAATTCCTATTTTGAGGATTTAAATCAACAAACCAAACATGTTCAACCTGACTAAGTCCTGCAGCGGCAAGAGCATGTGTACCTATTCCACCCCCAAAGTCAAGCACTTGCCCACGCGCAAACATTTGTTGAAGTCGGAGAGTATCTGCAATGTAATCAGAACTGTTCAAATGCCAAGCAGCCAGCTCTAGCAAATGCTTTGTTCCAACCTTCTCCTCATAAAAACTAGTTGCATCTTCGGGATCAAACGCTCCAGGATGCAAAGTTGCCAAATCATCTAACCCTTTAGGCAACATACTCTCAACTTGATCATTGGTTAATTTGAGATAACTTGCCAGATGGGACTTCAGATGAAATCCTGTTTCAAAAAATTCCTTTAAATCAATTTTCATTCCAATTAGACTTTCTTCGATCATCACGTGTTCTGGCAATATCAACCTAGGCGTCGCGATTCAGCGCAGCGCTGGGTCCAACATTCAACACATTATGGGAGAGCGTGGTCGTGAGAAGCCCATTCGGCTTCGTAATAATCGATAAGCCCCAAGGCCTCACCTCACATGACTGTGTCCAAAGACTAAGAAGATTATTTGGAATAAGGCGTATTGGACATGGAGGAACTCTGGACCCTGGTGTAACAGGTGTACTTCCAATAGCTATAGGAAATGCAACCAGGTTGCTGCCCTATCTCCCTGGAGACAAAACCTACACAGGAACAATCCTGCTTGGAAAAAAAACTAATACCGACGACATATATGGAGAAACTATCGTTAGTAAAAATTGGCCAAAATTAGAAACGCATGTCCTTGAAGAATATCTAGATCATTTCCGTGGATGTATTCAACAAGAACCTCCTCAAATTTCTAGTGTGCATTTCCTGGGTGAGCGGGCATATAAGCGTGCACGAAAAGGAGAGACAATGCATTTAGCAGCAAGAACTATCAATATCCATGATTTCAGCCTGTTGAGCTGGAAGAAAGAGACGGGCCAACTAGATTTTATTGTGCATTGCTCTGCTGGTACTTATATACGTTCCATAGCAAGAGATCTGGGTGACCTCCTTGGGTGTGGAGGCTGCTTGGAAAAGCTCAAACGAACACAAGCAATGGGTTTTACAGACACGCAAACAATTTCTCTACCAGAAATACAAAAGGATGAAAAAGTAAATCCTCCAAGAATTTTAGGGCCATTGGAAGCCCTTGGTCATCTGGGGCGTGTACAGCTCTTAACAGAAAAAGAGGTCTCCTACTGGAGAACAGGCAGACAAATCATCGTGGCAAAAGAACGCTACCAAGGAGCACCTAAACCACAAGTTCTTAGCAAAAGCCTTATTAGTTTTGTCGCTATCCTTGACTGTGAAGGGGAAGTAGCCGGTATCGCAAACTGGGTCGAAGACTCAATATTGCAACCCAAAGTAGTCTTTCAAGCGTATGGTTAATTCCCAAAGTACACCTGAAACAACAAAAGTTGTCAAGCAAACATCCTCTGAAGAGGTCTGCTAATGCTGAGTTCTATATACCAATGATCAAGCAAAGCTTTATAGCGAATTCGAAGGATTAATAAAGATGGCTATGAAACAGATGAAATCTATAAACCTAAGCTCTAATCTTTAGTCAATCCAAAGACTGTGGTAGACATATATTGACTCATGTCAATTCGCGTAATCTCTTCTTTAAAGGGCTCAACCCTTATCTCATTTAAAGCAGAGTTATCTGCCCACAAAGATAACTTTGGGTGACATTTTAGCCAGCTAGCCGGGAGGCTATTAGAACATGGCGAGCTAAGCAAGGATTTTAGTATTTTCGCCTTTGACTTACCTATCACAATTAAATGGATCTCATCAGCCGCAAGAATCTCCCTCATCCCAAGAGTTATTGCCTGAAGGGGTACATTATGAAAAGCTCCACCAAAAAATTCGGCATTCTGCTTACGTGTTGACTCTGACAAAGTAACTACCCTACATAAATGATCAGGTCCGCAAGGAGGCTCGTTAAACCCAACATGTCCGTTACTTCCTAACCCCAGCAATTGAAATCCCAAACCACCAAAACTTTTTAATTGCTCTGCATATACGGAAGCAGCCTTTTGTAAATCATCAACTCGTGTATTAGGTACCCTTAAACTTTCGGCAGATAAATTAAGTGGCTCTCTAACATGACGAGTCATATATGAAGTGAAGCTATTAGGGTTACGTTCTGACAGACCTATATATTCATCAAGGTTAAAGCTGCACCAATTCATTTGAAGTTTTTTCAAATCAGAAATAGACCATGCTTTCAACCTTTTCACAAGTGCTGCGTAAATGGGCTCCATAGTTCTTCCTGTGGCCAAGCCAAGTGGCTTAGGGCTAAGTTCAGCCAAGCGAGTTCGTAAATGGTCCTCAAAGAGATCAACAAAAGTTTCTATAAGTATTTTTGATTCAGCCCTAACAATCATCTTCCAAGGATGCTGCGACTCAAGAGTAGTTTTAAGCTTAGGAGAACTCATATTCTTTCATATAAATCCAAGTGATCAATTTTAAAGGCTACAGAGATGAGACATATAAGCTTTTAAATTGATGAATAAGGTCGAATGTCTACACCCTTATAGTAATGGAAAAGTATTCTCCGAAAACTTGCTCCTTCTTGAGCCATACCATGTGCTCCCCATTGGCTCATTCCAACACCATGGCCAGAGCCAAAGCCTATTACCGAAAGATTCATACTCCTTGGAATTGATGGCAAAGGCGAGGGTGGATCAAGATCAAACAAAGGTGGAGGAGACTGAAGAGGTGGTCGAATAGAAACTGACGGTGGTAGCGAAGGCAAGTTTTGAACCTCACTTAGAAGTGGCAAACCACCAACTGATGACCACCGGCGTTGAGAATTAATAGCAATCGGCTCATCTTTAGAAGGTGATTCTTTATTAGAAAAAAAGAGAGAAGAAGAATAGTTTTTCACTCCGTTACGGCTCGGTTTTGCTGATGACATTTGAAGTCTCACGCGGGTACTTCTCAGACCTAATCGACGACGAAGTTCCTTTCCACTTAACCAAATATCACCTTTAGGACCATAAGCTCTAAGAGCAAGAAGTCTATCGGTATCACTTTTCTTAAGGACCTCAAAACTTTTTAGACCTCCTATTTCCTTAAAAGCCACCTTCAATTGTCCTGGGGTGAACTCTCGTCTCCACTTATATACAGGACTGTGATGATCGTAATCAGTGGCACTTACTAAGTAAGGTAACTGCTTTTTCCAAACTGACCCACTCGCTTCAGTTTTACCTCCTGAACTGCTGTGAAAAACAGCATTAATTAATTTCCCCTGATGAAGAAGCACTAGGGAGCGTGTGCTATTTACAGCCTTTTTTGTACTTTGGGTTTCAGATTCAATGCCTAGATATACCTGGCTTTTCTCAGTTGCTCTGATGTCAAAAATTCCTGGCTTGCCAAATTTCTTGAGAGCATATGTTCTTGCAGCTATAGCTTGTGCCTGCAGCGCCGCAATTGGCCAAGATTTTGGCATCTCACTTCCAACAACACTGGGTAAATACTTTTCAATATCAACGTAATTAACCACATTTATCCGTCCATCTTTTAAAACTATCCTTAATTCACCTCTGTACCGACGCTTCCCAAGCCAAATACCACGTCGATCATTACTACTAATCTTCAAGACAGCATTACGAGGACTAGCAGTCCATGGTCCGACTTTTCCATTAAAGGCAAATTGCAACTGATTTCTTGAAACACGAACTTTTAGAGCACTAATGCGTCGTTCTCGACTACCTACACCACGAACTCGCAAAGGAACATCTCCATCAGCACGTAGCCTCATTTGCCTTGCCTCCAAGACCAGGACACGCAAAACTGGCGCCTTAGCAGCGATACACTTGTCAATAGGCCCACATACCAGCAGTACCAGCACCCCGGAAATTCGTAAGAACCAAAAATTCAATGGTTTAAACAAAGTCAAAGTCCTACAAAAACCTTAATTTGAATTAAGACCGCACTTCAACCAGGCAATTAAACCTGGAATGAGAGCATAACCATTCAGAGCAAAAGACCTTGCAGGTCACTTTCCTAGGAACAAGTTCAGGCGTCCCCACAAGGTCACGCAATGTATCTGCAATAGCGGTGAGGCTTCCTCAACGTTCTGAATTATGGCTATTCGATTGTGGAGAAGGAACACAACACCAATTTCTTAAAAGTGACTTACGACTCTCGCAACTAAGGCGAGTTTTTATCAGCCATATGCATGGTGATCATGTTTATGGTCTTCCAGGACTCCTAGCAAGTCTGGGGTTGGCAGGGAATAGTTCTGGAGTAGACCTATATGGACCAGATCCTCTTGAGAACTATTTAAATGGAGTACTGAAAAGTAGCTCTAGCAGAATTGGTTATCCCATAAAAATTCATACTGTAAGGGAAATCGCAGAGAGGAATGCCGTCCTAATAGATGACGATGATCTTTTAGTCAGCAGCACAGAGCTAATCCATAGAGTGCCTGCATATGCATATAGGGTCAACCAAAAGCCAAAACCAGGACGCTTCAACCTAAAGCTTGCACAATCAATGAATATTCCTCCTGGTCCTATCTATGCCGCCTTACAAAGAGGTGAGCAGGTCTGCTTGGATGATGGCAGAATTTTTGATGGAAAAAATTTCTGTGGCCCTAGCAGGGCTGGTGTGAGTTTGGTTTACTGCACTGACACACTCTTTTCAGAATCCGCAATTACTCTTGCCACTGGTGCCGATCTTTTAATCCATGAAGCGACTTATGCCCATGCAGATTCTGAATTGGCCTATCAACGACAACATTCCACTAGCACAATGGCGGCCCAAACAGCCTTGGAAGCAGGAGTAAAACAACTAGTGCTAACCCATTTAAGCCCTAGATATGCACCAGGGAATCGAATAACTCCTCAAGCGCTCCTTGCTGAAGCAAGGACAATCTTCCCAAATACAATATTAGCTAAAGACTTTTTAAAACTTGAAATAAAGGGAGAAAGTTAGGCAAAAAATTATTACAAAATAGTCTTGGCTATCAAGTTCAGACCTTAGGTCTGAAGCCTTGCAATTGATCTAATCAATTTTTTTTAAATAGTTCCAATAATCATTATGTTTTCGCTAGAAATTTACCTTTTGCATAGATCGTGGATGGCGGCTATACCACCACTCCTGCATTGATGGAGTAAAACGTCTTGAAAATAATGTAAGCACAGTGAAAGTTGGCTTTGACCCAGGCTGAAGAAGTTCTACTGCATAAGAAGGGCAACGCCTTGAGGCTATATCAGCTACAAACCGTCTTCCTATTCTGCGCCAACTTGGCTCCTTGCTTCTCCAAGCAAGCCTTGAGCATGGCCAAGGCAACTCCTCTCTGTCAAAAAGTCGGCAACAAGGTCCAATTACACGAAAACTGTATTGCCCTCCCTCGCTTGAGCAAATACTTCCATGCTCTATCAGAGCATCAACCTGATTTTTTTCAAGCGTTAATGAACTCACAATATGAAAAGGTGAAAAAATTCACACCTCAAGAAAAAAGCCACCCCATGAGGGTGGCGGATAAAAAACTAATTAGCAACAGTCTGCTAATGATCTGAGATGAACTCTATACAGAAACTCTAATAAAGCTCTTCTTCTGCATGGGTTGCAATTGTGCAATCAGATGTTGGGTATGCAACACAAGTCAAAACAAAGCCTGCTTCAAGTTGGTCATCATCAAGAAAACTCTGGTCAGACTGATCAACTGAACCAGAAGTAATTTTTCCAGCACAAGTTGAGCAAGCACCCGCCCTGCAAGAGTAAGGAAGATCAATCCCCTGCTCCTCAGCAGCATCAAGGATGTACTGATCGTCAGGTACTTCAATTGTTTTGTTCAAACCCTCGCCTTGATTAATGAGGGTGACTTTGTAAGAAGCCATGGGTATAGAAAAGAAAGGGTTCTAAAAGAACTAGAGGTAAAAAATATCACCTCATGATCGACCCTTTTTACATCGGCGAAGGGCTTTTACGCCGTGTTCTTGCGCGAAACAAAATTCAAGCCAATGATTCAACGTTGATTGATAACTTGAGCTTATGCTTCCATGCTCGCTTTTAGCCTCTGCAGATTTGAAGCATTACCCATCGCTCTTGCTCAAAAGAGTCAACTACTCTCCACCTCAACCCCTCAAGCGTGGCAACAAGCCTTGGCACCTGATCAACCAACAAGCCACTCAAAATGGCAGTGCCATTTTGAGTCAAAATCTGATCAAATTCAGGGGCAAGTGTCTCAATAACTGAAGCAAGGATGTTACAAAGCAAAAGATCTGCTGATTGGCCATTCAACTCTGCCTTGAGAGCATCTACAGAACCTTGAACAACCTTATGGTTCTTTGCACTAAATCTATTCAGGCGCACATTGCTCATTGTTGATCTAACAGCCAATGAATCAATATCGGCCGCGAAAACTTCTTTTGCTCCGAAACCAAGTGCCGCCAAGCCCAATATTCCACTACCACAACCAAGGTCTGCGACTCTCAGTCCCAATGGAGGGTTTCTTTCTAGAGCTTCTAGGCACAAACGCGTCGTCGGATGGCTTCCCGTGCCAAAAGCAATGCCTGGGTCAAGTCGCAATACAAGATGGGTCTCATACTCATTAGGTAAGTCCAACCAAGCAGGCAAAATCAACAAAGTGTTGCCCACAGGATCTGGTTGCCAGTGTTGCTTCCAAGTTGAGCTCCAATCCTCATTCTCTACTTTTGTCCATACTGGGTTTGGACGAAAAGAAGCATCTCTAGGGACAATAGAAATTAAACAATTAACTAATTGATATCTATCGCTTTCTTGCCATTCAAAAGAAGGTAGCCAAACAAACAAAGTTCTTTCATCAGAGCCATCAGGCTTAAATTGAAGGGAAAATCTATCGATTCCAAGATCTTCAAGCTTCAACAAAAAGAACTCTTCAAACTCAAAGCTAAAAGAAAACTCAAGTCTCCACCAAAAAAAAGGCTCAGAAAGGTTCATCAGAAACTAAAATAATAGCCTCACAATGTGACTGAATGGGCTTCTTTTATACCATTAATTGAATGAATAGAATCAAGAAGTTTGGATGGAATTGGATCATCAATACTGAGAACCATTACAGCTTCCCCACGTACAATTCGACGTCCTACCTGCATAGATGCAATGTTTACATTATGCTCGCCTAAAAGAGAACCTAAACTGCCAATAATTCCTGGCATATCTCTATGTCTTGTGAAAAGCATATGCCTACTAGGTGAAACATTGATAGGAAATTCATCAATGCTAGTAATACGTAAATCCCCATTAGCAAATACTGTTCCAGTAAAGCTATGCCCTCCATTCTCTCCTCTAGTTGTTAATTGCAAAGAGCCCCCAGCAAAATCACGGCTCGCATCATCCTTGACTTCTAGAACATGTATACCTCTCCCCTTAGCTTCTAATGAAGCATTTACATAGTTAATTCTCTCTCCGAGAGCAGTAGTGAGCAAGCCCTTTAATGCTGCAACTACAAGTGGCTGTGATGGATGTTGAGCGAATTCACCCTGCAAACGGATTTCCAGCTCCTGTACCTTTCCCCCATAAAGCTGACTACCAAGTAATCCAAGTGTCTCAGCAAGCTGCAAATGAGGTTTTAACTTGTCCATAATCTCGGCACTAAGGCCTGGAATATTCACAGCACTGCGAGCAGGGAGACCAAGAAGAACATCTCGAATTTGTTCGGCTACATCTATAGCAACATTCTCCTGAGCCTCCTCAGTTGAAGCTCCTAAATGAGGAGTAAGAATCAAGCACTCGTCCACAGAACGCAGTGGAGAGTCCGCTGCTAATGGTTCATTAGCGTAAACATCTAAAGCAGCACCGGCAATTACTCCTGATTTAACTGCATCTGCAAGTGCTAATTCATCAATGATTCCGCCACGAGCACAATTAACCAATCTCGCAGATGGCTTCATAGTGGCTAACAACTCCGCATCAACCAAATTCTCTGTATCAGGCGTTCTGGGCAAATGCAAAGTCACATAATCAGCTTTTTGAAAGAGGTCTTTGATTGACTCAAGACGAACTTGAATCTGTTGAGCTCTCTCATTTGAAATAAATGGGTCGTAAGCAATTACATCCATCCCCATTGCATTAGCAACCTTGGCGACGTGGGATCCAATCTTTCCCAGCCCAACAACACCTAAGACCTTCTTGTAAAGCTCATTGCCCACATATTTCTTACGGTCCCAACCCCCAGCAATAGTGCTGGCATGTGCTTGTGGAACATGCCTTGAAAGAGATAAAAGTAAAGCTAGTGCCTGTTCTGCCGCAGCGATGGTATTTCCGCCAGGAGAATTAACTACTAAAACACCTTTTTGCGTGGCGGCTGGGACATCAACGTTATCTACGCCAACTCCTGCACGACCAATAATCCGAAGTTTCGTTGCAGCCTGAATAACTTCTGAAGTCACCTGAGTGCCTGATCGGATCATTAGTGCGTCATATTCACCAATAATCTGCTTCAACTCATCAAGGGATAGTCCTAAACGGTTATCAACCTGAGCCACTTGGCTGAGAATGTCGACACCTGCCTGATCAATAGGATCGGATACAAGAACTTTCGTCATTAATGGCGCAAGACTGCCAAAGTTAACTGTAGAGAGCTATTTCGCCTACAGCAGTTTTCCGCAAGGCAGGATTCAGAATCAAAACAATTTGGAGTGAATTTCGTGACTGTCTGCGTCATTGTCCTTCAAGAGCGTATAGCGGCAAATCAACTCAATGAGAGTCTGAAGGAGGCAGCTGCTCCAATCACCAAGTTCCAACTAATACAACCCTCTTCTAAAAAACAGCCATTAATTACTAAAACGAAACCAGAACTTCCTAAGGAGCTGAAGACAAATACGAACCCCTTAACCCCAGTAGAAATAGACACAATCAAATTATTAAACCCAAAAATTTCAAGAAGCAGCCGTCAACGCAGGATGGCCTTTTTGCTTATGCCTTTTGGTTTCATGGCTGGATTAACTTTTACTCAAATGACTGAGCTGGATACCTTCTCCCACATAGGACTTGGACCTTTAGGTCAACCAATTATTGGCAGTCTTCTTGGAATGGGGTCAGGATTAATCGGAAGCTATGTAGCAGCAGCAAGCGTAAGTCCCGACAAAGATGATTATTTATGGAAACTTAGAAAAATAAGTGAGGAAGGGAAATGGCTCCTGTTACTAGAAACCCCTTTTGAAGTCGAATTACCTTGGCAGTTAATCAAAGAAATCGACCCGGTTGAAATTGTGACCTTGCGCGATTTATGACACTGCTCAAAACAGATCTCCTAAAAAATAGTAATTACCCAGAAGCGCTTCAACCCCTGCTTACTCAAGCTGAAGAAGTCCTTCGTACATGGCAATCGACCTGGAGTCCATTTGTTTCAGCGCCTCTTAGAGAAGAAGCACTGCGAATAATGGCTCCTCTAAATGAAATCCAATGGAAATCTGATGGGGGACACCCAGGAGCTGAGCGGCGAATGCTTCAATGCAGCCGAACAGAATTTGAAAGCAATATTTCTAATGAACCAGCGCCTATCAAAGGACTTCAAATAGAAGGGAATTTTTTATTTGATAAGGCCTCCTCAAATGATTTTCGAAAGGCTTTGGAAGATATTGGAGCCCCTCCAGGAGAACTTGGTGACATATGGGTTCTAGGAGATAGAGGTGCACAAGCACTTTGCTCCTTAGAAGCCTCTGCTGCCCTTCAGGGAAGCAGAGGCTTTATTAGACATGTTGAGATCCATTGTGAGTCATTAGCCATAGAGGATCTCCAACTTCCTGCTCAACGCATCTCCAGAAAATTGACAACAGTAGAAGCATCAACTCGCCTTGATGCAATTGCCTCTGCAGGCTTTGGCCTATCAAGAGCAAAGGTTGTAAAGCAAATTAAAAATGGGCTTCTAAGGCTGAATTGGATGCCCATCAAACAATCTTCTAGAGGATTAGTTGTTGGAGATCAGGTTCAACTTGAAGGGAAAGGCAGCTTGGAAGTTGTAAAGCTTGAACTGACCAAACGTCAACGATGGAGAATTGAATTGCTACGTCAATAACAACTAGGGAGCACATACTGCTAGCTTCATTTTGAATAAAGCAGATGAATTCCATCAAAATTGCTTTATGGGCGATTAGCTCAGAGGTAGAGCACTACCTTGACACGGTAGGGGTCACTGGTTCGATTCCAGTATCGCCCATTCATTTTTCTTTCATAAAAGCAAGTAGATCTAGGGGAAATAGATAAGGAATTCAACGAAGAATCAAGCCAACCAAGGCACAAAAAAGCCTCGTCAATATGACGAGGCTTTAGCTCATAACAAGGAAAGCTCTTGATTAGAGCAAATAGGTAATGATATAAACCTTTGGCCTTTATTCAGGGTTAAGGCTTACACGTACATCTGGACCACCATTCCTTGCTGCTTCATATACACGCTTGAAATCAAAGCCCATTGCGCGCAATGCATGCCATAGATGTCCTTGAATGTTGAAGAATCCAATTCCATAGTGAATATTCACCAACCACTTACGTGAAGTGGCTCCAAAAGGCGCAGTGTCAGGAAGGTTGTTGACTGTATCAACCCAATAAGGTGCGGTACTGAACTTGAATGCCAAAGGCTCTCCGTACCACTCAACTGGATAAACTGTTGTATTGGTTGCACACCAGAAGGCAGCAATAATTGCCATCCAACCAATGCCAGCAAGAGAGAATGAAAGGATAGCCTCAGCAGAAAGCAATCCCTTACCTTTAAATTCGGTGTACTCGCCGATTTGCTTAGTCGCAATGTGAAAAGCGCCGCCACCAATCTCAAAGAAAGCCAAGAAGGCATGACCACCCATGACATCCTCAAGATTATCAATGGCGATAAAATCCAACTGATGGGCCCAGATTCGACTGATGTCTAAGTTGTATTCGACTTGACGGACAGCACCTATGGCAGGGTCGTAAATGCCATGGATTCTTGCCCATTCAACAAACCAAATACATGCCACTCCGAAAAAGATCAGATGATGGCCAAGAATGAAGGTCTGGTTATCAGGGTTATCCCATTCCAGTTTGAATTTCGTGGCTTGGATAACCTCACTTTGCTGCATGTCCTCATCAAAGAGAACTGCATGCAATAGTCCACCTGCCCCATAGACCATGGAGAAAATTAGGTGCAGAATTCCTATGGTGACAACGCCTGCTCCTGTCCAGACTCCAGCTTCGTCAAATCCGATGCCGATAGAAGCCAAATGGGGGATTGTTACCATTCCTTGGTGTCCCATTGGCACCGAGGGGTCATAGCGAGCTAGCTCAAAAATGGTGTTGGCACCAGCTGCGAAGCAAATCAATCCTGTATGCGCAGCATGAGAGGAAATGAAGCGCCCTGACTTGTTGGTAACCATAGAATTACCAGCCCACCACCCGTAGGTGACGTCTGGATTTCCATAGGTTTGCATAATTTAGAAGTGCAAGTCGGTAATAACCTTTGAAGACTACAGTCAACTGGAGCTTTCGCGGCGATGCAGTTCAGCATCCGTAAAAGTCTGCGGCATAAGGATTTGCCAGTCGGTGTTACTAATGCTTTGCTTCTAAGGCAAAACAACCCACTAATCAATGCCTCTATTTCGAGTCTCTGACTGGAATCTCAGACAATTCTGATTCTTTCAGGGCAATCAACCCTATTGCCGTAACCATTACAAGGAACTGAATTCTTTGAAGTCAAGAACTCTTGTCGTAGGACTTGGACGGTCAGGTATTGGCGCGGCAAAGCTTCTCCATGCAGAAGGACGTGAAGTAATTGTTCTTGAAGAATGCAAAGGGACAAACTTCGCTCAACTTTCACAACCACTTCAAGCCAAAGGTATAGAGGTAGTACTTGGCAAACCTTTTCAGGTCAACAGCTTGAAACAGTGGCTAAACCAGCTCGCTTCTGTGGTAATCAGCCCTGGAATTCCTTGGAATCATCCCACTCTTAATCAACTCAGATCAAAAGGAATAAAGGTCCAAACAGAAATATCTTTGGCCTGGGAAAGACTTAATCATTTCCCTTGGATAGGAGTCACAGGAACAAATGGTAAAAGCACTGTCACTCACATGCTTAATCATGTTCTTGAAGCCAATGATTTAATCGCCCCGATGGGAGGGAATGTAGGACTTGCTGCCACTGAAATAGCCCTTGGTTGGAAGGGAGCCCAAAAAGAGCTTCCAGACTGGCTAATTATGGAGCTAAGTAGTTATCAATTAGAAGCAGCCACTGAAATAGCTCCATCCATTGGAATCTGGACAAATTTAACGCCTGATCATCTAGAACGTCACAAAACAATTGAGGCATATAGCCAAATCAAGCGAGGGCTTCTAGAGAAATCAAAAACACCCATCTACAACGCTGATGACCCATACCTGATGAATCAGCGGCAAAATTTGAAAAAAGGATTATGGGTCAGTGCTGAAGGAGCTGGATCACAAAAAGAACCAGCCGATTTTTGGATAGATAAAAACGGAATCATCTTTGAAAAAAGTCAAAGACTATTCAGCTCTTCAGTCCTAACTATCCCAGGAAAACATAATTTACAAAATCTCTTACTGGTTACAGCCGCAGCTCGTCAAACAGGTCTTACGCCAAAAGCTATTCACGAAAGTCTTAAGTCATTCCAAGGAGTTCCTCATCGCCTCGAACCACTTGGCGTAATACATGGAATGAATGTTTTTAATGATAGTAAAGCCACAAATTATGATTCAGCCTGCAAAGGCTTATTGGCAATTCCAGGTCCAGTGGTAATTGTTGCAGGTGGTCAAATTAAGCTAGGAGATCACTCAGAATGGCTTAAGAAAGTTAAGAACAAAGCCTGCGGAGTCATTCTTTTCGGAACTGATGCAATTAAACTACAAACACTAATAAAAAAATCTGGGTTCAAAGGAGAGATCTACTGTTGCAAAAAGCTTGAAGAGGCAATTGATCCTGCAATAAAAATGGGCATTAAAAACCAAGCAAAAAGCCTTCTTTTATCACCTGCATGTGCAAGCTTTGATCAATATCAAAATTTCGAAGAACGTGGAGAGCACTTCAAGAGTCTTGTACATGCATTTATAACATCATAATTTTTAGCAAATAAACCTAATTTTCAAAAGTATCTCAATCAAGAGAGGTTTTATAAAACTTTTATCTATTAATTTATTAACAAGCCTTCATTCACGAAGGGGTCGGTCATCCCACCAATTCATTAGGTAGCCCTACCACCATCACAGTAGATATTCTTGTTTAGTGAATTGAGAAGCAATTCTTGGAAGGATTCAGTTCCCTACCATCATCAATAAGCCACAAGAGGCTCAGCATTTTAATGGCTTCAGCCTTAAAAGAAAGCGTTCAAAATAAAAACGAAGCTGGAACCCAAGAAAAAGAAAAGTCAGAAGAACAAAAAGATTTCGATCAATTAATTTGCGAATGGTCGGTCACAAGCAAAAAGCTCCTTGCCATTCTCAGTCAAAACCATGATTATGTTTTAGAAGGTAGGAGGCCAGATTCAGCAATGGCTTTAGGGGCTTTAGCTGCTCATCTAAATATGGCTATACAGGCTCACAAAGCATCTGAATCTAAATAATTTCAAAATTCAAACTCAACCAATTTCCGCCAATCAGAAAGTTCTACAGTTTCAGTTAGACAAAATTATTAGGGGAGACACTTATTTCTAAGTGATTTTCCCCATAGACATTCGCGCCATAGAGATATAGACATTAATTAGAGTCGATTTAGGTTCTTTCTAATATTCAGCCTGAATCGACCTAGGGCTTAATTGCAAATCAAGCCCTATTCATAAGCCTGGAGGTCTTTATGACTTTTCAAGAACCCCTTTCCCTGATTGAGGCAATTGTTCCTGCTTTCGTAGGTGGTGCAATTGGAGTATTTGCAATTTTAGGCATACGCGAACTCTTCAAAGAAACCAAAGTCGCTTTTAAGTAAGTGTAAGGTCCTTAAATTCTTTTCTTTGAAAAAATGAATTTCCAAAAACATCAGAACATGGAGGGGACATGAAAAATGAAACAGTGAGCAACCTTAATGGCCAAACATGTCAACTTCCAAGAAAGCAAAAAGCGATAGAAGCTTTGTTTAGCTTGGCCTGGAGGAAAACTAAAAAAGAAAGGCCTAATTGGCTTATCAAAGAACTAAATAGTTATTAACTTAAGCCAAATTTCTTTTTGCCTGATAAGATAATCGATAGTTTAAGAAAGAGAAGTTAATTATTGCAATGGCCTCCTCAGTTAAAGAGCAAAAATTATTAGGAGATGTAAAACTTACATCTCCCTTGTATGAATATTGGATATCCCCTCAAAATGATGAGAATGAGATCAAAAGGTTATCAAAATTAAACCCTGATAGCCCTGCTTCTGGACTGTTTAAAAGTGAGCCTTACAAGTGGGAAAATTTATACCAAAGCATAGTAAAGGAAATAATCAAAGGAGACCATGACTCAATAAAAGGTCTAAAGGTTTTGCTTGACATGCTCAATGAAAAAGAAAGATTAAAAACATTAGATTTATTCAATGAATACAAGATTTTGAACTCAGATTTACTTTCAAAGCTTCGGGAACGCGAAATCAGTAAAGCTCCCACCAAGAAAAACTGGGCAAGGTTTGCAAGAATATTATTGGCAATTTTTACAAACCCTTATGAAATAGAGGTCAAAAGAAAAAAAGCTCATTTATACGAGCAAACGGGCATGGGTATTTATACACTGAGAAAATTACTTGGCAATATTTCAAAAAAAAACTAGGGGGGGCAATTCACTTATCCCTCAACTTATATCCCTTATCTAAAAGCTTTTGATATGTTTGCCGAGCTTTAAAGAGAAGGAGTCTTTCAGAAAGCTCTTCATTAAAAGTAAGAATAAGCCAATGCT
The DNA here is from genome assembly GCA_003280345.1 of Prochlorococcus sp. AG-363-A16. Lineage (GTDB taxonomy): Bacteria > Cyanobacteriota > Cyanobacteriia > PCC-6307 > Cyanobiaceae > AG-363-A16. Next base: position 15,581 of record QCFB01000007.1, read on the forward strand.
TGTCATTTGGGTCCTTCGAAAACTTCACGGACTCAAGACCATTAACAAGAGTCCACTCATTCAGATGAGATAAATTTTGCTTAGGTCCAAGATCCCATGGACATTTTTCTGGGTATTTTTCTTGGGGCATGCACAGAAGAAAAGGTATGTAAAAGTTCTAGCAGAGATATGTCCCGTGAAGAACAAAACTGAACATTAATTTTTCACTAAAGATTAAGGAATTTATAAGTCAGTAGCGATTGGTACAATCCAGCAATTCTTAGCCAAGAATGAAGTTGAGCTAAGATTTAATAGTATTTTTGTAGAGCATGAGTCTTCTCAATGTTTTCATCTCGCCTTGATAAGTTCATAAGGAGTTACCCTAATTTTCCTAAGCAGGGAATACTTTTTAGAGACATAATGCCTGTCCTTGGCAATCCAGAACTTTATGCTGAGCTTATAGAAAATATGGTATCCTCTCCTATATTCAATGAGGCAGAAGCAATTGTATCAATAGACGCAAGAGGCTTTCTTTTAGGTTCCAGTATTGCATTAAAACTTTCCAAACCTTTAATCACAGCACGCAAACCAGGAAAACTTCCTGGAGAACTTTGGGAAAATTCATATAATCTTGAATATGGAAGCAACTCCTTATCGATTCAAAAAGATGCATTAAATAACTCCCACAATAAATTTGCAATTGTAGATGACCTCTTAGCCACTGGTGGAACTGTTGAATGTGTTTCAAATATTTTAAAGTCTGCAGGCAAACAGGTCATTGGGCTGTGTATTGCAATTGAACTCAGGGAACTAAATGGAAGGTCAAGATTTTCTTTCCCAATTGATTCTCAGATTTCGTATTAATTAACCTTCTGAACTGCAACACTAATTTCTCTTACATTTTTCTCGCATCATGAATGTCAATGACAACAACTTTTAACAATTGCGCTAAATGGAGATCAATTTTGTATCGGAGTCATTGACCAAGCAGAACTTCCTCGTATGTTTAGCACTCAAACGCTTTGCAGCTTTTAAGAGTTCCTCGAGGATATTCGCACAATGGGCGTTCATTAGACCCATTAATGAGTGGGCCCGCAGCTTATTGGTCAATACTTGCATTATAAAAAAGACTCTTCAGATCATTCTTGCACAATGCCTTTAAGTAACTTAGTCATGCTATAGCAACTACAATCAATTCAAATCGTTGGATTACGGGAGAAAGGTTAGCTTAATAAAATTCAAACAAATATTCAGCTGTTATATATAAAGAGCCTCAAAATTATAAGCATTTACCTTGTAGCAATAACAGAAAAGAAAGGATCGCTATTTTTTACTATAAATTTAAAAATCCCTGTCCTTCCCATATCCTCTGCTATATATTCGATATCAGACCAACCTTGAGAAACTAAAACGGCCTTAATATAATTTATATGATCCATATCTGAGCCTTCTATCCATATACGAGGTGCTTTATCCCAAAAGGCTCGATTTGAGAAGGAAACAATCAATTTCCCATTTGGAACAATCACTCGTCTAAGCTCAGCCGCAAGTTCTTCTGGTTGCTGCAAATATTGCCAAGCCGCAACCATCAAACAAAAATCCACTGAAGAGTCTTCTAAGGGCAACTTTTGAGCACGATTTAAATCTTGCACCCAAAAGCTATCTAAACGATTATTCTTCTCTAATTCTATTTGGTTGAGCCCGTGACCTATAACCCGTTTATATACAACATCTTCAGGAAGATGACTAACCCAACTACTCATTAAATCAAGCACAACTGATTCACAAGGAATAAGTTGCTTATAAAATTTAGTTAAACGAGTGCGAAAGCCTTCATCCAAATGATGAACAAAGCGAGGCTGAGCGTAGAAAAGCGAATCATCGTTATTATCTTGCTTGGTTCTCTGAAAATCAGTTAAAATTTTTTCAATCACTATTTCAAATAATAATTTTTTAATTAGAAGATTAATCTATGTCAACTTCTTTAGGAATTACCTTACAGAGTTTTCCCATAAGAGAATATATAGATTCAAGTTTAAAGAGAGATAAATGCAATTTTCCTAACAATTATAAACCCTTATCAAATCGAAAGCTGTTTACAAGAAGTATCTCTATGCTTTTGCTGATTCAATGTGAATAAAGCAGCGTTGATCGCATGCAACTCTCGCACTAAACGATCTCGTCTGTAATTAAGAATCCCAAGTCTTCGGTTGATTTCCAAGCGATTTCTTTCGCTGGGTTCAGAATTAATAGCAAGTTGACTTGAAAAAGACGTCTGACTTTCCATAGCAATACTCCATTTTTTTCTTTTTTAGCGGAGAGTCCTTTAAAAAAGACCCTCCTAAGCATTGGGTGCATACCCTTTCGAATAACTGCCCAGAGCCATATCTCTGGAATAGCCAAAATGATGCCATCATGTAAATCCGTCTTTACGCCCGAGTGTTTAGGCCCAAGTCTTTTTACCCCAGTATTTGCCTCAAAGTATTTTCTCCTACAGAGGTTCAAAAGTGATCCAAAAAGATTCTCTTAAAATCTTAAAGACCTCTGAACTCAACAAGATTTCTAACAACTAGTTCAGAGGTCAAACCCATCGTGCTGGTATGAATGGTATTTATTTTTTTTTTGAAAATAATAAATACCATTCAAAGCTGCTGAAGTATCAGGCAAAGACAGAGAAATACTTATCTCGGAAAGAAGCAAAAGGACTTATATGCAAATCTGAAAAAGCACAATCAAAGCTTGCTGCCTAAGACAAATATCGCCCTTCTCTGAAACTCATTAAGGTAATGGCTTGCCTTGAGGATAAAGTCTTGATATGGCTTTCGCTTGAGCCTCAGCCTTCAAGTCCTGTTGCCTTTTTACTTTGATCTCTCCAAGTAAAATACTGAAAATTATCCAAAGCGTTGAAATAACTACAAGAAAGAGAACCTGTACCACAAACTAAACCAAAAAACTACTCAGAGGATGGCAAGAAATCAAATTAAAAACAACAAAAGCCTGAAAGTATTTTTTTATTTAATTTCTCAGGTAAAGCCTAAGTTAAAAAGAAATTCTTACCATTTCTAAATCATCAATTTAAAGCTTTCTAAACCTGCACTTGATTTTAAAAAATTTTCTTTACTTATTTGAGCGCAAAACTTTTTCTTAAAAGATATTTTTCATAAAAGTCTGGTCACCAGCAAATTAACTGCAAAAATAGAACAAATTTAGAGTTCCTTCTCACTTTGAACAATTTTTTGCTTCAATAGTCTTTTTAAAGTTGATCTCATGACAAATTTCAGTTCAAAGCTTACTGTCAGTTTACCTATACTTTTTCAATCTTTTAGTACTCTCTCATTGATTGCAATTGCTTTAAGCTCAATTTGTGCGAGCAAATCATTAAAGCAATTAACAGTCAGCCAGGAAGCTTCGACAAGGGCTCTGCTGATGCATCTTCACAAAGGGCATGGCCATAAACACAAAGTCCAAGTCATGGTGCCCTAATTTAGAAGAAGTAACTAATCCTAAAAAAAATGCCTCGGATTATACAAATAGTTTGAAGCCACCTTCTTCAAGCAACAAAAAGGGTTGGCATATATCTCTAAGAAGAAGCTAAGAGAATAAGTAATTGTTTAAGACTCTTATTTATTGGTTTCATCCACCTTGTTCTGAGCAAGCATCATCAGTATCACTTTCAGTGGCAAGATTTCTACTATGCTTTCGTTGTTGCAAGGCAAGCATCAGTGGAGAAGGTGCCTTGGGAGCTTTTGGTTTCTTCCTTTCCTCCTCAATTGCAGCTATTAATGCTTTTGCCATCTCCTTATCACCTTGAGCCACCAAAGCTTTCATAAGACTTGTCTTCTCTTCTAGGTCCATTCACCTTTAGGTTCGTAATTTCTAATTTCTAGCTTAAGAGAATTAAACATCAAAGAGGTGGATTTATGCTAGTTCAAGCTAAATCCTTATTTAAACATCTATAATCAATAGCTTGTCGTTAATCAAATTTAAAAATCACATCGAGTATTTCGCAGAAAAATTCTCCTATATTTCTAACTAATAAAAATCATCAAGTAGTTCATGTCAGAAGAGCGGCCTCTCTTGGCTAAGTCGCTTAACGTCCTTAGCGAGCCAATGCATCTATGCAGTTGCAAACCACTTACAGGTTGGTATAGAGATGGTTTTTGTAAAACTGACTCTTCTGACCTTGGGCAACATACTGTCTGTTGCGTCATGACAGATTCATTCTTGACTTATAGCAAAGCACAAGGAAATGATTTGAGCACACCTGCTCCACAATATGGCTTTCCTGGACTAAAGGCAGGAGACCACTGGTGCTTATGTGCTCCAAGATGGAAACAGGCATTTGAAGACGGAATGGCGCCTTTAGTGCGTCTAAAATCTACTGAGATAGGAGCTTTGGGTCTAATTAGGCTAGAAGTTCTAATTCAACATGCTTATAAGGAAGATTAGTTGGATTAATACTTGTCTGAGTTTTTCACAAAAACAAATCTTAGGCAAAGGATAATTTAATCCGGTCAAACAATTCAAATTTAATTAGAGAAATAAATTTCTTCTCTGATTAGAAGAGTAAAGCTAAAAAATACTAAAGTATCAAAGAAAGAACCACTGAAAAACTAAAGTTACTCCAATGCCTTTAAAAAAAACAAGCCACAACAAACCATAATCACTCAAGCCAAGTTTTCTTTGGTACCAAGCAATAAATCTCTTATGAGACTCAATGATTTGCATCTGTTTCTTTACAAGCTAATAAATCATCCCACAACAAGAAAGGCTTGTTAATTAGATCTCTTCAATCAATACATATCAAATATTCTGCCAGTTAGCTCTAGGCCTAAGTATATTCTCAACGAAATAAAAGCCTGAGTTGGCTAACAGAGTTGATCGGATGCAAAACGAAAATTAATATTGCCCTTCATCTTCTGCAAAAGCCCTAAAGGCAGAGCCAGTGCTTTTGCCCTTTTGTTAAAAGACCGGACAATCCCCATCACCCGGCCAACGCCAACATTAATCACTGTCAAGAGAAAATGCGACAGTCGTAACACTAGATATAGAATTTGCGTTACTTATCTTTATCTTCAAACACCATCTCTAGTAGGGCTTGATTTTCTGAGAAAATGCACTTAAAAAAAGAATACCCCATCACCTTGGCCCCCAATGCATTCGCAAGGGGCTATTTTTTTGTCTCAAATTAAATATATACTTATAAACAAGAAAGCGATTGAGACTAGTCAGCCCAAGGTTCATAGTCATTTCTATTGAGAGTCTGAAGAAACTCTTCGATAACAATAGGAAAAGTATTTTCTCGCAATCAGGTCATTTGGGTAGAAATTATTAGGGATAAAAAAGAACAAAATAAAGCACCTAAACCTAAGTGCAAACTTGCAAGAGGATTGCTATGCATCTAATTGATTTAATCAGCCTTCCACTAAATCATGAAAAGCTCTGGGTCTATTAGCCCCAAAATAACTCCAATTACAATGGCGAAAACACCAACAACTAGAAGAGCAACAGGCCAAATAAATTTTAATCGTTCCATTGGTCAGCCAGCATCACTGCTAAACAAAAGGGACTCAGGGATGGAATGTACTTGCCCATCGGAAAATTTGTAAACTCGCTCAATACCCCACTCCCGCTCAATGATCTTTACCTCAGAAGTGCCTAGCAAATGAGATGGCACGGATTTTTGTGCTCGGTTCATGTGAGGTCCCAACTAAATTCATTTCAGCTAATAGAGCAAGGTTCGCAATGAGTAAAAGCCTCCATTAGGAAAAGAATGATGGTTTTGCAAAAGCCTTTTGATTCTTTAAGTCGTCAATCTCCAAGCTTTACAAACCTTTGATTGGATTCCTACATAAGCGATTCACCAGTTAACAGTTTTGCAAAGGTAATTCCAATAATACCCGTCAAAAAAAGTATCCCCAAACTGAGATCTGTAATTCAATATGTACATAAAATGACTAGCAAGGAAACTGAATCAGCAAGAAAGTTATTGGTTAAATTAATGTGAATTAACAAAAATCACTTAATATATTAAGTCCAAAGAGGGCATTTCATTTAAGCCTATGAAACCAGATATATATAATAGATAAATACTTAAATGTATTCAATAACTAGACCTTTATCTTTGTGAAGGGAATTAATTATGAAGAATAGAAATCTATTTCATGGGCTTAAACCTTCTCTTTCCTGCATTGCATACAGGGCAAAGCCAGTCTTCATGGATATCTTCAAAGATCGTTCCAGGCGCAACGCCATGACTAGGGTCTCCCAGCCTTGGGTCATAGATGTAGATGCAATCTCGACATTTATACCTTTTCATGAAACCTAGCTCCTCCCTTCGACAACAAATGTCTAATCCAGTTTAGTCGAGGCTTGCATTCAAAGGATATCTCATATTTTCTAAAATATATGGTTAAACTTTCCTTGCAATATCTAAAGAAAGAAAGTCTGGTCATTGCAACTAAAGCTGCTTTACGCAAGGAAAACTATTATTCCAAAAAAAAAGAGATATGTTAATGATTTTATCAAAATAGGTTCCAAATGTTAATTCACATTGAGGCTTAAATAAGCATAACTCTTTCTGTTAAGCAACGATGGAATCTAAATCACTGTCTGGAGCAATTAACTGAGATATAGAAGGCAATGCAACAAGTTCTATTGACTTTTCCCTGCTCTTATTGCAAAGAGGGTCATCTGCAATAAAGCAATCATCTACAAAATCATCGAAAGCAGAGTTATCTACTGTCATTGGTATTCAAGGTAACGAATACCGTCATCTCAACAGATATAGCGTTCTTGTCAACTCAAAAGTGAGCAGAAGGGCCTTTGAATGAACTTCTAAAGACCTATAAGAATGCTAATCAAAGGAGGATTTATTTCAAATTTCTTATAAGTTAGAATAAACCTTTAATCGTTTATTTCTCAGGTTAAGAAATCCACCATCTTGGTAGTTACTCTTATTTATCCAATTTAATGACAAAATCTGCTATCAAATCCTTAAAAGACCTCGAGAAGCTTCGTACTGCTCCTTCTCTAAACTCAAATGAAGCCGAAGAACTTTTTGAAGAGCTGTTAACTTGTATGAGTCAGGCAGACTGGTTCACCGTTGGAATAATGGCTGACTCGGAAAAACGGGCTATTTCTGTATTAAGGCAGGTTGAGAATCGTTTTACATGGTCTGCAATGAAATTAATGAGTATTCCAAAAGGAAAAGGTCCTGTATTCCTTAAAGCAAATCAAAAAAGTGATGAAGTCATCATCCGAATTGAATACGGCCTAGGTGAAGGAGTGCTTATAAGTTGTCAACATGATGAAACGGAAAAGACAGCAGAAACACTTGGCCCATTCCCGCTTGATTTTTTCATATAAAAAATTTCAAACATTAAATTTGCCTTTAAATCATTATTAGCCTATGCCAAATGATTTAAAGGGCTTAGGAGTTCTTTCGTCTGATCCTCTATTTGCTAAGTCAAGGAGAAATTGATTAAGCTCTTTCACTGAAATAAATATTTCGTTGGCACAATTATTGAATATCTCTTTAGTAAGATATGAGGTTAAATCCACTTTTGAAAAAGACAGAATTTGTTTCAAGGAATCTGAGAATATCAAACTCTTGAGAGTTTTACGAGAAGTTATTTGCGCTGCATTTTCTACACTAAGACCACTTGATATCTCTAAGCAAATTGTATTTGAAAAATTCTTAGTTAGATCTGATACAGCAGGAGGCAAATCAAGTTGATTCGCACTTTCAGCAGATGGGAACAAAACAAAGATTATATTACCTTCAATTTAGAAAAAGCTTGATTCAATCCCCTCTTGAGCATTAAATAAACAGCATTCTTCATCAAAAGCTAAACCGCCTCAGCCACAGAATTAAAATTCAATGCAGGTTGTGACACAACCACAAAGAATCTCATCATAAGAAGCGACAACGAATGGGCCTATTACCAGAACAACCACATAGATAATCATGACGAGGCCTATTGCCCAAAGCGAACAAAGCGACAAAGATCTTGGCTATTTAGAAACAAGCCATGAAGAAACACTTGGGCAAGATGACGTCACACTCAATTCCATAGAGCAAGAAGAAACTCGCTGCATCCATTGCAATCGAACACCAACAAATGGCATCAAATGCTTAGGTATGTGTATCTCAGACAGTGAATACTAAATGTGTAGTCGCTACGCATTAACAACTGATCTTGCAAGACTTCCATCGGCATTGAAGGGAAATTTCCCTCAAGGTTTTACTGAGCACTATGAGAAACAACATCTAATAAGGCCAAGTGATCCTGTGCTGGTTCTTAAAGAAGAAAATGGCATCAGAAGCGCATCCTTCATGTTGTGGGGCCTTCTCCCCGACTGGAGTAAAGATCCATTGAAAGGACCAAGACCATTCAATGCTCGAGCAGAAACTATTTCTACCAAGCCCTCTTTTAGAGGAGGGTGGCAACATAGAAGATGTCTTATTCCAGCAAGTGGTTTCTATGAAAAAAATCACTTAATTCGTAGGGAAGACGCTAAAGCCTTTTGGATGGGCGGAATTTGGAACAAATGGCTAGGGGCAGATGGCAGTGAAATTCAGAGTTGCTGTGTAATCACAACCAAACCAAATGACCTACTCAAAACACTGCACAATCGAATGCCTGTAATAATTCCAGAAGGCAATGAAGATGCATGGATAGCAAACGTCAACGGTCATGACCTAAAAGCATTAGAACCCTTAATGGGAAGCTGGAGTTCTAAAGGGTGGGCAATCGAAGGAAGTTATAAACCTATGACAGGCATTCAACAAATGAATTTGTTTTAAGCATTAAAGCTTTTGGTGAACTGTCAACTATTAAGCCTTAAATGAATTGCTAGCGGGTGCCACAACCAATTAACTAGGTTTATGAACAAACTGAAAATCTTTAGTTAATAAATGGGATTCCCTCACTGTCCTTTATGCGCCGCTTTGGCGGTCATATCTCTTCTCGCAGCAAGTTTTCGTGGAATCTTGCTTTGGCAATTAAGTAGCACAACTACAAGAGCAACTCTGATCTAAACCGTTAACGATGTAAGTTCTTGTAATTACGGGTTTAAATTTTGACTCAAGTCACTGTTGGAGAAAACGAGGGAATTGAATCGGCACTTCGTCGATTTAAACGTCAGGTCTCAAAGGCAGGTATTTTTTCAGACCTGAAGAGGATCCGTCACCACGAAACACCTGTAGAAAAATACAAACGGAAGCTTCAGCAGAGAAGAAGAAGTCGCAGACGCTAATTAAGCGATCTCTTAAAAAGAGTCTTTATAACTACATCATTGCCTTTGGGAGATTTTTGAGTTCCCTACTAATCATGCTCTGTTTGCCAATTGCCTAAGAGAACCCTCTTGCGCCATCAAGTTAATTTTTATTTACGCAATGCATTTAGCTATAAAAGTAACTGAGCAATACTTTCATTGCCATTTCATAATCTTAGCTATTTAATAAGTTTGACTTAAATCCATGAGAAATTGGATACATGACTTACCTCGAAGCCTTGACTTTCACTGCTAAAGGATTAGCAACGGCAAGCCCTATCTCTGGAGGCTGGGCAGAGATCTTTGCCTTTTCTCTTCTTGCCGCTTTCTTTGCATTGAGCTATCAATTCAAGCTATTCGAACGGAGGGGCGAACCTAAGGGTGCGGCTGAGGCTTCTAGATCCAATACAAAACCAACTCCCCAGGCAAAGGATTATGTCGAGAAACCTTCTCTCCAATTAAAGGTAGAAGCCCCTAAACAGGTCGAGGGTGAGGTACAAAAGCCTCCTGCCGCACCCCCATCAAATCCCCCGAAGACTGGAATTAGCTCCCAAAGCATTGCTACCAATCATCGAGCTTCTGAGAATGAGGCTTTGCCACAAAAGGAAAATTCACTTTTAATCAATGAATCTGAGGTCTTGACTCAAGCATCAGAGGAATTGAGCCTTCAAGAAAGCTCTCCCTCAACCCAAAGGGATGAAGAGGCTCAAATCGAATTCGAAAAAGCACTACAATTGCAAGCAAATAGATTAGAAGCGGAGCTAGAAGAAAAAAAAAATTAAAATCAATTCAGGTCAACAAAGGGAAAAGCTCTACTTCAGAAGAATCTAGTGGCGTAATTGATAAATTAAAGTCATTCCTTTCCTCTTAGGGCGCACAATTATAGTCTAACGATTAATCATTCATTTCTCTCAATATTGATGTTTACACTATTCAGGTTTCTACAGTGGCAAACAATATAAAATCCCTATACAAACCGATTGAGTACTAATAGTTTCACTAGATAATTCTAGCCAAGCAATCTGGGGACATAAAAAAGGTTCAACATATCTTTTTAGCTATTGCGACCATTTAAATAGGAAAATTTCGTTTGGTTTATAGCTATCTCTCGACTAAACTTCGGGCATATTTAAAAACGTAGCAAGTTGAGTTTTTTAATCAAAGTCCTTTCCTTTAATAGCATCTGTCTAGAATAGTTCTCTTCCTACATATAATCAAAAATTTAATTTCTTGCAGGCTTCAAACAAAAGTTTTCAACTAAGTCCCATGACTTTGAGGCCCACCACGATGAGACCCATCCCAACAATGCATACATTCACTATTCCCATCCCAACAAATCCAACGGCAATTAATCCCATAGAAACGAACCCAACTGCTACTACTCCCATAGGTAAAAAGCCAATAGCAATAATTGCACGTGGCGCTACTCCAAAAGCAAATAGCTTTGAAAAAGTCTTTGAATGATTTACTGAATCGTTTGTAGGTTTAACAGTTTCGGTATCCAATGGTTTTGTTGATATAAGCAATTCTTGGATTAAATGGTACCAAAAGGCTACCGATGTCTAACAAGTCTTAATTAGCATTTATAAGCCTTTTAAAGTAGATCCGCAGGGAGATGAAACACCTCTCAGAGAGGCTAAATGAAATCTTCTTAGAAGGACTGCCTAGCAAAGAAGATGGCAATATTCGTAAAGCATGAAGCTGCGCAAAGCTAAGGAATGATCTAATTGATGTGCATCTAAGACCTAACGAAACCTTTAAGCAAGTTGATTGCAGCTAAATCTGTAAATCGAATTGCTCAATTAACCACACTCCTGCACCATAAAAGCTTTTTGCAAAATGGAACATTCAGGGATTGATGCGAAGCAAGTGCCCCAAACAAGAAGTTTCACGAAGTCATAAGGAATGGGGACCAAAACATTGGGCAAGCGCAATTTTTTCGCTGAGAAGTCCTGGCATCACTTAAAACGCTCCTAACGGAGAGTGCCTTGATGTACCCAAGCGTTGAATGCAAGCCACTGCCAAATCTCAGAGCGAAGGGCAGATGAAGGAAAGAGTGCAACTAGTGATTAATCTTTAAAGCACCATGTTTATATCAAATTATGCTCAATTAGATTTGGATATTGGGAATGACAACTGAACTTAAAACCCTAGATCAACTGCTTCAAGACGGAAGCGGATATCAGCTAGTCAGTGATGCAATCAGTCCTTTGACTCGAATAGTTGAGGCTTTAGACCAGTTAACTCTTTCTGCAAATGGTATTTCTACCGACTTTGCAATGGTTCAAATATTTGTTGGCATAGTCGCACTAATAATAATAGGCATTACTTTATTGCCATTTGGAGCCACTCCATCTTCTATTCAAGCTTGCCAAATGGATACCAATCAAAAACTTCTTAAGACTGGTGGTGTTGTGATTATCGTCATGACTTCTCTTAGTGCAATTCTCTTCATAGAAGTCTTAAGGCTATCTGAAATACTTAGCAGAGTTTAGTTTATCTAAAAGCACCTGAAAGATCTGTCATCTTATAAATTATTTTTTACCAGATATTTGTAAAAAGGGCTCTCCGGCCATTATTAATTAACATAAATTACATAATAATGTAAAAGCTCTGGGGAATTTCATATTGAGCTTTCTACAAGTAATAAAACAACGCTTATTAGAACACTATCTAATTCTATTTTAAAAAAAGACTAGTCCGTTAGGAGTAATTATCATTAAAAGATAATCTCAGAAAATAAATTCAAAATAACCTTGCCTTTGCATTTCGCAAAAAGCTTCCTTGCTTTGATTTTTTAATTAAATATAGCCATAGTCATTGGAAGAAAAAGATAGGCCATCTCTTTCTTCCGACCACTTTTAATTCTCAGCTGTCTCAAATTGACGCAAAAGGCGGAACCCCTTTCTAACCACCATCACAGCTCCGTAAATGCCAAGTCCAAGCGGAGCAATAATCAAAGGGTTGAGGCTCATCTCAGCCATGTCTTTCCCTCCCTCTACATAATCATAACCATGACAAGGAGAAAGGAACATTAAGCTCCCAAAGATGATTCCCCACCCAAGAAGAGCAAGGAAACCATCTCGGGTTCTCCCTTCATAAAAACGATCAAGCCCCAAGCCCCAACCTATTGAAAGAACTAGCAGGCGAGTCAACGCCTTTTTTTCCTCTTTGCGAAGCATCTCCTCTTTAGAGAAACAATTGTCGTTTAGTTATAGGCATTAAAAAGGCAAAGTGCGAGTAATGCGCATATTCAATTACTAATTCTGTCAGCATCGCAAGAAACATTTGATGAACCTATATGGCCAGATTGCGATCTTGGAGAAAAGAAATTCTCAAAACAACTTTTTAGGCTAACAACAAACCATCACCTAATTGGTTGAAGCAAGAGCAATTCATAAGGGCCATAATATATGCTATCAAGATCATATTATTTACGAACACTTTTTCCAAAAATGAAAATTCTAGCCATATTCTTATTAGTTTTTTTTATTTTCCAGCCAATTGCATACTCATATCCAAAGGATCTACTTAAAGAGTGTATTCTTGGGGCAAAGCGTTCTCCTCTTTTAGTCGGTGTGCCAGCTGTTGAAGTCGAGAACTGGTGTAATTGTACATTAGAGTTGATAGTTGACAAAGGAAAGGGTGATTTAGATTCTGCTAATTTCTGTGGTCAGAAATACTTCAAGTAAGGGGGTTTTTCATGAATATAGATCTAACTTATTAAAAACAAGGAGTTTCCAAGGGTATTGCCATATTGTCTAAATATTTTGTTAGCTTGTGTATAGTTTCACAGTCAACTTCTAAAGATAGAACTTATTCTTGGCCTATCTATTTTAGGAGGTATTTCACCATAGCCAATCCATATAAAACCAATGATCTCTTCAGCAATTTGATTAATGCCAACAACTTCGTAGGTTCTTTTATCTGAAATCATCTTCCCAGTCGACCATTTACTGCCTACACCATCAGAGACAAGTGAAAGTGATAGGTTTTGAATTGCACACGCACAAGCAGCATAATCTTCCATCTTTTGTTTGAGATCATTTGTTAAGACCTGACTTGCTACTAGCATGTGAGATGGGTTTAACATCTTTTTGATAATTAAACTTTTGCTAGCTTGATCTATATTGCGCCCAGCAAATTTAATATCTAGTGCTAACTCAACAAGTACTTCTCTTTTGTAACGGTTAACCTTAGTAAATCGCCAAGGGAAAGTAAGGCGATGGCATGGTGCATAATTAGCAGCCTCAATAGCTCTTTCTAGAAATTCCTCAGGAACCTTGTCTGCATTAAAGGAGTGGATAGTTCTCCGAGTTCTTATTGCATGATGAATATCCATCAATTTTTCTTCCAAGTTGCAAAGACCTAGCTATCGATTTTAAAATTTTCCCATAACCTTCTTCTAAATTTTAGTTTTTCTGGAAAAAGCTAGCTTTCTTTAAAGATTCAAGCTGAGCTTTTAATTCCTATAAAATTTTACTCAGGTAGAGAAAGGTCAATAGCTAAGAATTTGACTTGCAACTTTTTTTTCAGGAAAAATGCTAAGTGGTCGCATACAGGCTAAAAAGGGATAAGGCATTATCTATTTCAAGACATGGCTACAATTCGAGACAGAGTCAATGCACATCTACCAATTGTTCTTCAAGTCATAAGTACAGCTTCATTAGTTGTGATTGCATTGAGTGCTATTTGCGGGTCACAGTCGCTCAAAAAACTTACTGATGTCCAAGAATTACAGAGCACTCGCCATGTCCACAGAGGGCACTCGATGCACAAGCACAAAGTGATCAAAAGCTACTAATTGAGAAGGCGAAGCCTCAACGAAAATCAATGAGAGAATTGATATATCTATTAAATATGTCTTTGAGTTAGACAGCCTTAATAAGGCTAATGAATGTTGATCTTCCCAAAAATCTAAGATCATTTTATCTAATCTATTATTTTCTATTTATTATTTATAGCGTTTTCTCGATGATGTTATGAATCAGAGACCTCGTACACCAACAGAAGCATTTAACAAAGCAATTGCCAAGGCTTCACTTTCTAACAAAGAGCAAGAGATGGTCGAACTTATAAGATTTATAGGTGTTTTCAATCAAGTCACACTAAGTCAGTCTCTAAAACTTAGATCAACTCCTCCAGCATTATCCATACTTTGCGAAATATGCCGAAAAATCGGTGATCATATGCCAGAGCATTTTGAAGCTGTGCGCAAATGGTCTGAGATTCATAGCGAATATGGTGTGCACTGGGACGGTAATCTCATTTGCAGCACTGCTTGGAACAGTGATGGAGAAAGGTTAACTCCAGAGGCAGGGACAACTCAATACCATACATTTGTAGTTCATAAGGAGTTATTCCAAGGATTAGATTTTTGAAAATATCACTTTATTAACAAAAAAATTCAAATAAGGTTTATAGTTTTAGAGAATTAAGCACATCCAATAAAGATTAATTTTTTAAAGGACAAAGACTAAGAAACAATCCCTTCACCCATCGATTAGATCAACCCTAAAGATCCGGCCGTGAGGCCAGCTATACAGAAAAAAGCAAACTCCAACAAATCCCTTATAGAAGCTGGGATTTTATTAAAGGCAACGGAAATTCGTTGAGCCATTTGAACCTTGTACTCACAGGTCAAGAGACGTTAATCAATGTTTTTTCCAAGTGCGAGTCTTAAGAACCGAATTAACAACTGGCCCAACAAGACAACCAAATTCCTCATAAATGCTTTTTGAACAAAAAAGCAAGTAAATGAGCTGGCAAATTAACACAGAGAAGGTTTAGCCAATTTAACAAAGGTTCCCTAATTCAATTATCAACACATCTACGAGAGGTGATACGAAGGTTTATTTTCACTTTTTGCTTCTGATAGTCAACGATATAATGCAAAAGCGTATAAATGAATATAACCAAGCCGAACATTTCCATGGCTTCTTCCATGGTAGTAATCAGCCCATAAATAACACTATTCAAGCGAATAGCCTCAGTATGGACTAGAAAGTTTCCAAATGCCTCAACTCCTAACGCACCTGAGATATAAATAAATCCTGAAAAGAGAGTCAAATATCTTATTCTATTGGGAAGATTTAGCATCAAAGATTTAAAATAGCCAAGCAAAAATATTACAAAAATTGTATAAGGAATAATCCAAAATACCCTCAGCAGAGGTGGAAGAAAAGGCTCTAAGTCAGGAATTATCAAGAGCTCGTGGATCTGCAGGGCTTCGTCCAACGCTAGGAAAATAAAAATCCACTGCAAGGAAATCCATTTACGTGCTATAGGCTTGCTTATTTTCGTTTGTATTTTTCCAATGAATCTAGCCAGGTAAGCGCAGGTCAACAAAAGAAGAACAGAGTACAGAGTAGGGATATTTATCTCTTTATCCATATTGAATAGCAAGAACCATCCTTTACTTAGACCAAATTTAAATATTGCAAATTGAACAAAGGTGTTCAAAATCCCAAGGAACAATGCAAAGCCTGAAAGGCACTTCGTGAGGAATACAGGGTCCCAGTTTAATTTTGACTTTGCCAATTCTTTTACGACTATAAAAGCGTTTAATCTCTCTTGATTTTGCCATAAGGCTTTAACACTATCTACTGCCGAAACAAGTTGTTTAATCCAAATGCAGGCAACCCTAGGTAAAAAAAAGCTAAAAAATCAAACAAACAATGAGCACTTAATCGATCGACAAGAAGCCAACAAGACCTAAGGGTTACAACATAAACCAGGGTCATGAGAAATGTTTTTAACGTTGAGTTCAACCTAAGCCGTGAGATTTAGTCATAAAAATAGAATTATTTTTTCCATTAAAGGGTTTAGTAACGAATTTCAGGAGAATTGACAATTCTTAGGCATGCAAAAAGTTAAGTCCCTGCAGCGAAAATATTCCAAAGCTGCGATACAAGGGGGAGAAACAGAGGCTCAGCATAGGCCTATTAAAAAGATTGACTAAACCTCTTCATAACTTTTCCTAATCAAAATCCGTAGAAAATCTTAAGCGATTGGCCAGGTCAGCGTCTAAAGTGTGATGAGCATTTATGCCTAACTCATGGAACTAAATCCTTTCAAGCCACTTTTTCAAGCTGGGCAACAGCAAAAGAAAGCTGCAGCTTGGATCTTCACAGTGCTAGCCACAATAAACCTTTTCGCTTAAGTCACTTTGCTCAGGGATGACTCAAAGCTGGCCTGGCAATCGGTAATTTAAGAGTGTGCCAAAACTTGAAAGAGCCTTATAAAGAGACTTGACCCATGTTTTGCGGGCTTGGGATTCCTTCATTGATCAAAACTCAACCTCTCAAGTCCTAGCTACTTTATTTATACGAGAAAATCTTTCTAACATCTTTTTGATATTTGATAATTGATATTTTCAGCATTTCCCGACAAATGCATTTAGCAATGAGTACTAATTCCTAGGGGTAATTGTTTTCAAAATGTAAAATGCGCTAAGCACAAAATATTTCAAAGGAATGGACTAATTAGTTTCACCTTCGAACAAATAAAGATTAACCAAGTCTAAGTTTTTAGTAGACTATTCCCAATGCCGGGAAGCGAGAGTCTTAAATTGCTTTCACCACCGAGTAACAATCCAAATCACCAAATTACTCAATATCTAGCCGCTTCTTAAGCTGTAAGAATTTTATTTACTTTGAAAATTTCCTCTATAATTTAGAGTCATTTAGTGAGCTTTTAAGCTATAAAATTAACCTCCTGAAATCTCTCCCAAACCTATTGAAGTGAGATTCTATGATCTTGAGAGATTTGTCTAAAAGCCTTCGGTAATACCTTAGTCCTTATTGTATAGCTAAGAACCATTGTCATCAATTTCTATTCATCATGAGCTAGGGATCTCTCCGATCAATTCGTCTATACCCTTATCCGCATTTTTGGACAGATATTCTAACCTTATCTCTACCAGAATCAGACAAAATTCTAGAAAGAACCTTTTTAAAAGTTGATCAATAGATAAAACAGCCTTTTCTAACTAAATCTTGATCGCACTAAGAATCGCAGGCGAAATATTCAACAAAATTTGAACGATAAAAAATCCTAAACTAATCATCTTTCACAAAACCTTCCTTGTCTGAACAAGAAAGGCATGAATGCCAGCAATTCGGCAATAAGGATGCTGACATGATCAATGCTGGCTAGAAAGGAGTCAAATCCATAGAAGTGATTGTTGATGACTCATCAATTCGAAACTCTTCAGTTACATGCAGGTCAAGTACCTGACCCAACAACTAACTCAAGAGCAGTACCTATATATCAAACCAGTTCATATGTCTTTAATGATGCAGAGCATGGTGCAAATTTATTTGGCTTAAAAGAATTTGGGAACATTTATACCCGTCTTATGAATCCAACGACTGACGTTTTTGAAAAGCGTGTCGCTGCACTTGAAGGAGGAGTTGCTGCTCTAGCAACTGCTTCTGGGCAGTCTGCACAATTCATCGCAATTAGTAATTGCATGCAGGCGGGCGATAATTTCATCTCCACATCTTTTCTTTATGGTGGTACATATAATCAGTTCAAAGTCCAGTTCCCTCGTTTAGGAATTAATGTCAAATTTGCTGAGGGTGACGAAATTGAAAGCTTTGAATCTCAAATTGATTCAAAAACAAAAGCTATTTATATCGAATCAATTGGCAATCCTCGTTTCAATATCCCTGACTTTGTGGGACTTTCAGCATTGGCTAAGGAAAAAGATATCCCCTTAATTGTTGACAATACACTGGGGGCCGCTGGTGCGTTATTGCGCCCGATAGAACATGGTGCTGATGTTGTAGTTGAAAGTGCAACTAAGTGGATTGGTGGCCATGGAACGACATTAGGTGGAGTAATTGTTGATGCAGGAACTTTTAATTGGGGGAATGGAAAATTCCCATTAATGAGTGAGCCCAGTGAGGCCTATCACGGTCTCGTTCATTGGGACGCTTTTGGATTTAACAGTGAAATTTGTTCAATGCTCGGAGTACCAAAAGACAAAAATATAGCTTTTGCGTTAAGAGCACGAATTGAAAACCTTAGGGACTGGGGCCCTGCCTTGAGCCCCTTCAACTCATTTCTACTGCTACAAGGGCTAGAAACATTAAGTTTAAGAATTGAAAGGCATGCTTCCAATGCAATGGATTTAGCCCTTTGGTTAAATAAGCACCCTAAAGTTGAAAGCGTCAGCTACCCAGGCTTATCTTCCGACCCATACCATGAAAGAGCCAAGAGATATATGACAGAGAGAGGAATGGGCTGTATGTTGATGTTCTCACTAAAGGGTGGGTTTGATGATGCTGTGGACTTTATTAACAACTTAAAACTATCCAGTCATTTGGCAAATGTTGGTGATGCCAAAACATTAGTTATTCACCCAGCTTCTACTACGCATCAACAACATTCTACAGAAGAACAAGAGTCTGCAGGAGTTACCCAAACCATGGTAAGGGTATCAGTTGGGATTGAGCATATTGATGATATAAAAAATGACTTTGAGCAAGCATTAAATGCTATGTAAGCCAAAAATAAAGTCTAATTAATTGCAGAACAATTTCTTTCTAGCTTAGCTAAGGGCAATATCATTCAACTATCAATCCTAAAAATAATATAATCTATTTGAATCTAGATCCCTAGCTTAAGAAAGAAATGTATAGCTGAAGGTGAACTTATTTCAAATAACGACTTAGATGTATTTTTACCATAAAGAAAGAACCAATTAATCCTTTTCGATATTTATAAATCCACTTAGCATAGGAAGCTCTAATTATCAAAAAGTTTGCCAGATCAATCTTTCTCTATACGTCGCTTGCTTAAATCGAAAAAGTCTCCAGACAAGGCACCTTCTCTGCACGCAAAAAGCTGATGGGGTCATCTAATATATTGATCTAAAAGAAATGCATTTTTTGTTAAGCATTCCCTAATTCAATTCTCCTATTTGATTTCAATGGAATCCAAAATTATTTTTATTTATGATGGGCAATGTCCATTCTGCAATCAATTTGCAGAACTATTAGAGCTAAAAAGCAACCTTCCTAATATCCAAGTTAAAAATGCCAGAGAGAATCCTCCTGAATTACCCACTGGATATGACATCGATACTAAAGGTGCTCTATTGCTGAAAGATGATGAGATTTTGCATGGAGCAAAAGCTATTCAGTGGATTTGCTCTCAAATAAAAAACCCATCAAATTCTCTCATGCAAATACTTTCAGTTACTTTTTCATCCAATCAACGCGCCAACTTTTTATTCCCTTTCCTTCTTGTAGCAAGGCGAGTTACTCTCTTTTTTAAAGGTGTCCCAAGAAAGTTAATTTTTTAATAAATTAATAATTGCATAGTACTTAGACTATGAGTATTTCTAATACCTAATGATGAAAGTGACTGCATTCACAACCTAAATGATTCAACCTAATAGCAATGTAAATTATCTTCTTGATTCAAGTCTCTCATCTTCTTAATTTAGAAGTTATACGAGACTTTAAGCAAAAAAGTGGCGCCTCCATTAGAAGCTCAAGACTAAAAACTTGTAAATCGAATCATGGTTTTACTCCTCCAAAGGCTTTGGCTAGGTTAAAAGGCAGTTCATATCTCATGTGTAATTACTCAAAAGTCACAGGGAATGCCTACTTGGCTGTACGCCTTTTGGAAGCAGGCAAAAGCTTCTTATTCCTTTGAGATTTAGCTTGGATCTCTTTTGGAAGATCAGGACGTTTCCCATCCAAAATATCGCTCAATACCCTAAAGCTTTCTGCATAATTCCAAAAATCTTCAACACGTTGAAACCCTTCAAGAAAAGATCTACTGAAATTCTCTTGAAGTTCCCAACGCTCCTCATTCCTTCGATATTGGTCACTGGACTGAATTTCAGCCAAAAAGGAACTAGCTCTTTCATGCCGAAGACAATCATCTTCAGTATCGAAAAGCGCCCCATCCTTTGATTGCCAAACCTGCTTAACCACTTAGCTTCTAGCAAAAATCTACTAACTAATAGTAAACAAAAATAATCAAGACAGGCTAAAAACGATTTTCTGGGCTCCGATCAGGGCGCTAATCAAAATTTGCTCAAACATTAAAAGATCACTCCTTTGAGCAGTCGTACTTATTAGTAGACAAGATCAAGTTCAAGAAATATGACTTCGGTAGAAGTTCGAAAATCTGGAGATCTCATGAAAGAGTGTTGAGGAGACTACACAACCACAAATCAAAATACTTGCCGAGAGTGAGTATTTAGTACGAAATAGCTCAAAGGTCTAACTTCAAATCAAAGCTGTGCTGTTAAGACTTGATTAATTAAAGAACGCGATCGATAGAGTTCAACTGAAAAGAAAGAGATCCAAAATCTCTCTTGACTTTACCGACAAGAAAAGCTAGGTCTCCTAATTGATTAAATCGACTCCTTTCACTTGGATCTAGGAGTAGCGCGCATCATCAATGGGCAATCAAAATTGCTTGCCTTGAAAACTCTTTCCATAAAGAGGTTAAACAACTCATCAATAGTCATTACTACACCCCTGCAATCTTCTTCAACTCAAGCACCTCTTCTTGTGAAAGAGTACTGCTGATTTGGCCATCTCTAGAATCATCATTCTCTTCTTTCATCACGCAGCTCCCTTATTCCAGGCATAGAGAATCTAGTCAAATCAATAAATAATTAGCGTGTCTAGGTTGACTAGATCTCATGCTTTAATTTAATTGAATGCTTCTTTTAGCAAAAACCAAGCCTGATATCAAAGTGGATTAACAAAAATAATTTAACTTGCAATTGCACCTACAAATACCTCCAAACGTAAAGAGATTTTCTCGAGGCCGGTACTGGAGAGATTTTGTTAAAGAAGAATTACTAATTGGCTTATACGCCTGACGAATTTGATCTCCTTTCAAAACATGTCGACCAAGCGGTAGTTGACTAATTAGCTCAAGGTACAGATCATGCTTTTCTCAAAAATGGACCGCGGCGATATTCTGATTGATGGGCAGCCCTTTAGCTAAAAATTATTTTCCAAATCCATACTTAGCCACCTATGAATAATTCTAGGCTCCTTCATAAGTAGCTTGACTAAGCAAAGTATCTTTGACCATATGTTTGTTGGCTTGGCAAGCCGAAGATCTCTCCACATTTAGTCGTTAAATACTCTTCCAATTTCAAACCCCTCGACATAAGGTTCTCTACTTGGCGACCTGAACGGGTTTTAGAAAGATGTTGAGTAGCAAATGAGATAAGAGTCAAGCGAGATTAGGGTGCTTAACTCTTGAGAAATTCAAGAGCTCTTACGAAAGATTGAAATTTAATTGAGAGCGACTCAAATCATTCCTAGCCAATTACAGCGGATATTAAATAGATCTCTATTGTTTTCAGAACCAAGAAAAAAACAGATTTGAGTCAAGTTTTTTAAAGGCAGAGGAAATGACAGATGGAAAACACTTTGGGTCCAAACCAATCCCACAACAATTTTTACCTGCCAGGTTCTAAATATCTAGAATGCCTTTTTAGACACAAAGGCATTTCAGGCTAAATGAGCCATACATAATTAATCCACATCAGTTAAACCAATCGTGGGCTCAACTGACTATCGAAAATACAGTTAGGTCATTGCATAGAACCAATGATCTACTAACTGGCAATGATGAGCAAGCATAGGACAGCCTAATAACAGGAGACCTTTTCAAAAAAAATAGCCAGCAAGTCAAAAACTCACTGGCTAAAAATGAATCGGTCTAACCAACTATTAACCCATTTAAAGAAAATGCTGGTTTAGAGCCCTCCTTTAATCTTCGCCTTCTGGCACTAGACGGAATCCTTTGCGGCCCATCTTAATTTCAAAGTTGTCTCCAGGCTTTAGATCTAAAAGAGCTGTGTAGGCCTTACCAATCAAGAGATTGCCGTTGCCTTGAACAGTGGCGACATAACTAAGTTTTCTGCCACCTTTGCCAACACCACCTGAACTGTCAGAAGCAAGATTTACGCCTTTAGCTTCAAGCAGAGCTTCGTAAAAAGCTGTGAAATTAAGACGTTCTCCGCCTCCCTTTTTTGTGGATACATATCCACAGGCCTTAACAAGATCAGACTTTGAAACATCACCCAAGTCCTTCACTTTGGCCAATAAATCCTTACCCGTGAGCATGATAAATAATTAATAGACTTTTTTAGACTAACTGATAAATAAGAAAAAGACAATATTTATATTATTCTCACGGCTTCAATAGCCTGGCAATCACTCTATATAGCCGGAGTCCCAACTAGTTCAACAAGAAAAACGTCTTGCTAATTGCCAAGCCCCTCGCAGCCCAAAAATCTCTGAACAGTCACAGAGTTACATTCAAGAGGGAGCGGTTAGATGTTCATAGGCATTGCATGGTTCATCTGCTGGGATGTCTTTACAAAGAGGCAAAACAAACTCCTTTTAATCTGTCCAAGCTCTTCAAGTGCTAGCTAGTGGTATTAAAGGGCAAACTCCCGTTAATTCTCAAAAGCTAAAAAAAGACGCTCTTAACGAAATCAGTCATTAAAAATAGGCGCTGGTTTTTTCTTAACACCATTAACCACATCTAAAAGAGCGTCCATTTGAGTTAATAGGGCTTTAACCTCCCCAGGTTCAGGAAGAATCTTTTCTTTTCTCATATAAACATCCATCTCTCTTAGTTCAATTCTGATGTGAGAAAGGACGTGATGAACTTCTTCTCTACGAGATTTGCTCATTAAGGGCAAGTAAATTCAATCCAAGGTACCTATCCATGCGGTCCAATCAATCAAATGTTGCAAAAAAGGTCGAACAATTCCATTCAAACACATTCAGTTAAAAGAGTCGCAATAACACTTCTTTCTCTAGGTCCATCTAACTCAACAAGGATAATTTCTTGATATTGGCCAAGCATTAGCCTTCCCTTTTTCAAAGGAACAGAAACCGAGTTGCCAATAGCAGGGCTTGTAAATGTGCATAGGCATTGCGAGGCTCATCTTCTGGAATGATTCACGAAGTGCCAGGTCATCATGCTTATATCCAATAGATTGAGGAGCTATTTTTCTAAGCCAATTCTCAATATCTAAGAGCAAATGCTCTTAGACCTCATTAACGATCATGGCAGTAGTTGTGTGCTTGCCAGATACAAGCAGTACTCCTTTCTGTAAGTCTTTTTCACAAATTAATATTTGCTAGCTGACTAGTAAGTGGATGAAAGGGCACAGAACCTGATCTCCCGACCTTAATCAAATAACTATACAAAGTTCTCAATCCTCCTTGTAGAAAGCCAAGGTCGCCAAAAGTCCACCTAAGACCCCGCTGCAATGAGCAACCCAACCAACTCCTGCAAGAAACAAGGTTGGAATTAGTTCAAACAAACTACTTTCGAATATACAGACATATTCAAAAGAAAGAAAAATTGCAAGCAAACTTTTCTCTAGGCAACCAATCAAAACTAAATAACCAAGGACCCATAACGACTACAGAAAGACCGTGAATTGCATTTGGCAAAAAAACACACAATATTGGAATTTCTAGAAGCAACGCGGAAATCCATATTGCTATGTGATCTCGAACACATTTACTCAAAAACAAACAGCTAGCAGGAATAAAAATCAAAGCATTAGAAAGAAGGTGACAAATCCGCTATGGCTAAAAGGTACAGAAAGGAAGCCCCACCATGGGAAACTTGCTCCAAAGGCAAATTCATCCCCCACCACAGAAAATTTGATCAAGTAGTTCTTAAAGCAAGCTATTCCAACTAATAA
This sequence comes from Prochlorococcus sp. AG-363-A16, assembly GCA_003280345.1. Lineage (GTDB taxonomy): Bacteria > Cyanobacteriota > Cyanobacteriia > PCC-6307 > Cyanobiaceae > AG-363-A16. The sequence continues at coordinate 39,558 of QCFB01000007.1, forward strand.
AAATGCAGGAATGACCCTCATTAGTATTCATAGAAATATTTGCCTTATTAAAATGAACATTGGTAATTAGATTCTCTAAACTAATGTCGCCTCAGGTGTCAAGAAAACAAGAAAAGTTAGCCCTTATTAGGTTTTAATCACAAATATCATGAGATCCTCTTAGCATTGGCAAAACTTTGGTGCAAATAAAAGCTATCAAACGTGGAAAGTTTCTCAGAAGTCTGTCCATTACAATATTTCTAATTGTATGCACTCTGAAATTCTATCCTTTCAAAATAAGCTTAGGCAGTTTATTAATCAATTACATTAAACTTGCCGATATTTAACTCATTAAAATCATTGTGAAAACATATAAAGTCTGAAGTGGGCTTACTGTCACCATCAAGCATTCCATTTGATAGTATATTATGCATTCGATACCCTAAATGATTTAACATTAACTGTATCTGATACCTTCTATTTTTTCGATGCGCATTTACTTTTTCGGAAAAATGAATTGAAGGGGACAATATCTCCAAAATAATCACTGGTTTATCTCTCTTGATTATTTCAGTAAAACCTTTTAAAACCTCTTCCTCGAAGCCTTCAACATCTATCTTAAGAAGGTATTTTTTATTTTCGAGGTCACAAATTCTAAATGCAATATCTGGATTGATTACAGGCACATAATTGTAATCATTATAAAAGCTATCATCTCTTATCTCTTTTGATACACTTGCAGAGGGGTCAGCTGAGATTTCTCCATTATAAGTAGACATTTTTAACTTACTTACGGCCGTCTCTGATCCCAATGCGAAAGGCATTAATTCAACATTCTTAAATTGATTTGAAGCTACTAGTTTCTGAAGATAAAATATACAAAGAGAATTTGGTTCAAATCCTATATAACGAGCATTTATACCGCCAACTGCTTTCCATTTTAAAAGGGTTTGTCCAATATTAGCCCCTACATCTACAAGAGATATTTCCGGTGCATATAGCTTGTCAAATACAAGATCCATATGAGGCTCTGACCTATCAATATGAGCCCTTCCAATTCCTCCAATTACTGGGATATAAAAGGTTGAACTGCCTCTTTTTAAGGAAAATTTATAGTTGATCAGAGGCCGAACAAAGTTCTTCGCAATGATTAGAAGAGGTTTTAAGATATTCATTACAGTTAGTCAGTCTCCTTATTTATGAAATGCATAAAAATCTTCAAAGCAACCAAAGAATTGAGCCAACTATAGTTTACCTAGATAAGAGCAAGTTAAGCAGGTCAATTGCTTGCTAGTAGCATTACTATGGAATTAGTTTAGTTAAGAGCTTAATAAGCATTTACAACTTACCCAAGCAAATGATCTTCTGCAAGAAGAACAAAGGCTTGTGAGGCCAGGATATGAATCTCTTTTTTTCATTGAGTTCAAAAACTCAACTCCTGATACAAATAATGATTGTAATTTACTCTTTTAAATGCTTTTGAAGGCATGCCAAACGTCCAGTCATTCAAGCCAATGCATTTCTCTCTACAAGAAGAAATCCACATAGATTGCCCAGGAGAGGTCTTGCACCCAATCCATCCTGAAAAGTGGAAGTCCTAATAAGAACTCAACTTAACAAGGTATGCGCAAGATCAGAATATAGTCAAATGAAAATCTTATTAGCACTCCCCCTCTAGGGACATCTATTGATATGACTAACATTACCTAGTCCTAGGCAAAGGATGCTAATGCCTTTTGAATGCAACATTTCTTTTAATACTCTATCCATGAGTTGCCTAACCAAAGAATTCATTTCAGACAATTGCTTATGATGTTGAATTAGAAATTAAAGAAAGGGAGGCAATCTTCGTAATAATGAAATGCCGATTTTGCAAATCAGAGGTAAAACTACCTTTTATAGATTTAGTAAATGCACCACCATCTAACTCGTTTATCAAATTCGATCAGCTAAATGAGCCAGAAACCTATTTCCCGCTTTCAGTTTTTGTCTGTGAATCATGCTGGCTAGTACAGGTTGATGAATATAAAAGACATGATGAAATCTTTGGTGATAAATACACATACTATTCCTCTTTTTCATCCTCCTGGTTAAATCATTGCAAAGAGTATGTTTACAGGATGATCTCAAGGCTGAATTTAACCTGTAATTCTAGTGTGCTCGAAGTTGCATCTAATGATGGATATCTTCTCCAATATTTTGTAGAGAAAGGTATCCCGTGCCTAGGGGTAGAGCCATCCTCAGGGACAGCAGAAGTTGCTAGAAATAAAGGCATTGAAACTATAGAAAAATTTTGGACTCAGGCAACTGCCTTAGAATTAGTTAATGAAAAAGGTAAGTTTGACTTAATTCTAGCCAACAATGTACTAGCTCATGTTCCTGATATAAATGACTTTGTCGCTGCCTTTTCAGTCGCAATAGCAGATAAAGGAACTATCACCTTTGAATTTCCTCACCTTCTAAATTTAATCAAGCAAAGTCAATTTGACACCATATATCATGAACACTTTAGCTATCTTTCATTAACTACAGTTCAGAATATTCTAAACTCACATAAATTAACTATTTATGATGTTGAAGAGATTCCTACTCATGGAGGTTCACTTAGGGTTTTTGCAAGAAAAAAAGAAACCATATCGCTTATAGAAGGTCAAAGTGTCAAAGAGATTCTTGATAAGGAAGAACTATCTGACTTAAAAACAGCAAAGGGTTATAGAAAACTTCAGGTTTCAGCAGATCAAATAAGAAGCGAATTATTAGATTTTTTAATAAAAGCCAAAATGAATGGTCATAAAGTCGCGGCATACGGAGCAGCAGCTAAAGGAAATACTTTGTTGAATTATTGCGGCATAAAAGGCACAGATTTAATCCAATTTATAGTAGACAGGAACATACATAAGCAAGGTTTATATACTCCTGGCAGTCATATCCCAGTTGTAAGTGAAGAGGTATTGAGACAAGAGTCGCCTGATTACCTTTTAATTCTTCCTTGGAACATTATTAATGAGTTAAAAGTGCAGTTGAGTTATACAAGTCAATGGGGAGGCAAGCTGGTCACCTGTATCCCTAGATTACATATACATTAATATTAAATAGATAAATTCATGTTAACAATTCTCATATTTTATTGCTCAGATTATAAATTTAAATTTGTTTGTTGTAAATTCTAAGTTTCATAGAGCTTAGGCTAATCAATTTTTGGAGTAGCCAGAAAGATCGCAAGCAAGGTCACACTCCGTTAAACCTGGGTTGGCAAGTCGATCGAGGATTCTCGCCATGTCAACTGCAGACAACTCACCATCTTCATTCCACTTAAGAGTTGTTTTACGTTGAGCAGGGATCTCATCTGTTTTTTGAGAAATAGATGTCTTCCTGAACTCCAAATTTTCCAAAAGAACTTTTGCCGAGTGCAAATCTTCTGAATAAACACATTTGGTTCTAGAGCAAGATCGAAATACACGGCCTTTATCTCCTCTAAAGCAAGTGATTGAGCCTCCCTTAGGGCTTATATAAAGTGGAGTTGAGGTAATCACTGATAATCCTCCCCTTTGAGATGCACTTGAACACATTGAGTAACACATTCAATACCCTCATCATCTAAAGAACATGCTGTAACGCATTCAAAATATTCATCAATAGCATCCGTTCCTTCATCACATGTCAATTTACCTTGATTATTGGACATGACTTGCACCTCCTTTTACGGAAAGACAAATTAACAGAGGAATGCGCATTTAAGTTAATGACATTACAAAATAAAAACACCTAAGTTAATATTACTATAGGCATGATTAAGGGTGAGCATGTTAACTATATCTTGGTAAATAATGCAAGAATATATATCCCAGCCAGTTAAAATACGTAGCTAAGTCTATATATTAGTTAAGGAATATATAGACTTGATATTTTCTTCTTAAAACTATTCGTGTACAACTTTTGATTTAGGATGCAAGCCAAATGGAGCGGCCAGCATTAGCCATCCACCCAGTTCATGCATTTTTGTAGCAACGGCTACAAATTACAATCCGTCTTAATACTCATTCCCCTGAAAAGCAGTAATTTCTATAGCCAGGAGCCTGAAAAGCGGCTGTGCTGAAGAAATATAAAGTGATTAACTAATGAGCCTTAATTTTGCAATCGCATACGCCGCTACGATTCGATTAAATACAAGTAATTCATCAAGAAGATTCTCAAATCTTGTGCAGCAATGCAAACTCATCCATAAACTCCTCAAAAAAACATTTGCTCGCTTAGGGCAATCTTTGAATCAAGTAAGTAGAAATGCATTATCTAAAAAAATATCAAGTCCGAAAAGTATTTTTATATTCTAGCTTAGAATGAGTATTGGTAATTTAATCCTAGCCTAAAGCTAAGCTCAGGTCATATCTTTAAAAGTATAGATTAAATAGAAATAATGGAATCTAATAATTGATAAGAATTAATTCATTAGGCTAGAATTTACCAGGAACAATCTCTTTTATCTCTCCTGATTCAACCTCTCTTAATAAGCCTTTAACCACACCCCACATTGCTATGCCTGTTGTGAAAGCTAATATCAAAGATGAAACCAATGAATTTATTGGGGAGAAGGTAAGTGTTTCTAAAAACCCCGTAAACATAAGTGTTAATCCTACAAGAGTTCCCACCCAACTTGAAATTGAATAAAAACCTTCCAATGGAAGTGGAGATATTTTTTCCCTATTCCAACCTTGAATTTTTAATTGAAGGACCCTGACAAAAGCAAACGAAAAGACAACGATCAATGCTCCGCCAAGCCAAGCGACAGTAGTAGTTGCAATCATCTTTTATGCAAAGCTGGGCTATAGTAAGACATAAGTTTCACAGTAGTAAAATAAGTTCTGTCTGATTTGAATCCTATCCTGTAGCAAAACACCTTTAGCTGAATTTCATCTAAAGACTTCTCCAATCCCTCGAAGACTTAGCTATCGCTATCTAGCCAGAAATATTTTACTTAGTAACAGATTTCCAAATCCAATAGCAAACCAAACCTAAAAGAACTATTGGAAGTAATTGCCGGAGCAAGAAAAGTACCAAATAAAGCAGTATTGCCGATACAGCAATTCTCTTAACCATAGCCTTTGACTGATCAGTCATATATTGCCAACGAGGTATTAGGGACATGACAACATATGATTTCTTTAGATTATAAGAAGAGTGGCAATAGAGAGCTCTGCACATGGAGAGCACAAGAATACTATCCATACCGAACAGAAGCGCCTCAACGGCTCAATTCCGATCTTTCCCTGAGGTCCAAGGCTGCCAGATCACTCCCTATGCGAGAGAGGGAGTGATTTTTGGTGATCAAATTGTGGCAATGAGATCTATGCATCTAGAAATGCTGAAAATGCATTTGATAGCTAGAAAGGAGATAAGCAGTAACTCTTAATAGGTGACATGGCCGAAGAAACAAAGCAAGACAGTCTTCTAAAAAAAGGTGGAAAATTGGGAGCAATAATTGGTGCTGTTTGGATTGGTCTAAATATTGTTCTTCCTTTGGCGCTATTACGTATTCCTGCTGTGCAGAAGTCTTTGGTTGCATTAGAGGAGAAACTGCCTTTTGATATTCCAGGAATTGGATAATGAATTAATAAGATATTCTCCCAATCAGTTTTTGAGAAAAACTTTCTCAAGTCTCTTTTTAATCTCCTCTGTCTGATTCTGATTTTTCAATACTCTTTTATTTCTACCATTTCTAATGGTCATGCTTAACCACCAACACTGCAAAGAAAAGAAAATAACTCCAACGATTCCAAGCGCAATATATCCAGCGTTGATGTTCTCCATTATTTATGAGTAATAACTCCCAGTCATTTCTAGAAACATCTTACAAATATATTCATCTTAAGCATTAGTTTCTTCTTTTAGTTTTTAGCATGAACCTCTCATTTGTAACCAAACAGATTCCATTAGTAGTTACAGGCATTGTATAACCGCTGAGCTTTCTGTTGATCTTCAAGCTTCTTGACCTTATCTTCCAACTCTTCCATTTCTTTCTGAGCTTTATTGATCAAATCTAAAGACCAATCCCAGTTACGAGCCTTGCAGTGATTTTTGGCAGATTCCCAATCCATAGTTAAGCCTCATCATGCTCAAACTGTTTAAATATTTTTGCATTAAACTTGCCGAAATCTCACTTCTGAGCTAATCAAATTATTAAAAGTACATTGCTCAGAATCAGAAAATCAAGCTGGCAACAACTCTGTCAAAAGAAATTAACATCGATTTGCTTTTTATTTCGTTTCTAATTCTTGATTAACTAGAAGGCAAACAACTAGATCTCTTGAGGTAATGCAAAGAAAATGCAATGCCTATCGATAAAAAAGGAAATTCATTCAATCTTTAGGAACTCAACTCTTTTAATGGTTTTCAAATCAACATTCATAGTGGAAATTTTGCTGAAGACCTCTATCTTTTAAGAAAAATCTTTTAAATGATGAGTCTTGCTATAGAAACAGAGGTTTATTCAATAGGGACAGAGCCTCTAGAAGTTTTAGGGTTTCAAAGTGAAAAGGATTTAGAGGAAGCCCTATTTCATTTAATGCAAGAGGCAAAGCAAGAAGGTTTCACGGGCTCTTATTGAATATTTTGCTGCTTTGCTCTATTGGACTTGCAAGATCAAGGGATAGCTGCCTCAATGGTCAAGGTTCCTTGGAATGATTAGGCAAAATGACTACTGAACAAAAAATCAAAGCTGCCTACAAAAGGATCCAGGAACTTGAGCTACTCATCAGACATTGGAAGGCTTCTGAAGTCTCATCAGAATATGTTGCTTTAGAGCTATTAGAAAGTGGTTTAAATGAAAGCTATGAAATTAATGCGGCTTAACCCACCAAACATAATTAATTCTTGCCTTCTTCTTTCATTTAAACTCTAAGGTTCAGAGTTTTAGGAGCAGTCTTTATCTCAACATAAATAGTATTTACACCAATTACAACATTGCAATCTTTAGCTAAACCTTAAAGAGGACATGCAATGTTTTCCAGTTATGGATGCTGATTCAAAGTTAAAAGAAACTTTGAATATAACTGTGGCTAATGCTGTTTCCAGAATGGAAGCCCTAAAAAGACATGCTGATCGACGCTGCTTATTTCAAGAGTACAAGGAGTGGCTCGGGAAAGATTTAAATGATGAAGTGTGGGCAATCCCTGCAGAATGGGGGCGAAAGTCAATGGATACTTAAAATCGCTAAGCAAAATTGCACTGAAACCTCCAATAAAAATTCACTTAAAAAAGCTGCTGCTTGCATCGCCAATAGCAAAAACCATCGTTAAAAGTACTTAACCCAAAGTTAAGAGCATCTCGAGAATTTAATAGGGCAAATCAATCCTCATCATTGATCAAACAAGAAGCTAATTGCTGTCAAGAGATTTGTTATCGGTAGATACACGCTACTCATAGTGTAGCTTTTCAAAAAGCAAAGGGAAAGCACTATTTATAGGGGCTTGATTTTCGATAGAATTTCACTTAGAAATAAACTTCCCCATCACCCAGGCCCGACGCACTGCGCAAGGGTCTTTTTTTTTGCATATTTTCTTCAAAAGTGCCTGCAATTGCTCACAAGATACTTATACAAAATCAATCAGTCGTCTCAAAATCTCATCCTTTATTTTCCCAATAGCTCTTGGCGGAATCAATCATTTTCACAATCTCACTATTTGGGCACCCTGTTCGCTCTTGCAAAACTTCGCACTGTGAGTTGATATCCCTCCAGATTTCCCTAACCTCTAAAAACTGCTCATCCGAAAATTGAAAATCATTAAAGCTAGACATTTGTTTTACTACTCATCTCCAAAAAAGAGTGAACCTGACTTGGCCAGCATTGTCTATAAAAATCAATGTTCAGAATGTCAGGTGGAGAGATTCTCTGAAGGGAAAGACTAGTAAATACCTAATCCTTCTAAGCAAGTACCTTAACTTCCCAAAGCCTTACTAAGGAATTGCAAAAGTTACAAGGAAAGCAACCACTTACTCACCAGTCACTAAAAAGCAAGCAATGACTAAAAAAAGGATACTTGAAAAGAGCTACTCTAAAAGATATCTCAAGTCTTTTCAAACTATTGGAGAGCAAAAATAATGAATTGATAACTAATCAAACTACTATGGATTTAAAAAGCAGAAAAATAAATCATATTTATCCTGAGTCCTTTTTTGTTGACTCAAACTGCATTAATTGTGGGAGCTGTTGGAGAATAGACCCTGAGCATTTTTCACCAATCGAGAATACTGCTTACGTTCATAAGCAACCATCTGGAGAGAAAGAAACCCATAAAGCTCTTTTAGCTCTAGTTGATTGTCCTGTAGCAGCAATAAATGCTCCAAGAAGAATTACTTCAGATATCCCCAACAACATTTTCCCAATATTAGTAACCAAGCATCCTTCTGGAGAAGTTTATTACTGCGGTTGGAGCTCCAGGCTTAGTTTTGGTGCCAGCAGTTGGTTGATTATCAGGCCAGAAGGCAACGTACTTATTGATTCACCTCGTTGGAGCGCCCCACTTGCGAGGCAAATTAAGAAGTTGGGAGGCGTTGTAAAAATGGTCCTAACTCATCGAGATGATGTTGCAGACCATGCAGACTGGGCTAAAGCTTTTAATTGTGAAAGATGGATTCACAAATATGATGCAGATGCAGCAGCCGAGTCAGAGAAAAAAGTAATTGGACTGGATGCTATTCATCTCGGAAAGCAACTTAAATTGATTCCCGTACCAGGACATACAAAAGGTTCTATGGTGGCTGTTCTTGGCGATAAACAACAAATACTTTTTAGCGGGGATCATCTTTGGTGGAACCCTGAAAAAAAAGTTTTGGTCGCATCAAAAGATTTTTGCTGGTGGGATTGGACTCAACAACTAAATTCAATCAAAACGCTATTAAATCTTGATGTGGCCTGGATCTTGCCAGGTCATGGATTTGCCCATCAATTCGGACCAGGTGAATGGCAGGAAGCTCTAGAACAAACGCTAAGACATGGTGAAGAAACAACTAAGGAGGCAAGAATATAGAAGCAAAGTGTAAAAATAGCGCTCATTTCTTTATGTCTTCTCATTAAGTTTCCAGCTTTAATTAACAAAAGCAATTACCACAAAACAACCAAAAAGTTACCAAGGAATTTCCAGAAGAAAAATAGATGTGCGAACAAAAAGTTATTGAGATACTTCAATCGAAGATTCATCTTTGAGGTGCACAGCAACACATCTAGTGACACATGCTGCATCCTCTCCCTCAAGGCTATAGCAGGTAGTTATACACTCATAAAAAGAGTCAAATGCATCTCGATTCTCAATTTCTTGCAGTGGTTCTTGTATTTTTGGCATAATTTGACGCCTCCTTATGGCGAAACACCTTCATAACATCTATCTAGCATCATTTACTCTATGGAATAAGACTAAATGACTAGATGTGAAGCAAAATAAGCAATACCTACTAGGTAAAAATATCCGCAATCTCCATCACAACCGCTTATACACAATCAAATAATTTCTAAAGTAATAAATATCTTTGAGCCAAAGGCAGAACTTCTGCCGGTTCACAAGTAAGTAGCTCTTCGTCAGCGAACACCTCATAAGTTTGTGGATCGACTTTTATAAAAGGCAAAGAGTCATTGCAACGCATGTTGGTTTTAGAAATATCACGAGTGTTCTTGACTGGCCGACAATTCCTTTTCAATCCAAGTGAGTGAGGGACCCCAGCATCAATAGCAACTTTGCTCAAAAAAGTAATACAACTAGGAGCAATAGCTTTGCCAAACGCACCAAACATTGGTCTGCCATGAAGAGGCTGTGGTGTTGGAATTGATGCATTGGAATCGCCCATCTGGGCCCAAGCTATAGTTCCGCCTTTTAAAACTAATTCTGGCTTTACCCCGAAAAAACCTGGCTTCCATAGGACCAAGTCTGCGAGTTTCCCTATTTCTATTGAACCAATATGATCACTCATTCCATGAGCTATTGCTGGATTAATAGTTACCTTTGCGATATATCGCTTTAAACGATTGTTGTCATTACGTGCTGTGTCTTCAGAAAGTGTTCCGCGTTGAACCTTCATTTTGTGTGCTGTTTGGAATGTGCGGCTAATTACTTCTCCTACTCTTCCCATAGCTTGAGAATCACTGGCAATAATTGAAAAAGCTCCAAGATCATGAAGAATATCTTCGGCTGCAATTGTTTCACGCCTTATACGTGATTCTGCAAAAGCAACATCCTCTGGAATCTTCGGATCTAAATGATGGCAAACCATGAGCATATCCAAGTGCTCATCAAGAGTATTAAGCGTATATGGCCTTGTTGGATTAGTACTGCTTGGAAGCACATTGGCTTCACCACAAATTTTTATAATGTCTGGGGCATGGCCACCACCTGCACCTTCGGTATGAAATGTATGGATTGTTCTTCCATTAATAGCTTTAATCGTATCTTCGACAAAGCCTGCCTCATTGAGAGTATCAGTGTGAATACAAACCTGAACATCCATTTCATCAGCCACTTGTAAGCAACAGTCAATAGAGGCAGGGGTAGTGCCCCAATCCTCATGCAGCTTTAAACCGCAAGCTCCAGCCAAAACTTGTTCTTTTATGGCAGGACGACTACTTGCATTCCCTTTGCCAAAAAAACCAAGGTTTATAGGAAAACCTTCTGCTGCTTGAAGCATTCGTGCAATATGAAATGAACCAGGAGTACAAGTAGTCGCATTTGTGCCAGTAGCAGGTCCAGTTCCTCCACCAAGCATGGTTGTAATACCACTAGCAAGAGCTGTCTCTATCTGTTGTGGACATATGAAATGAACATGACTATCAATGCCACCTGCTGTCAAAATATGGCCTTCTCCAGCGATCGCCTCAGTACTTGGGCCAATAACAATTGAGACTCCTTTCTGAGTATCTGGGTTGCCTGCTTTTCCTATGCCAACAATTTCTCCATCTTTAATTCCTATATCTGCTTTAACAATTCCCCACCAATCCAAAATCAAAGCATTGGTGATCACTGTATCTACTACTCCATTGTCTCTAGTTTGTTGGGATTGCCCCATGCCATCTCTAATAACTTTCCCTCCGCCAAACTTGACTTCGTCTCCATAAATTGTGTGATCTTCTTCAACCTCAAGAATTAAATCAGTATCAGCTAACCTCAAACGATCGCCTTTAGTAGGTCCATAAATTTCGGCATAAGCTTGGCGAGAAATTTGATAGGGCATGATTGTTCAGTCCAAAGGTCCGTTTACAAGTCCGTTAAACCCAAATACAACTCGATGACCTGCGAAAGGGACAAGCTTCACTTCTCGTCTATCTCCTGGTTCAAAACGAATTGCCGTGCCTGCTGGAATATCTAGTCGTTTTCCAAGAGCTGAGTCTCGATCAAAATCAAGAGCTTTATTTGATTCGTAGAAATGAAAATGCGAGCCAACTTGTACAGGACGATCTCCCTGGTTTGAAACAACAAGGGTTGTGACAGGTCTGCCAATGTTTAGTTCTATCTCTCCTGGCTCAGGGAACAACTGACCGGGGATTAAAGGTGACATTGTTAATAATCAGCGAATTGGTTCATGGAGGGTGACGAGCTTGGTGCCATCTTGGAAAACAGCCTCAATCTGAACATCGTCAATCAGCTCTGGGACTCCTTCCATAACTTGTTCTCGTTTTAACCAGGTAGTTCCCTCAGCCATTAACTCAGAAACGGTTTTGCCATCCCTAGCACCCTCGAGCACTTGAAAACTGAGCCAAGCAACAGCTTCAGGATAGTTAAGTTTGAGTCCACGGTTTAACCTCCGTTCTGCAAGCAGAGCAGCTGTTACAACAAGCAATTTGTCTTTTTCTTGAGGGCTTAGGTGCATTAAATCAATGATCCAATTCCATTCTGTCAATTGGTTGATTGCTTAACATATAAAGCAGATATAAGTTTAAAGAGAAGGTTTTTCCTGCATTGGCCAAACCCTTAGAGGCTCTGGCTTGGGCAAAGAGCGAAATTTCCTAATATGCATCCATATTCGAAAGAACCAGAACCTTGCTGCTTGAGTCGAAGGACCAAGATATCTAGCTGAAAGACCTTGATTGAGTGCACTACAACTCATTAATCCTTCAAGACCAGATGCATTTGCGCGACAAGTAATTAAAAGATCCGAGATCTCATCTTTCGAGAGAACTTCAGGAGAAGTCCACACCAATGATCCCAAGACAGGTTGATTTGCCATGCCATTCAAGGAAGTAAGGGATTCTCCGCTTAGTTCTAAACGATCAACAAAAACCCAACTCTTTCCTTTCGGCATTTGACGAGATATCTCCAATCCGGAGCGCCAACATCCAGAACCCAATGTTTCCCCAGAAGATGTCCTTCCTAGTCGAACAACCTCAGTACTTAAAAAGCTTGAGGAAGGAGCAAGTTCAACATGCACATTTTGTTCAAAAAGGCCGTCTTCAAAAACAATGACTTCCTGAGGCATCCACTCGAAGTCTGAACCTTCATTAATAACAAAGTGACAATCTTGTGTAGCCCATTTCCCTTTGGGGTGAGCTTGTAAGCGGCCAACACTTCCATATACCTTTTGCGCAGCGACATTTGTCAACAAAGAGCGACTTCCCTTCTCGGCTATTACTTTCAAAGTCAGCCGGTCACCTCCTACTAAACCTCCCGCTGTATGCAAAATTGGTAATTCGCAACGTCCATCCGGATTTCGTGACGCTCGCATTAGTTTGAATGGAGCTTTATAAGTGCCCTGATGAATTGTGTAGGGATTTAAATTTTGTGAGTCGGATCTATTGATAAATCGCAAATCACAAGTTCCATGCCAGGCGCTGCCTTCTTGGCTCATATAGAAAGTGTTAGTCCTGTCTCATATCAACATTTAGCAGGAAGCGTCTTATTTTCAAACTTGTTTAGTACAAGAAAAACTATTGAAGTGGTGATCGATCAACCAATTCTTATAACCCAAAGAGTCTCAAGGACCCAAAGTGACGAACTTTTATCCCTAGCACTTTCAGCTCAAGACCGAAACAAGTTACGAGGTCTTCAAACAACTACCTGTGGTCGCAATGTCTTACTCCAATTACCTAGGGCAGGCCCTTTACTACCAGGAGAGATTCTTGCAGGAGAAGATTTTATTCCTCTTATTAAAGTTCAGGCAGCAATAGAAGAGTTAATTGAGGTAGAAGCCAATTCATTTTTAGAGTTGGCTCAAGCTGCCTATCACCTAGGCAATAGGCATGTTGAGATTGAATTGCAGGACAAGAAACTTTTTTTATTAAAAGACCCTGTCCTAGAAAGAATGCTCTCAAGCAGAGGCCTTAACCTAAAAATAATAAAAAAGGCTTTTTATCCAGAGGTTGGAGCTTATTCAAATGCTCATAATCATCACTCTCATCAATGACTTCACCAACTATTTTCCAACTTATTAGCCCAGCACTCCCTGTAGGTGCCTTTAGTTATTCCGAAGGTCTTGAATTTTTAGTCCAGGGTAACAAGATATCTAATGAATCAGAAGTCTTTAACTGGCTGCAAGGAGAACTTCTTAGAGGCCAATTGCGAATTGAAGCCGCATCCCTCTCCCCAATTATGGATTGCTTGGACAATTGGGAAAGATGTCAAACATTTAATTCAGCAAGAAACGTTTATGAATGGGACTCTTGGCTATTGGCCTTAAGAGATTCTGCTGAGATTCGTTCGCAACAAAGTCAGATGGGGCAATCTCTTTTGCAACTACTTGCAGACCTTGATCATCCATTGCCCGACAAAAGCAAAGATTTAGCTTGGCCGATAGCTTGGGCTTGGGCTGGATTGAGCTGGTCTTTACCCAAATTTGAAGTCGTCCAAGGTTTTTTATATAGCTGGGTTGCTAATCAACTAAGTGCTTCTTTGAGATTATTGCCTTTAGGCCCAAATAAAGTTCAGGGCATACAATTTCGATTGATTCCTTTAATTACATCCCAAGCTGAGATTCTATTAAATCAAGATCCGCACAATTTATGGACTGGAGATATAGGTACAACTATGGCGCAGCAATCACATACAGAGCTGTATTCAAGATTATTCAGAAGTTGATATGAGTAGTAAATTGCGAGTTGGTATAGCCGGACCAGTTGGATCTGGAAAAACTGCACTTGTTGAAGCTCTTTGCAAAAGCCTGAAGAAACAACTTCAACTAGCAGTAGTAACTAATGACATATATACACAAGAAGATGCAAAGTTTTTAACTGATGCAGGTGCCTTAGAACCTGAACGCATACGAGGAGTTGAAACTGGTGGTTGCCCTCATACTGCAATCCGTGAGGATTGTTCAATTAATCGCGCAGCAGTTGAAGAGCTAGAAAATCTATTTCCAAAACTCGACTTCATTTTTGTAGAAAGTGGTGGTGACAATCTTGCGGCAAGCTTCAGTCCTGAGCTAGTAGACATCTGTATTTATGTAATAGACGTTGCTGCAGGAGACAAAATCCCAAGGAAAGGTGGCCCTGGAATTACTCGGTCAGATTTACTTGTGATAAATAAAACTGATCTAGCTCAAATGGTTGGAGCAAGCCTTGAAATTATGCAACGCGATACAGCACTGATGAGAGGGGAGCGCCCTTGGTGCTTCACCAATCTCCATACAAAAGAGGGCTTGGAGCAAGTAATTCGGTTTTTGTTACATCACCTACCAAACTAAGAAACAAGCAGAGGCAATTCCCAAAAAGGTCCATTTCGCTACAAAATGCTCTTAGCGCCAGAAGTTAACATCCTCGCCAATTAAACAACGTTTTTCGTTCAAACTGCTTAGGACTATGACTTTGACCAAACGTCTTTTTATCGGCTTAAGTTCTATTGCTCTAGGAGCATCAGTTACCGCATGTGGAGGCGGCAATCAAGCTTCCGGCTGCCCTGATTGCGATGCAGAAGTAACGGTTGGAATTCTGCATTCTTTAAGTGGAACGATGGCTATTTCTGAATCCACTTTGGTTGATACAGAAAAAATGGCTATTGAAGAAATCAATGCAGCAGGTGGTATTGAAGTAGGAGGCAAAAAATACGAAATCAAATACATCGTTGAAGATGGAGCCTCTGACTGGCCAACATTCGCCGAAAAATCGAAGAAGCTCATTAGTCAAGACAAAGTTCCTGTTGTATTTGGTGGCTGGACATCGGCTAGTCGTAAAGCAATGCTCCCGGTATATGAGTCGAAGGATGCCTTCCTGTATTACCCAATTCAATACGAGGCTCAAGAGTGCTCAAATAACATTTTCTACACAGGCGCTACTCCTAACCAGCAATCCGAACCGGCTACTGAGTTCATGTTTAAGCGCTCACCCGCTGCAGGCAAACCTTTCTTCCTCGTTGGGTCTGATTACGTTTTCCCACGCACTTCAAACACCATCACTAAAGAGCAAGTCAAATCTCTTGGTGGGAAAGTAGTTGGAGAAGATTATTTACCTTTAGGCAATACCGAAGTTGCTCCAATTATTGCCAAAATAAAGAAAGCTCTTCCTAACGGAGGTGTGATCATCAACACACTTAATGGTGATCAAAACGTTGCATTCTTTAAGCAAATTCAAGATGTAGGGATAACACCCAATAATGGCTACTACGTAATGAGCTATTCCATAGCTGAAGAAGAAATCAGCACTATTGGCCCAGAGTTCTTAGCTGGACATTACGGCGCTTGGAACTACATGATGTCTATTAATACTGCTGCTTCCAGAAAATTTGCCAATAACTTCAAAAAGAGATGGGGCAGCGACAGAGTTGTTGCAGACCCTCAAGAATCTGCATACAACATGGTCTATTTATGGAAAGCAGCTGTAGAGAAGGCAGGGACATTCGATGATAATGCTGTTCGGACAGCTCTTGTAGGCGTCAAGTTCGATGCTCCACAAGGTCCTGTTGAAGTCATGCCAAACCATCACCTTTCCCAAACAGTAAGGATTGGCCAAATCACTTCCCAAGGACAGTTCAAGATTCTCGAATCTACTAATGGTCCCGTTTTACCTCAAGCGTGGAATCAATTTGAACCCAGCTCTAAGGGATATGCATGTGATTGGACTGACAGCAGCAAAGGAGAGAGGTATCGTCTTTGATCACACGTAGCAGGACCTGCCTTCCTAAACACCATTACCAACTAGAAAGAGAAGTCACATAAAGGCTTCTCTTTCTTTAAACAGACTCTTTCCCCTGATGGTGCAATTAATTCTCGAAAGTCTTTTTAATGGCATAGCTATTGGTTCGGTATTGCTTATAGCTGCCCTTGGTTTAGCAATTGTTTTTGGGCTAATGGGTGTAATTAACCTAGCCCATGGAGAATTAATGATGCTGGGTGCATATTCAACTTATGTGACTCAACTTGTATTCAAATTACCTGCACTAAAACCCTTCTACAACTCCTATGTAATCGTATCTTTAATGGTTGCTTTTTTAGTAGCTGCAGTTGTAGGAATCCTTTTAGAGCGATCAATAATCAGACGACTTTATGGAAGCCCTTTAGAAACATTACTTGCAACCTGGGGAGTAAGCCTTATCCTCCAGCAATTTGTTAGAAGCGTTCCTTTGGCATATGCAAGCGGAATAATCATTGCACTATTAATAGGTTTAATTGTTCCACTAATTGTTCCTCATGATCTACTTTCTCATAGGAGAAATCGTCTAATAAAAGTCGGGAGTTTGGGTGGGTCTGTTTTAGTTGGGTTGCTTTCCGCCAATTGGTTATCAACTTCAATAAGCCGGCTGGGTCGTGCTAGTGCCAGAAATGTTGATGTGACGGCACCCTCATGGATGCGTGGTGGATTGGATTTATGGGGGATAACATTCCCTGTCACACGCCTAGTCATAATTGTAATTACAATAATTGCCGTTATTTCTGTTACTTGGTTCCTCAAGCAAAGTGTCTGGGGAATGCGCATAAGAGCAGTCACCCAAAATCGAGAAATGAGTGAGTGCCTTGGAATATCTACTAAAAAAGTTGACGTGCTCACTTTTGGCATTGGTTCAGGACTTGCAGGTGTTGCAGGAGTAGCCGTCTCTCTACTTGGCTCTGTAGGTCCAAACGTGGGTGGAAGTTACATAGTTGGATGCTTCATGGTTGTTGTGCTTGGAGGTGTTGGCAATTTACTTGGAACAATTATTGCCTCCTTTGCAATCGGAATAATGACCGACTTAATAGGTGCTGGCCGATTACTTTCAATTTGGCCTGACATGCCTTCACCTTTAGCCTCAACAGTGGATTTCTTCGCCACAACAAGCATGGCAAGAGTATTGGTTTTTGCATTGATTGTTGTTTTCCTTCAGTTCAGGCCTTCAGGGTTATTCCCTCAAAAAGGTCGCATGGTGGAGAGCTGAGTATGAAAAAGACTCTTATAAATAGACGACTATTTCCCTTGATCATTTGGATTACAATCATCGCCTCCATAATTGCAGCCCCTTCTTTACTACCTGTCTTCCGACTCAACTTGCTTGGTCGCTATCTTTCTCTAGCAATTGTTGCACTAGGCATTGATCTGATTTGGGGCTTTACAGGGCTCCTTAGCCTCGGACAAGGTATCTTCTTCGCCTTAGGGGGCTATTGCGCTGCAATGTTTCTGCAGCTAAATAGTTCGGCAAATTTGCCTAATGGAATCCCTGAATTCTTTGGTCTCTATGGAATTCAAAGCTTGCCTTTTTTTTGGGAACCTTTCAAATCTCCACTTTTTACATTTGTAGGAATTTGGTTAATACCTTCTTTGGTCGCAGCTCTGCTTGGCTTTTTAGTTTTTCGAAACCGTATTAAAGGCGTTTATTTCTCAATCCTTACTCAAGCAGCCCTATTAGTCTTCTTTAACTTTTTCAATGGTCAGCAGAAATTAATTAACGGAACTAACGGACTTAAAACTGATGTCACAGAGCTTTTTGGACAAATGGTGGGGTCTGATTCTATGCAGCGAATGTTTTTCTGGATCACAGCTTTATTAGTAGTTTTTGCATGGTTTTTTGCTCGTTGGATTGTATACGATCGTTTTGGAAATATATTAAAAGGCATTCGAGATGATGAGTCACGAGTTCGATTTACTGGTTATAACACTACCATTTTTAAAACAATTGTTTTTGCAATTGCAGGAGGTTTAGCTGGTATTTCAGGAGCTCTTTACACAGTTCAGTCAGGGATAGTTTCCCCCCAATTCATGACAGTACCATTCTCAATCGAAATGGTGATATGGGTTGCTGTTGGTGGAAGAGGGACACTACTTGGCGCGATCCTTGGAGCAGTAATGATTAATTACGCTAAAAGCCTTGTCAGTGAAGCATTGCCTGCCAGCTGGATGTTTATACAAGGTGGTTTGTTCATCCTTGTGGTTACTGTCTTGCCTGAAGGGGTATTGGGATGGTTACAAAGTGATGGGCCTAGAAATTTGCTTTCTCGCTTAGGTGTATCTCGCCCACTTTCTACTTATCCAGGGCTTGAAGAAAAAAGCCATGACGAGGTGAGATTATGACCTCACCTCAACTAGAGCTACGTCAGATCTCTGTAAGTTTTGAAGGATTTCTTGCTCTTAATGATCTCAGCCTTACTCTACAACCTGGAGAACTTAGAGCAGTAATAGGCCCTAATGGTGCAGGAAAAACAACTTTTCTTGATGTAATTACTGGTAAAATTCGCCCTTGTTCAGGAGATGTGATTTTTAAAGGAAAGTCAATTCTTGGAATAAGAGAGCACAAAGTAGCAAGACTTGGAATTGGAAGAAAATTTCAAAGTCCACGTGTATTTGAGAAGCTAACTGTTCATGAAAACCTTGCAATTGCAGTAAGCAAACCCAAAAGACCCTGGTCACTTCTTATTAGCAAGCTAACTGAAAGACAACGAACTCAAATCAACAATCTAATGAGCATTGTCAATTTACAATCAAAAGTAAATGTCCCAGCAGGTTCACTATCCCATGGTCAGAAACAATGGCTAGAAATCGCCATGCTTGTTGGCCAAGACCCTGATCTTCTCCTTGTCGACGAGCCTGTAGCAGGGCTTAGTGATGAAGAATCTGAACTTACAGCTGATCTGCTGAAGTCTTTATCAGGCGATCACACAGTTTTGGTAATAGATCATGACATGGAATTCATCCGAAGACTCGAAAGTTCAGTCACTGTTTTACACCAGGGTCATGTTCTATGTGAAGGTTCAATGAAAGATATTCAACACAATCCCAAAGTAATAGAAGTTTATTTAGGCCAACAACAAGAGGTAAGCAAGTGACTCTTCTTGAAGTTCGTGGATTAAACACCTACTACGGTGAGAGTCATATCCTTCGGGGAATTGATATAACAATTAATTCTGGAGAAATGGTTTGCATAATAGGGCGAAATGGAGTTGGCAAAACAACCTTACTTAAATCTCTAATAGGGTTATTGAGCCCACGCACTGGAGAAATTATCTTCAATGGAGAAGCTATCAGAAAAAGGCCTCCACATCAAAGAGCCAAGCTGGGAATTGCTTACGTTCCCCAAGGCCGTGAGATCATCCCACACCTTACTGTTGAAGAAAATCTTCAACTAGGAATGGAGGCATTGTCAGAAGGACTTAAAAAACATTCAAGCATTGATAATTTTATCTATGAACTATTTCCTATTCTAAAAGCATTTCTAGGCCGCAAAGGAGGAGACCTCAGCGGAGGACAACAACAACAACTTGCTATAGCAAGAGCATTACTTGGCAAGCCAAAACTCCTTTTATTAGACGAGCCTACAGAGGGTATCCAGCCAAACATTATTCAAGATATTGAATCTGCAATAAGAAGGATTATCAGTGAAACTGGGATAGGGGTTTTACTTGTAGAGCAACACTTACATTTTGTACGAAAATCTGATCGGTACTATGCAATGCAACGTGGAGGCATTGTTGCAAGTGGTCAAACTAGGGACTTAAGTAAAGCAATAGTTGATCAATTCTTAAGTGTTTAAAATATCCAATAAGTTTTCAATGGGTTCTTTGCAATTTTATTCAAGTCTTTTAAGATCAAAATTCTTGAATCAATAAGATAATAGAATCTAAAACGAAGTGTCTTGAAAAATTTCTTCCATGGCAATAACTTAGCATTTTCGTTAAAGCCCAATATCCTTAAATGATTACCAGCTTGCTAATTTAAAGTAATAGTCATTCTGTTTTATCCATGCACGTGCGTTCCCATTTTTTATCCAGCAATAAAAGAACATGTTCGCTGTCCAAAAAGTGCATGGCCGTTGCACTCGAAGAGTAGGTCCTTTGAACTTTAGGGTCGATATTCTATTTTTCTCTTAGGGATACCTTACGGATGAAAAGAACAAAAAGCAGTCCAAAAGCAATATCTTCTTGGGAAATAGCTAATCAATGAAGCTCCTAAAAAGAACCCATTCGAGTCTCAAGGCAACTTTGAAAATCACGAAGGCTCTTTCCAGACTTGTTGGGAGAAATAAAAAATAATGGATTTAACTATCAATGCTAATTTAATCATTCCCTCTAAAGAGCTAAAATGGCACTTCTCGCGTTCTTCTGGTCCTGGAGGGCAAGGAGTCAATACAACTGATAGCCGAGTTGAGCTTCTCTTAGATATAAAGAATTCCTCTGCAATTGCTCCTTTTCAAAAGCAGAGGTTGATTGAAAAGCTTGGGAGTCGTTGTATCAATGGTTGCCTAATTGTCATTGTAGAGAAAGAGCGCTCCCAATACCAAAACCGAAAATTAGCATTAGCACGTTTAGCAGATCTTATCCGAGAGGGATTACAGCCAACTCCAAGGCCAAGGAAAGCGACCAAACCAACTCTAGCCTCACAAAAACAGAGAATTGAGACAAAAAAACATCGAAGTACATTGAAGAAAAACCGTCAATACAAGCCTTCAGAAGAAGACTGACTTTAAGACGCCTTTCATACAATCAAAACAACAATATAAGCATCTAAAAATACTTCAATTAGGAGACACCAAAAGCACAATCTCCTCTAAATCTAAAAACTATTGATAAAATCAACTACTTGTTAGTGAAGAATTGCATTGAAGTATTTCGAAAGAATTATCAGTAGTCAAGCAAATTCATCCAATTCAAATATTTAATTAATTAAGTCTGGACTTGTCCCTACTTTTATTTATTCAGAGTGACATTTATCAGACAAAACAGATGTTCTACCTTGGCAAATAACAACTTGACGTTTCAAATGTAGCCTTACTGCAGTCGCCAACGCCACACGTTCTGTATCTCTTCCTTTGCGAATCAAATCTGCAACCTCCTCACGATGGCTTACATGAGCAAAAGCTTGCTCAATAATCGGCCCATCATCTAATTCCTCTGTCACATAATGAGCAGTTGCACCAATCAACTTCACGCCTCTAGTACAGGCCTGATGATATGGTCTTGAACCTCAAAGGAATAAGACAAGGGCTTACTTTGCGGACGCCCCAAGGAGTTGTCGGCTGTTATGGCTAATCAATAGGTCATCACAACTTTTAAGCCCTTCTAAAAGCCAATCAGGACTACAAACTTAAATTCCGAGACCTACTGCTCCAAAAGCACTTTTCATCACTTGGCAAATATCAATTTGTTTAAGCCTTTACAAAGTTCTTGCTGGCTCTTACAGATAAGGATAAAAAGGCATGTAAATATCCCTTAACACTAGGACTCCTATTGGAATGAATAAAATTAACTGCCCAGAATGCGGCAAGGTATTCAAAATTGACGAGTCTGGGTATGCGAATATTCTTAAGCAAGTAAGAAATGACGAATTTGAGCAGGAGCTCGATAAAAGACTCGAATTAGCTGAAAGAGATAAAACAAAATCTATTGAGCTTGCCAAGAAAAGCATCGAGATAGAGATGCAGGAATCTGCCTCGATTAAAGACAAAAAAATCCAAGGCTTACAAGCACAGCTAGCTTCCGCGGAAGTCGAAAAGGCCTTGGAAATTTCTGAGGCTAAAAATTCTCTCGAAAAGGAGCGGGATGCACTCGTATACAAACTGGAAAAACTCCAAGAAACCAATGCAGTCAATCAGAAGCTTGCAATCACTAAAGTTGTAAATGAATTTCAAAAGGAACGCGACGAACTAAAGAATGACCTTCAGAAAGCTGAGCTTGAGAAACAACTCGCAGAGCAATCATTGAAGGGAAAGTACGAAATCCAAATAAAAGATCGCGATGATGCTATTGAAAGACTTCGTGATATGAAGATACGTCTATCAACAAAGATGATTGGTGAATCATTAGAGCAGCACTGTGAAACAGAGTTCAATCGCATTCGAGCATCAGCTTTCCCACGTGCATACTTTGAAAAGGACAATGATACAAGAACCGGAAGTAAGGGAGACTATATTTTTCGCGATTTAGACGATTTAGGGACTGAGATAGTTTCAATTATGTTTGAAATGAAAAATGAAAGTGACACTACTTCAACAAAGAAAAAAAACGAAGACTTCCTCAAAGAATTAAACAAAGACCGAATAGAAAAGGGTTGCGAATTCGCAGTTTTAGTCTCGCTACTAGAACCTGATAGTGACTTTTATAATTCCGGCATCGTCGATTTATCTCATCGTTATCCCAAGATGTATGTAGTGCGTCCACAATGTTTTCTGCCAATCATTATGCTTCTGCGAAATGCAGCGATAAAATCACTTGAATACAAAGCAGAACTTGCTTTTGTTAGAGCACAAAACATAGACATTACAAACTTCGAAAAAAGTCTAGAGGTTTTCAAGACCTCATTTGGTAAGAATTACAGCCTAGCCTCAAGACGGTTCGAAACAGCTATTCAAGAGATTGATAAATCAATCGAGCATTTACAAAAAACCAAGGAAGCTCTTCTTGGCGCTGACAGAAACCTCAGACTGGCCAACGACAAGGCACAAGAAGTTACTGTTAAGAAATTAACTAAGCAAAACCCTACGATGGCAGCAAAGTTTCAAGATCTCAAAAATAGGAATGCTGCCTAAAGGAATTAACCATGACTTCTTTCATAAGAAATAGTATTGATAGAAGACAAATCCTTTCCATATAACTTGTTGATTCTAAAAATAAAATAATTGAGCAAAAAAAAAGCCCCGTCAAATTACGAGGCTTGATTTTTGATAAAGATAAGTCTACTTGTCAGTTAGCAAAATTTGGATTCAACTTTGCTCCAATATCCTTGAAGTTGTAACCCATGGAACGCAGTGCATGCCAAAGGTGACCCTGAAGGGCAAAGAAACCAACTATGTAGTGGAAATTAGACAAATAGCAACGTCCAGAGAATTGTGAGAAGCCATGAAGACTTTCGCCGTAATCAACTGAATCTACAAAAGCTGGAGCGATACGGAAAACTTGTTCCAAGGGTTCTCCATAAAACTCGACTGGATAAACAGTTGTATTTGTAGCGCACCAGAAAGAAGCCACAATTGCCATGAAGCCAATACCAGCAAGAGAGAAAGAAAGAATTGCTTCAGCAGAAAGCAAACCATCTCCTTTGAACTTGGTGTAATCACCAATTTGTCTGGTTGCAATGTGGAATGCACCACCAGTTATCTCAGCAAAGGCCAAGAAAGCGTGGCCACCCATAACATCTTCCAAGCTGTCAATTGAAAGGAAATCAAACTGATGATTCCATACTGCAGCAAGGTCAAGATTGTAATTAACCTGTCGAATCGCTCCAACAGCAGGGTCATAAATTCCATGAATTCTGGCCCATTCAACAAACCAAATACAAGCAACACCCATGAAGATCAAGTGGTGACCCAGGATAAAGGTTTGATTATCTGGGTTGTCCCATTCCAGTTTGAATTTCGTGGCTTGGATTACCTCACTTTGCTGCATATCCTCAGGGAAATAAAGGGCATGCAATAACCCACCAGCTCCATAAACCATGGAGACGACCAAATGAAGAAGAGCGATTGTTATGACGCCTGCACCAGTCCAAGCTCCTGCCTCATCAAATCCAATCCCAATTGCAGCAAGGTGTGGAAGACTTACAAATCCCTGACTACCCATAGGTGCAGAGGAGTCAAAGCGAGATAGTTCAAAAAGAGTATTGGCACCAGCAGCAAAAGCGATCATTCCTGTATGCGCAGCATGCGAGGCAATAAATCGTCCAGAGCGGTTGGTCACCATAGAATTACCAGCCCACCAGTCATAGGTGACGTTGGGATTCCCATACGTCTGCATAATTTTTCAGGGGTCAATCTATTTACAAGGGGAACACTACAAGGACAAGAATTTATCTGCTCGAAATATTAAAAGGTCTTTTTATTTAGAAAGAATTGCGTGTTTGCAGAAGCCAAAAATATCCCAACCAAAAACAAGAGCTATAGAACCTAATTTGGGTGCAAACAGAAAAGCATTCGATATCCACAAGTGACTGCGATGCAGAGATTCTTCTGTCGCAGGCATGAAAGTCTTCCCCCCCCCCTTACTAGGCATTAGTCCCTAAAAAAGAAAAGCCTAGAAATTTAAGTAGGCGGAACTTCAAGTCCAGAATTAAAAATCCACTCTTACACCCACGCCTGAGACCACTTCTTTTTTTGCACTAATCATTGTTAGCGCGAACTGCCTCCAGTCTTTCATCACTACAAGTCTTTAAAAAAGTTCAAACGTTTCGTTACCGGCTCTCCTTTTAAAGAATATTTTGAGCTCAAAGAATTAATCAGCTCAGAAGCTGCCTGCCTCACGCGTCAATGAATTATTGCTGCTCAAAAAGCAGTCATGTGGAAAGCATTCTCGACACCAGATTTATCTGCGAACAGGGGAAATCCATATGATTTTTGTTCATCACTTCGATCTTTTTCTAGATGTTAAAAAAAAGATTTTGTTCAAAAGCCACAAATCATGCCAACTATGAAAAGAAGAATTATCAAACTACCCATACCTATAAATCTACGACTTTTAGAGTTTTTATCCTGCTGAAAGCGAAGAATTCCATCGCCTAATGTCAAGGGAGCATCCTTATTTTTCCACCAGATCCAATCACGAAATGGTGCTGTTTGCATTAATTCATTCCTAGTTAATCCAAGTCCCAACCTTGAGGAAGCTTCTAGCAAAATTTCCACCATGTCATCACCATTCTTACAATTAGACAATGCTTCATTGGTTTTTTCAGCGCCATCAAGCGAGTCAACTAGTAATTGCACTCTTTCGCTTACAGGTAACGTTTTTTGATTCATGCCAAGCATCGCAACAACTCTAAGTTAGGCCATATTCATGGGGCTTAAAACTCCTAAAGAGAAGTTTTACTCAAACTTTACCCAAGATGACGATGCCTATGACCCTTTTGAAGAGATTTTTGTAGTCATGAACTACTTAGATGTTGAAGATGCAAACCATCCTTAATATGAAATCATTAAAATTAAGGCAAAATGGAAATAACGAGGTCAGAGCTAAAAGTACAGGTCACTGAACTTGCTGAGAATCGCATCTCAGTTGAATTAGAAGTACCAGCAACAAGCTGCAAGTCCAGTTATGACAATGCCTTGGCCCGGATAGGCAACTCAATAAGACTTCCAGGGTTCCGTCCAGGCAAGATCCCTAAACAAGTCATTGTTCAACAAATTGGTAGTGAACGAATCAAAGCCGCTGCACTGGAGAACCTTGTTGATAATGCATGGAAAGATGCGATCTCTCAGGAATCAATAAAGCCAATCGGTGAAGCGCACTTAAAAGAAGAGCTCCAATCACTGGTCGATCGATTCAACCCTAATGAGAATGTGATCTTTACTCTTGAAGCAGAGGTAGTTTCTACAAAGGAAGAGAAAGAAGAATAACTACAGCAGAACCCATCCAATTTTGTGTATAGAGAGGATGAATTAGTTAATAAGATTGCTATGGTCAGCGTTTTGAAAGTCAAAAAGGGAAGAAATCTATTTCAATCATTCCTTTTTTCGCTTTTCTAGGAGTAGCTGGGAACTCCGCTGATTATAGGAATCTAATAAGCCTAAACATTATTTCGTAATGTCAATACTTCCAGCTGGTGCAAGGAAATTCACTATTGCAGGTATCAAAAATAAAACTGTTATTAATCTGACTGCATGCAAAGCCGCAACGGCTGCACCAACGCCGAACTCTGCTCCCACAAGGCTCATTCCAATAGTTCCTCCAGGTGCTGCACCCAATAAGGCTACGACTTTTTCAACTCCAAGGAATTTGCTAATCAATAGTCCAACCAAAATTCCAGTTATCAAAAGAGTAAAAGTAATCACTAATGCAGGTTTCCAAAGCAATTGCAATTCGCCCACTGTTTCTCTATTGATACCCGTCCCAATAACTGTTCCTATTCCTATTCCTAATACTGTTTTTGTACCTAAAGGCCAGGCCGCTACATCAAGCTGGCCACTAATGCTTAATATGCCAGCCCCTAATATGGCACCCAACAGTGGAGCCGCAGGGATGCCAGTTAAAAGCATCAGAGAGCCCAAGCCAGCCCCCCCAAGAATGTATAGCAGCAAAGTCAATAAAGAAGGCATGTAAAACTGTTTAGCTATATATGCAAGTTTCTCGCTTTTAGGCTTGATTTATCAAGGCCACCAAGTAAAAAAACTTGCGATCGATCTATTGCAAGCAAGTAGGCAACTAAGAAATGCTCGAACCTCTTCTTAAAGTCAAATCATAAAGTTGCAAAAGCATGTTAATGAAAATAGTGTGAGTCCTAACTGGGCTAATGCCATTAAATATTGATGTCTGACACTCCCGACAACAAAGTTTTTGATTGGATAAAAGTTGTCAATAGCTTTGCTCTAATGTTATGTGCTTTGTGCCTTGCCTTTATCGCTTTGAGTTTGCGCCCAGTAGCTCAATGGGCCAATAATCAAAACACCTGTGTTGAACAAGAAACCACGAAGTCTCAG
Source organism: Prochlorococcus sp. AG-363-A16 (assembly GCA_003280345.1). Taxonomy (GTDB): domain Bacteria; phylum Cyanobacteriota; class Cyanobacteriia; order PCC-6307; family Cyanobiaceae; genus AG-363-A16. Next base: position 66,302 of record QCFB01000007.1, read on the forward strand.
GCTCCAATTTCATGGGGTGTTAGGAAATGCAATGGACGTTCAAAGGTCTATCAAGTGAAGTAAAAGAAGGTTTTTTAATAAAAAAGGGAATTCCCATTCCGATTTTTATGGACTCAGAATATTCAATCGGCTAGAAGGTAGATCTTATCTGCTGAAGATTTCTCAGTTCCATCTCCGATTGTGCTTTTAATTCCTCAAATCAATTGATATGAATAACTTTTTCTGCTGACTAAATAATTTCTCTTAGATAAAAAACCTCATTAGAGAATAGCAAGTTGCCATTCAATCTTGTACAAAATTGCAGAAAGACATATTCAATTAATTCACTAAACTTTTGACAAAAAATACACAATTAACTTCCTAATACCTTCATTCCCAATCACCACTTAATTTCTTAAAGCCCAGCACATCATACATTAAACCCTACCTATATTAATAGTTCATGACGCAAATAATTACCAAGGAAGAACCTCTCCATTGGAATGCCAAAAAGTGCCTGAATTATAAAGTGTTAGAGAATCAATCCTAGCAAGCAGACCCCTAACAGATTGCTCTGGAGAAATGCCGGCTAAAGCAAATCCTGTCATGCGTGTACTAACCAAGCCAGGATGCAAAATAGCGACTGATATTTTATTTGGTTTTAAATCAATAGCCAAAGACTTTCCAGCCATGCAAAGCGCAACCTTCGACATCCTATAACCATAAGATCCTCCAGATGTATTATCATCAATAGAACCCATTCGACTAGTTATAAGAACGACTTTTGACCCTTTTCTCATGTTGCTAAGAAACGCTTGTGTAAAACATAAAGGGCTTAATGCATTCACCTCAAACTGACGAATAATACTTTCTGGATCAAGATCTGATAACGAATTTAATTCAGCTATTCCTGCATTTTGAATCAATACATCTATATAGATTCCATCTAACTTTCGTTTAAGGCTTCGAACTGATTCACCTAAACTAATATCAACCCCAGACTCGACCCTTACTCCAAGGCCATCTAGTTCTTGAGATGATAATCGACATGTAGCAATAACCTCATCACCTCTTTCTTTCAACTGTTTGCAAAATGCCAGACCTATTCCTCGGTTAGCACCAGTTACTAAAAAAGTAGCCAAGACACCCTTGCAACTTTAAAGAATTTAATTTAATTGAACTGCAAAAGAAAATCCAGAACTAATTCTTTGAAAGGGCCTTTTCTGAGAGTTGTAGTTTAAGAAGAAAGCCAATTGGAAAATTCTTCACTTCCAAGAATGTGACCTGATGCCTCGACACTAGGGTTGCCTTCCATGTGTTTGGCCAAAACCCCAGGTTCTGCCTCAAGAATTGCCATCACTAGTGAGGGATCGTTTTCACTCACTCCACGAAAAATCACCTTAATGCCTGCTGCTTCTTGATTGGGACGATCCGCATCAAACACCTTTGACCACTCGGCGAAGGTGTTACTGACTCTGAAAACAACACGTGTTGCTACAAGCATTACTTAAGAACAAATACCTATACATTAGAACACGCTATTTGCCGCTCCCCGAATAACAAAAGAAGAATTGTTCTCACAAAAAAAAACCTCTTAGTAGATAAAGAGGCTTTTTACTAAGACCGTTTGACCCCATCACCCGGCCTTTGGGCTGACAATAGTCACTGTCAAGCGATTTGTCATGGGTAGATACACGCTATTTCTAGAGTGGCTTACATTTCTGACAATAAAAGACACTAGTTGTGGGGTTTGATTTTAGAAGAAATCTCTCTTAGAAAATAAATCCCCATCACCCAGGCTCGATGCGCTATGCAAGGGCTTTTTTTGACTGACCACAGAGACTGTTCTTATTGCCTTTTTGAAAATCGAAGCCTGAACATTGTTTATTTAGTAGGTCCTAGCTTGCTTCCAAATAAAGCCCATTACTAAACCCATCAAAATCAATGGAAAAAGAGTTTTCAGGATCCCTATGAAAACTAAAACTCCTAAACCAACAGCTCCATAGATCGCCCATTTAGAGGTAAAACGAAAAGCAGTATTACCAATCGAACTGCAAGGGGGGATCTCTTCAAGGTCAATAGAAATTAGATTCCTTTGACTATTAATGAAAACTAATCTCTTAAGTCGATTTTGGTGGAAATTTTCATCCATTGAGCAATCATTCCCAACTCAATCTGTTATTTATATGGGCTTTTCTACTGTGGAATTTAGGCCTATAAGCCAAGGTGGTTTCATGCTCAAATAGGTCTTAATCCCTTTTTAGCCGTTCATGATCTGCTCTGGCTCTTTGATCAAGACGCTCTAGATCTGCTCTGGCTCTTTTGTCAACACGCTCTAGATCTGCTCTGGCTCTTTGGTCAACACGCTCTAAATCTGCTCTGGCTCTTTGGTCAACACGCTCTAGATCTGTTCTGGCTCTTTGAATCATGCTCGCCATCGAGTCAGCCATCAATGACACAGCTGTGGGGACTTCTTTCCCTGAAGGCGTTAAAGGTAACTGATCACCCAGTCGATCATTGGATGGTGGGCGATACGAAGCCATAGAGTCGAAAGCTTGAGTGCTTAAATTTATTGACTACTTTAGAGCGCAAAATGGAAATCTAATTTCTTTGCTGCCTAGTTCACCAAAGCAACATCAAAAATTATTGGCCTTAAGACAATAAATTGGGAAATGAATGCACTATCAAAAAAGCATTTACTGAGAATTCACTCAAATCAACACTTTCCGCCAAAATCTCTTGGAACACCAGAAATCAACTACTGGATATTGAACAAGTATCGTTGAGTAATAGAAAGCATTTGTAGCAAACATAAGGTTGAGGCTCACTATTGCCCAAAAATCCTATTGTTTCAACTGCCAAGGATTTCTGCAAATTAATAGCTCTGTCTAGGATGGATTTACGCCTTTAATAGACCAATAAAATGGACTTACTCAAAACCATTGCCATCTGTTTATTTATTGGATGGGCTCTCTCTAAAGGAATCGTCTTCTTCTTAACTCATGTGGGTTGAGAGGTGCACCATCAATTAGCAATGAAATACTTGATCACGAGGCACGATGGAGAACAAGGCGAAATCACCTCTCAGGAATTCGACAAATATGATGATTCCTATAACTTACTAGAGAAGATCTATGGGGATATGTGCTTCTCTGATGCTGATTATGAATAACATCTATGCTATGAAGTCGTTCAAAAGAAGGGGTAATTCATGGTATTCGACCAAATTGTGAAAAACTTCATGTCAAAACCAGCAATCACAGTTTTACCTAGTACTGCTCTGAAAGAAGCTGTTCAATTACTAAGCAAGAACCACTTCAGTGGGCTTCCGGTTGTGAACGATCAACATCAACTTATAGGGGAGATCACTGAACAAAGTTTCATGGTGCGAGAGAGCGGTATTGATGCTGGTCCATATGTATTGCTTTTAGACAGCGTGATTTACTTGCGTAATCCCCTCAACTGGGACAAACAAGTGCATCAAGTACTAGGCAACACTGTTAAAGATCTTATGCGTGCAAATACACACAGCTGTAAAGAAACATTGCCGCTAGCCAAAGCTGCCGCAATGCTCAACGCACGTGATACTCAACGTTTATTTGTGGTTGACGATGAGCGCAAACCAGTAGGTGTCCTTACCAGAGGCGATGTCGTTAGAGCTCTTGCAATGGAAGAAAGCTAAGAATCAAATCAACTAGTTAAGAAATATAGGCAACTAATTAGAGGGAGCACTATCTGCCTTGGTATTCATTTGCAAAGCTATTAAAAGACACTGCTGAATTGACACTGGGTTAAACCTGCTGAAAAGATTGGATAATTTTTCGCAGAAAACTTAATAAAGCTAGAATTTAGTCAGAATCATATAGTCAAATACCTTGCTAATTAATTACAATAAATACAACAATCATTGAATCATTGAACCGCACTATTCTCCTTCCCATCGCCTGTATTTCTGCACTTTTAATTGGTTGCTCAACTGAATCTAAAAAAAGCGGTACTCCTGCTCTTTTCGATTCCAAGGCAGAAGCAGAAGCCGCTGCTAAGGATTTCAAATGTAGTGGCGCTCATAAAATGGGTAATAAGTGGATGCCTTGTAAAAAGCACAGCAATCATGGAAAGCAACACAATCACTAAATAATTGACTAATAAATCAGAGAAGCTTTTAAAGAGTTACTCTCCGGTTTGTTAGTCAATTATTTAGTTCAACGCCAAATTCGTAAAAACTTAAAGAAACTAATCGTCCAGGAATCCCATCTTGTCTTGCCTGAGCTATCTCCCTGGTAACGAAGATTGTCATCACCCAAATTCACCAAAGCTTCTTTGTTTTTCCACCAAATCCAATCACGTATTGGTGGATTCTGCGTCATATCATCTCGAGTAAGTCCCAGTCCTAACTGAGATGAAATATCAAGAAGAACATCCAGCATTGCATCTGCATCCTTGCACTGAGACAAGCTCTCATTAGCTTTCTCGTCTCCATCAAGTGACTCAACAAGTAGTTTGAGCCTTTCTTTGACAGGTAAATTTCTAGGTTCCATATCAACCAACTTAAGCGAATTCAGGCTAATTAAATGACTGGAGACAAGCAACCTACCTATTATGAGAGCCGTCTCTTGTCTAGTGGACGAGCTCAATGGCTATTTGTGATTGGACTCGTAACAATCGGAACAGGTTTCACTGCAAAGAATCTCATCTCATACCCCTCTTAAAGCAAAGCTCAAGAAGTCACTCACAACTTTGAAAAATACAAAAACAACTTGATCCTTCCTAAATCCAATTCCATGCACATCCTTCAATTCGTCCAAATCAATTGATATCATTGAGTATTGAATAGTTAAAGAGTGGATTGTTTCTTCCCTAAAAGCGATTCGAAGAAATTAGCAAAATCCGTTCACAATTTATTCACACCTCTGAGAGGATAAATGATTGAAGACAAGAAGCTAACTCCAATGAAGGAATTTTTAGATAAATTCTTTGATTTATGTAGGGATTATCAGCAAGAAATCCCTCCACAAAAAATGGCGGAGGTTTTAAGAGACTATGCAGATAGGCTAGATGGATAATGAAACACCTAATATTATTCCTAACTTTGATTAGTAGCGTGTTTGCTTTAAATGCGGAAGAACTAAACATAAAGGCCCACAAAAAATGCAAATCAAGGAGAGGAAGTGATTACAAAGATTGCTATATTTACTATTCCCGTATTTATCCAAGAAAAAGAAAGGATGGTGTCTCTTCTAGCAATGCAAATAAACACTTAATAGATAATTTATATGATTATGGTGAGCCAAGTGCTCATATTGCCGATAAAGAATTTTTAAGACTTCATTTTGAGTTAATGTATGACTACTGGCATGCGCGTGCTCAAAAGAAAGGTTGGACTTTACCTCCTCCAATCTTGCGCTTGGATGATGGGTTCCTTAAAGGCTGTGGAAAAATATCGATTACTAAATACCCCAATATTTATTGCCCAGACTCAACTGAAATCACTCTTGATGTAAGGCCATTAGTCAAAGGTTTCACAGATAGAAAGAATCTTAATTTAAGTTATCTAAGCTTGGCTATTTTATCTCATGAATTTGGACATCATGTGAATCATTACATTGGCAGGGAAAAATATCATAATAATGAGGAGAGTGAAGCTGATTGGAGGGCTGGCAAGTACTTAGCATATGCAATATCTAAGAGATTAATACCTTTAAAGGCATTAACTAAGGGTGCAAATCTCTTTTTTAGTGCTGGAGATTTTCATATGCTTTCAAAGCATGGCAACCCCAAGAATAGATTTGTTGCTTTTATGAATGGCTTCAATGATGAGTCTATGGGTGTAGGTAGTTTTGCAGGCGAATGGCTTCAAGATACCAGTGAAACATTTTCAAAAAGGACTAGCAGTAGCTACGGAATGAAAAATGGAAAATTGTATTTTGATGTTTATCGGTTTGAAATTGAACGAGGCCGGCAAATCACTGGAAATATTTTGTCAGGTGTAATTGGTGCAATCAGTTGTTCACAGGGAAGCGCCCAAGAATGCGCTAATTCACTACTTCTTCAGGGACAAGCTAAGCCTGAGGGGTGGTTCAGAAAACGGAAAATGATCATTGACTGTAAAAGCAAAAACTTTGATATCAAGGGTGACGGATTTAGAGCGCAGCCGGTCAGTTCCGATCAGAAGAAGCAAGCTCAATACCTTTCTAGGCGATATTGTTCTGAAATCTGAGCAAAATTGCGTTTTAAGCCGACAACCATTTTAAGCAAGCACAATTTTTCCCTAATCGCGGTCGACTATTTCTGTAAGGGAAGGGAGCTGGTTGTTTTGCCTATACAAAGACTGAGATTGAAAGCCTTAGGGGAGTTTTCATCCAATCACTTGAGATGACGAACATTAACTATTAACAAATGGGCAGATGCCTTTAAGTAATAGCAAGCATTTTAGTAACCCATGAAATCCACTTAAACTCCTATCAATGGGATTTATGGAATTATTGGCTCGTTCATTCTTAAGTATTAAGCCTCAGTGCCGCTCACTCTTTACCCGGTCTGGTTCATATGGATTGGTATTCAAGCAAAAAGAAGTTAATTTGAGGTAGTTCTTAAATTAGATGCAAGACATGGCTGAGTCAGTAACTGCAAGGGTTAAGACATGGATTAAAAACGTATTGGGAGGAATGGGAGGCGCTGTGGTTTCAGAGAAAAGCAAAAACGTGCCGCCAGATATTGGAGACCAGCCATACAAAGACACACCCAAGAAAGGGGTTTTGTAAGGGAGCAGAAAGAAGCTAGAAAGAGATTGAGCCATAGAAAATCAGTTGGCAATCTCTATCAAATTTCCCTCCCTGAACCTACTGTCAACAAACTAGGGGTAAAGAAGGCCTATCTGGAGCTGTGACACAAGGACCTTCCCATGGACGTATAAGGACAAGGGAACATACTTAATACTTGAAAGAGATCTAGCCATTACGCCTGTTGAAGTTAATCCTGCCAAGGCTTAGGTAGGGAGATCTAATTTTTCCACATATGTCTAGCAATTAAGGAGCAGATATCGCATCTTTAGAGGCAAGAAGCGAATTAATCCTTGAAGGCCTTCAAAGCACTTTTCTTTCCTTTGGTTTCCGCAAGTTTACTGGGTGCCATACAAAGGCCGCTCAAGGCTGATCAAGTTATTTATAAACTTATAAATGGTGATTCAATCTCTGGAGAATTATTAAGACAAGAAAGCACTGATGAAGTGAAAGTAATTATGCATAAGTATTTAGGAAGAGTTGAAGTAAAATCTTCGTCTATTATCTATCCAAAAGTAAATCCCTGGGCTAGCAATATAGAAGTAGGCCTTGACGGTTCAAGCACAACATCAAGCAATTCATTGGGGTATTTAATAGAAGTCAATACAAAATATAGAGATGAGGGCAAAGAACTAAATCTTGGCACTAGGTATGATTTCAAGGAAACATCGAAAGCAGGCAAAGACGCGATTACAGAAGTAAAAAAAGCTTTGTCAAAAATTAGGCTTGATCGTAAAATTGGCGACGCATGGACATCGTACTTATCAACAAGTTATGAATACAATGCTTTAAACAAGATAGGAGTTAATGACATCAACTCTTCTGCAGGTATTTCTTATAAGGTAATTGAGAGTTCCCAAGCATTGCTTCGATTATCAGCTGGTCCTTCACTAAGTTGGATTGATGGGGGCATTGACTGTTCTAACGATTCAAGCTGTGGAAATATACAGCCAGGTGGTTCCTTTGGTACAAATTTAGAATGGTCTGTCAATCAAAAATTTGAGCTTATGTTTGACAATACATATAACACTCACCTATCAGGCGACTCATATACTAGCAACAAGTTTTTGGCAGCAATAAGATTCTTCCCATCAAATCAATCAGATCTCTATACATCTTTAAGTTATGAAAATATTTATGACCAAATCAAAGAACCTAACCAAGAGCATATTTATCAATTAAAACTTGGGACTAAATTTTAATTTAAAAAATATATTCCAAATGTTGCAAAGACAGAAAATCTTAGCACAATATATTTTACACCAAAGAACTCTTTGAAAGATAAATACTTCGGTCAATTTTTTATATGAAAAATTCATAGCTAGAGTCAAAGAATCGTTAATATAACTCATTTTATTTAATCCTATGATTAGTCAAATAGAAGAAGCAACCAAATCATTAAGAAGCTTAGCCCCCCTTTTAATTAAGTCATCACGGCTTAATTCGGAATTCTTAAGTTTCTCAAGCAAAGCCTTCTGTGCAAGATAATCCTCATTATTTATACCAGCACGACTCTGCAATATCCTCCAAGACTTACGGCGCTCCACATGAAAGAGTACCATCTGCCTGCTGACCTTATAATATTTAAGACTTCCATTTACTTCTTCCTTAAAATACACGCCCCAATCTGGTATATAAGAGTGATGATTCTTGTCAAAGACTTTTCTGTAGATAACATCTTGTTGTGTTACCAAAATAAGCATGTTATCAATATAAACCAACTCATTTGATTGATCCTTAGATATTTCTTCTATGTGACGTCTGAAGCGTGACTCAGTAATAGCCCAATGAGCAACTGTCAAATTATATTTCTCCTTGCTTTCTGGGAATTTGGTTTCAAACCAATCACGTTTTAAGGAAGGATTTCCTTTTAAACTAAATACCTCTTGCAATGTTTCTCCAGCACGGGGATTATAAACAAACTCTGGCATACCACGACTATCACGAACCATTTTAGCTTGATTAGCACTCATATTGTCTCCAATTCCATGCTCAGGTTGGCAGGATGTGTAACATTGAAAAAAGGAAGTTCCTCGATACTCAATTCCTTCAATTATGGCTTTATACATTTTGGCGGAATTAGCCATAGAAACCTGAGCGACGAAAGGTGATCCATGGCCAGAAGTAAAAGCTTCTGCAACACTTTTTTTCTCAATTAATTTGCCCTGAGAAGCGATACCAAATTGATTCATATCATATCCACCTAACATATTTGAACTGTCAGAATTCTGACCACCAGTGTTGGAATAAACTTGCGTATCTAACATTAATAAGTTTATATTTGGTCGGTTTTGTAAAACAACCTTGGAAACATTTTGGAAACCAATATCACCCATAGCTCCGTCACCGCCAATAGCCCATACTTTTGGTAACTCGCAAATTTCTTGATCTGTCATTAAAGAATCATCTAAATGAGTAAGCTCAAAGTATTCCCTTTCACTACATAAATTCACCTCACGTTCTATAAGAGCTGTCGCCAATCTCTCTGGGGTAACTGAGCGGCGGGCGTGGTTTAAAAGAGCAGATTCACCAATCAGCCAACTAATTGTTGAGCCATCCTGAAATAAAGAGTTCATCCAGGGATATGGATGTGGATTAGAGGGTGGCGTAGACCCATACACCGTGTTACAGCCAGTATGAGCACCCATGTACATAGTGCTCATACCATTTGCAATAGAGCCATCGACTGCCTGCAAGTTGCGGTGATCAAATGCATCCTGTCTAATCACTGCAACTAATGCATCAATTATTGCCTTATTACTAATCAGACCAATTTGCTCCAACCGATGAATAGTGTCCTGATCATTTTCACCACCGAGTCCCATCACTACATGAGCAACACAGCGCCTAAACCATTTGTATTCATCTTTTCTATTAAGAGCAAAACTCTCAAGCTTAGTTACTCCTATTTGTTGCAAACATTCAGCCTTCTTAAGTAATCGATCTGCTTTCCTATGGTATATCGGCCGCATATAAGCCTCTGTGATAGAAGCTGCCGCTCTCAAAACAGTTTTTTCACCACAACCAGCACACGCACCATCCCCAGAAACAAGAGCCTCATAGTTACGTCGAACCATCAAATGATTCCGCAAAATATATTCACGGGCTTCCTCAGGGTTTTCAGACTGGTAAGAACCTAGGAATTTCTGGTCCGTATCTGGCAACAAGCGGCTGAACACTTGTGCGGTAGATAATTCCGCATTTAACTCTGGTGTCTCTTCTGCCATACGAAGAGCATTGTGGTCTCCACATACCTGAACACACTCACCACATCCTTTGCAAAGATCACTTATAAAAATAGAGAAGATTCCTCCAGCACCAGGATTTCTCTTTTCTAATGTTTGATAAATAGCAGCAACATTGTTATATGCCAATGGGAGTTTATCTACAATTCCAATAAAATCCTTTCTTGCCTCTATTTCGATAGAATTCAGTTGATTAACTTCTTCAGATAGAATCTCCTTAAAAGGCCTTTTAGTCTTCTTATCTAGGCTCTCATTCATTTTTGCTCGACAACGTTCTTCTAATCCAGTTACTTCATTAAGTAATGCACTAGCTGCTTTCTTATCTCTAACATAATGATTGATAGCAGTGATAAGTATTGTACTTAGATCCTGTGCGGAATTAGGCATTGCTGTATCAGGGCAAGCAGAAATGCACTGCATGCATTGAGTACAATTTTCAGCTATAAATACTGGTGTTTCACGTCTAGCAACATATTTACTTTGTGTAGCCCCACTCGCAGC
>QCFB01000008.1 GCA_003280345.1 Prochlorococcus sp. AG-363-A16
TAGGGGTATGAGAGCTGATCGTTTGCCTGATTTGGTAAATAGTCGAGTTTTGCGCGCAGGTAAATCAGCGGAAACAGAAGTTTCTGTAACTTTTGACCTGACTGATTGGAAGCCTGATGCTGCCGAAGAAGGTTTAGAGCCTCCGGAGGAAGGACCTTGGATTAAATCTGATCAAAAAGAGTGGACTGTTACTCGTCGTTTGCGGGTGATGCCTGGTGGGTCTTATAGCTCAAGCTATAGCTCAGATGGCGAAGCTTGTAATCTCCAACAGCTTCAGACTCAGTTAAGGCGTCTAAGGATTGACCCTGAGGGCAGCAATGTGGTTATGCAGGGTGATGTGACACGAATAGTTTCTATGAGCAATAAAGATCGTCGAGGCTTGATTGATGAATTGGCTGGGATAGCTCTTTTCGATAATCGCATTGAGCAGACACGCTCTAAATTAGATGATGTTCAAGAAAGGCAGGAACGTTGTCGGATTGTTGAACAGGAGCTCTTGGCTGCAAGGCAACGCTTACAGAAAGATTGTGAAAAAGCCAGGATATATAAGGAATTGCGTGAGCAACTTCAAAAAGGTAGGCAGCAAGAATTGGTGTTGGCTTTTGAGACTGCAAAGAAGGACTTATGTGATTTAAAGAATCGTTATGAACAATCAGGCCAGAAGGAAGTCCGTGATTCGGAGAACTTAGTCGAGTTAGAAAAGAAGCTGTCTGTTTCAGTTGAGAAATTAAAGGTCCTTCAAGAGAACGTTAAAGCTTTGGGAGAAGATCAATTGTTAGCAGTTCAAGCAGAAATTGCAGGATTAGATACTCAGGCTCGAGAATTAGAAAGACAGGGGATCAACCATAGGCAAGAGGGAGATAAGTTAAAAGTTCAGAGAGATGAATTAATTAATCGACGTAGAGAGATTCAAAAAAATGGCGAAGATGAGAAGTTGAAGGATACCTTTTCAGAGGACTTAGCAATTGCTGAGAGAACTTGTAAAGAGGCAGAAGCAGCTGTTGAAGTTTCTCGAAGAAGACTTGGTGATGTTGCAGGTAGATCTGGCGCATTGGTAGATGAACAACGTCAGAGGAATTTGAGCCGTCAAAAATTGCAAGTAGAATTAAAACCTCTTGAGGTTGAAAAACAAAAGATTGAAGAGCTATTACTTCAAGATGAGGTAAGGGAAAAGGAATTAGAAGTTGAGCAAGAACGAGATTGTGCAGAGAATCAGCAATCAGATCTTCTGCTAGAAAATCTTGATAAAGAATGGAGTACTCTTTTAAAGAAAATTTCAGAGCAGAAAAAGGTTTTAGATCAAGCTCTTGACAAGCTTGCTGTTCAGCAAAGAACCCGCTCTCGCTTGGAACAAGAGCAAACAAGACTAGAGAAAGAAATTGCTCGGATTGAAAGCCGTAGAGACACTCTTTTGGAAAGTAGAGGAACAGGTGCTTTGAAACTTCTCCTAGAAGCTGGTTTGGAAGGAATACATGGCCCTGTTGCTCAGTTAGGAGAAGTAGATGATTGTCATAGGTTGGCGCTTGAAGTTGCTGCAGGTTCGAGGATGGGACAAGTTGTTGTAGATAATGATCAAATTGCAGCTAAATCTATTGATTTACTTAAAAAACGTAGAGCAGGGAGATTAACATTTTTGCCTCTAAATCGAATTAAGCCTTATGGCAATGGAGGACAAAATGTTTTTGAAAAGGGAAGAAAATTTATAAATAATGAGCAAGGAAGTGGCCTTATTGGCCGAGCAGTAGAACTAGTCAATTATGAGCCAATTTATAAAAGTGTCTTCTCATATGTTTTTGGAGATACCTTAGTTTTTTCTGATTTGAATTCGGCTCGAACTCAGATTGGTCAGAATAGAGCTGTCACTCTTGATGGAGAGTTGTTGGAAAAAAGTGGCGCAATGACAGGAGGTAGTTTTTCAGGAAGAGGAATTGGTTTGAGTTTTGGCAGGAGTAATGACTCTGATGACTTAGAACCAATTCGATCGAGATTGCTAGAGCTTGGAGAGACTCTTGTTCAATGTCATTCTGAGGAGGCAAAACAAATCAAATCTCTTGAGGTGTTGCGCCCTACCTTGAGACAACTTGAGCAGCGACAAGCAGCTTTAGATGCTCAAAGAGAGGCCTCTCGTTGTTCTAATGCTCCTCTTGTAGAACGTAGGCTTGAAAGATCTAAACGCTTAAAAGAAATTAATCAGATTAAAGAGCGTAATCAAATGCGATTAGCTGCCCTTGCTAAAGAAATTGAACCATTAGCTTGTAATTTAAAAGAGTTAGAGCACAAACAAGACTTATTGCAATTAGATGAAGGCTCTGGGAATTGGTTGAAATTACAAACTGATCTTGAGGTTGCTGATACTGCTCTTGAAGCTGCAAGGAGTGAAAGAGATAGCTTGTTAAATGAGCAGAGTAAGAATGAACTCAAATTAGAGCGTTTAGATAATGAGCAGAAATCACTTTTGGCGGAAGAATCACGCCTTCAAGTAGCGGTACAAGCTTTGTCTAATGCTCATAAAGATTGGAAGGTGCAACAAGATAATCAGCAAAAACAGCGTAAAAAACTCGAGGATCAGCAAAAACATCTTCAAGTTCGTTTAGGCGAGCAACGAAAGGAAAGAGATGAGGCTGAGAATGATTTAGCGAGCCAGCGTCAAAGCTTCCAAGAAGCTCAATGGAATTTAGAACGATTGAGACAGGATCGTCATGCTTTGGCAGAAGAACTTCGAAGTAACAAGATCAGAGTTCAGGAAATGGAAAAAACTCTTCCCAACCCATTACCTGAAATCTCAGATGACCTTCGCAATGCTGGTTTAGACAGTCTTCAAGATCAATTGCTGAAGTTGCAGAGCAAAATGGAGTCGTTGGAACCTGTAAATATGCTTGCTCTTGAGGAATTGGAACAATTAGAAGAAAGACTGGGTGACCTTGTAGAAAGACTCGATGTTTTAAGTAAGGAGCGTTCTGAATTATTACTGCGCATTGAGACCGTGGCTACTTTGCGTCAAGAGGCATTTATGGAGGCATTTGAGGCCGTGGATCGACATTTTCGTGAGATTTTTGCGAGCCTTTCTGAAGGTGATGGACATCTTCAACTTGAAAATCCAAACGATCCATTGGAAGGGGGGTTAACGCTAGTGGCGCATCCCAAGGGCAAAACAGTTAGAAGACTTGCATCAATGTCTGGCGGAGAAAAATCTCTAACTGCTTTGAGTTTTCTTTTTGCACTCCAGCGTTTTCGTCCCTCGCCTTTTTATGCATTGGATGAGGTTGATAGCTTTTTGGATGGTGTCAATGTAGAAAGGTTGTCAGCACTTATTGCTAGACAAGCGGAACAGGCTCAATTTTTAGTTGTTAGCCATCGTCGACCGATGATAGGAGCATCAACTAGAACCATTGGAGTAACTCAGGCTAGGGGTTCGCATACTCAAGTTGTTGGTTTACCAGTTGCAGCGTGAGATGGTTACATTTGGGTCTTGAGTCAAAATGATTCGATTAGCTCACTTCTTATTGGCTTGCGTTTGACGAATACACAATCCCAAAATAATTCAATTGACCCTGTCCCCAGTGACAGACTTTGGCTTCGTTCGGAGTTAATGGGTACCCAGGTAATTACCCGTGATACAGGAAGAAGGCTTGGTGTGGTTGGGGAAGTGGTGGTTGACATTGATCGTCGCGAAGTTGTTGCTCTTGGTTTAAGAGACAATCCACTGACACGTTTTCTCCCAGGTCTTCCAAGATGGATGCCATTAGAGAGGATTAGACAGGTAGGAGATGTCATCTTGGTGGACTCTGTAGATTCTTTAAGTGAAGGATTTACACCAGAAAGATTTAGCAGCGTAATTAATTGCCAGGTGATCACTGAATCTGGTCAGTTGTTAGGAAGAGTTCTTGGATTCTCTTTTGACATTGAAACAGGAGAACTGACGACTTTGGTCACAGGTGCTTTGGGTGTTCCTTTGTTAGGTGAAGGTGTATTGAGCACATGGGAGATCCCTGTTGATGAAGTTGTCAGCAGTGGCTCTGATCGAATTATTGTTTATGAGGGGGCTGAAGAAAAGCTGAAGCAACTAAGTAGTGGCTTTCTTGAAAAACTAGGAGTTGGTGGTCCAAGCTGGGAAGAACAGGAACGTGAGCGCTACAGGGTGGACCTTGTTCCTGTTGAGAATCAATTGACATCAGGAGAAGCTCTTGAGACCAACGATAGGGCTTTACAAGCTTCAACTGATGAGGTCTTTGAGCAAGAAGAAGAATTTGAATATGTTGAATTAGAAGATAGACAACAAAATCGTATGCAAAAGCGAAGATATTTAGATGAATCAGTCCAAGACTCATCTTTGAATTTAAACAATTCTATGGAATCAAGGAAAGAGTTTAATCAGCCTGATTTGCCTTCAAAAGATGCTCAAGTTAAAGATGAATTTTTAAATGCTCCAAGAGCTGCTTCTCGTAGAATATCTCAGAGCGGTGAAAGCCCGCTTGATGTAGAACCCTTAGATTTTGATTCTCCTCGCAAGAAACAAAATGATGACTTATTTACTGAAAAAAATGATGGTGAAATAGAAGACCCTTGGTGATTAACAATAAATTATTTGCTTAATTAATTCCTTAAATTTACTTCTTTAACTTAGAGACTTGCTTTTTTTTCAACTCCTTTTGCAAAAGGTCAATCACTTCTTTGCTCATTGCTTCCACTGCCCCAGGCATTCCTCTTAATGATTGTAAATCTTCTTTTTGCCCTTTAAGGCGATTTGGTGCTTTTAGCCAGTCCGCGGCTTCTTGAGCGATTTCATTTGGAAAAATTTTCCCTACTTTCTCTGGAACAATTAAGCGCCCTGCTGAGATATTTGGCCATGCAAGAAAACCTTTATTTTTTAAACGCCAAGCGCTTAGTAAAAAGCCTATGCACCATCTCAGGCCAGGAATTCTTCCAAGGATGCCTAAGAAGCCATCCCAGGCTTGCATAACAGTTAAATGTTGTGTTGGAACAACAACTATCATAGGTACACCAAGTGCACCTAATTCTGCAGTATTTGCTCCTACTGTTGTTAATGCAATATCACATTGACTGAGTAAATTATGTGCTGGTGGGTTTTCTTGTAAATGAATTTCTGTGCCTTCTTTAGTGATTAATCTTCTCCAAGGAGATTTGGTTTCGGCTTCTTTAATACTTTTAATGGACGAGTAATACTTATCGGCAATAGGATTTTGTGAACTAATAAAATATGTAATTTCTTCTAAGCTTGTTGTTGGTGCTACAGGTAAAAGAAATCGACATTCTGGAAGTAGCTTTGCGAGGTGGTCGGCTACTTCTATTAAGAACGGAACTCCAACACAAAGTTTTGCTGTTTTAGAGCCTGGCATTAGAGCGACCCACTTGCCAGGTGGAAGAGGCTCTTCATTTTTTGCAAGGTTGTTGAGATCAGCCATTAGATCTCCCACAATTGTGCAACGTTTCTTAAAGCGTTTTGGTAAACGATCTTTTACTTTTGATGACATCGCAGCAATCCGATCATTCCATTGCGGCCATCTAGCAATCCACTCTGCATAAGTGATGTGTCGATAACCAAGCCTTGCCGAGAGAAGCACACTCCAGAATTGGTCTCCTCCAAGAAAAACCACTATTCCTTTGGATGGCCATGGCCCAAAACTTTGAGGAGAGATTAAAAGTTTCCAAAAAGATTTGGCTGGTGTTATTTGTTCAAATTGTTTCCATTTTTTGGCTGCATTCATTTCATGTCCAGTTGCATTAGGACATGGAACTAATACGAGCCTTAGACTCGTTGCTGCTGCATTTCTAGGACGCATTAGCAATTTTGAATGAAGTTTTTCTGCAAGAGGTCTGACCCAGGTAGCAATTTCTCCAGGACCATTCGACATGAGAACTACCACTAGCGAAGTTTCCTGCATTTCAGCTGGAGGTAGTGAAGTCAAGTTTTAAATAAATTATGCGGATGGCGAGACTTGAACTCGCAAGGCCGAAGCCACACGCCCCTCAAACGTGCGTGTCTACCAATTCCACCACATCCGCGTGACAAACAAAGTCTCTCGGACTAAGTCGAAAGGGATCATAACGGTCAATCTTCCACTCTTAAGAATTAACTTTGGGGTATAAGCGCTGATACGATCCGCCCCAAGCCTTGATAAATCTTGGATGCCTATAGGCAAAGTCCTAATAGCCAATCGCGGCGAGATTGCTCTACGGATTCTCCGTAGTTGCAGAGAATTAGGAATAGCAACAGTGGCCGTTTACAGCACTGTGGATCGCAATGCATTACATGTGCAGCTTGCTGATGAAGCGGTCTGTGTTGGAGATGCTCCTAGTAGCAAAAGCTATTTGAATGTCCCCAACATTCTTGCTGCTGCAACCTCACGGGGGGTTGATGCAATTCACCCTGGCTATGGGTTTCTTGCGGAAAATGATCGATTTGCTGAAATTTGCCGTGACCACGGGATTGTTTTCATTGGTCCTTCTCCCCATGCGATTCGTTCGATGGGTGATAAATCAACAGCAAAAGCAACAATGCAGAAAGTAGGTGTTCCTACTGTCCCAGGAAGTGAAGGGTTATTGGCTAGTCCTGAAGAAGCTGCTTTATTAGCAAATGAAATGGGTTACCCCGTAATGATTAAGGCCACCGCAGGAGGAGGTGGAAGGGGCATGCGCTTGGTTAATGGTGCTGACCAGCTTGAGAATCTCTTTAAGGCTGCTCAGGGGGAAGCTGAAGCGGCTTTTGGCAATGCAGGGCTCTATATGGAGAAATTTATTGATCGACCTCGTCATGTTGAGGTTCAGGTATTAGCTGATAGACAGGGGAATGTCGTTCATTTAGGTGAACGAGATTGTTCCATTCAACGACGCCATCAGAAATTGCTTGAAGAATCTCCTAGTCCAGCCTTGGACCCTGAGTTAAGACTGCGAATGGGCCAAGCTGCTGTTGCAGCAGCAAAAAGCATTAATTATGAGGGTGCGGGAACAGTTGAATTCTTGCTTGATAGACAGGGAAATTTTTATTTCATGGAGATGAACACTCGCATTCAAGTGGAGCATCCTGTGACTGAGATGGTCACAGGCGTTGACTTGATTGCAGAACAATTACGTATTGCTTCAGGTGATTCCATAAGTCTTAAGCAGGAAGATATTCAACTTTCAGGTCATGCAATCGAATGCAGGATTAATGCTGAAGATTCAACTCACAATTTTCGTCCTTCACCGGGAAGAATTACTGGTTGGTTACCTCCAGGAGGACCAGGAGTTCGCGTAGATAGTCATGTTTATACCGGTTATGACATCCCGCCTTTTTACGATTCGTTAATCGGCAAATTAATTGTTTGGGGCCATGATCGCGAAGCAGCTCTAACCAGAATGAAGCGTGCACTTAATGAGTGCGCAGTTACTGGAATACCCACAACAATTGAATTTCATCTTTCTTTGCTGGAGAGAGAAGAATTTTTGAGAGGAGATATTCATACAAAATTTGTGGAACAGGAAATGCTTGGTTGAATTTTTTAATTCAATTCAATGCTTGGCTATTTGTCAAAATTTGAGAGAGCACTCCTTGTGGCCCAACTAATAATTCACGTAAAAGACTTGTCAAGCCAACCCAGATAACAGGTGTTATATCCACCCCCCCTATAGGTGCAACGAACCGTCTGGTAAGTGCAAGGAATGGTTCCGTAGGCCAAGAAATAAAACGCCAAAAACCTTGATCGAGATTGATGTTTGGGTACCAAGTAAGCACAATTCTCAATAAAAAAAACAGAGTTAAAGCTGCCAGAAGAAAAGCTAGGAATACATTCAAAAAAGGCAGTACTACTAATAGCGCTGGCATGACAAACCTCAAAACATCAAGATCTGCATCGTAGAAAGTCACTATGCATCCGTAAGATTGCTATGGTTTTGCCCTAACAAGCGGTTGCCATGGCACTCCCTTCCCTAAATCTTCTTCTTGACGTTTCATTGGAGGCTTCGAGGCTTTCAGCAGAGGCAATGGTAGGCAGCTTTTTTGCGGCAGCCTTCGTTATTGTTATTCCTGCGGCTGGGATCTTGATATGGGTTAGTCAGAAAGACGCCCTAACTCGATAAACATCTGCACCTAGTCAATCCTTGAGTAATTCGTAGACTGACAGGAATGAGGTTGATTCTCAGCCTCCTGTCCGGTCGTCTTCAGGGGGCACAACTTTGGTCAATGCCAGTCTTAATTGGGCCAGCATTGTAGGGATAGTTCTGGCCGTTTGCGGCGCAGGACTATATTTCCTACGTTCTTTTAAACCTGCTTTAGCTCGAGACTATGACGTCTTTTTTGCCGCAATAGGTTTGCTTTGCGGTGGAATTCTTTTTTTTCAGGGCTGGAGATTGGATCCGATTTTGCAATTTGGTCAGTTTCTCTTGGCAGGGACAACAGTTTTCTTTGCGTATGAAAGTGTGCGGCTAAGGGGGATAGCTACAGATCAGGCAAGACGTTCTTCTTATTTTGATGATGAGCCAGCCCCTGCGAGAATGCCTAGTGGTGGAGGACGAGGATCTTGGGATGATTCTTCTTATGATCAATTTGAAGAATCACCTTCTCTGAGACGCAGATTTTCTGGGAGGAGTAATTCAGATGGTGATTCCTCAGGAGATGATTTTTATCGGCCAAGACGTACCTCTAGAGCTGCTATACCAGAACAAGCTGCAAGTCGCCGAGCCAGAACTCGAACTCAGGATGATTCATGGAAGCAAGATTCAGATCAACCAAGACGGACATCTAGATTTGGTCTGGAAGAAGATCAACAACAAGAAAATATTCCAAGTTTCGGACAAAGGAGGAATTTGAGAGAGGAGCAAAGAAGAGGTACTCGACCTTTTGCTAATGAAAGAACTTCGGGTAGACGAAAAAACTTTGACGAAGATTCAAATGCATCTTCTCAAGTAAATGGATATAAGTCTGCACGAAGACCTGAAGTCTCTAAAAGGGAATCTATAAATAATCAGGCTGAGGATGCCTCTTTCTCAACTGCTAGAAGGCCCAATTCATCTCAGCCAAACGAGAGAAAAAATAGGCCTTCAGTTGATCAAAATTCTTCAACTTATTCAAAATCTAGTTATAGACGTTCCTCTCCTAGAAGTTCAAGACCGAGGGATAACAGTTCTCGTTTCGATGACTGAACTTGCCTTATAAACAATTGAAGAATTTTGTATTAATTATTGGATGTTTAGGCCTTTGTAGTTGCATAGCAAAAGTTGATCGATTACAAGGCAGCTTGTTGAATGGCAGTCAAAAAGATCCTGCTTTGAGTGCAAATGGAGAAAAGCTTGCTTTAATTGTTGATCAAAATGGCAGGCCAACTGTTCAGTTGCGAGATCTGCGGAATGGAAAAATTCTTCCATTGCGTTATCTCAGGCGGCATCAACCTCATAGTTCGCCTTCTTTAAGTTGGAATGGAAGATATATCGCAGTAATAGCTCAGCGAGGTAATAGGCGTTTAGCAATTGTTGAAGACCGACTTACGGGACGTATTCATCAGCTTGTAGTTCCTGGAGAACGCATACCTATTCGATTGAGCTTGGCTCCAGATGGAAGCAAGTTAGCCCTCCAAGTTGCTGAGCAAGGTCAATGGAAAATTCAGCTTTTTGATTTGACTCACAAAATAGAACTTGATCAACCTAGTGGGGTTCTTCGCACAACAGTTTCAGATTGAGCAGATATATGAGATCAGTTATTTTTATTTTCCTTTCCCTTGGGTTAAGTAGTTGCTTCAGAGGTCAAATGAGGCCGCTTCATGCTCTGAATGACTCGCTTTTTCAAGCTGCCAGTAGCTATCGCGAGCCTTCTTTAGGAAAACGTTGGTTGGTTACATTGACTAATCGACAGGGCAAAGAAAAAATCGAATTAATAGATCTTCGTAATCGAAGAAAAATTGCTCTTCCAGGAATTAATAGACCGGACTCTCAACCAATTAGCGTAAGTGTTAGCGCTAACGGAGATCGACTTGCATTTGTTCGGCAAAGAGCCGACCAAACAGAATTGCTGATTTACCGCAGAAATTTTGGGACCTTACAAAAATTAGAAATTTCTCCTAGGGGTATTCCTCGAAGGGTGAGCTTGGATGCATCAGGAAAAGTATTAGCAGTACAAGTCAGTCGGCAAGGGCGTTGGGATGTAGATGTAATTCGCTTGACAGGTTCTTGAATATAGATTCATAAATTTATTGCATCAGCCCGGACCAATGTAGAAAGGTTTCATGACTAACAGCTTCAATAATTAAAACCGCAATGAATCCGATCATTGCAAAACGACCATTAACTCGCTCTGCATAAGCACTCCAGCCAAAGGCAGGCTCGTCTGGGGTGGTTGCACTGTGGGGATCTATCTCACGTATGGATCCCTCTGCTTCTTTTGAAGATGTTTCAAGAACATCTTTTTCTTCGGGGAGGTTTGAATTAGTTGAGGTCATCGAACAAGTTTAGGATTGTTCAAAGTCATAACTAGCTGAAGGTAGGAGACGCCAACGACCATCACCTATTAGTTCAAGTACAGATGAATGAAATTCTATAAGGGTTGGTCGATGGCCAACACTTATGACAGCAAGATCACGTTTTTTTAGCAGATTGTATAAATGCTCTTCTGTTTTTACATCTAAAGCACTTGTCGCTTCATCCAAAACAGCAAATCTAGGCGCATTAAGTAATAGGCGACCAAAAGCAAGTCTTTGTTGTTCACCTAGAGAAAGGATTCTTGGCCAATCTTGTTTAATATCGAGATCTGGGTAACGCTCTATAAGTGAACTTAACCTGACTTCATTTAGGACCGACTTTAATTGATCATTGCTAAACTTATTTTCTTCTGTTGGGTAACACAATTGTTCTCTTAGCGAGCCAAGAAGCATATAGGGTTTTTGAGGTATGAATAATAGTTCTCCAGGCTCTGGTCTGTTTACACTTCCATTCAATGGCTTCCATAAACCACTTATCATTCTAAGAAGTGATGTTTTGCCACATCCTGATGGTCCGACTACTAGAAGTCTGTCATTTTTCTCTATGTTGATATTGAGATTTCTGATTATAGGGGAATCACTTCCTGGTGGATATAAATCAGCATTACGGATCAAAATATAATTTGTATAAGAAGTTAGTGTATTCTGGTTAATAGTTTTTTGATTACTTACTTGTTCTATTTTTGATTGAAAACCTTCCAGTCGACTAATACCTGCAGTGAACTTAGCTAACTCTTCAATTTGATTAACAACAAAGAATAAGGAACCTTCGACCATCCCGAAGGCGAAACTAGCCTGAATAAATCTTCCATAGTCAATTTCCCCAGCGAAGTAAGGGATGGCCATAATTAAATATGGAAAGAAGTTGCCTGCATAATTAATTGAACGACGCATAACATCTATAATTACTCTCCAAATAATTAGAAGATTAAAATTCCGAACAACTTCATCTAATCGTCTTTGCGTCTCAGCTTTTTCCGGATCTTCACCTGAGTAGAAAGCAATAGACTCTGCATTGTCACGAACATGTACTAAGCCATAGCGAAAGTCAGCTTCATATCGCAACTGATCGAAGTCAATTCTAACTAAGTTTTTCCCTGCTATTAGTAGAACGGTTGTAGCAAATGTTGCATAGCCAAAAAGTGACCATGTCAGGGTTTTGCTGATACTCCACAAAATTAAGATGTTGAGAGAAAAAGTAAGAAGGGCGTCAAAGATACCGAGTGTGAAAGTAAGGCTTTGGCCAGTAAATGCCCTTGTGTCATCGGTAATACGTTGGTCAGGGTTGTCTATATCTGTCTCTTCTTCATTATTTGGATTTAGTACATAGTAAGCTTTATTCTTCATGTAATCAGAAATTAAGCTATTTGAAAGCCATTCCCTCCAAATAATTCCTAGCTTATATGTAAAGAATATCTGTGAAACACGTATGGGTAGAGCAACTGCAAAGCAACATGCGTAGATCCAAAGTATCCTATAAAATCCATCTTCTTTCTTTTCAACTAGTGCATTAGTCAGATCTCTAGCGATAAAACCTATCCCTGCATTAATTCCATTAACGGCAAGTAACATTAGCACTATGATTCCTAAGAAAAGCCAGTGGATCCATCTTTTGTTGCGTAGTTGCTGACGAAGACTAAAGAAACTTATTGCACCAACAACAAATAAGACCAAGAACATCCATCCCCAAAGGCTTGTCCATATTATTTGAATAGTGCTAACAACTCCACCAAAGTATTTTTCGGTAAGGATAGGTTGGAATTTTTCAAGTAGTTCAATTAAGCCAGTTAGTGAGATCAGGACGATCCCTCCAACACAAAATAGCAGTGATATTAATAGCCAAATGAATTGCCAACCATTACTTTGATCCAGTGGGAGAAAGAATGGTTGCGATAGACGCCGAAGCTTATCTAGCTGACTACCAAGTCCCTGTCGCTCTTCGTTTACAGCGTTGCTCATGTCGATATCTTAAGCATTAATTGAAAAAAGAAAGAACATTTGTTGTAGAGATATTGTATTGATAATACTCATTAAAGTCTAAGATCATTTATCTGTTTTAAAACAAGTAATTCATGTGAGCTTTTTAATATATTTTAATTTCCAACGCTTTACTATTCTTGGCATGTTATTCGATTATTAATTGCGTTGAGCATGGCTTCTTTCTCTAACGGGGCTATTGGTATGCACAAGATTTCATCTACTAGATCTAGTCTCCAAAGAATTTGACTATTTTGTACGCTTGGATCTTCATATCTGTAGTGGATGCCTTCAATAAATTGCTGTGCATATTCATCCAACTCTGCTTTTGATAAGCCTAAATATTCAAGCAGTTCAGTGGTAGAAAACCATGGAGTTGGTTTACTTGTAATCCATTGTCTCGTGGCCCTTTCTTTTTTATTGTTCATTGCCATATTTCAAATCTTTTCTTTAAGGATCCCTCTAAAAATTATTAAAGCAATAGCTATTCTTAAAAATAAATATAATTTCTTGTTTTTATTCTTTTAAGCAGTACTCGCTACTTAATGAATAGGAATCTTTCAAGTAGGTTTTTGTCTGACTTTATCCTGGAGGCCAATGGAAGTTGCGACCTCCTAAGATATGAATATGTAAGTGGAATACTGTTTGCCCTGCTTCTAAGCCAGTGTTTATAACTGTTCTCCAGTTAGTTAAGCCTTCTTGCTTTGCGACTTTAGTCACTACCCATAGTAAATGTCCCAAAAGCTCTTTATCTTCTTCTTTAGCTTCGAGCATACTTTCTATACCTTTGCGAGGTATGACGAGAATATGAATCGGTGCTTGAGGTTCGATATCACGGAATGCTAGACACCATTCATCGCTATAAACTTCATCACAAGGAATTTCACCTTTTAGGATTTTATTGAAAATGGTTTTACTGGTCATCGCAAGGTCAGTAGTTATAAAACAAATTGTTGATTTAAATATATTGACTCAATTCATTGAAAAGAGCATTTTTTGCTTTTCAATTAGTTGCATCACTTCGATTTGATTGTTTCTGATGTCAAGCAGGATCTTGGCCATGGCTTAGGTTTGGAGAATTGTGGGACGGGTTGCTTTGGACAAATAATCTCTGAAGAGCCTTTGTGATAGGAAGGTTTTACAGGCTTATCTTTATATGCTCGCGGACCTATTGGAGGAGGTACATGGTTGTTTCAATAGGATTAAAGAAAGTCAACTCAAAGGCTATTGCAGGACAATATTTTAGAACTTTAATTGTTTTTTGTTTTGGTGAAAGATATTAATTGGCATACCTTTTTCGAGTTTGTGTATAGCTCTAATGTTGGAACGAGTAATTTTACTCTTTTGTGAAATTCATATTTTCCACTAATGCATGACTTAATTATGAATAAAACTTTGCTTGAGATTAGCGTCTGCGACGTCTAAGCTGAGCTTTTCTTTTGTATTTCTCCACAGGTGTCTCGTGGTGACGTAAGCGTTTTAAATCTGCGAAGACCCCAGCCTTGGAGACTTGTCGCTTAAAACGCCTTAATGCAGATTCAACCCCTTCAGTTTCCCCAATAGTGACCTGTGTCATGTCAAATAGGAACTCATCAAGATTATAAACTTCACAAGGAATGAAAATAAACTCTTTTTTTTCATAGTCGAGAAATGAATTCAGATTATTTCTTGAAATTCAACACAGAGCTCTTACATCTTTTTGTTCGAAACCATGTTCTTTTAATTCTCGACTGAGATCTTCCTCATTTTTGACACGATCAACAAAAAGCACACCTTTCAAATGGTCCATTTCATGCTGTATGCATCTTGCTAGGAGCCCATCTGCGTTCATTTTTTTGGGCCTTCCCATTTCATCCCTAAAACTGACTTTTATTGAAGAAGGTCTAATGACATCTAAATAGACACCTGGGATACTTAAGCAACCTTCTTCATAAGTTTCTAGACTTGCACCAAAGGCAATAATTTCAGGATTAATTAGTACTAATGGCGGCGTACTAGGTGTCTCTAAATCTGTATCAATTACTAAAAGCTGTTTGTTGATCCCTACTTGAGGTGCTGCTAACCCAATTCCCTTTGCAGAGTACATGCTTCTTAGCATTTCTCGGGTTAGTTCTCGTATTGATTCATCGACTTTGGCGATTCTGCGGGCCTCTTGACGCAAAGCTCTATTACCTAAAGTATGAATTTCTAGTGAAGGGTCCTCAATTGGCTCTTTGGAAATTGCAATAGAGGACTTATCCTTTTCTGCATTTCGTGCAAGTTGAGCAAAACTACGAGCCAAGGTAGAAATCTCATTCATTAAGAGTATGAGTTTAGTCCTCAATAGGTATTTGGTATGTATTGAAAGATGAACTTCAATTTGAATCAGACTTCAAGCTCTTTAAAAGCCATGATCCCTTTGCAGGCCAATATTGCATTGGCTGAGTTGCCCACCCTGAAAGAACCTCGTTTGATTGAAGGTTGGGTTTTGTGGTTAGAACAACGGTCTTATGAAGGAGGACGCACTACTGCTTTTATTAGGCCATTTGGCCATCCTGACTTTCCAGCTCTGGAGTTAACCCCAAGACCAATTAATCTTCGCAGCAGAGTGCATGGATATGGTGGTGGTGCTCTAGCTACTGAAAGCAATTCAAATAATTTATTCCTGGCTTGGATTGATGATCAGGATGGTTGTCTTTGGTTTCAATCTTGGATAGGCCTTCAAAGTTCGAAAAGAAGCAATGATTGTTTTTTGAAACCAGTGAAAGATCCAATTTGTCTTTCATGCAAGGGCGATTTCTTATTAGCAGATGGATTGATTGATTTAGTCCAAGATCGTTGGCTTGGTGTAATGGAGTTCAGTGGCAAAGATTTTTTAGTTTCATTTTCTCTTGATAAAGAGAATCAGGACCCCGAAATTATTTATTCTCCTGAAGATTTTATTGGTTATGCATCTTTAAGTCCTAGTGGGGATCAAATAGTTTGGGTTGAATGGCAAAAACCTTCTATGCCTTGGGATATTAGTCAACTGTGGTGGGCCAAATTAGATGATTTTGGTGAGATTAGAGAGAAGAAATGTATAGCTGGAAGCCTGTTGGAAAATGATATTCAAGTATCAGTTTTTCAACCTATTTGGCTATCTACTGATGAACTTGTCGTTGTTGAAGATATTAATGGCTGGTGGAATATAATGATTAATGGTTCTAAATTGGACCTCGATTTACCTGTCCAATGGAGACGTTTATGGCCAATGGAGGCAGAGGCTGCTATGCCTCAATGGGTCTATGGAATGTCAACAATTTCTTCTGATGGAGCAAATATATTTGCTTTAACTTGTAAGGATGGATCTTGGACTATTCATATATTTACTGCTGATGGATTCATTACTGAGTTTAAACAACCATTCACTGACTTAGCTTTTTTGGATACTGATAAAGGGAAAGGCATAGCGATTGCAAGTAATTCTATTAACGAATCTGGCTTATTAGAATTTGATGTCAATCATGGGACTTGGCAACACAATTCATGTCGCAGTTCATTGTTAAAAGTAGATCAAATAAGTGTGCCTGAGCCATTTTGGTTTGAAGGGTTTAAAGAGCGTCTTACTCATGCTTGGTATTACCCCCCAAGCAATGGAAAGAACGCCCCCCCTCCATTGCTTGTTAAAAGTCATAGTGGGCCGACTGGAATGGCTCGAACAGGGTTGAACTTGTCAATTCAGTTTTGGACCTCAAGGGGCTGGGGTGTAGTAGATGTCAACTACGGGGGTTCTACTGGATTTGGGAGAAAATATAGGGAGCGTCTCAAAAGTGGGTGGGGTGAAGTCGATGTATTTGATTGTGCAGCAGCAGCTAAAGCTTTGGTAAAAGCAGGTAAAGCTGACCCAAACCTTGTTGCTATTGAAGGAGGAAGTGCTGGTGGCTTCACTACTCTGGCTTGTTTATGCTTTACGGATGTTTTTAGTGTCGGAGCTTGTAGGTATGCGGTTAGTGATTTAACTGCTATGGCTCATGAAACTCATCGTTTTGAGGCTGGCTATCTTGACTATCTTGTTGGTTCTTTTGATGAAAATATTCAGAGATATAAAGATCGCTCTCCAATCAATCATGCTGCAATGATTAATTGTCCAGTCATCTTTTTCCAAGGATTAAAGGACACAGTTGTTTCTCCTGAACAAACAGAGAGGATGGCTAAAGCATTAAGAGTGAAAAATATTCCGGTTGAAGTGCATACTTTTGCGGAGGAAGGTCATGGCTTTAGAGGTAATAATGCACAGATCAAAGTACTTGAACTTACGGAGTGCTTTTTTCGTAAGCATTTGGGTCTTTAAATGTGCTTTTTGAGAAAAGATATTGTTGAGACGAGTTCTTCCGAGAATTGATCTATTTCGTCGATTGTTGAAGTAAAACTAAGACTTGCTCTCGCAGTAGAATTTAGTCCAAGATGCCTATGCAAGGGTTGACAACAATGGTGACCACTACGAATGCAAATGCCATTTGTATCTAGTAGGGCTGCTATATCATCCGCATGAATTCCTTGAACAGTGAAAGTTGCTAAGGCCCCTCTGCTTGGTTGTTGTTCTGGGTTTGGTCCAAGGATTTGCAACCCATCAATACTTTCTAATTTCTCAAAAAGGTGTTTGGTTAAGGTTTTTTCCCAAGATTGTATGTTTTTCAATCCGATCGATTTGAGATAATTAAGAGCAGTACCCATTGCAATTGCTTCACCTATTGCTGGTGTGCCTGCTTCAAATTTGTGAGGTAGTTCTGCCCAAGTGCTGTGATCAAGGAATACATCTTGAATCATTTCACCGCCACACAGAAAAGGAGGCATTTCTTCTAGTAGTTTTTCACGAGCCCAAAGGAATCCAATCCCTGTCGGGCCACAAAGCTTATGTGAGGAGCCAGCGAGAAAATCTATCTTTAGCTTTTTTACATCAATGGGTTGATGGGCAAGACTCTGACATGCATCTACTAAAACTAAGGAACCAACATTGTGAGCAAGTTGCGTAATCTCAGCGATGTCATTGCAACACCCTAAAGTGTTACTGATGTGAACAAGACTTAATAAGCGTGTACGGCTATTAAGTTTTTCTCGAAGATCTTCAAGATCCAATTCACCAGAGGAAGTAATGCTTATATGACGAATGATGCAACCTGTTCGCTGGGCTAAAAGTTGCCATGGAACAAAGTTGCTGTGATGCTCCATGAGAGTAATTAGAATTTCGTCTTTTTCTTTCAGCTCAGCTTCACCCCAAGATCTTGCAACAAGGTTGATTGCTTCAGTTGCATTTCGGGTGAAAACAATTTCTCTAGGAGTCTCTGCATTTATAAATTCTGCTGTGATTTGTCTCGCCTGTTCAAATCCATCAGTAGCCCTGGCACTTAATTGATGAGCACCTCTATGTACATTTGCATTGTCATTACTGTAATAATGCTTTAGGGCTTCAATTACCTTGTATGGTTTTTGACTAGTTGCTGCATGATCTAAATAAATTAGCTTTTGATTTTCTAATGAATGATTAGAAAACATTGGAAAATCAACGCGAGTTTGATCTGCAAGTGTTGGCGAACTAATTGTCATTATTTTATCCTTGCCAAAAGATTATTTATGTCAAACCAACGACTTGCATCCACATGGAAATTATTAAGTATTTCTTGGCAATATGCTTTCAAAAGTAGAGATGTAGCAGTCTCAGCCTTTATTCCTCTACTTTGAAGGTAGAACAACTCTTCTTCCTGAAGATTACTAATAGTTGCGCCGTGGGTACACCTCACATCATCTGCAACGATCTCTAGCTCTGGCTTTGTGTCAATACGTGCTCGATTGGAGAGCAATAAGTTCCGACTTAATTGAGCAGCATTTGTTTTTTGAGCAATTTGAGGGACATTAATCTCTCCATTAAAGATACAGTGAGAACTTTCACTTGCAGCTGTCTTTTGCAATTGCTCTAATTGCCCTTCAGGACCATTAAACTGAACAGATGAATGAGTTGCTAATTGTTGTTTTCCATTAGATATTTGAAGCCCTTTCAGCTTTGTTTTTGCTTTACCATTTAATTGATTTATTCGAGGCTCTAATCTGCTTAGTGCCCAGCCATGTTGCAGTGCAGCAAATGAATAGTTACTTCCATTCATTTGGTTAACTGCAATCTGGGCTAATAAACTGGCTTGTCCACCTCCAAGGGCGATGAAATTATGTTGGAGCTCAGCATCTTGACCAACTTCTATATCTATTAGATGACTTTGAGCGGAATTTTCCGAGCCACTAACAACCTGTAGCAAATCCAACTTTGTATTTTTTTCTAATAGTAGAATAACTCTTGTTGGAGAGAAAAAACCTGCTTGAGAAGGTATTACTAACTCTAGCGGTGGTAGTTCTTTACCTTCGATTTTTAAAGCAAGTATTTGTTCAGTAGATGCATGATTAAGTGCTATTGTCCAATTTTCATTTATTGAATCATATAACTTTGATTGATCAAGTTTTTCTTGAAGTTCTTTGGAGCTGAGTACTTTAAAACCAGTAGGTAGATTAGTAGATTCAAGTGGATTTTTTAATGGGTCGATGATAATTTGTACAATATTATTAGGAGCTTTTACAAATGATTCGTTGGTTTTGATCTTTAGTTCATTATCTTTTGCAGAGATAGGTAAATTAAGAATTTCCTTGAGTCGATTTAGGTCTGTAAGTCTCCAAGCTTCCAGTTCATGAGTTGGCAAGCCAAAGTTCATTAATGCCTGGCGACTTATACGCTGGCACTTCTCAAGTACTCCATCCGGTGGGGGCAAATATTCCACCCATTGGCGGCATGCCGCCATAGTTAATGGCCCTCCTTGCTTGTGACAGTTTGCTCGATCCAGTCATACCCAGATTGCTCTAATTCAATTGCAAGTTCTTTACCTCCAGTACGAAGAATTTTTCCTGAAGACATTACATGTACATAGTCAGGGATAATTTCATTGAGAAGGCGTTGGTAATGAGTAATAAGAAGGGTTGCGGTACTAGGTTTGGAGAGTTGATTTACTCCAGAAGCAACAACTCTAAGTGCATCTATATCAAGCCCTGAGTCTGTTTCATCAAGTATTGCAATTATTGGTTCTAAAAGAGCCATTTGGAGTATTTCATTTCGCTTTTTCTCTCCTCCTGAAAAACCTTCGTTGACACTTCTCTCTAAAAAGTTTGGGTTCATTTGAACCATTTGCAGTCTAGTTTGTACAAGATCTTCAAACTCAAAAGTGTCTAGTTCTTCCTCTCCGGTTTGTTGTCTTCGGATATTGGTAGCTACACGAAGAAATTCAAGATTGCTTACACCTGGAATTTCTACTGGATATTGGAAACCTAGAAACACTCCAGTGCGTGCTCTTTCTTCTGGTTCCATTGCAAGAAGATCTTTACCTTGAAAGCTCACTGAGCCTGAAGTGACTGTGTATGCAGGATGGCCAGCAATGACTTTTGAAAGAGTGCTTTTTCCACTACCATTTCGCCCCATTACTGCATGTATTTCACCTGCCCGCACTTTCAGATTTACTCCTCGCAGGATCGGCTGATCCTCAACGCTTGCGTGAAGATTTGAAATCTCAAGAATAAGATTGGAGTCTGGGCGGATCACGTCAGAAGAAAAAAGATTTTTGGACAAGCAAAATGCTGGGTTTTCATGAAGAACTTTTTAGCCCACGGAACCCTCCAGTTTGAGGGCTAGCAGTTTGTCCGCTTCTGCAGCGAACTCCATTGGTAATTGGTTGAACACATCACGGCAGAAACCACTAACCATCATTGAAACTGCTTCTTCAAAACCTATACCCCTACTTTGCAAATAGAAAAGCTGTTCTTCGGAAATTCTGCAGGTGCTTGCTTCATGTTCAATATTTGCCTGGGGCTGTTGTGAACGAATATATGGGTATGTATTTGCTGCTGCTTGGTCGCCTATCAACATGGAATCACATTGGCTGTAGTTTCTAGCTCCAAAAGCTTTAGGTCCTATCTGTACAAGTCCACGGTAACTATTACTAGAATTTCCTGCGCTAATACCTTTGCTAACAATTGTAGACCTTGTTTTAGGACCAATATGAATCATTTTGGTACCTGTATCAGCTTTTTGAAGATTGTTTGTAAGTGCTACAGAATAGAATTCTCCTACTGATTCTTCACCTTGAAGAATACAACTTGGATATTTCCATGTAATAGCAGATCCGGTCTCAACTTGGGACCAGCTAATTTTGCTTTTTTTACCCTTGCATTGTCCGCGCTTAGTTACAAAATTGTAGATGCCTCCAATACCTTTTTCATTGCCCGAATACCAGTTTTGTACAGTTGAATATTTGATTGAGGATTTCTCAAGGGCAACAAGCTCGACAACGGCAGCATGAAGCGTATTAGTATCAAACATTGGTGCTGTACAGCCTTCTAGATAGCTAACACATGACTCCTCTTCTGCAATTATTAATGTCCGTTCGAATTGACCGGTGTCATTTGAATTAATCCTGAAGTAAGAGGATAATTCCATGGGACATTCAACCCCTTTTGGGATAAAGACAAAAGAGCCATCACTGAAGACAGCAGAATTCAAAGCTGCAAAGAAATTGTCATTAATTGGGACTACTGTGCCCAAATAACGTTCAATTAAATCAGGGTATTTATCTACTGCCTCGCTTATTGAACAAAAGACCACGCCATGCTCAGCGAGCTTCTCTTTATATGTAGTAGCTATTGAAACACTATCAAAGACAGCATCTACAGCAACATTTGACAAACGCTTTTGCTCGCTCAGTGGAATGCCAAGCTTATCAAATGTTTCTAGAAGCTTTGGATCTACCTCTTTTAAAGAGGATTTTTTTTGGTTATTTTTTGGTGCTGAAAAATAGACGACGTCTTGGTAATCTATTTTTTTGTAACCTAATTTAGCCCAATCTGGCTCTTTCATATTAAGCCATTGTTTATATGCTTTTAGTCGAAAATCTAATAAGAATTTTGGCTCCTTTTTTTTCGCAGATATTAATCGGACGATTTCTTCATTTATTCCTTTTGAAATCTTTTCGGTTTCTATTTCAGTAATAAAACCGTATTTATATGGCTTTGAAACGAGGTCAATAACTTTATTTTGGTTGTTCATAATTTTGATCAATTAATGATTTTAGAGCAGTTGAGGAGTTTCTGCTGAGTTGGCTTTTGATGGAATATCAAGTTTGTTGTTCATTAGAAGTCATTGCAAGTCTGTTGACTTTCATCTCTTTTGCTTCCTCAGGTTTTTGCATGAAGGGATGGTTCTCGAGATTAAGTTGGGGCTGACTGAATGCTTTGCTGAATGGTTTGGATTGAAATGAAAGCTCTGCAAAGGCTTTCTTCAGTCAAGGAATACGAAACAAATTGGTTTCGATTCTATAAGCCTAGGCTATAGCCCATACGAAACTATGACCTTGTTGTTTTGGCTTTGATGAGAGGTTCAAAACCAAGTCGAGTGTCCAAATTGAATAGTAATTTCGTTAAGTGCTGAGCTCCCTATTAAACTTATTAACTAAGGAGGGTTGTATTTCAACATAGGTCCAATGACCTCAGAGGTACAAGAAACCACAAGAGAAGCTGTGCTTAGCTTGCTTCTTAAGAATGGAGAAAGCAGTGCTTCCAAGCTGGCTTCTTGTCTAGGTGTCTCAGTTCAAGCAATGCGAAGACATCTTCGAAGTCTCCAAGATGTCGGCTTAGTAAAGGCTAGTCAATCTTCTAAAGGCCCAGGCAGGCCGTCTAATTTGTGGGAATTAACAGTTCAAGGCCGTACTCGATTTAATAGTTTTAATAGTGGGAGTCAGGATTTTGCTTTAGATCTTTTATCTGCAGTTGAAACAAATTTTCCTAAGGACAAGCTGGCTAATTTATTTGCCAAGCAAACAATAACTAAGGCAAATCTTTATAATAAAAAGATTGGACCAGGAAGTATTAACACAAGACTGGCTAAATTTGTTGAATTGCGTAATCAAGAAGGTTACTTAGCAGAACTGCACCCTCAGCCAGATAATTCTGGATGGTATTTAAATGCTTTTCATTGCTCTATAAGCAGTATTGCTGAACAGTACCCTTTTGTTTGTGATCAAGAGTTACAGCTCATTAATCATATTTTTCCTGACTGTGAGGTTAAACGTGTCCAATGGAGACTTGATGCCGGACACTCTTGTGGTTTTTATATAGCTCCAATTCAAGCTGATGGATAAGCAGCAAAGTTTTCCTCAGAGTCCATTGTGTATGGAAGACATTGAAAGGATTGAAGGCACAGGTCTATCAATCCTTGAGCGCCACCACTTGCGTTTACTTGCTCATTGTCTTGAGTGCTTTAAAGAAATGGCTAATGAGTCTTCTTTGGGTTCATTGCCTCAAGAGAAAGATCGGTTGAGATGGTGCTTGGAGCAGCCGAGCTTGGAAAATGATCAAGCTTTCATTTCGCTTCTTTTAGAACAATTTGCTGTCGCAGGAAGGCAGTTGGAGAAAGTCGCAGCCTTAATTGAGATTCCTCCCCTTGAGCTAACACTTGAGGATCTGATTCGAATTACCATTCAGCGAGAAACGAGGGAGCGAATAGGGAGCGAATGAATCCTTGTATTTTCGATCAGTAGTTTTGAGACGGATTCGAGAAAAGTGGCGGTTTTTTGCGATCCCAAAGAAAAAATGATTTCTGCCAAATTTTTTGATTATCGCTTATTGACACTGATGCCTAAGAGCGAATTCCAGAAAACTGAAGGTCATGATTGATTCTTAGATGAAGCTTCAGAAGGCTTGTATGACAAGGGATTTACGGAGAAAGTTGATAGATTGCCGGTTTCGCTGGGAGTCAGTGGATGCTGACCACATGTGATGCGATCCCAAGGAATAGTGAATACTTATGTGATCCCAAATAAAAACGGAGATTTTTAGGTGTGACCAAAGACCAAGATTCATTGTCGCGCTTAACTCTCCGTCAGCTTCGCCATGAGGCTAGTGATTTAGGAGTCCCGTTATATAGCCGAAAAAGCAAGGCAGCTCTTGTGAAGGAGATTTCTCTATATAAGAAAAAGAAGGAAGAGAAGGAAAAGCAGGAAAAGCAGGCAAAGCAGTTTGTGCCTTTTTGGAGAGCTCCAGAAAAATCCCAATCTGACTTCAATTCTGAATCTCCTGCCAAAAATTCTTCAAGAGTTGTTTTTCTCCCTAGAGACCCAAAATGGGCTTATGTATTTTGGGAAATATCTGAATCTGATCGAGAGAAGGCACTGGCTAAAGGTGCAAGTAAATTGTGTTTACGCCTTGCCGATGTGACAGGCCTTGATGATGGAACAGCTAATAAACAAATTCTTCAAGAAGTACCTGTAGATAGCCATAGCACGGAATGGTATTTGCCAATACCCATGAGTGATAGAGACTATCGAATTGAAATTGGTTACCGTTATAAGAATCTATGGACTTCTTTGGCCTTTTCCTCTGTTGCTCGAGTGCCTTCGCTTTATCCAAGTGATCAGATTCTTGATCAGTTTGTTCCATTTAGCTTGGAAGCCCCTTCTTCTGGCGATAGCTCTGTTTTAAGCACGAATGTTGTGACTGAAACTAAAGACACTGGACTTCATGAGCGTCTTTATCAAACAGCAACAAAACATATCCGTAGTACTCGTATAGGTTCTGAGGAATTTCATGAACATGGATTAACACATAGTGGATTGAATGATTCAGGTTCTGGTTTATGGGCTAGTGGTAGAAATGAATCTGGTTTAGGTGGGATCGCACCTGATAAAAGTTCTTTTTGGTTGGTAGCTGATGCAGAACTCATTCTTTATGGTTCAACGGATCCATCAGCTAAGTTGACTATTGGTGGTGAAGATGTGCCTCTCTCTAGTGATGGTACATTTCGTTTGCAAGTTCCTTTTCGAGATGGAATTCAGAATTATCCGATCAAAGCAGTTGATGCTGATAGAGGTCAAATGAGAAATATCACGATGAAGTTTGAGCGTATTACTCCAGTTGATAATACAAATCCAAGTGATCAAGCCAAGTCTGAATGGTTTTAACCTCACTCTCTTGATTAACAATGTTGCGTTGGTTTGTTTCAGTTACACCCTTGGCAGGGGCAATTATTTTCCCACTAGTTGTGCCATATACAATTTCTAGATTAGGAATTGCTCCTGGGGTGATAACTGCAATTGTTTTAAGTATCCTGTGGTTTGTTGCAATGCTTAGAACATCTGAAATGCCTCATTGAAATTAGATAATGCAAATTTTATTTTGCTAATTGCATTGTTTTTATTTCCTTTTGATTAATGTCTAGCAACTCTGATTTTTAGAGCTTAAGCAGATGCAGGTTTTACTTTCAACTTCATTTACTGATCAGAAGCCTGGAACCTCAGGTCTACGTAAGAGTAGTAAGCAGTTTGAAGAAACTCATTATTTAGAAAGCTTTATAGAAGCTATTTTCCGAACATTGCCCGGAGTTGAAGGAGGTGTTTTGGTTTTAGGTGGCGATGGTAGATATGGAAATCGGAGAGCAATTGATTTAATTCTTCGTATGGGTGCAGCTCATGGATTGAGCAAGGTGATTACTACAGTTGATGGCATCCTTTCAACACCAGCTGCATCTCATCTTATTCGTATAAATCAAGCTATAGGAGGCATAATCCTTTCGGCTAGTCATAACTCAGGTGGCCCAGATGGTGACTTTGGTGTCAAGGTTAACGGAGCCAACGGAGGACCAGCCCCTGAAGCGGTTACAGATGCAATTTATTCATGCACATTAAATCTGGATAAATACAAGATAATTGAAAATTCCTCTATATCACTCAAAAATCCAGGCCAGCATTACATCGGAGATATGTCTGTAGAAGTAATTGATGGTGTTTCAGATTACTTATCTTTAATGCAAAAACTTTTTGACTTTGATCGCATTAGTGAATACATAAGGAATGATTTCCCGATTGCTTTTGATGCCCTAAATGCTGTAACTGGACCTTATGCCATAGATCTTTTCGAAAAACTGCTTGGTGCACCTATTGGCACTGTTCGCAATGGAGTGCCGCTAGAGGATTTCGGTGGTTGTCACCCTGATCCAAACCTTACCTATGCAAAAGAATTAGCTGATTTGCTACTTCAAGGCAATAGTCATTGTTTTGGAGCTGCGTGTGACGGAGATGGAGATCGCAATATGATTTTGGGTAAAGGTTGTTTTGTAAATCCAAGTGATAGCCTTGCAGTTATCGCAGCAAATGCAAATTGTGCGCCAGCATATGCCGATGGTTTATTAGGCGTTGCTCGTTCTATGCCTACAAGTGCAGCGGTTGATGTTGTCGCACAAGACCTAGGTATTCCTTGTTTTGAAACACCAACTGGTTGGAAATTCTTTGGAAACCTGTTGGATGCAGGACAAATTACTCTTTGCGGAGAGGAAAGCTTTGGTACTGGTAGTAATCATATAAGAGAAAAAGATGGTCTCTGGGCTGTTCTTTTTTGGCTGCAGATACTTGCTCAAAAGCAATTATCAGTAGCTGAAATAATGTCACAACACTGGAGTTATTATGGAAGACATTATTATTCTCGCCATGATTATGAGGCTATTTCTAATGATATAGCTAGTCAACTTTATAATAGAGTCGAATTAATGCTTCCTTCACTAGTTGACAAATCTTTTGCTGGCTCATTCATAACTTGTGCTGATAATTTTAGTTATCATGACCCTGTTGATGGATCTTTGACTAGTGCACAGGGTTTGCGGATTTTGTTAGATGATGGGAGCAGAGTCATGTTACGTCTTTCTGGAACAGGTACTAAAGGAGCAACTCTAAGAGTTTATTTAGAAAGATATGTTTCTCAAAATGGTAATTTAAATCAAAATCCTCAGCAGGCTCTATCAGAATTGATTAGTGCGATTGATTCGATGGCGGAGATTAGTAAACGTACTGGAATGTCAACACCAACTGTAATTACTTAATATCAATTATATCTATGATTGATTAACTTACCCTTCTTTATTTTTGGGAAAATATTTGACATTATGCAAATCAGGTTTCGATCGTTAAAGTTTTCGCAAATGCAACTCTTAATTGAGCGAGAATGAACAATAGGGTTGAGGCAGGATTGGGGCAAGATCTTTTTACTTATCAAGGTGACCAAGAATTGAAGCGGAATGCCCCGCTTGCTGATCGCCTTCGCCCTACGACGCTTGATGACTTCGTTGGACAAAGTGCGATATTGGCGGAAGGACGTCTTTTGCGAAGAGCTATTACTGCTGACAGAGTTGGCAACTTGCTTTTACATGGTCCTCCTGGTGTTGGAAAAACTACATTGGCACGCATTATTGCTGCTAATACTCGCTCGCATTTCAGTGTTTTGAATGCTGTTTTGGCTGGCGTAAAAGAACTTCGTCAGGAGGTTGAGCAAGCAAGAGGAAGACTTGACCGCCATAGACTTCGTACCATTCTTTTTATTGATGAGGTTCATCGCTTTAATAGTGCTCAGCAAGATGCATTGTTACCTTGGGTAGAAAATGGCACCCTGACACTTATAGGAGCCACAACAGAAAATCCTTATTTTGAGGTTAATAAAGCATTATTAAGTCGCTCTAGATTGTTTCGACTACAAACACTTGAGCCCGAGGATTTACATCAGCTTCTTGATCGAGCTTTGCTTGATAAAGATAAGGGTTTTGGGAATCGAAATGTAAGCCTTAAAGCTGATGCCGCGAATCATTTAGTTGATGTCGCTAATGGAGACGCTCGGAGTTTGCTTAATGCTCTAGAACTAGCAGTAGAAAGTACACCCCCTGATACAAATGGATTTATAAATATTGACTTGAATATTGCTGAAGAATCGATTCAGCAACGTGCTGTTCTTTATGACAAACAAGGAGATGCTCACTTTGACACAATTAGTGCCTTTATTAAGTCTTTGCGTGGCTCAGATCCAGATGCAGCTTTGTTTTGGCTAGCTCGCATGATTGAAGCTGGTGAGAATCCTAGATATATTTTTCGCAGAATGTTGATTGCTGCTAGTGAAGATGTTGGTTTGGCAGATCCACAAGCAATTGTGGTTGTTGAATCTTGTGCAACAGCTTTTGAACGTATTGGTCTCCCAGAAGGTCTATATTCCTTGGCTCAGGCTGCTCTTTATTTGTCAGTTGCAGAAAAAAGTAATAGCATCTTAGGTTTTTTTGAAGCTCAGCGAACTGTTCGAGAGGCTCAAAAACAAATTATTCCAACTCATCTGCGTGATCCTCATAGAGATGGTAAGACTTTTGGAGATGGGATTGATTATAAATATCCTCATGCTTTTGCTGAACATTGGGTTAACCAGCAGTATTTACCTAAGGAATTGCAAGGAGAAATTTTTTGGAAACCTAGTCAACAGGGATGGGAAGGTAAACGTAGGTTTTTAATTTTAGAAAGACGAGCTGCTCAGTTAGCTACAGCTGTGGAGTCAGAGAATCAATATCCTTTGTTTTTAAGCAATGGTCCTCGAAACAATGAACTTGATAGTTGGCTGCAGCGTCAACTAACGAATGAGGGTAATAGGTTACAAAAACTTTTAGAAAGGTTATGGATGGGAGTTCCTTGGCAAAGAAATGATCGCGTCTTGGTAATAGGTGGACGCTCATTACTTTGGGCGTTAACGCCACTGAGTGAGGTACCTGAAGGCGGAGTGACGATACTTAGTAGTTCTAAAAATGACTTGTCTCGTTTAAAGGCTCAAATTGAAATCCTAGATCCAATTTGTCGTCCAGACTTAATTCATGAGGATCTTGTTCGGTTAGGTGAGTTGCCTGCTAATTGTCAGTTTGAATGGATTGGAGGGAGACTGTATAATCAGGATTTCGCTTCTGAAAGGATCAATAATGTTTGGACCAAAATTTCTAATAAATGCAGTTCTAATGCAGGATTAAGGCTTCTAATAACTCATTCGATATGTGGACCCGCAAAATCTTTGATAAAGTTATTAGACCATCATGAAATTACAGATTCTGAAAATTCTATCTTAAGCGACTTAGTCCAATTAGAAGAAAATTGGTTGAATTCTTTAAGGCAAGAGAATGTTCTTTTAGAAAAATTGTTAGAGCTTGGCTGGATAATTAAATGGGAATCATGGGAAGAATCAATCACATTGCAAATTGATGAGCATTTAGAAACTAGATGGTTAGGCGAAGGTAATGTATACCGTAATTTTTTGGCTAAGAATACTTCTCAAGAAGTTGTGAGTATTATGCATAATTTGCTTAAGCGAATGCGAGGTAAATCTTTGCCACAGAATTTAATACATAAAAAAATAATAGGAAGCTTGAAATCCTCTTAAATTTTTGAATGTATTATTTTAAATTTATACCATCTTGGCAGATGATTAATGTTTCTGGATGAACATTTCGATCATAAGCAATGCCGAGACACCATATATTATTTATTATTTGATGAACCTTTACCTGGAATCCATGTTGATTGTGAGTTGCAAGTCTTGATTTATCACAATAATTCCAGTGAGATATGTTTTCTAAAAGCCTCCCTCTCTGCCACTTAATTGCAGCTTCTTTGATAACCCATTTTTTCAGGACATTGAATCGCAACTCATCATCTTTTAAATCTTTTAAGGAATCTATTTCTTTGTTTGAGTAGTATCGTTTTGCTAATTCATTTGCGTTAAATGATCTATCAGTGCGCTCTATATCTACACCAATCTTTTTTTTTGACCAACCAATGAATAAAGCATCGCAACAATGACTGAAGCTGATATATCCCCATCCTTTTGCCAGTTTTGGAGGTTTGCCTGGAGGAGCATTTAAAGGAATAGTGAGTGCAGGTACTTTCAAAAGCTCTGCCAATGCTTTCCTAACACAGCCTCTGGAATGCTGGAATTGCATTGCCCTGGTTGAAGGCAATGCACGAGCATATGCCTCTTCTCTTGCAGTGATTGGTTTTTGGGAACCATTCATCGGGAATAGCCAAAGTGCCAGTACGCTTGGTGTGCTGACTTCATTACTTGGGAATGACTTTGAAAATTGGTGATCTAGCACCAGACTTCACTCTCCCTAATCAGAATGGCTCCCCTTTAACTCTCTCATCTTTGAAAGGTCAAAGGGTCGTTATTTATTTTTATCCGAAAGATTCCACGCCTGGGTGTACAAAGGAAGCTTGCAATTTTCGAGATCAATGGAATCTATTTAAATCTAATGGAATTAAGGTCATAGGAATTAGTAAAGACGGTGCTGCTTCACACGTTAAATTCATAAATAAATATGATTTACCATTCACTCTTTTGACTGATGAAGAACCATGCCCTGTAGCCACTTCTTATGAAAGCTATGGACTTAAAAAATTTATGGGACGCGAATATATGGGAATGATGAGACATACTTTTGTTATTGATATTCAAGGCAAGATTGAAGCTATTTATCTTAAAGTCAAAGCAGCTTCAATGGCTGATCAGATTGTTAAAGATCTTGGTCTTGATTGATTTGAAGATATAGGTCAACCATTCCCTCTAGTACAAGATTGGGATGGTGGAACACTTTTATGTTGCGTTGTTTGAGCTCTTCATAGAGTATTGGCGCATCACCACCACAAAGCCATATTGGCATTTGTTCTTCCCTGAGTGCTTCTACTATTGTTCCCAATAAAGATTGCAGACTACCTCTTTGCATTGCCTCACCAGTCTTCAAAGGGAACTTTGGGGTATTAAATAAAGATAGTCCTGGATCTTTGAGATTCAAGGCTCCATCCGCCATGGCTGTAAGTTGTAAGCGTAAACCTGGTACCAGTTGCCCTCCTGCGAATGCTCCATCAACTGTGATTCGTGTAAGGCTCAAAATCGTTCCTGCATCAGCGATGAGTATTCCAGAGGAACTTATGTTTGAAGTCTTTGCTTTTTGAAATGCTCCCCATCCAGCCAGAGCTCTATCAATACCCAGCCAATGAGGCAAATTCAACAATGGAACATCTTGGGTTGAAAGACGAAGAGTTGGGTTTAATGAAATCTCTGAAGGGATGGGGCCAACTGCTGCCCATGCCAATAGAGATTCTTTGTTAGATGCAAAGGTATGAGGTTTTGGAGAGGTATGTACAAAATCCCATTGATTTGTTTTTTTGATAGCCCAATGCCAGCGACTGTTGCCGATTAAAAGACAACGCTTGAGACTATGCACTTCAGATGCCTTCCCCCATCACACCTGGCAAATGTATGCCGCATTCTTGTTTGAGCCCTCCGAAACGAGTGTCTCTTCCTTTTGAGGCAGAACCTTCTGGTGCACTTGAATGCCAGTCTCCGACTGTTGAATAACCCTTTTCAAATAGTGGGTGCTGAGGCAAATTATTTTTTTGCATATAGTAAAAAATATCTTTCTGAGTCCATTCGAGCAATGGCCTTAATGAGAAACGACCTCGAATCGGGTCTAGATAAGTCATTGAACGACGATGATCAGTTTGACCACCTCTTACTCCACTGGCCCAGCATCGAACCTCAAGATCTTCTAAAGCATTGTCGAGAGGCTTTACTTTGCGAATGAGGTGATATTTTTCTAGATCTTCTACAGAATTCGTTTCCCACAATCGTCCAAACAAAGCCTCCATTCGCGCTGGTGAGATACGGCTTTGATAAACCTTTAAATCAAGGTCGAATTGGTTGGTAAGTTTTTCTGCATATTTGTATGTTTCTGCAGGAAGGTAGCCAGTGTCTATCCAAATAACAGGTATTACTAATCCACGATCCTTTAGGCCATGGACCATGTGCAAAAGGACTGATGATTGAATCCCGAAACTTGTTGTTAGAACAAAGCCTGAGCCAAATTGTTCATAAGCCCAAGCAAGGCGTTCTTCTGCTCGAAGTTTTTGAAGTTGACTACGAGAGTCATCTATTGACAGTTTGAGCATTGGGATTAATTCCACTTCCTTAGTAATAGGGATATTTTGCGTGGATTTTGTATTGGAGCTATTAGTCATGCCACTATCATCCAATGCCGTGCTTCCAATTTGTTTGCTTAGCGTTTTAAATCATCTCAGGCTTTGAACCATGGCCGTTAGTTTTCTCAATCCTGACCCTGTTGTTGTTGTTGGTGGTGGGTTTGCAGGTTTAACAACTGCATTGGCTCTTAGCCGTTCTAATCAAAGGCCTCCATTGGTTTTGATTGAGCCACGTAATCGGTTCGTATTCTTGCCTTTGCTTTATGAATTGTTAAGTGGTGAGCTTCAATCATGGGAAGTTGCTCCTACATATCATTCCCTAATCGCAAAAGATGGCATTTCTTTGGTAGAAGATTTTGTTGTGAAGGTTGATACAGATCAGGAAATAGTCATTACATCTTCGGGCTTAAGACTGAAATATTCGCAATTAGTACTTAGTACAGGTTCAGCACCTCAGGATTTTGGTGTGCCTGGAGTTAAACAAAATGCTTATATGTTTCATCAATTTGAAGATGTTTTGAGGCTTAGACATTTGATAACGGAAATAAAAATTTCGAATCAACGAAAAAATGTTTTGATTATTGTTGGAGCTGGGTCAACAGGTGTTGAACTTGCTTGTAAATTAGCTGACCTTTTAGAAGGCAAGGTTGAAATACATTTGATTGAACTTGCTGATAGTATTTTAATGAATAGTAAATCATTTAATCAGGAGCAAGCCAAACTTGCTCTAGGCAAACGAGGAGTTTTAATTCATTTAAAAACCCGTGTAGTTGCTATTTCTGCAGAACAAGTTGAATTAGAAAGTTTGCAGGAAAATAACTCTTCACCTCTTTCTTCATTAAGCTTTAGAGGCTTGATTTGGACAGCAGGTACAAGAGCAGTTGCTCCTGCTGGGTTATCAGAAAAACATTTTAGGGAAGGACGAATTCATGTTGATTCATACTTGCGATTGAAGGGATTGAAAAATGTGTTTGCTCTTGGTGATGTTGCTTGTAATAATGAAAGTTCCTGGCCCCTCACTGCACAGGTAGCGAT
The DNA here is from genome assembly GCA_003280345.1 of Prochlorococcus sp. AG-363-A16. Taxonomy (GTDB): domain Bacteria; phylum Cyanobacteriota; class Cyanobacteriia; order PCC-6307; family Cyanobiaceae; genus AG-363-A16. The sequence goes on from QCFB01000008.1 coordinate 32,333, forward strand.
GCAACAGGGAGAGGCTCTTGCAAAGATTTTGATTGCATTGCAACAAGGTCAAGCTCCACTCCCCTTTAAGTTTTTAGATCTTGGTGAAATGCTTAGTCTAGGAATCGAGGATGCGACCATTACTGGAATGGGAGTCACTCTCTCTGGTACTAGGGCGTTTCAAATTCGCCGATTGACTTATTTATCAAAGATGCCAAAGTTATCTTTAGGAATTCGCTCGGCTGGAGCGTGGCTATTGGGTAACTTGCAAGAATTTTTGGCCCCCAAGGATTCGATTACTTAATTCTCTAAACAGTGGCGGGGCAGAATCATTAAAAGGGCATACCTAAAGCAAGCATGAATGAGCTAAGCGCAGTTCTTCAGAACCCGCAGGCTCTTATCACAGTAGGAGTCTTGTTTCTTGCTGTCGTGCTTTTTATCAGTGGCTGGCTGGCGCCTGAGTTAACAGGCTTGTTGAGTTTGGCCTTGTTAATGGCCACGGGAGTTCTAACTCCACAAAAAGCTTTGGCAGGTTTTGGTAGTCCTGCTCTCATAACTTTGATGGGACTCTTTGCTGTTTCTGCAGCACTTTTTAAAAGTGGAGCATTAGATCGTTTGCGCGAATTGATTGCTTCAGAGCGAATTAGAACACCACGAAGATTAATTGCTTTATTGGGCTTGGTTGTTGGTCCCGTTTCAGGCATTGTGCCGAACACACCGGTAGTCGCTTCATTACTTCCTGTCATTGAAGCTTGGTGTGCTAGACGGAAACTTTCTCCTTCTCGCGTATTACTTCCGCTCTCATTCGCAACAGTATTGGGTGGGACCCTCACCCTTTTGGGGAGTTCTGTAAATCTTCTTGTAAGTGATATTAGTGAACAATTGGGATATGGCTCTTTAGACCTATTCAGTTTCACTGCTATTGGAGTGCCGATTTGGCTTGTAGGTACTGCTTATTTGTTACTTGCTCCCTCATTCCTTTTGCCAGATCGAGGCAGGGATAGTAATGAGCTTGCTAGCTCTAGCAATCAAACTGGTTATTTCACAGAGGTAACAATTCCTCAAGACTCGAATCTGGTTGGCCAATCGCTTCACAACAGTCGATTGCAACGTCGTTTTGATGTTGATGTATTAGAGCTTCAAAGAGGCAAAGAAAGATTTTTACCTCCACTAGCTGATCGGCGAATTGAGCCTGGAGATAGATTGTTGCTTAGAGTCACGAGAGCAGATCTTCTACGCCTTCAACAGGAACATACTGTTCAATTGGCTAAGCGAGTATCTAGTCAACAGATCAAATTATTTCCATCTTCTGTTGGGGATGGTCAGAAAACAGTAGAAGTTCTCCTTCCGGCTGGTTCAACCTTGGCCGGAGCTAGTTTGCGTGAATTACGATTTCGTCAACGTCATAACGCAACTGTCTTAGCCTTAAGGCGCGGACAGCAGACAGTCCAAGAACGCCTTGGTCAGGCTGTTTTGCGTGAAGGAGATGTCTTGCTTTTACAAGCGCCTTTGGATGCAATCCGTGGATTACAGGCCAGTAATGATTTGCTTGTGCTTGATCAATTCGAAAATGATTTGCCGACAGCTCGTCGTAAACCAATAGCAATTGCAATTGCTATATCTATGTTGATTGTGCCAACTTTAACTCCTTTGCCTCTTGTAGCAGCTGTCCTTTTGGCTGTAATTGCAATGGTAGTAGGTGGTTGTCTCAGGCCAGCAGAAGTACAAAGATCAATCCGACTTGATGTGATTCTTTTGTTGGGATCTCTTTCGAGTTTCAGTGTGGCTATGCAAAGCACAGGGCTTGCGGATGCCTTGGCGACAAGTCTTGAATACTGGCTTGAGGGGTTGCCAACTTATTCTGCCTTACTAGTCATCTTTTTAGCTACGACTATTTTCACCCAAGTACTTAGCAACGCCGCCTCGGTTGCTCTTCTGGCGCCAGTGGCTATTCAGCTTGCTCCAGGTATGAATCTGCCTCCAACAGCCCTTCTAATCACTGTGTTATTTGGTGCTAGCCAATCTTTTTTGACTCCTATGGGTTATCAAACCAATCTGATGGTTTTTGGTCCAGGTCGTTATCGCTTTCTTGATGTAACAAGGTATGGTGCTGGATTAACAGCTTTGATGACTTTCATGATCCCAGGGTTAATTCTTTGGCAATACGGAGGATTTTGAATTAAAAGGAATTGTGGAAGATTTTTCGAGGGAACACTATTTTGTTCTAAAGAGTATTTTGCAGAAGATTTTTAAGTTTTGGAATGTTTAGCAGGTAATCTCCGGTGCCACTCTCTCAAGCAGTACATCGAACTCAGGTTTGGTACCGGCGTCTAACGGTACCTCAATTCACTGTAGTTACTGGCTTGTTGGTGGTCATTCTTGGTGCCTGCCTTTTGTCTACACCTATTTGCTCTAGTTCAAAAGTTGGTGTATGGGAATCTTTGTTTACGGCTACATCCGCGGTAACAGTGACTGGTTTAACGGTTATTGATGTAGGCGAGGATTTAACGATATTTGGTCAGTTAGTACTTGCAGCCATGCTTCTTATTGGAGGCCTAGGATTGATGGCTATAACCACTTTTTTGCAAGGATTTGTGGTTAGTGGAACTGAGTTGAGGACTCGTTTAGATCGCGGCAAAACCTTGGATGAATTTGGGGTTGGTGGAGTGGGTCGAACTTTTCGGGGAATTGCGCTAACTGCTGCTTCATTAATCATGGTTGGAGCAATCTTGCTTTTTTGTTTTGGATTTAACGATATTTCTAATATAGGAGAGAGAATTTGGGCTTCTTTATTCCACAGTATTTCTGCTTACAACAATGCTGGTTTTGGTCTTTGGTCAGACAGCCTGCAGAGTTATCGAACAAATTGGGTAGTCAATCTTGTAATAATTACTTTGATCATTCTTGGGGGATTGGGTTGGAGAGTTACTAGTGATTTGTGGAGTAATCGTCATCATTTGCATCGTCGTAACCTCAGCTTGCATACACGCTTGGTTCTGAGAACAACTTTCTTTTTGATTGTTTTTGGGACAATTGGATTACTTATTACTGAATCATTAGGACATGGGAATTTCTTTACAGATTTATCATGGAGAGAACGCATTATGAGTGCGTTTTTTGAATCTATAAGTGCAAGGACGGCAGGATTTACCAATTTCCCGATATCTATTGAAAGCATTTCAGAATCAGGCCTTTTACTTTTGATGACCTTAATGTTTATAGGAGCTAGTCCAGGGGGGACAGGTGGCGGAATTAAAACCACAACTTTGGCTGCTTTGATGGCCGCGACTCGTTCGACTCTGAGAGGACAGGATGATGTTGTGATTAGAAATCGTCAGATTTCTGACAAGGTGGTATTAAAGGCAGTCGGAATCACGGTTGGTTCTCTTCTGTTTGTTTTGATGATGGCTTTATTACTTAGCATCTCTAGTAACTTTGATGGAGATAAGCCTTTTTCATTTTTGGAAATGCTTTTCACATGTATTTCAGCCTTTGCAACAGTTGGTTTTGATGTTGGGGTTACACAACAACTGGATCATTTTGGTCAACTCGTTCTTGTTGTAGGGATGTTTGTTGGACGACTTGGAATATTGCTATTGCTAAGTGCAATTTGGGAAGCTTTGAATAGGGGAACATTTCACCATCAGAATCGAATTGGTTATCCGCGGGAAGACCTTTATGTCTAATTCTTTCTATTTTGAGGAAAAAAGATGAGTGATTGGTGGCAGTGGTCTCCTAAAAAGGAGACGGATCAACTTGGATTCGCTGTTGTAGGTATAGGACGCTTTGGTAGTGCTGTATGTAGGGAACTGATGCGTAATGGCGTTGAAGTTCTCGCGATTGATTCGTCTGAAAGAGCTATTGATGAGTTACGTCAATTAGAACCTTCAATTGAGGCAAGGGTAGTTGATTCAACTGATGAGGAATCTATGAGGGAGGCCGGTGTCCTAGATATGGGTACAGTGGTTGTTGGTATTAGTGAACCGATTGAAGCAAGTATTACTACAACGTTAATTGCTAAAGATAGTGAGGGAAGCAAGGTTCAACAGGTCATTGCTAGGGCTACTAGTGATTTGCATGAAAAAATGTTGACTCGGGTTGGGGCGGATCGAGTTGTTTTCCCATCAAGGATGCAGGGAGAGAGATTGGGCCTAGAGCTTATTCGCCCCAATTTGATTGAACGTTTGGAATTAGATAATCAGACAGGAATTGATGAGATCAAAGTACCGGCAAGATTCGTGGGAAGGTCTCTTCGCGACCTTAACCTTCGCAAGAATTATTTGGTCAATGTTTTGGCAGCAGGACCCACCAAGGGCCTAACTGTTAATCCTCCTGCCACTTTTGTTCTTAAAAAACATCATGTTCTTGTTGTTATGGGGTTAATGGAAGACCTTCAGAAATTGCCTGAAAGTTGAGCAATGTAATTGTGCTGGGGCTTATGAGTGGCACCAGTGCTGACGGAGTAGACGCTGTACTTGTGCAATTCCGTGGGAACCCAAAGAGACCAAAATGGAAATTATTGAATTTAACTTCAATTTCCTATTCCGCTGGTTTGCGGGCAAAAATTATTGATGCAGGTCAAGGTTTTAAGTTCACTTGCCATGAATTGCTTGGGTTAGCAGAGGAAGTTACAGAGATTTATGCTGAAGCAGCATTAAATTGTGATCCACAAGGCAAGTCTCAAATTATTGGTTGTCATGGTCAGACGGTTTGCCATCGGCCGCCAAAAAATAATCATTATGGTTCCACTTGGCAGCTTCTTCAGGCTCCATTGCTGGCTCAAATCGTAAATCGACCAGTCATCTATGACTTCAGATCAGCGGATCTTGCTCTTGGAGGTCAAGGAGCACCATTGGTTCCTTTGCTTGATGCCGCTTTACTGGGAAGAGTGGGTGGTTGGCGTGCCTTATTAAATCTAGGAGGTATTTCTAACTTGACTTTGATCCCACCAAGAAGTGGTCCAGATAGATATTCGTCAGTTATGGGATGGGATTGTGGCCCAGCAAACAGTCTTATAGATCTTGCAGTTGAGCAATTCACCAGTGGTGAACAAATTTTTGATCGTGATGGATTATTTGCAAAACGTGGGTCAGCTAATATTGAGATTATCAAGCATTGGTTAAAGGAGCCTTTTTTTCAAGAATTGCCACCAAAATCTACTGGCAGGGAGATATTTGGTTTGCAAGATTTAGAAAGACGAATTAAAGAGGCTTCTCCGAGCTCGAAAGAGGATTTGATTGCTACCTTAACAACCTTTACTGCCGCAATTATTGGTCAGGATTTAGATAATTTATATGCCACACAATCGATCCGTCCTATTGAATTACTGGTTGCAGGTGGTGGCTGCCGCAATCATGTGATGTTTAGTGAAATTGTTAAAAGATGCAGAGGAATTTGTGTAAAAAATATTCAACAAATTGGCATTCAACTTGAGGCACGTGAATCTTTGGCTTTTGCCTTATTGGCTTGGTGGCACGTTCTTAAATATCCAGGCAATTCTCCTGCTATTACAGGAGCAAATAGGTCTGGTGTGCTTGGAATAAGAGTAGACCCTATTTAGTTAATGATTTAAAGGAAATATGGTTAGGCTGGAAATTCAGTTGGCTAAGATTTTCTGTAAAGTCTTAGACGACGAGGTGCTCCTCTTAAACGCTTTGTTTCGCGGACTTCCAAAGCCGATCTAAACCCTTCAGTGCTTGCAATGGTTGAGTGAGAGTGAGGTCCAATTGTTGATAACCGAGTTTGTTCATATTGCTTGACTCCTTCTTGGATAAGAACTTTCGCCATATTGCTAACGGTTCTTGACTCTCGTTCGGCTAAATCTGTAAGCCGGTTGCATAAATCCTCCGGCAACACGACTTGCACCCTGGGGGATTTTGGCTTTCCGTTTAATGAGTTTTGCCGGGTTGCCACGACTCACTAAAGGTAACGCGTAATAACTAGTGTACAGTAGTATGCAAGGATAGTATCCAGCACTATGATTTCCTCATAGTTTTAAAAGGCCTCCCTTTTCGCGGCAAACTTTAAGGTTCTTTGACGCCAACTGATTTTTTTCTGGCGTTGAGTCTTTTAGATCAAGCTTTTCGTATTGGGTAGGTCAACTCAGCAAAAGGAGTGACTAATGACTAAACCCTCCCTTCCAACAGCAACTCTTCCAAGAGGCTCGCGTTCAAAAGATTCTAAAGGTGCTTCTTCTACTCGTCGAAGGAGAGTACGCAACAAGACCAACGAAAATAGTGATGTTTTGGTTTCGGCTGTGATTAGCAGCTATTTGCTGACACATCTTCATCATGTTCTTCAGCGCGCAGAATATGGTGCTTTTAAAGATGGGCGAACATCCCAAGCTGCCAATTTTGCTCAATTGCGTAAGGTTCTTTGCATGGATGCTCGCAGCATGAAGGATGCTTCGGCTTCTGGCATGAGAGAGGATGAATCAGAGAGGTCACATCACGCAGAATTTGAGTCAAAAGTCGCTTAGATGAATAGTGTTGGATTAATCGATTGATTTCTTATGAGCAGCAATGCTGCAGAGCTGTATAAGCGCATACAGGAGGACCCTCAGCAAACACAGGAATTATTTCGCCAAGCCCTCCAAGATCCTCAAGGTGCTTTGAGATCTATTTGTGATTTTGGAGCAAGTATTGGCCTTCCAGTTACCTCAGAAGAGGTAAAAGCATATCTATCGAGTATGGATGAATCTGATACCAAGCAATGGCTTGTTAAAGCCCGTGGGGGCCTTTAGATCTTGATTGCTTTGGAGTCTTTTCGAGGCTTTGTTCCAAAATAGGCTGTTGCCCCATTTTTCGGCGATTGTATCCACCACCACCTGCCAAACTCCAAAAAAACCAATAGCTAGGAATTGCTAGGCCAGCAGCTAACACTAGGGCGGTAATTTGCTCCAGTCTTTTCATGGTATTAGAGCTAGAAGGGATAATGCATTTTCTGCTTTTATAAGAAGCTAGATGAAAGTCGTTCGAGTGTTTTCCAAGAGTGTTACGACTTGAGCGAATTAGCAAGATCTATCCCACTGGTGAAGTCCTTAGGGATATCACCTGGGAGATAAAGGCTGGAGACCGAATAGGACTGGTTGGAGTAAATGGTGCAGGTAAATCTACCCAACTCAAAATAATCGCGGGCTTAGAAGAAGCTAGTGGTGGGAAAGTAGTTCGTCAGGGTGATCCAAGCATTGCGTTTCTCAAACAGGAATTTGAAGTTGATGGAAGGCGAACGGTTCGAGAAGAGTTATTTCAAGCTTTTTCACATGCAGCGGCTGTTTTGAATGAACAACGAGAGGTTGAGCAAGAGATGGGATCTACTCGTGCATCTAACGATGCAGATTTGTTGGATAAACTTATAAAAGATTTGGGAGATCTACAGCGTCGCTTTGAATCATTAAATGGATATGAGTTAGAAGCCCAAATTGAGAAACTTTTACCTTCAATTGGATTTACTTCTCAAGATGCAGATCAATTAGTAGGAGATTTTTCAGGTGGTTGGCAGATGCGCATAGCTTTGGGAAAGATTCTTTTACAAAGCCCAGATCTTCTTTTATTAGACGAACCTACTAATCATTTAGACCTAGAAACAATTCAATGGTTAGAGAATTATTTAATTGAGCAAACTTCAGCAATGGTTGTTATTAGTCATGATAGAACCTTTCTTGATAAAATATGTACACAAATTGTTAGTACCGAGAGAGGAGTCTCACGTACTTATAATGGAAACTATACATCACATGTAGAACAGAAAAGAATTGAGCAGCAATCAATTCTCTCAGCTTTTGAACGCCAGCAAAAGGATCTTGCTAATCAGCAAGCTTATATAGACCGTTTTAGAGCTAGTGCAACAAGAAGTACTCAAGCTAAAAGTCGAGAAAAATTACTCGAAAAAGTCGATAAAATTGAAGCACCTATAGATGCAGTTAGTGGCCCAAGGTTTCAGTTTCCACCAGCCCCAAGATCAGGAAGCCAAGTTGCGAGAGTTAAAGATTTATCGCATAACTATGGCGATAAAATAATATTTTTAGATGCAAATTTGGAGGTTGAACGAGGTAATAGAATTGCTTTTGTAGGACCAAATGGTTCTGGAAAGTCAACTTTGCTTCGATTAATTATGGGGCTAGAAGTCCCAGAAGATGGGAGCGTCTCACTTGGGCCTCATAATGTTGAAGCTAGTTATTTTGAGCAGAACCAGGCAGAAGCCCTTGATCTTGAGAAAACTGTAATTGATACATTATTTGAGGCTGTCCCTGACTGGACTCAGACGCAAGTGCGTTCACTCTTGGGAAGCTTTTGTTTGAGTAATGACTCTGTTTTTAAAGAAGTCGGCAAACTTAGCGGAGGTGAAAAAGCTCGTCTAGCTCTTGCTTTGATGCTAGTAAAGCCTTGCAATCTATTAGTTCTTGATGAGCCTACTAATCATTTAGATATTCCAGCAAAAGAAATGTTGGAGAATGCAATTAGAGAATACCAAGGAGCTGCTTTAATTGTTTCTCATGATCGTTACTTTATTTCACGTGTAGCCAACAGAATTGTAGAAATACGTGATGGACAGTTAATTCTCTATCGTGGAGACTATGAGTATTTTCAGGAGAAGAAGGCTGAAGAAAAGGCTCTTGCACTTAAACAAATTGAATTAGCAAAAAAAGAAGCTAAGCGCTTAGCTAAGAGAGATCACAAAAGGAAAAAGCAGTCTAGGAAAAAGGCATAAACGAAAAAAAAAGCTTTTGTCAAAAAAACTTCACATTCCCTTAGGCAGTAAGACTCATTTCTCTTTACCAATTTTAAATATTTGCATAGGGTATAAAGAGAAGCTATAGCCCAACAACGTGATTAAGTCCTCTTCTGCTCATAGTTCAGGCGACCATAGCCAGAACCTAATGCAGGCATGGGACGCAGTTGAAACTTATTTTGAGTGCATCACAACCTGTTCAATAGATGATGGAGAATGCGTAACTCGTTGTGTTGAGCAACTCAGGGAGAATGACTCTTGAAATATTTGATATCTGAACTGGTTTTGATTTAATTCTTGCGAAGGTTATTGATATCCACTGGAGTTATTTGAAACTCCAGCCTTTCTCCACTTCTAATTACACTAAAATTTAGTGGGTTTTTTGTTCCATGCTTGTTTATAGCACTTACGACTTGTCCAGGAAGTTCTATTGGAAAATTCCCAACTGCGACTATTCGGTCATTAACCTTTAAACCTCCAAGATCTGCAGGACTTTTCGGCACTATGTATCGAATTACAGCTCCAGAAGAGGGGTAGAAATCTCCTCTTACCTGTTGATTGGAATTAGCAGGAGCGAGGCTAACGCCAATAATTGGATGTATAGCTCGTCCATTTTGAACTAATTGCTTTGCGATGGTCCTGGCTCGGTTTATAGGGATAGCAAATCCCAATCCTGCGCCTGGGCCTGATCTCACAAGCGTGTTAATTCCAACTACTTCTCCATCGGCATTAAGCAAAGGTCCTCCAGAATTTCCAGGATTAATTGCGGCATCAGTTTGAATTAAATCAAGACGTTTGCCAGAGATCCCAAGTTGAGCAACATTTCTATTCAGGTTACTAATAATTCCTAGTGTCACTGTGTTCTCAAGACCAAAGGGATTACCTACAGCAATAGCCCAGTCCCCTACAGCAAGTTTGTCAGAGTTGCCCAAAGGTGCTGTTGGCCAAGGCCCTGATCCATTCAGTTTTATAACTGCTAAATCTGTAAGTGTGTCAAGGCCTACAACTCTTCCAGGAACTCTTTTGCCATTTGACATTCCTACTATTAATTGCTCGGTTTTTTCGACTACATGTGCATTTGTTAGAACTAGTCCATCAGTTGAAAAAATAACACCACTACCTTGACCGTGTTCTATACGTGAACGAGGTGTATTAAGCCCTTCTAAGCCGAAAAAATTCCGAAAGTAGGGATCCATTAATAATCCTGGGGGAAAACTTTCATTACCTTGAGTAAAAACTCTTCTTTGTGTTTCAAGGGTGACGACTGCAGGGCCTGTTCTCGCGACAGCTTCCGCGACAAAAGACTGGCGAGAAAATTTGTTTAAAGGTGATGCAATTAGCTTTCTAGGAGGAGGGTTTGGAAGGAAAGGGAGGCAGATGCAGCCTGCTAAGCCTATAAAGCATTGAAGACACTTCTTGCGAAAGAACTTGCTTCGTCTAACTGCAGCTGCAAATGAATGTGATTGCTCACTTAATTCATCATTCATCCGGCTTGCGAGAAGAAATTGTTCTTAAGCACTTTAGAAAGTGTGGACATACAACAAATCAAGTGAAAACAAGATTCATGATTTATTTAACGTGGTTTAAAGCAGCTAATGAGGCATTAGCCTTGGCTAGTATTGGGTTACATATTGCGACAGCTTCTACTGATTGTCTGCTATTGATACAGCACTAAATCGTAGAGATCAATTTAATTAGATTAGAAATTCGTTTAAGAAGTCGCTATCTATGCAAGGAGAGTTCTCTAGAACTTTCTCTTCAGATCAAAAGGTTTAGAGCTTGTTCCTTTCATTTATAAGTTGCCATGTTGAACTTTCTATTCCCGCTCCTATACGGCACATTTGTAATCATTCTGCTTTGGCAAGCATTTCGCGTTATTGGTAAAGGCTTTTCAGCTGCGCAACAGCCATCTAACCTGGCTGTACAACCTAATCAGACAAATGGGGATAGGACTGGCCGACTGACTATTCATCCTGAGCTTCTAGATCAAGAAGGTCGTATTACAGATGAAGAGTTGCTTACAGTCCGTTTTTCTGGGGATATTGACCCGCCTCAGTCAGCAGAAACCTCTGCTGAATAATTTGGTTTGGGAATTCTCAATTTTTATCACGAGAAATGGCTCTAGGGGGAGGTAACTAGTGGATCAAAGAACTCGCATAGTTGGGGCAGTCCTTAAGTCTGTCAAATTGCCTCCAAGGTTTCGATTGAGACTCTTGAAAGAGGACCCTGTTCGCCTTGAACTAAGTCTTACACCTGCTTATGGGAAAGAACCTGTTCAGGTGGGATTAGTTGAGTCTCTTGATTTAGTTGCAAGAAGGGATAGAGAAGGTCGAATACCAAGAGATCTGCAAGGCACTTGGGATTGGACCGTTCGCCATGGTGAAGTTAGTACAGGTGGTTGGAACCCGTTTCTCAAGGAAGCTCTTCAAACAATGTTTGAAACTGGACTCCCAGCAATTATTTATGAGGAGCTAACTGGAGAGGACTATCACCCTGTTGATGGAGCAAAGCACGTACGCTGAAGATCTTTGATAGTCGTGGGTTGGCTTATGTGCTTGTAGATGAAGGTATTTGTATATTCACCATGAGATCTATTGATCGCTAAACTTAATTTGTCACTGAGGGGAGGAATGTCAGAAAAAAATCAGCCGCGCTTTGGTTTTGTAAATTTTGCTGAGACCTGGAATGGTCGTCTTGCAATGATAGGAATTTTGATTGGCTTAAGTACAGAACTTTTGACTGGGCAAGGAATTCTTGGGCAAATCGGTCTTGGATAAATTTGAGTAACAACTAGATTAAGTAAATTGTTGAAAGTGATTTTTGTTTGCTTTTATTCACATGACTTATCACCTTGTCTCGTTGTTATGTATTTAAGGCAAAGTAGTTAGAGTTTAAAGAAATCTCTTGTCAAGGTTTTTTGCAAATAATCGACGAGATGGAGCACGCTTGATTAGTAGTGGAATTTTAATTTTCACTATTGGCATGACTTTTCTTAATCATCCATTTGGCAAGATCACAAGTGCATTAAGTCTGGTTATATGTGCTTATTGGGCATTTGCCTATAGTCGTCTTGGTCGTTGAAACTTTACCAAATTATTCCGTAAGTCAACTTAATGCGGCAATAGGACTTCTTCTTGCAAGAGGATTTGCTCCTCGCTTTCTATTAAATGCAACTGTTTCGAAGTCTCAGCTTAAAAAAGGGCACTTATGGCTGACATTGACTGATGGGGAAAGCAGCATATCTTGTGTTGTTTGGTCCTCACAACTTAAAAAGTTTACTTTTAGGCCAAATGAAACTGACGGAGTTGTTGTTATTGGAAAACTGAATTTTTGGGAAGCGCGAGCGAGCTTAGTTGTTCAAGCATTAGAACTTCGGCCTAGCATTTCGACCGTACTGCGGAAGTTTGAAAATACTAGAGATTTGTTGTTTAAAGAAGGTTTGATTGCTGAGGATCGGCGTAGACCTTTCCCAAAATATCCAACAAAAATTGCAATACTTACTAGCTCTCCTAGTTCAGCACTTGCAGACATGCTTCGCACTGCAAAAGATCGCTGGCCACTCACCAAGTTGGTTCTGATTCCTATACCTGTGCAGGGCTACGTAGAGAAAGAACTTCAGGCTTGCTTAAAACAGTTAGCTAGTTTAAGTAAACAATTGGGCATTCAGGCTCTTGTCATTGCAAGAGGAGGAGGTAATAGAGAAGATTTAATGCTCTTTGATGATGAACTTCTTTGTAGGGAGATTGCGTCCTTTCCACTTCCAGTTGTGACGGGAATTGGTCATGAAGACGACTTGACAGTGGCTGATTTGGTTGCTGATCACCGTTCTGCCACGCCAACGGCAGCAATTGTGCATTTATTACCAAGCCTTGAGATGGAACAAAATGAATGCTTACACAGAGAAAATCGTTTGAATGATCATTTTGCGTGGAGACTTTGTAAGGAAAGACAGGCATTACTTGAGAGGCGACACTCCTGGAATGATCAGGCACCTTTGAACTTAGTAAAACGGAAAAGAGAACAACTCATTCAGAGGATGGAACTTTTAAAGGCTTTATCCCCAGACAGATGGTTTTCTCGTGGATTTTCAGTTGTGTGCGATGAACTGGGGGTAGCCATTAGAAGTATTAGAGACGTTTCAGTTAACGATAAACTTGTAATACAACTAAGCGATGGTGAGATTCATACCAATGTGGAAACTATTCAGAAAAAGAGGAAATCTTCATGACTAAATCTAAATCAAGTAATGTCAACCCTAAAGATTTTCAAGGTGATCAATCTGGTTTAGATCCAGGTTTTTCTAAGAGTCATTCGATGCAAGAAAAGGTTGATGTTTTAAGAGATCAAATCAGTGGGCTTAGCTATGAGGAGTCTTTAGAAAAATTAGATCTTTTATTAATAGAACTTCGCGATGAAAAAATTCAGATTCAAGATTTTCAATGGCATTATATTTCTGCGAATATTTATCTTGAGCATTGCCAGAATCTTCTCAATGTAATTGAACAGCAGGTAGTTGAGGTTGATTTAAACTCCTTCAAAGAGTCTAAATAGAAAGGATATAAATTAGATTAATTTTTTAATCAATATCTTTTGGAGTGATATCAATAGTAGCAGAGCTTGCTGGAATAGAACTATCTGATTGATCGCCTATTCCTTTTGATTGTTTGTCATTGGACACCTGAGATCCACACACAGGACATTGAGCCGTATCTGTAAAAATGCTTGCTCCACATACTGCGCATTTTGTTAATCTTGACTGAAGGATACGCCAGCCAATCCAACCAGCACCAGCAATTAAGAAGGGCAGAGCTAAGAGAACAAGCATTAAGCTTCCTGCTACATCAAGAAGAAATCTTCCTAATGCAGTAGGTAATAGAAATATCAGGATAAGAATTAACCAGATCAATGGAGAAGGCCTGGCCATTTTCTCTAAGAAAAGATAGTTTTATGATTGACTTTTCAATTCTAGCTATAGACCTTTAGAGAGTTCGAATCTCTTCGCTGGGAACGTGACATGCTTGCGAAGACAACACTCCAACATTGTCCAAAATAAATAATTACACCTATCATCCAAACCCAAAGAGTCAACACAAGAACGCCACCGATGAACCCATATGCTTGAAAACGTGATCCAAGTGAAAGGATGCTTCTACTTACGGCTAGATTAAGTATCGTTAAGAGAGTGCCAATCATTAATGCTCCAGGTATCAAAGGTCGAAGAGGAACTCTTCGACTTGGAAGTAGTGCTTGCAATAACATTGCCATCGCAGATAATCCGATGAGAGGAATTACAAACTGACCAACTTCTAGTACTGGAAACTTTGATAATGAGTTCGCTATCCATGGACTTGTTTGAGTTAGGTCTTCATATACAGCTCCTGGAATCATGCGAACATTCGCACTAATCTGATCAACAACTACTAGTAATCCCACGAGAAGTACAACAAGAAAAGCTTCTATTCGAGTACGAATAAACCTGAAAGCTTGGATTCTCCATGGAGTTGCAGAATTGAGTTGTGGAAAAGCATCTTCCCAAAGGCGGTCAGACCCTCTTTGTAGTGTTAAATAGGCATTGCCTGCAGTTACCATTAGGAACATTGCACCTAAGATTCCAGCTCCAAAACCTTGGTTTACTAATTTGACTAAAGTTGTATCGACTAATCCAACTACTGAAGGGGGTAGAACTTGGGCCGCATAATTAATAATTTGTTGATCCAGTCCGTTTTGTCGGCCTAGAAACCAAGATGCAACAGAAAGAGATATTAATAAAATTGGGAAAAATGATTGGAGTGTGTAGTAAGCAAAGGCAGCACTTAAATCGATACAATCACATCTGGTCCATTTCTCATAGGCACGCCATAAACTCCCTACAAACCATTTTGTCTTACGCTTCAAACGAAAAACCACGATTGACTTTATTTTGATTGTAGTAAGATTAGCGGCAACTTTATAGAAGTCCTAGAATTTGCAAAGTAAATTATAAAACTTTCAGAGAAAATATTTTTCAATCATTTATAATTGATAATCTATATTTGCTTATGATTTCTTGATTTAATTTATAGAATCAAAAAAAATCATTGCATTTTACGCTTCCATTAAAGCTTCTCCCCAAGGGAGAAGCTGATTCAATTCGTTCGGTGTGCTAGCCGCTAGAACTGGGAAATTGACTGAGCATAGATCTGCTCCAGCCTGAAGATTACTGGGGTCTAACTTTAACCATTTAATAGAACAATTGAGCTCAGAAAGAACAAGCCAAGCTGCAGCTAGATCCCAGATTTTCGGGGTTGCTTCAAGGGCAGCAATGGTTTGTCCTAGCGCCACACTGGTCAGATTTAAACTTGAAACACCAAGTAATCTGATTTTTCCTGGAAATGGTTTGTTTGGTTTTCTTTGAAGCACTCGAATCGAGCGACTGCAAAGAGAAACACAATCACTCGTAGTTTTAGAACGAGTTGCAATTGTTAGGGGCTTTCCATTTAGCCAAACTCCTTTTCCTTTAAGGGCCACAATTCTTTTATTTAGTGCAGGGATATCTAAAAAAGCTGCTTCCGGTTTTCCGTTTACAAAACGTGCGATAGAAATTGCCCAGTAAGGAATTCCAGCTGCAAAATTGGTTGTCCCATCTAATGGGTCTACAACCCAATAGGCAGAAGAGTGAGGAACAGTTGTGAGGCCCTCTTCGCTTAAAACACCTTCTTTATAAGTGATGGTTGAAAGGCCTCTAACAATTCTTGAGTCACTCCATCTGTCACATGTGGTGATAAGTGTTCCGTCAGGTTTGGTCTCAGAACTGATCTGCCCGAAATCTTCTAGTTGCCTAAATGACACTTCATCAAGAAGTTGATTAATTGAACTTAGTTGTTGACTGGTGAGGTTTTGAGTCAATGGTTCGCAGCTCATTCCTGTTTTTGAAGAGTTGATAGGTAACAGGCATTAAATAATTCTGTTTTTTCATCAATGTTCAATTTATTTGACACTCTTTTCCCCACTCTTGAGCTGCAAGTTTTAATTTGATCTGTTCCTGTTCTTCTTCGAAGTTCTACAAGACTTGTATTATATGCTGTTATTGCATCTGAGTAATGGACTTCTGCTTGTGTAAGGTCCCTTAGATTATTAACTACTTCTCGTTGTGTGCTTACACCTGAATTGAACCTTAATCTTGCAAGCCTCAGAGCTTCACGAGCAGCCTTCACCTCAGCTTTACTAGTCACTATATCTTGATTAGCCGTTTGAAGATTAAAGAAACTCTCTTCTACTTCCTTTCGGATTAGATTTCTTTGCGATGCAAAGTTTGCTTCTGCTTCTTTTGCTTTCTGCTTGTTATATTTATAGCGTGATTTAGATTTTCCACCATCAAAAATATTCCATTTTGCGTTAAGACTAATCGTATTACTTATACTTGAACCATAGTTGTCCATATCCGGATTCGTTACCGCTAATTGACCTCTTGCATAAGAGGAACTCATTGTATTGACAATACTAAGTGTAGGTTGACTTGTTGCTAATGCGGAATTTGCATTACTATTGCTAATTGAGATATCTAGCATTAGCTTGTTAAGTTCTTCACGGAACTTGTACGCGAAAATAATACTTTCCTCTAACGGAGCAGTCCATAAACCAATAACCTTCGCGGGTGATGCCGCTTTCGGATTAACGGTTTGTGGAAGACTTAGGATTTCTGCAAGTGCTCTTTGATTGATTTTTTGATCACCTAATTTACGAGCAAGTAATTGTTTATCTCTTGCTAGTTGGGTTTCTGCCTCTAAGATTTCTAACCTTGTAGCAACTCCTGATTCAAAGCGAGCTTTAGCATCACGCAAATTTAGTAAAGATGATTTAACTGACTCTTCTCCAATGCGTACGCCTTCATCTGCTTGTTGAAGTAGAAAATACCTGCTTAATGCATTTAGGCGCACATCTCTCAATTTAATTAAATAGGAGTCTCTTGCTTTTTCATAGCCATCTCTTGCCGCTGCAATTTCTGGAACTCTAGCTGGATCTATAAGATTCCATTTGATTTCTACTGATACGGAAGCCTTTAATTGCTCACTAGATGTATCTGAAGCAAAGTCTGGATTATTATTTTGCTCTGCTTGGAGATATTGAGGTAATCCATTAGCAGATAGATTGAGGGTAGGGTACCAAGCAGACAAAGCTTCTACTACCAAGGCTTTGGCTTGATTGACTTTTCTTCTACTTGCTTCAAGGCTTGGATTATTAGATTCAACTAATTTTTCTATATCTTCAATTTTCAGACGACGACTCTGCTTGATTTTTACTTCTGAGGCTTTTGTTGGAGTAGAGATGTTAATAGGCCTAATCAAGCTGAAGGGAGGCTCTTTATCTGTTGGGCTTTCAGCAAGAAACTTAGGAATACTATTATTTGAAATTGATTTTTCAATTCCAAATACAGTATTTGGATTAATTGCTTCAATTGAGTTTGAAAAGGATTCTTTTTGCTCTGATGGCAAAGCAAAGCTTGGGTTTAGATATCTGCTTAAGTCATTAGTTTGGGCTGCCATGGCCGAATTAATTCCGTGAACAAGGCCACTGACTAGGAAAAAAATTTTTGCAGTACTCCTCCGCACAGTAATCGTTGAATTAATTGAATCTTAAACAATCATTCCTTAGTTTCCTATCGCTGCGGCCACGATGTCATCGGCTCCATGCACAATTCGTATTGACACATCCAGTTCTTCACTTAGATCTTTTAATTCCATGTCGTCAAGAAAAACTTGTTGTTCCTGTTTCAACATCACAGAGGGGAGCAAAAGCTCTTCTCCTAGTTCCATTCCCTGCAACCCATTTACTAGGTCTTCTCCTGTTAGCAAACCTGTTACTACTTGCTCTTGTCCCCAGTAGGGGCTTGGCAGTCCATATAAACGCACTTTCAAACCTTGTATTTTGTTCAGCCGCATGCATGCTGGAGTTAACGCTTTTTCTACTAATCGACCAACAACCCAGCTACAACTTTTAGGCTTCATCACTGTCTTAGGCAGATTTGCTGTGGCAAGGTCCATATTTTCCAAAAATGCTCTGATCGTGCCTACTCCATTTTCTTGTTGAGGGAGATTTTCGTAAGCATTTCGAGCTGGTAATTCTTTGCCAGCAATTAAGTACCATTCGTCTGAAAGCCAAGCAAAACGAGAACCGATGGTGGCTTGGAATTTTGCTTGTAATTTTTCTACTTGACAGATCACCTGCTTTGCACAGTTTGGGTCTACAGGTATTAAGCCATCCTCTGCAGGGCGAAAGCGAGTTAGTCCGACTGGCACCACAGCAATTGAGAGGACAACTGGCCACTTTCCCTTGCCATGACTGGCAAGATCTTGAAGAGTTTTTTCTAATGCAATGCCATCATTTAGTCCTGGACAAACAACTATTTGTGCATGTAATTGAAGATCTCTTTCTGCAAACCATGACAGTTGCTCCATAAGAAGCCCCGCCCGTGGATTTTTTAATAATTGAGCCCTTAAAGTAGGATCAGTGGCATGTACAGAGACATATAAAGGGGAAAGTCGTTGGGCTTCGATGCGTTGCCAATCAGTTTTTTTTAGGTTAGTTAATGTTAAATAGGAACCATAAAGAAAGCTCAGTCGATAATCATCATCTTTTAGATATAGAGTTTTGCGTCGACCTGGTGGCTGTTGATCAATAAAGCAAAAAGGACAATTATTGTTGCATTGATGAAGTTCATCAAATAATGCTTCTGTGAAGTTAAGCCCCAGTCCATCGTCTGCTTCTTTTTCAAAATCAACTGTGTGGATTTTTCCGAGAGAATCCATTACCTCTATATGAAGTTCTTCCTCAACAGTGAGTAGTTGATAATCAATTAGATCTCTGGCTCGCATCCCATTGATGCTGAGAATTTTGTCTCCTGGCTCAAAACCAAGATCTTCCCCTATAGAAGGGGAGTCAACTGATTCAATGACTGCCGGTACAGGCAGCCTATGGGAATTAGAAAGCTCTTTTTTTGAAACCGCTACTCCGGCGGAAGGCTCATTCCACACAGCTAAACTGGGGTGGCTCCTCTCAGTTTGACGAGAACTTCCACCACCAAATCAGTAGGACAACTCCAAATAATATTCTATAGATAATAAAAACAAATGTGCTGTGCTTTTGGAGATATTTCAAAAGCCAATCTATAGAAAGCCATGAAAACGTTGTTGCAGACGCGATTCCAATTAAAAGTGGTAACCCTCCTGGATTTAGCTCAGAATGGAAAGCATCTTTCAGCTCCACCAAGCCCGCAAACGTTATTGCTGGTATGCCAAGAAGAAAAGAAAATCTTGCTGCATCTTGACGTTGCCAGCCATTAATTAGTGCGGAGCTAAGCGTGATTCCTGAGCGAGACACACCTGGGACTAAGGCAAGCATTTGGCCCAATCCAACTATTAATCCTTCTTTCCCTGAAACATTTTTTAAGTTCTTTTTTCTTTTGCCTATTGCCTCAGCAAAGGAAAGTAAGCCTGCCATGGTAATAGAAACTATGGCTATGGACGGGAGACTCCTTAGAGAAGAACCTTCAAAGTCATGCCAGAAATACTTGATACTCATCCCAGCTAAAAGAATTGGCAAAGTTCCAACGCAGATTGCGAAACAAAGCTGTGCATTTGGTTCACGCCATTGTCCGCGTTTAAATGCAAAAGAAAAACCTTGGATGATTTCAATCAGATCTTTTTTGAAATAAGCAATAACGGCCAGGATGCTGCCTAACTGAATTACAGCAATCACAGAAAGTCCTGGGTCCTCCCATCCAATCATTACTGGCAGAGCTTTTAAATGAGCGGTGCTGCTAATAGGTAGGAATTCTGTTAGTCCTTGAACTAGACCCAATACAAAGCATCGCCAGCAGGCTTGGAGGAATTCAGTGGTATTAGACAAGTCAGTCATCATGAGGGCTCACTAATAGGAAGAAGGTATTACTCACCACGATTCCCATCATTTGTACAAAATAGACAAGAAAGTCCTGTAAGGTTCGTTGTCTTTGGCACACAGTGGAGGGAAGACTTTGTCTAGTAGCTCAGTCAAAACTGCCTCCACGTATCATTCAAGCATTGCAATTAAACATCCACTGAGTACTTCTAAAGGTTTCGAAGAGAACTCTGCATCTTCTGACCCATATCTTTCTAATCCAAAGACATTAAGTTTTTGGGCTAGTGCAATGGTTGTTCTCCCTGTCTTTCTTCAAGCTCCTTGGGTCAGACTTCACCCTTTTTCGGCTTGCCTTTTTACGTTCTTCCTTTTAGGGATAGGTTTCTGTCTTGTTGAATTTGGAGGTGAGAGATGGTCTCATGCTGGTTCACTTTTAGTTGGGGTTAGTGGCAGTTGGCTGGGCGGATGCCTTTTCTGGGGTTGGTTACGTGCCCACCCTCTTTGGCACCTTCCTGTTGAGGCGATAGCACTTCCTCTTGCTTGTGTTGGCATTGGGACTAGGTGGAGAATTGGAGCAGTCTTTTACTTGGCCTGTCTGCTTGGAACGGCTTTTACTGACATCTTGATGGTTTTTACTGGAGTAATGGATAAGTGGCCGTCAGTCGTCAATGCTCAATTAAGTCAAGCTCCTCAACTGCTCCATGAAGCTGCCCAAGATTTGTTGCATTTAAAGCCAATTCTTTTTCTTTTATCAGCTGCAGCTTTGATTTTGTTTTTAGCCAATTTGATGCACCAAAGGTCAAAAATGAATGCGCCTATTGGGACTTCATGGCTTGTAGCAAGCGCAGCACTCAAAACTACCCTTTGGGTTGATGGGTTGTTTTTGTTGACAGCCCTAATCCAACCACGATTAAGTGGGTTGATTTAAAAAAATCATCTAAATAAGCTGAAGATAAATTATTAAATGGTTGCTACTCAAGGCCATCTTTCCTTTTTTCATCTAAATCAGTTCAACAAGGATTTATCGGCTTGACTTGATTCTTGAAGGCTTTATGAGGTTTCCTTCTTCTACAAGTTCAATACCTTCAGGACCTTGGGATGTGGTTGTGATAGGTGCAGGTGCGGCTGGTTTAATGACTTGCCTAGAGTTGCCAGCGCATTTAAAGGTGCTGCTCTTAAATCGTAATACCAGTAGACGTTCATCAAGCAGATGGGCCCAGGGTGGCATTGCTGCAGTAACTCGACCTGACGACAGTATTGAGAGTCATGCAGATGACACTTTAAATGCAGGCGCTGGTTTATGTGACGGAAATGCAGTGAGGATGCTGGTTGAACAAGCGCCTCATTGCGTTAGTCGCTTGCAAAGCCTTGGAATGGAGTTTGATCGTGAGTCAGATCAACTTGCGACCACTCTTGAAGCTGCGCATAGTCATAGGCGAGTTTTGCATGTACAGGATCGTACTGGGCGTGCACTTGTTGAGGTTCTCCAAGATCAAGTTGAAATGCGACCCAATCTCATGCATCGACGTGGTGTGCGTGTTACTCAACTTTGGGTTGATGCCAATCGTTGTTGTGGAGTACAAGTTCTAGATGGTCCATTTCTGTATTGGGTTTCAGCTAGAGCAGTTGTCTTAGCAACCGGCGGGGGAGGACACTTATTTGCGAATACTACAAACCCAGCACAAGCCTGTGGAGAAGGCTTGGCTTTGGCTTGGCGGGCAGGAGCTGTAGTTGAGGATCTGGAATTTGTGCAATTTCATCCAACGGCATTAAAGCTTGATGGAGCTCCTTGTTTTTTGCTTACAGAAGCATTGCGAGGGGAAGGAGCTGTTTTGGTTGATTCCAATGGCAAAAGTCCTGTAAAGGATTTGCGCGGCTATGACTTGGCTCCAAGGGATCAAGTGAGTAGGGCTTTAGTTCAAGCTATGCAACTCCAACATGCAACTCATATGGGATTGAATCTCAAGCCAATTCAAAGTGTGCGAGCTGAGAAAAGATTTCCGAATATTCTTCATCGCTGTAGAGAACTTGGTTTAGATCCAATCAATAAGCCGATACCAGTGGCACCTGCAGCACATTATTGGATGGGGGGAGTGGCTACTAATTTGCGAGCTGCCACCACACTTCCTGGCCTTTATGCAGTTGGAGAAGTTGCGTGTACTGGATTACATGGAGCCAATAGACTTGCTAGTAATTCTTTAATGGAATGCTTGGTATTTGCAAAACAATTGGAAGCAATTGAATTAGGTCCTCAAAATAAGGCTTTAAGTACAATTAAGGATGATGTTCCAACTAAGTATTCATTCTCTAAAAATGATATTGATAGTGAGAACTTAAAGAGGGCGATTGAAGATCTGCGCCAATTGTGTTGGCGCGAAGCAGGAGTGGCTCGCTCGGCACGGGGTATGAATCAAGCTCTTCGAGTAATTCGTGAAGATATTCAGCATTTAATGGATGAACCTATGATTCATTTAGTGAATAATCAGGAGTTAGGCAAATGCCATCAGTTTGATGACATTGGCCGGAGAGATTTAAATTTACTATTGGACTTAAGTAACCGCCAATTGACTAGCTCATTGCTTCTTGAAGCTTGTTTGTTTCGCCGTGAAAGTAGAGGAGGACATTTTAGGACAGATGCACCTTCAGCACTTCCTCACTGGAAATGCCATTCACGACAAAAATTCGGACAAAGCATGTCTACTCGCCCTGTAAAAACTTGAGGTCTTCCTTCAAAAATTATTAGCGTCTTGATAGCCACTCTGAATAGCTAATTCCTGTAAAGATTGAATGCCTGATTCAATCTTTCCATTTATTTCCCAGGAAGGATAACCAGTGATTCCTTTCCTTTCACATAGAGAGCGTTGATTGTTTTTCCCATCTGCTGCGCATTCAATTATTGATAGTTCCCTAACAGCTTCTTTCCCAAATAATTCCTTTTGATCATGGCAATGTGGACACCAATATGCGCTATACATGACAGCTCCTTTTTCTTGCAAATGTCTTGCCAAAGAAATTGATGCAGGATTGCTTCTTGCCTTAACTGCTGGAGGAATACCTGGTTGAAGACTTAAAGAGTTATTTGCTTTATTTGGATTAGCAGATGATGCCCAAATGAGACCTCCTAATAACACAGCTAATGAGAGTAGAAATCCTCGAAAAAAAAGTTTTCCACGGTCATCCCATCCTCCCCCAATTAATGTCAAAATTAATATTGCAATTGAAATAAATGCAGATAACCAGCAAAAAAAGCAAAATGCTTTGATTCGAAATACCATTATCCCGACTAGCAGGATACTGAAGGTAGCCATACTGCATGAGGTGAAAAATAGTCCCCACCAAGTGCGGTTTGAGAGATTGATTTTGTTTTCAGATAATCCCGGAAGTAGAGGCAATATTGCCATCAAAAGCACTGAGATATATGCAAGCAATCCCCAAAAAGATAAGGGACTTGAGAAGTTGTCACCTATTACTATTGTTCCCCAAGGACTAGAAAGAACTTTGTCGCAACCTTCTGCTCCGCCGGGACACGTAAGGGAGCCAATGAGGCCCCATCTATTTAAGGTAATAGAACCTGTATCTATTACCCCTATTGTGGACAGTATGGCCATCGCGACTCTGATCCATTTGGACCCCTGATCTTGACGACGGCGACTTTTAAGGCGAGATGAACCCATTGACTAAGAAGAGATTTTGTAATTCTGACAGTTTTGGCATCGCCAGTCTGCTATCTAATGTAAATAAAGGCACATGCCTTCAAAAATGATCATGCATCAGTTTCAAGATGGCATGCAAGTGAAAGGAAGAACCTTTATTCAAGGCAAACCATCAGTTGCCTTTGCTCATTTGGGATGCGAAAAAAACCGAGTTGATACTGAGCATATGATTGGCTTGTTGAGTGAAGCTGGTTATTCCGTAAGTAGTAATGAAGATGATGCAGAAGTTGTTGTAGTTAACACATGTAGCTTTATTCAAGATGCTAGGGAAGAGTCTGTTCGTACTTTGGTGGGATTGGCAGATAAGGGAAAACAATTGATAATTGCTGGTTGCTTGGCGCAACATTTTGAGAAAGAATTATTGGATTCTTTGCCAGAGGCAAAGGCGATTGTTGGTACAGGTGATTATCAACATATTGTTGAGGTTCTCAAACGTGTTGAAGAAGGTGAAAGAGTTAACCAGGTCAGCAAAGAGCCGACATTTGTTGCTGATGAAAACTTGCCTAGACGAAGAACAACTGGGAAGGCAGTTGCATTCTTAAAAGTTGCTGAGGGTTGTAACTACCGATGCGCATTTTGTATTATTCCAAAGCTTCGAGGTGATCAACGAAGTCGTCCTATTGAGTCAATAGTTGCTGAAGCTCAACAACTTGCTTTAGAAGGTGTAAAAGAGCTCATCCTGATTAGCCAAATAACTACCAATTATGGATTAGATCTATATGGAAGCCCTTCTCTTGCGAAGCTTCTTAGAGCTCTTGGCGAGGTCAATATTCCGTGGATTCGTGTTCATTATGCTTACCCCACAGGTTTAACTTCAGAGGTGCTTGCTGCATATAAAGAAGTGCCCAATGTTTTGCCATATCTTGATCTTCCTTTGCAGCATAGTCACCCTGATGTGCTTAAGGCGATGAATAGACCCTGGCAAGCTGATGTGAATACTATGGTCCTTGACAGAATTCGCAACCAGCTTCCTGAGGCTGTTTTGCGAACTACCTTAATTGTTGGTTTTCCAGGAGAAACAGAAGAGCATTTCGAACACCTTGCTTCTTTTATTGAGCATCAGAGTTTTGATCATGTTGGTGTTTTTACTTTCTCTGCTGAAGAAGGGACCCAAGCTGCGAGTTTGCCGTGCGATGTAACTGCAGAGATTGCGCAAGCGAGAAAAGATAAACTGGTAGCTATTCAACAACCAATTGCGGCGGAAAAAAATCGAAATTGTGTTGGACATACTGTAGATGTATTAATTGAGAAAAAAAATCTTCAAACAGGTGAGATGATTGGACGCAGTGCTCGTTTTGCGCCAGAAGTAGATGGAGAAGTATTTTTGCAGCCAGCTCCAGATGGCTTGAAAGTTAATCCTGGGATGATTGTTCCAGCAATTATTACAAGCGCTGATTTATATGACCTAAACGGCAAAATTGTTCGAAGTTGAATCTATTGCTAATGGCATTAGAAGTGAATATTGATCAAGCATATTTAACTAACTAATTTTTCCAGTGTCCAGGCAAATTTAGCGCAGTAGTTGATGCTGGAATGCCAGCATTAGAGAAATTAATCGAATGGCAGCAAATTAGATTAATTTGAAGGCTCTAAGCAGTTTGTTGAGGGCGATTGCTGTGCCCAGACCAATACCCACAATCGCAAGATAAAAAATGATTCCCATCTTAAAATTAAGTTTGCCTAACTATTAGATCAGATCATTTGACTATTTAGTCTTTCTCGGCAGAAAAAATAATTTTTTTGGCATTAATCCTGAACGTAGGGAGTTGCTGTGAGCAAGCACTCTTCTGCCTTTTGGAGCTCTCTGCCCAGGTATAGGGCATGATCGAATCGACTGAGAGGAATTGGTCCACTACCTTCTGTGATCTTGATTCCAATTTCTTTTGCACTGCGACCTTTAAAGATTTTTGTTGGGGTCCTCATTACACTATTACTACAGTCAATAGGTTTGCCAGTATCTGGATCGGTTGCGAGGCCAGCATCATCAATATCATTGGTGTAATGCTCGACTACAAGTTCTTTTGTTAATTGGTTTAACTTGATCAGAAAATATCCACTTGGATCTAGTTCAATGAACCTTTTAGAAAGCTCATCATCTAGAACTTGAATTGCTTTGGTGGTTTCGTTTTTGATGATGTTATTAATCATCTCTTTAGGTTAAAAATTAGAGGGTTGGACCATTGATTTTAAAAGGCAATTCATTATTTTCTGCTTCTATTTGATTAATCATAAATTTGTTTGCTTTTGGAAGCCACTGCTTAATCATCTCACTCATTGTTTTGTCATACCACCTATGCAGACTTGCATGTTCTTTAGCTAGGAACCCCCTTCTTTGTTTATGATTGCCCCCAGCACCCGGATCAAAACTTTTTATTTTATTGTCTAACGCCCAGGAGATAGGGGAGTAATAACAGACTTCAAAATGAAGATAGTCGATTTCTTCTTTGCTGCCCCAGTATCGACCCCAAAGCATGTCCCCATCTGTAACACATAAAGACATAGCTATGGGATCTTTTGAATCTAAACGATGTGCATTAAATAATATAATGTTATTTCTTTGCTTTGGATTTGCAAGTTCCTCGAAGAATGATTTAGATAGGTATTTGCTGCCCCATGGTCCCCAACGTGCGCAATGATTCTCATACAAATCATACATACAGTTCAAAATATCTTTATCAATTTCCATACCTGTTAGAGCAGAAATCTTGATCCCTGATTTTTGTATATATTGCCTTTCTCTTTTGATATTTCTTCGTTGATTTGAATTGAAACTATTAAGATAATCTGAGAAATCTTTTTTCTCTTCAGCTAGCCAGAGGCTCTGCTTGTTTAGCCAAGTTGAGCACCCTGCATC
Organism: Prochlorococcus sp. AG-363-A16; assembly: GCA_003280345.1. GTDB lineage: Bacteria > Cyanobacteriota > Cyanobacteriia > PCC-6307 > Cyanobiaceae > AG-363-A16. The sequence continues at coordinate 58,484 of QCFB01000008.1, forward strand.
TTCAGCGAGAGGACGCCAAATTGGGTCAACATACAAAAAGTTACAGCTAAGAATTCCATTTTCTTGAGCAAATTGATCGATTATTTGCATCATCAATTGAGTTAATTTTGCTTTGTCTTGGCCTGACTTGAAGAAAAATCGATATCCCTCTACTGGGCTTAGAGGACTCATCCCAAGAAGTTTTGGATAATAGTTAAGTCCTAGATCATTTGCTAATTGTGCGAAGGCCTGATCAAAGACAAATTCACCAAAACTATGACTTTTAAGATATAAAGGAGCAATTGCTATCGGGTAGTTATCGCTCCACAAAGCTAAGTGTAGAGGTTGCCAACCTTTTTCAGAATAGATTGATTCTGACTTCTCTAGTGATTTAAGCCACTCCCATTTATAGAAAGGAATGACTCCTTCTCCAGCTAATTCCTGCCATTGATACTCAGGAATTTCTTCTATTGATTGGTGCCAGCGGATATTGATGCGGGCCACGTTATTCAAATGTGTAAGATTGATGAATAGTCATAATTGATAGGTTGATTTTAGATTGGGATTTAGAGAGAATTTATCTATTATTAATACAAGGTATTTAAAGATCTTTTTCTAAGATATTTTAGCATTAATTCATTGTTACTTAGGCGCTTGATTGAGTTTATAATCCAGGCATTTGGATTGCTTAATTCAACAGGTAAATTATTGATTTCATTTGGAATCCACGAATATTTTCCTCCAAGAAGTTTAGGAGTGAGAGTAAGTTGTAACTCATCTATTTGGTCTTCTTTTAACAATGAGCCTATTAATTGAGCTCCACCAAGAACTAATAGGCGTGAGATCCCTGCGTCTGTTAGTTGAGGCAAAGTTTCTGACCATTTTTCTTTCATAATTAATTCACGGTCAAATCCATATGTAGGAGAAGGACTTTTTTGTAATTTTTTTGGACTCAGTAGCCATCGATGAATTGGGGCATGAAAAAAAGGCCAATCTGTGCAGAAATCCTTGCGAGTACTTATTACCATTGCAATTGGTTGTTCAGATCGCCCTTCAATAGTCCTTTTTTTTATCAATTCAGGTTCACGAATCAAACAAGTGTTGCGATGTATACGCAATGTTCTCCCTCCAAGGAGAGTTATATCTGACCAAGCCAGTGCCTCCTCTAAAACATATCGGTCTCCTTCTCCTCCTAATGGGGTTTTACCTCCATGCGCTAGAGCTAGTCGACCATCAAGGCTGATCGCCAAAACAAGACGAGTCCATGGCTTTTTCAAAGGGACTTTAGTGAATGGTCATAGTTTGGAGCTTTTGTGGTAATTCACCTAAGAGTGGTGTCTCGGCATAAACCTCAGCAGAATTGTTTGGACTTTCTTGAAGACGAACTTTGTGCAAGTTTGCTCCAATTTTTTTTATAGGTTGTTTAAGACGATCGTTAATGTGGAGAGCAATATTTTCTGCAGTAGGCACACATTCCGAAAAATAAGGTATGTCCTTATTTAGGAATGTGTGATCAAAGGGCTCTGTAACCAAATCTTGGATTAATTGATTGATTTTGGATAGGTCACAAAGCATGCCTGTGCGTTTATCAATTGCTCCACGAATGGTGATATCTACGAGGTAGTTGTGCCCATGTCCGTTGGGCCTTGCACACTTCCCATAGATCTTTTCATTTTCTTCTTGGCTCAGTTCCTCTCTTGCTAAGCGATGCGCAGCAGCAAAATGAGTGCGAATGGTTAAGTAGGCATCCATAGCATTTCCTAAATAGTCGGCCCAAAGGTTTGGTTGTTCATACAGGCGAAGTCCCACAAGAGGTAAAAGGGGTTTTAGACGAGTCCAAATAATTCTGGCAAGAGCTTCTGTAGTTGGTAAGCATCCATTAGGTTGCGAGAGATCAAATTCTGGCCATGCTTCATTTAGAAAACGAAAGTCCAGTTGACTTGTAATCTCTTCGTGGATCGCATGCTTAACATTTGAGAGGTTTAAAACCATGCCATCTGCATTTAGTTCTCCAATCATTGAGACAATCAACTCATAGTTATGTCCATGTCCAGGAGTAATTGCACATGATCCAAATTGAGCATGGTTGTCTGCGGGTGACAACTCAGGAAGCCAGTAAAGATGACTTGCACTGAAACAAGCTCTCCTATTGATGACACAGCATCGACCCTCCCCATGCCGTGCCTGCGTTTGGATTTCAGTCATGGCACGTTTATATCCATTTTTATATTAATTAGCTCTACTCCCTTTTGCTGTTATGAATAATTCTGATCATGCACATCCCCTTAAGCAGAGGTTAGGTGGGCGAAACTTGTATTTGATAGGCATGATGGGCTGCGGTAAGAGTCTTACAGGCCCATCATTAGCTAAGAAGCTTTCCTATGGTTTTGTTGATACAGATGCAGTGATTGAACAGGCTTGTCAAAGGTCAATTATGCAAATTTTTGAAGAGGAAAGTGAAAACAGTTTTAGGGATATTGAAACTAAGGTTCTCAAGGAAATTGGTCGACGCCATTCTCTTGTGGTCGCTACAGGTGGCGGTGTTGTAACGCGATCAGAAAACTGGGGCGTACTTCATCAGGGCATTGTGATTTGGATTGATCCAGGTCGCAATCAACTAATTGAAAGATTGCATTCTGATCAAAATAAAAGACCTTTGCTAATGAATAGTGATCCATTAGCTTCTTTTGATGCTTTGTTGATAGCTAGAGAGCCGCTTTATATGGAGGCTGATTTACGAGTATTGGTTAATGAGGAAACACCTGAGGAAGTGGCTATGAAAATTCTTGTTGGTTTGCCTGCAATAATTCATGATCCGAAGGGTTCAACCTCACAGCAAACCATTGAACGGTAAATCCAGGCTGAATTTCTAAATCGCATGCCGTATCTATTAAGCGATTAGCAGCATCTTTAGTTGATGGTTGATCTTGAAGATCTTGTGGCAGGTTACTTAGTTTTTTTAACCAAGTTTCTAGCCATTTTAAAGTTTCTTCTGAAGTTAGAAATCTCTCCGGTTTGCCTGGTTCAAGTACAACGTAATCATCGCATTCATAGATTAATGGATTTGACATTTTTGATTAAATTGCAGTTGGTTTAGCTTGAAATAGAGACTTTTCTAGTTGATCTCTCCATTGGAATAGCGACTGTAATTGAGGGTGATCACTTAGCCCTTGACAACCTTTGCCCTTTAATTGTGCCCCTGATGATTTTGGGAAACGAATCAGTGACAATTGAGCGGCAATAGCTATATCAGCAACAGTTAGTGCGTTCCCAATTACCCATTGATTAGCTTTAACTAGGTGGGCTACTTCTACAAGACTTTTAAGGAGTTTTGCACCTTCTTCTTTGTTTAGGAACTGGGAAAGGCTACTCACTATTTCATAGGGAAAATCCCTCATAAATTTTTGAAATGGGCGAGGTAATTCTGTTGGGAGGAGAGCAGCACGTAACTCAGGATTGATTGCTGCAGCATGAATCAAGGCTTTTCTTCCTGCACTTGCCAGAGTTGTGTCTGCCCAATTTTCTAAAAGATGAACTTGAGCGACTTCTTTAGGGTCATCAGGCAAAAGCCTGGGATTTGGGTATTTGTTATCCAAGTAGCGAACAATTACGCTTGAATCAGTAAGAACCGTGTCTCCATCCACTAGGACTGGGAGCTGACGTTGCCCTGATAATCGAAAGATTGATACTTGACCAACACCAGGTGTTATTTCAATTACTCTATAAGGAAGCTTTTTCGCTTCTAAGGCCATTCTTACCTTGAGGCAAAATGGTGAATGGCGGAATTGATTTAGTTCCAACATGGTATGCCGTCTCCTCAGAGAGGCAGAGTAGCCAGCAAAGTCAACAGCAGCTAGTGCAATGGGTGAGTTTTTTTCCAATGTTTCTCGTTATCCCAAATACCTCATAACAATCATTCTTGGAGTGTTTACAGCTCTCCTAGAACCTTTGATTCGTCGTAGTAGTAATCCCTGGACAGCTGTTGCTCTGATTGGAGCCTTAATTAGTGGTCTTATCACCCTTGCTTTTGTTTTAAGAGCAATGGTTTTTCCAACACCTTTTGCATAGTCGTGGCACAGGGACGTCGAGTTGAAAGAGTAGCTGCACTCATTCGCCGTGAAGTGAGTCAGTTGTTGATGAATGGCATTAGAGATGAAAGGGTCAGACAAGGCATTGTGAGCATTACAGAAGTAGAAGTTTCTGGAGATTTACAGCACTGCAAAATTTTTATCAGTATCTATGGCGAAAAAAGTCAGGAAGATGATGTGCTGGCTGGTTTGCATTCTGCGAGAAATTTTTTAAGGGGAGAATTAGGTCGAAGGCTCCAAATGCGTAGGGCTCCAGAACTTGTTTTTCAGTTAGATCGGAGATTAGAAAAGGGAACTTCGGTACTCAATTTGCTAGGACGGTTGGAGCAAGAGCGCAAAACACGTTTTGAAGTGTCTTCCGAGACAGATGAAGACCTATGAGGATTGAGGACCATAGTTTTCTCAAGCAACAAGTTGCAGAACTTTTGATTGTTAGAGCTAGTGGACATTGCTATGACTCTCAACGTAAATATCCTCAATGGGAATTGAGCAATCACGAATTAAAACGCTTGTTAAATCTAGGGGTAGGTGGAGTTATTTTTTTTGGAGGTAGCACTAAAGAATTAGAAAATCGAATTAGAACTATTAAGTCTTGGTCCTCTAAGCCGCTTTTGCTATGTGCTGATATCGAAGAAGGACTGGGACAACGTTTTGAAGGAGGTACCTGGTTAGTCCCTCCAATGGCTTTGGGGGATTTACATCGCAAAAACTCTGATGAAGCAATAGCTCTGGCATTGGAATATGGACGATGTACTGCTACTCAGGCAAGAAAATGTGGACTCAATTTAGTGTTAGCTCCTGTTTGTGATGTGAATAGCAACCCTGCTAATCCAGTGATTAATTTGCGTGCCTGGGGTGAGGACCCTTTTACTGTGTCTCAACTTGTTAGTGCGTTTCATAAGGGAGTCGCGTCAGCAGGTGTATTGAGTTGTGCGAAACACTTTCCAGGTCATGGAGATACAGCAATTGATTCTCATTTGGAGTTACCACAACTTGATTGTTCACGTAGCCGTTTGAACGAGCTTGAATTATTGCCTTTTCAAGCTGTTATTGCTGAGGGGATAAATAGTGTAATGACAGCACATTTGCTTGTGCGATCTATTGATTCAAAGAAACCTGCGACACTTTCTTTTGAAATCGTCACTAATTTGTTACGCAAAGAACTTGGCTTTGATGGCCTTGTAATTACTGATGCGCTAGTGATGAAGTCTATTAGCCAAACATATGGCTCTGGAGAGGCCGCAGTATTGGCATTTGAAGCAGGAGTCGACTTGATCATGATGCCTAATGATGCTGATCAAGCCATTTCGGCGATTTGTGAAGGCTTACGATCTGGTCGGCTATCTATGAATGCATTAGATAAAGCATTGCAACGTAGAAGGAAGGAATTAGCAAAAGTGAAGGTTTCCCTTCAAAAGCAAATATCAAAAAAATGCAATTTCGAAGACGACCATTTGGAAGATCATCAAGCGATCACATTTTCTAGAGCACTGGTGAGTCGCTCCCTAGATATTCGTCACCCAGGAAGGCTTAGCGCAACTCAATTGGCCATAAATTTAGTGCGAATTGATGGGGTCTTCCCAAGTCAAGTTTTAACCAATTGTTCCCCCGCAATTTCTTTGCCAGAAAAAGCTGGATTTAGGAGTGTTCTCTGTCATGACCTTGGAGTTTCCCCTTGGCAAGCGAATAAAAAGCAGCCCTTAGCTCTAGATAGATTTGGAGAAGGGAAGTTTTTAGTACAACTTTTTTTAAGAGGTAATCCTTTTCGCTCTGGAAGAGGGGACTTTCAAGAACCTTGGCCGATTGTTATTAAACAGCTGCAGAAACTTGATCGACTAGCTGGTTTAGTTGTCTATGGATGTCCATATCTTTGGAAAAAACTTTTAGGAGTTCTTGACTCTTCTGTACCTGCTGCTTATAGCCCGGGGCAAATGCCTGAGGCTCAAAAGCAGATTCTTTCTGCTTTGATAAAACCGCAGCAAAAGAAGGAAGCTATGGCGGCCCAAAATGCACTGGATTTCACTAATTAGTTGATGGCTATAACCTCACTCTCAATTCATTGTTTTTTTTAGAACATGCTTAGTCTTTCGATGATCGTTCGAAATGAAGAAGCTTGTTTGGAAGCCTGCTTGGCGTCAGTGAAGGGATTTGTTGATGAGATGGTTGTCTTGGATACTGGCTCTTCTGATTCAACTATTGCAATAGCCGAGGCCGCTGGTGCACGTGTGGAGCAAATCCCTTGGCCTGGTGATTTTGCTCCTGCTCGGAATGTTGCGTTGGAATTTGTTAAAGGAGACTGGGTTTTGGTTTTAGATGCAGATGAACAACTTTGCTCTGAATGTATACCTCAATTGAAATCATTGATGGCTCTTGATGATGTCTTGGTAGTGAATTTGCTTCGTTTCGAGAAAGGTTCAACTATGTCTCCTTATTCGAGTGTGAGTCGCCTTTTTCGTAGACACCCTCAGATTAAGTGGAGTCGCCCTTATCACTCAATTGTGGATGACAGTGTGAGGGAGATTGTTGAGGAAGAAACTCAATGGCGTGTTGTCGACTGTGATATCCCGGCTTTGATTCACGATGGGTATACACCGGATTTATTACGCAGCAGAAATAAGGCAACACGTCTTAGGGAAGCAATGGAGTTTTGGCTTGAGAAACATCCTGGGGATCCATATGCATGCGCAAAGCTTGGAGCTCTTGAGATCTCAGAAGGTGCTAAGGATCGAGGCCTGGCACTTTTGAAACAGGGGTTGATGCGAGCAGAAGGTCTTGAAAATAATGTCAATGAGAGGTATGAACTCCTTTTGAATCTGGGAATTGCACTTACTTCAACGGATTTAGACAGTGCCATCAGTGTGTATCGAGAAGCAATGAATCTTCCTATGAATGATCGGGCCAACCTTGGAGCCACTCTTAATTTAGCTGCGTTGTTGATGCGTCAAGGATTATTGGAAGAGGCAATTGCATTGACGCAAGATGCTACTAAGAGAGCTCCCGAGGTCTCAATCGCTTGGTATAACCTTGGTCTCATGCAACGTCGAAGTGGTGATGTGTCTGCTGCTTTGGTTTCTTATTCAAGGGCTTTAGATTTAAGCCCTAACCAACCTGAAATTCATCAAAATTATGCTTTGGCAAGTTTGTTAATTGGAAATATCTCAGGTGCTCGTGAGAGCTTCAGTAAAGCTATTTCACTTCTATTAGGCGAAGATCGTAAAGCTGAGGCAGATGAACTTCTTCAGCAAATCTCAGGGGTTTTGAAAGTGGATGATTTAAACATATGACTGTATCGATGCCTTTAAATAACCGAACGGTTGTTATTACTCGTGCTCAAGAACAACAAAGTGAAGCTCGCCAACTTTTTGAGACATTGGGTGCAAGGGTTTTGGATTTGCCAGCATTAGTAATTGGCCCACCTGATCAATGGGGACCTCTTGATGAGGCCTTGGCAGATTTAGATAATTTTCATTGGCTAGTTTTCTCTAGTAGTAATGGAGTTAGATTTGTTGAACAGAGATTGCAAAAAATTGGTTTGACTTTGGCGTGTCGTCCAAAGAGTTTGAAAATTGCTGCTGTAGGACGTAAAACAGCTACCAGCTTGCAAAATATTGAGGTTATTCCAGATTTTGTACCTCCTAACTTTGTAGCAGACAGTCTTATAGAACATTTTCCAGTATCTGCTTGGGGTTTAAGAATGCTTTTCCCAAGAGTTCAAAGTGGTGGAAGAACAATTCTTGCTGAGGCTTTTGGAAAAGCTGGTGGCAGAGTGGTCGAAGTCGCTGCCTATGAATCTTGCTGCCCAGAACAAATGCCAGCTGATACCACTCAAGCGTTGATCAATTTAGAAGTTGATGCGATTACTTTTACAAGTGCTAAAACTGCAACCAATACGGCTAAATTGATGCTTCAACGCTTTGGTAATGATTGGCTACAGCAGGTTCGTGAAGTGAAATTGATTTCTATTGGTCCTCAAACCAGTATTAGTTGCAAAAAACATTTTGAGAGAGTCGATCAGCAGGCTGACCCTCATGATCTTCAAGGGTTAGCAAATGCTTGCGTACTTTCAATGAACTAATAGCAAGATTCAAAGAATTCTTTAGCAAAAAAATTTTAATTTAAAGATCTAAATAATTTCTTATTTGTATCTATCTATCTTGCTTTTTATTTGATGAAGATATTCATATGATTGACATTGTTATAGCTTTTCTTGGCGAACTTCAACAAGATTTTTGAACCTATCTAAATTCGCTTGGAGCTCGTTAGTGACCATTCCTCCAAGAACATTAGCTTCCATTAAAGGAGCCAAGACCCTAGGCAATTCATAACTCACTGATAGCTTTACAATAGTTCTGCTTTTGTCTTCAGGGTAGAAGCGAACACAGCCTTTAGTTGGCAAGCCTCCTACTGATTCCCATTGCAATTTTTGGGCTTCAATTCTTTCGTTTATCTGTGCTTTCCATTTAAATCGAAAACCATTGGCTGCAAGTGTCCATTCTGTTAGGTCAGGTAGTGTTGTTGTTGATTCATCAATCGTTCTTACTGACTCGATCCAACTCATCCAAAGAGGCATTGCTTCTAGGTCACTCCATACCTCCCAGACTTGTTCAACGGGGGCATGGATCTCGGTCGTAACAGTGTGTTCTAGCCAACGTCCCATATCAAGCTACCGATGAATTTGTTGCCAGACTTGCTGGCTTTTGAAGTATGGCAGCTGCAGCCAAATGACCACTCATAGTTGCGCCTTCCATGGAATCGATGTAATCCTGCCGCGTGTAGCTTCCTGCTAAAAAGAAATTATTAATCGGTGTCTTTTGATCCGGTCTATATGGCTCCATGCCTGGAGACTCTTCATATAGAGATTGGGCTAACTTCACGACGTTGCTCCAAACCATTTTGAGTGGACGTGAAGAGGGAAATAATTCTCGAACTTGAGCATCTGTATGCGCAACAATCTTGTCAACAGGTTTTGGAATCCATGGATCACCTGGAGTAAGTACGCATTGTAGTAAGGAACCTAAGCCTTCTTTTTTGTAATCTTCGGGACTTGTGAGTGCTAAGTCTGCAAAGCAGCTGAAATCGGCATCAGCGGTATAAAGCAAATTATTTAAACCACAAGGTACTTGTAGATTCTTTTGGGCTGAGGGATCCCCGAGTTCTGTGACCCAGCCGTCATACCTCAATTGAACAGTTGCAACAGGTACGGCTTTGAGTTTGTCAATTGCAGAGAATTGTGGGAAACATTGCCATTCTTTAGGGATTAGTTTCTGGATACCTGGCACGTCACATGCAGCAAGGTATTTGTCTGCTTTAACAATTATTTCTCCTTCTGGGGTGTTGAGATTTAATCCTGTTATCGATGGATTGTCTCCTCCATCAAATTGAATTTGCTTGACTCGATGACGGAGATGAAGATGACCACCTTTTTTTTCTATATAATCAAGAATGGGTTTAGTCAGCCATCTGTGTGGTGACCCTTTGAGAAGATTTAATTTGGAAGCTTCGGTCTTCGAGGCAAACATCATGAAGATAGTCAGCATGCAACGAGCAGATATTGTTTCGCAATCAATGAAACCCAGGGCATAGGCAATAGGGTTCCACAGTCGTTTAATGCTTTGCAAACTGCCCCCATGGCTTAAGAACCATTGTTGGAAGCTAATTGAATCCAGCGCGCGAATTGTTTTCATTGCCCCTTCGTAATCCACCAGCCCTCTGACTATTGGGCTGGCACCAAGAGCTAATGCATTGCGGAGCTTGTCGATCCAATTTAGTTGAGGCGTAGTAAAAAATGCTTTTAAGCCATTAAAAGGAGCACCAATGGCAAAACGAAAATCAAGGGACCTGAGATCACCTCCTTGATTGACAAATAAATGCATATGATCTTTAGGTAAAAGATTTTCGATTGCACCAACTTTTTTCATCAATGCAAACAAATTCGCGTAGTTGAAAAAGAAAACATGTAGTCCCATCTCAATATGATTTCCATCTGGGTCTTCCCAGCTCCCTACCTTCCCTCCTAAGAATGGCCTAGCTTCGTAGAGATCAACATCATGTCCCGCATCGACCAGATCCACTGCGGCAGTTAACCCTGCTAGTCCAGCTCCAACAATCGCTACTCTCACCCGTTTAAAGAGAAGAACTTACTGACTCTATTAATAGGACGGGCAGAGGCTTATTAAACTAAAAGTGTAGAAGCCTCCATAAAATGGCTTTAGGAGTTACGAAAGTTTTATGAGCATCCCTGACCCTGCAACCGTGACTCATACTGCCCATGATGGGAAAGGGGTCCTTATTACTGAGAAAGCCATGCATCAGTTAGCTCGGCTTTGTAATGAACAGGGCAAGGACAAGATGCTCCGTGTTGGGGTTCGTTCGGGTGGATGTAGTGGCATGAGTTACACAATGGATTTTGTATCTTCTTCAGATGTCCAGAAGGGAGATGAGGTTTATGAATACACTCCCCCTGAGGGAGTGCCTTTTAAAGTGGTTTGTGACCCTAAAAGTCTTTTATATATTTATGGGATGCAATTAGATTTTAGTAATGAATTGATTGGGGGAGGCTTTAATTTCACCAATCCAAATGCAACTCAGACTTGTGGTTGCGGTAGTTCTTTTGCTGTTTAAACTTTCATTTTCTTCATCAAAGGAATTTAGATGATTCCTTTGCTATTTCACCTCATCCAATGGATTCGAATCAAAAGAGTCAGTTTGATAATGCAATGGCTCGTTATCAGTCCGGGGGGGATCCAGCTGAATTGATCAAGGATTTTGAAGCAATTACAGCTTCAAATCCAAACCATTCCTCTGCCTGGACTTGTTTGGCTTGGTTGCAGTTGCTTTGCAATCAAAATGAGGCAGCTCTTCGCTCTGCTCGACTAGCAGTCAAGTTAAATGGCCAAGAGCCTCAAGCAAGAATCAATTTAAGCTTGGCCCTAATAGAAACAGAATCTAAGGGTGTTAGGGATCAAATTGACTTTGTAAAAAGAGCATTGATAATGGTTCCTGATTTGAGAACAGAGCTAAGAAACTCAATCGAAGATGGTCTCACGCGAAAACCTGAATGGCAGGCCTTAAAAAAAATTAAAAAATGGTTGGAGATGTGACTTGTCTAGATTCCTTCTTTTGAGTAATGGTCACGGAGAAGATCTATCAGGGGCTTTGCTAGGGAAAGAGCTGAAGAGGATTGGGCATCAGGTTGAAGCTCTACCCTTTGTAGGTCATGGGTTGGCTTATCAGAAATCTGGGATCAACCTATTAGGACAGACCAGAGAATTTAGTACTGGTGGACTTGGTTATACAACTCTGTTAGGTCGCTTGACTGAATTAGTTCAAGGCCAAGTTTTTTACCTTATTGGACGATTATTGCGATTGTTTTTTTCGTCCAAACAATACGATTTTCTTCTTGTTGTAGGAGATGTTGTTCCAGTGGTTGCTGCGTGGCTTACAGGATTGCCGGTTTTTACCTATTTAGTTGCATACTCAAGTCATTATGAGGGCAAATTACAACTGCCTTGGCCTTGCTCACATTGCTTGTCAAGTCGACGCTTTTTAGGTGTATATAGCCGAGATCAACTCACTGCTCTTGATCTGACAAACCAGCTTTTTCGCCCAGTGAATTTTGTGGGCAATCCATTTATGGATACTGTTCTGTTACCAAAACCACCTTTGCCTCAGTGTTCTTTTCGCTTAGGTCTACTCCCAGGTAGTCGTCGACCTGAATTAGATAGAAATTTACTTTTGTTGCTTCGAGTTTTGGAGTTTTTCCCAGAAAGAAAAGTGGTCGAAGAATCTTTTAGTTTTGATATTGCTTTAGTTTCTTCTCTTGACGACATTGCGTTAGAAGAATTGGCCAATTCTGCCGGGTGGCAATTGATTGATTCGTTTGGAGGACTGAATCATCGTGAGTTGGTGCGAGGAGATTTTAGGGTTATGGTTCATCGTGATTCTTTTGTAGAAGTTTTGCAAAGTAGTAATGTTTTGCTCTCTATGGCTGGAACAGCGGCTGAGCAAGCTGTAGGACTTGCGAAGCCGGTTGTTCAATTATCGGGATATGGGCCGCAGTTCACTAGTGCTTTTGCCGAAGCTCAGAGAAGATTATTGGGGCCAACAGTTTTGTGTGCAGATGGTCCAACAGGTGAGATTAATACGCTAAAGAAAACAGCCTTGTTAACTCTCGACATGCTTGAGCGAAGTATGAATGACATTAGTCTTCAACGAGAATGCAGTCTGCAGGCTGAAAGAAGAATTGGAATTCATGGGGGCACAAGCGCAATGGTTAATGCTTGTACTAACCTCATTTAAGATTAAAACAGCATAAATACTGGCAAAAAGGATTTCATTCAATTATTCGTGAAATATGAACTACTTTATTTAGACATATAGATCTAAACGTCATGAATACTCTCTCTTATTAAGCATTATCAACTTTGAATAGAGTTGGTAGCTGCTTTTAGTGCCTGAACAAGGGTTGGATATTTAAATTCGAATCCTTGTTTTAGTAGCTTTTTGGTGGAAACCTTCTGACCTTCTAAAACGACTCGAGCTCCGTCACCTAATAATAATTTGAGAACTGGTCCAGGTATTGGCAAGAGACTGGGACGACCAAGTTCTTTTCCAAGAGTACTAGCAAACTCTTTCATTGCGACAGGTTCTGGTGCAACACCATTAATGACACCAGCACAGGATTTTTTTGTTAATGCCTCTTGAATTATTTGACAGAGATCGGTTCGATGGATCCAACTCATCCACTGCTGACCATTGCCAATTGGGCCACCTAATCCTGCTTTGAATACGGGCAGCATTTTTCCGAGCGCCCCTCCATCTGGACCTAGGACAATTCCTATTCGAATAATTGCTAGTTTGGTCGATTTGGGCTTCCCTGTAGCAATTGATTCCCACTTTTTACATAGCTTTGCTAAAAAGTCTTTTCCAGATTTGTCATCTTCAGAAAAAGATGCATCTTGACTAGTTCCGTAGTAGCCAATTGCTGATGCATTGACGAGAACCTTTGGAGCCTTACGTAGCGATTTCATTGCCTCAACTAATGAATTGGTTGTGCTGAGGCGACTATTTTGTATTTCTCGACAGTGCTTACTAGTCCATCGTTTTTCCGCGATTGGTTCCCCTACGAGATTGACGATGCCTTCAGCCTTTTCTAAGGCCAGGAGAAGTGATTCTTGTTTCCAACTTTCTGGATTAGCTGGATCAAGTTGCAGACCAGTCCAATTATTAGTCGGAAGAATTGAATTCCATTTTTGGAAACTTTTTCTGCTTACTATTGTTAGGTGATGGTCGGAGGCTAATAGCTTTGGCAATAACTCACGACCTATAAAACCAGTGCAGCCAAGAAGAAGAAGGCGCATTGAAGATTTAAGCTGATGCTTGCGAGGTTAAAGGTTTTGTACGAAACAGGCCTTGGTGGATTTCGTAATGTGAGTTTAAATTGATTTGAGCATATTGCATTCTTCGTATGCAAGTTAATGTCGATAGTTAATTTGAGCAGAATTCTTTCTCAGTATCTTTGGTTGGCCATTGACGATTTAGGCTTAGATACAATAATTGTTTTGTGATGCCTGAGAACTCTGACTCACCTAAGCCGTCCAAAAGCTTTAGGAAAGGAGCTCTGGTTCGTGTTGATCGTATAGCTTATCAGAATAGTTTAGAGTCAGCGGCTACTGATCAATCGCCACCTTCCTACATCTTTGAAGGCCCTGGCGAATTACTAATCATTAAAGGTGAATATGCTCAGGTGCGCTGGCGGCGGCCAGTTCCTGATGTTTGGTTAAGGGTTGATCAACTGAAACCTTGGTCTTGATTGTTTAGAAATTATCTGAAGCACTATTTGCTTTTTGTTCTACATTTTGAATGGCATTGGGTATGGAACGTGATGCTTTTGGCAACCTCCAGAATGCTCCTCCAAGTATCCCACTAAGGTCACCAAGACCGGCAAGTATGGGGTGATTATGTTTGGTGTTCGCTTTATCGGCAACCTTTGCAGCTTTCCATGGATTCCACCCTGCAAGTGTTACAAAGCTCCTGTAAGCACTTGGCCATGGATTATCTCCTAAGAGCTTTTCTAAAGCGGCGAAATGCATTGCTGCTTGATTTGGCCTGTTGTCAAGCACCCCAAGTAATGCCAAAGCCCAGAGAGACTCAATTTCTTGTGGATTATTAGCTAGTTTGGCTAGGGCTGTTTGACGGACTTGTTGTTGATATTGGAGATGCCCATCAAGCATGTGTTGACGTCCGATCTCTTCAAAGACAACCTCAAGCCCTTTGGGTCCTTTCGCCAGTTCAAGGGCTAGCTTTGGAAATCTTTTCACAAAGTTAATGCTTATTGGTTTATCTTGGCGACGATGCCAAAGAGAATAGCTACCACCGTTTG
>QCFB01000009.1 GCA_003280345.1 Prochlorococcus sp. AG-363-A16
GCCACCACTGGACATTTGCTTCATCAAACCACGCATTTTTTGAAAATCAGCCAAAACCTTGTCCACATCAGCTGCTGAATGTCCACTGCCTGAAGCTAATCGGCGGCGGCGGGAAGGGTTCGCCGCCAATAATTCCGGCTTAGTTCGCTCCTCTGGGGTCATTGAACCGATCATCGCCTCAATGCGCTTAAGTTGCTCCTCACCACTCTTAAGCATCCCATCATCAATTTTGTTCATCCCTGGGATCATTTTCATTAGGCCACCTAAAGAGCCCATTCGCTTTATTAAACGCATCTGCTTAACAAAATCCGAAAAGTCAAATGTTGCCTCCTGCAACTTCCTTTGCATGAGCTCTGCATCCGCAATCTCAACCTCTTTTTGAGCTTTCTCAACCAAGGTAAGAACATCACCCATACCAAGAATGCGACTGGCCATCCTTTCAGGATGGAAAGGCTGCAAGCCTTCGACTTTCTCTCCAGTGCCAATGAATTTGATCGGCTGACCACTTACTTTTCGAATTGAAAGAGCCGCCCCACCCCTTGAATCTCCATCAAGTTTTGTAAGGACCGCCCCAGTAATGCCTACCTTCTCGTGAAATGTCCTAGTTAGGTCAGCAGCCTCCTGACCAATCATTGAATCAACAACAAGCAGCACTTCATTTGGCTGCACCGCTGAACGAATCCGAACCATCTCATCCATCATCTCTTCATCTATCTGAAGTCTTCCAGCGGTATCAACCAAAACTGTGTCAAAGCCTTCTTGGCGAGCTTTCTCAAGCCCTGCCTTTGCTATTTCCTCAGGTTTTGCTTCAGTTCCCAGATTAAAAACATCTACTTCTATCTGTTCACCAAGAGTGCACAACTGATCAATAGCAGCAGGTCTATAGATATCAGTGGCAACCATCAATGCTCTTCTACCTTGATCTTTAAGGTGAAGCCCTAACTTCGCGGTCGCAGTTGTTTTACCAGCACCTTGAAGACCCGCCATAAGAACAACAGTTGGGCCTTCTTCGCTATTAGCCAAAGGAGCGTTTGCACCTCCCATCACCTCAACTAATTGTTCATGCACAACCTGGATAAACTTCTGAGAAGGATTCACCCCTCTAACAACCTCTGAACCTATTGCTTTCAGACGTACTTCCTCAACAAATTCTTTAACGACGGGCAAGCTGACATCAGCTTCAAGTAGCGCGCGACGCACCTGCTTCAAAGCATCATCGACATTTGTTTCACTAATTTGGGCCTCACCTCTAAGCCCCTTTACAGCATCTTCAAAGCGAGATGAAAGCTCTTCAAACATAGATACCAAAAAGTGTTGTCATTAAAAGGAAATAGAAAAAGCTTTAAGCCTTCCAAAAAAAGTTTTAGTTCAACTGCCGCTTATGAAAGCAACAAGCTGCCACAACTTTTTCTCTCGACCAAGGATATATGTAACTTGAAGATTGGGGATGGATGTCTCAGAGATCAATTCCCCAGAAGAATTCATTCGTTGATCTCTATAGGCCAGCTTTACTTTTACTTCAATCCTTTTGTTTGTTTGATTTACCACCCTGAAAGTAGTAATAGTTGCTTCTATCTTTTGCTTAAGACCTAAGGCTCGATCCTTTGCTCGCTGCTTAATAACACGAGTAACTAATAGCTCTCGCGCGACCTTAGATAAATCATCGCTTTTTCTTCCCGCAAGGATAGTTGCCTTACCATCTAGCCAAGTCTCTATAAGGCTTCTAATCTGGAACTCACTAGGTTTATCGACAGTTAAAGGCTCTACCCGTTTTGCTTTAGTTACTAAAGCCTTTTCTTTTGATTCTTTTAAAGTGTCGTCAACCATTGGTTGCTGGTCAGTACTCACATCTGTTTTGAGCTTTGGTCTCAAAACTTGATGCCTTACTACTATTCCCAAAACAAGCAAGACAACAACTAAAGAAATACTCTTAAAAAACTTCCTCCCAAAAAAGAAAGAACTTGCCGCATGAAGACTTGAATCCGCATTCTTCGCAAATAAGTTCCCAAAAAGATTGCTCAGAGCCCAAAAGCTCCCTGAAGAATGAACTGCAATATCCTTTTCCTTTTCAGAAAGTTCCGTTTCTTCAATTTGATAAAGCTGGCTCTCTTCAACATCAAAATCAGACTCAGCCTCATTGAAACCCAAATCAGACTCATCATCAGAACCTTGCCCAGGCTCTTCTCCAGTTAAAGAAGTTAAAAATGAGAATCCTGATTTAGCTATCCCAAGTGCTCCCTTACGCTCAAGATTCTCCACATACTTTTGAACATCTCTATCTGCAAACCAAGCCTCAAGATCAACCGCACCTGCGTCCACATCCCTATAACCAGGTAAAACATCTCTTCGCAACCAATCTCGGCAATACTCACAAAGAGCACCAAGAGTTTCCCCAGGATAATTTTTCAGCCAATCTTGAAGGCTTTCGTCAGGACTAGAAAAGAATCTTTGCTCTGCTTGCTGAACATCTGCAAGCAACAAATCCATCGATCCTAGTAATGGCATTTGATCAATCTCTGGAAGATTTAAACGCCTTAGCTGTCTTCGAGCTTCCTCTAATCGCTCTGGCTTTCTCCTGGAGAAACCAACTGCTGCCAAAGCAAGTACTGAAAGGAATCCTGCATCTGCTGAACTTCTTTTTCGCCAATGAATAAAAAGATCTAACTGTTCCTGAACAGTTAAAAAATTCCTAATCTGCTGAAAAAAGATTTCAAAATCAGATTGTTTCAATCCTCCAATCAACTGAGAAGAATTTCTACCTTCTAATCCACCTCTCTTTCTCACAAACCCATCTAATAAACGTAATCCTTCTTCACGAGATCCCTTGCTTGAGAGATCTCTACTGACTAAATCAAGGATCCGATATGGAAGTAATAAATCAAGCTCTTTTTCAAGGTTTTTCCTTTCATCAGCAAGCTTGCCCATCCTCTGCAACAACTGAATCCCTTCTTGTAGAAGCAATGCCGCTGCTTCAAAGTGCCTTTGTTCTTGCTCTTGTAGAGCTGCAGCTCTGCAAGAGCAAGCAGCAATAAGTGTCAAATCAGATTCCCTTCCGCTTCCAAGAGCAGGCGCTTGTGGAGGCTGTAAGGCCTTGCGAGCCAGCCCAAAAGCCTCATTAGAGGCATCAGCCTCCCAAAGCAAAATCAACCCAGCGACTTCTCTGTTTGATGAAAATTCAAGACCTAAAGCCCCCCCTAACAAAGCAGTTTCATACTCATCTCGTTGAGATTGATCAGTAAGCAAATCCGCAGAAAGACGTAACAATTCAGCTCTCTGCGCAAGAACTTCATTTGTAAAGCCTTGCTCAGGAGGCCGGTCCAAGCGCACCTGTAAAGCCCTTAGCACGGCTTGAGAGTCCGCTGAGGGGCTCACACCTAACAAGCGGAAGTGATCAATCGGCAATTCCACTTTTCATTACCCCATTGGCAAAGGACTCTAGGTATTGAAAGGGATTTTGCCTATTATTATTCCTCAGCCCCTTACAGTCGTACATCTAGCGACAAGTATTTGGCATGAGCCAAAGAACCACAAAGGCCTCTGTGCAAACAATTAATACTCCTTTTGAAGCAGGAGCCCATGCGGAGCGCCTGAGCAGCCTGACTTCGGCTGAGAAAGCAAGTTTAGACAGGGAAATAGGCTTGGAGCTTTTTAGGGATATGACCTTGGGAAGGCGATTTGAAGACAAATGCGCTGAGATGTATTACCGCGGCAAAATGTTCGGATTTGTTCATTTATATAACGGACAGGAAGCTGTGAGCACAGGAGTAATTGGTGCAATGAAAAAGAAACATGACTGGTTTTGTAGCACTTATAGAGATCATGTACATGCACTAAGCGCTGGAGTACCAGCAAGAGAAGTTATGAGTGAACTTTTCGGCAAAGAAACCGGTTGCAGTAAAGGGCGAGGAGGGTCTATGCACCTTTTCTCAAAAGAACACCACCTATTAGGTGGATATGCATTTATAGGAGAAGGCATTCCTGTCGCGCTTGGTTCAGCCTTTACTAGTCGCTATAAACGCAATGCTCTTGGTGAAAATAACAGCGATTCAGTTACAGCAGCCTTTTTCGGGGACGGAACCTGTAATAACGGACAATTTTACGAATGTCTAAATATGGCTCAGCTTTGGAAGCTTCCAATTCTTTTTGTGGTTGAAAACAACAAATGGGCAATTGGCATGGCTCACCATCGAGCAACCAGTGATCCTGAAATTTGGAGAAAAGCAGATTCTTTCGGAATGAAAGGAGAGGAAGTTGATGGCATGGATGTTTTAGCAGTTCGAGGAGCCACACAACGAGCCCTAGAGCGAGCCAGGGCTGGCGAAGGTCCTACTTTGCTGGAGTGTCTTACTTATAGATTTCGTGGGCACTCACTAGCCGATCCTGACGAGCTTCGAGCAGAGGAAGAGAAAAAATTCTGGGCAAAGAGAGACCCTCTCAAGACTTTGGAGAAAGATCTATCAACAAACAACTTAGTTTCTAGCGATGAATTACGAGCGATAGAGAAGGAGATTGATGAAGAGGTAAATGACTCAGTTGAATATGCATTGGCTGCAAAAGATCCAAACCCAGAGGATCTCACTAGATACATCTGGGCAGAAAATTAAAATTATTAACTGACGTTTAAAGGTCGTCTTATCAAATGTCTGCGTAGAAATTTAAAACTTGTTTAGATGCCACTAGGAAGCTTTCGAGTGAGATTCCTTAATTTCCTTAAAGCCTTCAATTCAACCTGTCGAACACGCTCTCTAGACACCTCAAGCAAGCGGCCAATCTCAGCCAAAGTATGCCTTTCATTCCCATTCAAGCCAAACCTAAGCCTAAGGACATGCTGCTCTTGTTCACTGAGATGACTTAGCCAGCGGCCAAGTTGTTCATGATGTATTCGTTGTTCAACTTTGTTCAATGGGTCTTCAGAAGATCCATCAGCAATAAGATCTCCCAAAAAGCTTCTTCCCTCCTCTCCATTTACAGGGGCATCCAAGCTACTAGTGGTCAAAGCCTGACGTAAGAGAGAGTCAAGCTCTTCAATAGGAATTTCCATAGCTTCGGCGATCTCAGCACGACTTGGCATTGCCCCTAGCTTGTGCGCCAAGTCAAGACTTACCTTGCGAATTGTCGTGAGCCTTTCACTTAAATGTACTGGCAGGCGAATAGTCCTCGACTGACATGCAATTGCACGCGTCATGCTTTGACGAATCCACCAAAATGCGTAGGTAGAAAACTTATATCCTCGAGTTGGGTCAAACTTCTCAACGGCACGCTCTAAACCAAGCGAACCTTCCTGAACCAAGTCGAGAAGCTCTAAACCCTTCCCTTGATATTTCTTGGCAACACTAACTACTAAACGAAGATTTGCTTTCATCATTCTTTCCTTCGCACGTCTGCCTATTCGTATCAAGCGACGTTGCTGGTTGGTGAAGTCTTTGCTGTTATCACTAATCGAGCCATCTTCTGTAAGGCTCATCATCATTTGAACCTGATTTCCTAGCTCAATTTCCTCGGCAGGGGTTAGCAAAGGAATACGCCCAATCGTTGATAAGTACCAACTAATTGGGTCGCCACTTCGACGCCGTTGAGATTCAGCCGATTTAGTCGCTGATGAAATCATTTCATTCCTGCCCCCACACTATGGAGGGGACTTTCCTACAGATATTGGAAAACACGCCAGGGTTTCAAGATCCCTTCAGATTTCATAAGTGAAAAACTACACATTTCAATCAAAACTGCCCATTTACAACAAATCACTGTGTCGATAAGCACATTTTTTTATTATTCATGCCAACTACAAGTGCGCTTAAAGAGTCGGCTATTGAGCTTGCCGTACTGCTATCGCAAGACACTCCTGCAGCTTCTGCATGCAATAAAGCTGATGCAGCTAGCAGCTCAGTTTTAAGGGGGGTTGAAGAAGCCAAGCAAACCGCCCCTGCTCCGGCAACAAACCCAGCCAAAACATCCCCCAAACCAGAACGCGCTACCCAAGGGGCAGTTTCACATAACTGCCAAATTGCACCAGAAGGATCAGCAACAACAGTATGGGCTCCTTTAAGCAAAACACTTGCTCCGCTTAGCCGAGCGGCCTCTGAAGCCTTTTCAATAGCAGAAAAATTATTGACCTCTGGGAACAATCGCTTGAACTCACTGTCATGTGGAGTAATCCAAGTTGGACCCTTTCTCTTCTTAAACCAATGCCAACCTTCTTCTGAAGAAGCCACTCGATTAAGAGCATCAGCATCCAAAACCAACAAACCAGGGAAAGCTTCTATTGCCTCAGCCTCAATAGTCCAATCTTGAGAACTCTTACCTATTCCTGGCCCGATCAAAATCGAATCAATGCGATTAAAATCCAGACCAATAAAAGCTTTTGCAATAGAAACTCCACTATTGAAAGTTGGAAGAACTCCTTTTAAAACAATTTCTGGTGCCACTTCCCATAAACGATTAGCAAGCAAAGTAGGCAATGCGGCTTGAATACTTCCACACCCACTTGCTAGGGCGCCCCGCAATGCCAAAAAAGCTGCACCTCGATATTTATCACTACCAGCTAAAACCATCAAACGACCTCTCCCATACTTATTTGCGATATCTAAAGGTTTTGGCCATGAAATAGTTTTCACATCAGCTCGACAAATTTTCAATGGCAGGTTCTTTGGCAAAATCTCTAAAACACTTTTAGACAAACCCATATCAATCCTTACCAAGCGTCCAACGTGATCTATTGCATAGTCAGCAACCAAGCCTTCCTTAATTAATCCAACAGTCAAAGTAAAAGCCGCAAAGGCAGCTCCTCCTTCAAATTCCCTGCCTGTGTTTGAACAAATGCCTGCAGGAACATCAAGGCTAACTAGTTTCCGAGGTTGGATTTCTTCTCTCGCTTTTAACAATTGAGAAATAAAAGCTGGAAGTGGTCGCGTTTGACCAATACCAAACAACGCATCAATCCAAAGGGCTCTATTAGCAGGGTCAGGTATTTCTTGGAGCTTTTGAATTCCTAATGATTCCACATAAGAAAAATGACCAGCAGTTAGAGACTTGTTTATTTGTAATGGGCACCAAAGGCTGACATTTACTCCTGATAGATGAAGTTCTCTAGCTACAACTAATCCATCTCCACCATTGTGCCCTGGTCCTACCAACACAACTACGCCTTCGTTCAACAAAGCAGGCTGCTCGAAAAACCACTTTGCCATTGACAGGCCAACTCTCTCCATCAAAGCTGGGACAGGCATCCCTCTCGCAAGGATCTCAGCTTCTACGTTTGCCATCTGTTTTGCAGTGACAATTACATTGTCAGCGTTAGCTTTTGGCCAGGGCACGATAATGACTCTTACAAACTCACTATGAAGGGATCTTTGCGGTAATGACTATGCCGCCTTCAAAAGCAATCAAACCTTTGACCTCTGATTTGCAGTCTGCAACCAGTGCTGGCGCAAATGCACTTCGGAGCCTAAAAATTCTTGAAGGGGAACATCATGCTGTTGTAGGCCTTTCAGGCGGGGTAGATAGCTCCCTCACCGCAGCATTCCTTGCAGAAGCTGGCTGGAAAATAGAAGGCTTAACTCTTTGGCTAATGAGTGGCAAAGGTTCTTGCTGCTCAGACGGGCTTGTTGATGCAGCAGCTATTTGCGAGCAACTTGGGATCTCTCATCACATAGTGGACTCGAGATCACTTTTCAAGAATGAAATAGTAGGTCGACTCATAAGTGGTTATCAAGAAGGAATTACTCCTCTGCCATGTTCACAATGCAATCGATCTGTCAAGTTTGCGGCAATGCTCAAATGGGTGGAAGAAAATTATCAAGGGGCGCGAATTGCAACTGGTCATTACGCAAGGATTAAGTATGCAAAGAGAGCTTTTGAGAAATCGATTAGCAAGGAAGCTTCAACAGGCCGTCATCAACTTTTGCGTGGACTTGATACACAAAAAGATCAAAGCTATTTCCTCTATGACTTATCACAAGACGTACTCGGGAAAGTTGTCTTTCCACTAGGTGAATTAACGAAGTCAGAAACCAGGAAAGAATCCCACCGATATGGACTACGCACCGCAAACAAGGCAGAAAGCCAGGATCTTTGCCTTGCTGAACACCATGGCTCAATGAAAGCTTTTCTAGATACCTACTTACCCCCTCGCAAAGGCGAAATAGTTCTAAATAATGGAAGGGTCATAGGAGAACATGATGGAATTGAACATTTCACAATTGGCCAGCGCAAAGGACTAGGCGTCTCTTGGCAAGTGCCTCTACATGTAGTGAAGCTTGAACCCTCTTTAAATAGAGTTGTAGTTGCTCCTAGGGAAGAGGCAGGTCGATCAAACTGCATAGTCAGTCAAGTCAACTGGGTCTCAATAGAGCCCCCTTCCAAATCAAGAGAAGTAGAAGTTCAAGTTCGATATAGAAGTCATCCTGTTTTGGCAGAGCTAACACCAATTACGCCGACCGATAAAGACATCAAGAGCAACCGTCCCTATCGATGCAATCTTCAATTCGATAAGGAGCAATTCTCAATCACCCCAGGGCAGGCAGCAGTTTTTTATTCCAACGAAATCTTGCTTGGAGGAGGGCTAATTGAACAGAGCTGAACTAATCAAAGACTTCTTTTAAGAAGTCTTAAAAGTAAACGAGGTCCAAATAGCCCAATTATTAATAACACCAACAATGGAGATTCTCTCCATTGCAAATATCCAGTTTTGCCCTGCCGAAGATTAAGTTCTACTAATCCAATACCTTCATCAAATGGTTTCTGAACGCTACTAACTTCTCCATTCGCAAAAACTAATGCTGACGGACCAGTATTAGCCACACTTATGAGATCTCTAGAGGTTTCGATACTTCTCAACTGAGCAAGCGCAATAAACTGCCTCTGAAGTGAAATTGGGTATGGATCAAGATTTGCCGCAGCCATAATCCATTCGGCACCATCAACAACTGCTTGGGCAATGCCATGCCCATTGCTCAATTCATAACAAATTGCCACTGCAACATTGGGACCACTCCAAGAGAGCAGTCTGGAAGGTTCTCCAGCTTCAAGACCTCCAACAGCAGATAACCCTGCCACGTGAAATTCAAACAAATTGGGCACCCATTCTCCAAGGGGTACTAAACGGTGTTTATCTACAAATGAGGAAAACGTGCTTTTGCCCTCTTCAAAAACAAGGACAGAACTTCTTTTTGCTCCTCGTACCAACCTAAACCCCCCGGAAAGCAACGGGATAGGTGCACGAGAAAGAAGTTGCTGATTAGCCATCAGAGTCCCTTCAGGGGCTAAAAGCCAAGAAGCTCCTAATGCCGTTGAACGGTTCAAAGAATCCTGCACAAGATCTGGCAGACGATTTAAGTGATTTAAAGAAAACTTTTCACGTATAGGGGTAGCCGGTTGCCACAGCGCTACAGGAATTGTTTGTTTAACGGATTGATTTGTAGCCAAAAGACTCCATCCAAACGCATGGGCAAAAACGACAAAGACAAGTCCAATAGAAAGTGACTTTTTCCATTCGAGACCATTATTTATCGCAAGAAAAACATGTCTTATCCAAAAAGCAATCAACAAGTTCAAAACGGCCAGGCCTCCCACCCCAAACCACCTAGCCAAGCCTGCAAGGGCCCTGTCCCCTGGCAAAAGGCTCGCACCTATTCCTATCCAAAACAAAGGCAAGCAAGCTAGGGCCACTTCCGCTAGTCCCCAAATAGCAGCAAGAGAAATTGCATAAAAAATCTGCCCTCCACCACCGCAATCTCTTATCCTTACCAAAAAAGGACGCTGCCCAATCCAAGACCAAAGACCTACCAATAAACCTGCGGCCATCCCACAAAACAGCCAAATCGAAATTGCTATTGGCAAGCTAAATGGAGCTGGCACACCTATCCAATTGAGTGGATGAAGAGATAAAAGCCACCGATGACTAAGTAGAACAGCTATTGCACCCCAAATAAATCCAGCCAATGGCTTTTTACTTGCAGACCAAAGCAATGCCAGAGCTAATGGCATAAAAACTATTCCAAACTGCGAGAGACCTAAACCTCCTAAAACCCCACCAATAAACCCTTGAATTAATACCAAAGTCTGATGATTTCGAATACTCATCAAATGTCCTTCATATAAAGCTGCTTAAAACTGCTCAGCCTGTTTGACAAACCAATATCTTAAAAAAAATGACTTAATAGATCATTAACTCATTTTGGCAATCCTTAAAAACAGACAAGTAATTTCACTTCTCTACATTTTTACCCCCCTGGCATTGCGGGCTTATAGCCCCCCGCCTGATCAGAACAATCCAAACTTTCTCTTGTTGCTATTCCAGTTACTGGATTTACCCCATCGGCTTCCTTACACATATTTCTTTGGTCATCGCTATCTAGAACAGCAAAGGTGAAGTCTGCACCTTCGATCTGTGCACCTGCGAAGCTGCTACCAGAAGCAATCATTCCTACTAAAACAGCATTGCGAAGATCTGTTTTTTGAAAATTAACCCTATCTGCCAATACATCAGTCAAATTTATCCCGTTTAGATTGGCACCTTTTAAATCAGCAAGAGTAAGAACAGTGTTGTGTAGATCTACATCACTAAGATCTGCATCACGTGCAACCGCTCCTGCCAGAGAAGACTTGGACAAATCTTGACCATGAAAGTCTTGTCCTGTTACATCAGCACGAACGTAATTAGGTACTTCTTCCCCCTGATCAAGGGCCGCCTGCGCAGGCAATGCAATGAAGAGGCAAAGACATAAAACAAGTGCTTTCACAAGGAACCTGCTTGCAAGTGAATATATCGACATAGTTTTGAGGGCCAGTGTCTTCACTTTGCCTGAATAAGCTGCCTTGGGAAAAATCTACCAAAAGAATAGATAGAACCAGTTACCCCTTTGGACACAAAACACAAAGTTGAGATGGTTTAAAAATAAATCCACCGACTGTTTAAAGATATGCAAAACGAAAGATCACTTCTATTAGTTTTAGCTTGACCAGCCCATCCAAGTTACGTAGGATCACCAACGCTTACGCACTCCGTTATGGACCTCCGTCTTCTGGTCGTTGCAGCCCCGATTCTTTTCTCGGTAGCTTGGACTGCATTTTGGCTCGCAAAGTGGGGGGTGATTAAATTTGACTTCCTAACTGGACTAAAAAACGCGGTAGACGGCTAAAGATCTCAAAGATCTAAGACCTAAAATATGCTTTAGAGCCACTCAAAAGGGCTCTATGTATTTAATGGTGTCGTCATAAAGACTTTTTTGATTTGCTCTGATGCTTGACCCAGTGTCAACAATTCCTAACAATGGCGCAATAACTCGGTTGCTCCACAGGCAGAAGCAAATTTATTCTCTTTCCTGAAAAAATAATTACGAAGATTGATGTAAACCTCTGGAATAGCTACATAGGTTACATATAGAGATTTCCCACATGGCCTACATCACATGGCCCATAAGAAGATCTAGGCAAGCCAGCCCAACTCATTTTCAAGAAGACAGAAGTTTGGGAAATGAAATTAACAGCAGAAGAGCTGACCAAAGTATCAAAAAAAAGCATCCTACAAAAGAAAATTACTTTAAAGCCTTAAAACAGGGCGGAGTTTGGCTTTCGTAGTTTTTTGACTTTGAAAACAAAGTCAGAAGTACTTACTCATAAGCTATATAAATTGATGAAAAGTTATTAATTAGAACTATTTAAATAAGCAATGTCTAGGATCCATAGAAAAGTATTCAATAGAAAACAGAAAATTAAGTAAAAGGGTTAGGAAAAACCAAAATTGCCTAGATTTTCTGCAAGAATCATTTTGAATCAACCTTTAAAGGACCGTGCGCGAGATCTTGATTAGTTTTTCTATCTTTGTCACCTGCTTATTCCTGGCTGTAATTAGCCAACTAATTTCCCCGACCCCAGTTTCAGCATCGAACTTTAATTCAACTCTCCAAGCTGAGCTCCAAGCCATCGAGAAATCTTCTCCAGCCCAAACTATCTTTGAGTTAGACCCAGAGGATCAAAATCCTACTCTTTTTGCTATGGCAACAGATAAACCCAATTCAGAATCAGCACCTTTAGGTGGTGCAGTTGAAAAGGGCAGTTCGAAGCTTACTTCTAGTGGGCTAAGTATTACTGATCTAGTAATTGGAGAGGGGCCTGAAGCAACTGCAGGGCAAAGGGTTTCCGTCAACTATAGAGGTACTCTAGAAAACGGAAAGGAATTTGACAGTAGCTATGAAAGAGGTCCCTTTAGCTTCCCTCTTGGAGCAGGGCAAGTGATTAAAGGTTGGGACGAAGGTGTGGCGGGAATGAAAGTTGGAGGCAAAAGAAAATTGGTTATTCCACCTGAACTTGGTTATGGGAGCAGAGGTGCTGGAGGTGTAATCCCCCCCAATGCAACGTTAGTTTTTGAAGTTGAATTACTCAGCATCAACTGAGTCAATTGCTTTCAGATCAAAAATGCTCACCCAAGCAGGTTCATCCCCCGTTAGGGTATTAGTAGGCTTTTTCTTAGTTCCCGATGTTGCGTTCGGCACTTTCTTCCGTTTTTAATTACCTTCCTGCAACTTCCGTTCAGGCCCACTGTGATGGCCCTTGTGGCGTTTACGACCCTGCTTCCACAAGAGTAGCCGCAGAAGCAGTTCTTTCTATGACCAAAAAACTGCTTGCAATGGAGCCCCCTGCAAACAATGATGCAGCGTCCTGGGCTAGCTATAACAATACTTTTTCGAGATATGTAGCTATTAAGGAAGAACAGGCAAAGGAAGCCAAAAAAGAGCTTTTAATCCTTTGGACTGATTATTTCAAGCCAGAGCATCTAGCCTCATTCCCAGATCTTCATGACATCTTCTGGAAAGCTGCGAAGTTATGCAGTGCTTGCAAAGTAAATATTGATCAAGAGAAAGCTGAAGAGCTAATGCAAGCTGTGGAACAAATCCATCATATTTTTTGGAAATCTAAAGGGAGAGCTGACGCTTGGATCACAGCAAGCTAAAGAAGCAGGTCAAAAAGTTTCAAAAATAAAATCTTTAATCCTTTTATTGGCTGGGTTCCGTAGACATTGCCGTGTCAAAGGAATATCTATGCAGCCAACTCTTATGGATGGAGACATTGTTATCTACAAGCCAATTAATAAAGATGATAATCCCCCAAAGATTGGGTCAATAGTTGTTGCAGAGCACCCTCTAGACCCTAAAACCTTAATAATCAAAAGAGTCCACAAAATAAATGATTTTGGTCTTGAGTTAAGAGGAGACAATGATGTAAGTATTGACAGCCGTCAATTTGGAACAATCAGCCTCATTCTTCTACGTGGTGTAGTTGAGGAAGTGATTCATATTGACAAATAAATAATATTTTCTCTTCAAATAATCTGACCAGATGTCTTCTGAATCCAGATCAATCCTGTTATCACAGAAAGAACACCTGCTCCTGCCATCAATAGTGGTAAGGCCTTACGTCCAGCAGCCACAGTTGCCACAGAGATAGCAACTAAAAATCCTCCCATAGTGATAATTGAGCCGAATAAATATGCCGCCAAATAAGCGACAGCTCCTATTGGAGGTAATGCCAAAGCAGGAAAAACTGCAACAAGGTGACTTGCACCAGCCAATCCATGCAAAATTCCTAGGCTGGTTGCGGCATGTGGATGGCTCCGATGTTTTTGTTTGCCTCGAAAATGCAAATGAATGTGGTCATGAGTATGACCTTCCCCATGTTTGTGCTCATGTGCATGAATACTGAGCCCTAAAGAAGTCCTAATTGCCAACGCGCCTACAACTAACAGAGCGATACCAACGACAAATTCTGCTAAAGAAGACATAAATTCAACATGAACCATATCCTTTACCAAGATCGCAATTGCGGAAAGGACTAAGACCCCTGTTGAATGCCCGACCCCCCAAGCCAACCCTTCATAAAAAGCAGCTTTGGGCTTACGCAAAGCAGAAGGAGCCATTGCTATTAAATGGTCAGCTCCCCCAAGCACATGTATAGCCCCTGCAGCAATTCCAGTAATGATGCTGATCAACATATAAGGAATTTCACAAAATTGATTCTGACTGTTTGGTCATAGTTTCAATAACCATTGAACTATAAAAATTCTTGGAGTGGTTTGACATTCAACCTGAATTGTTCATTTACCAATCAACTCCTTCAGAGCTTTACAAACATCTACTTGTCTCATCAATGACTCTCCCACCAAAACCGCATCAGCACCCGCAGAATGAACCCTCAACAAATCAGATCTAGTAAAAAGGCCAGATTCACTAACCAAAACAGATCCCTGTTGCTTTAATTGCTTTAAAAACTTTCTAGCAAGCGATTCAGTTGTAGAAAGATCTGTATTAAACGTCGCCAGATTTCGATTATTAACTCCAACAAGAGGAAATCCACCTAACTTCAAAACCCTCTCCATTTCTTCTGAGTCATGAACCTCGACTAAGACAGCCAGGCCGAGGTTGGATGCGACTTTTCGCAAATAAGTGAGGTCTTGGTCTGGAAGTATCGCCGCAATTAACAAAACTGCGTCCGCCCCCGCTGCCCTTGCTTGATAAAGCTGATATGGCATCAGGATGAAATCCTTACAAAGGATTGGTATATCAACAGCCTTCCTTACCTCTATAAGTATCTCAAAACCACCCTGAAAAAAGCTCTTGTCCGTTAGCACTGACAAGCAAGTTGCGCCTCCTTCTTGATAAGACTTAGCAAGAGCAACAGGATTGAAATCTTCACGAATAACACCCTTACTAGGGCTAGCTTTTTTTATCTCAGCAATCACCGAAGGAAGTAAAGATGCTTTACACAAAGCACCTTGAAAGTTCCTCGTGGGAGGCAAGTCGGAAATTTGAGATTTTAGTTTTTCCAAAGGAACTCGCTGACGTGCAATCTCAACTTCTCGGTCCTTTTCCCAAACAATTTTCTCTAAGATATTTCGAGGTTCACCTTCTAAATGAGGAATCGCATATTCCAGATTTGCAACCTTTATGCTTGGGTTTGGGGGGCGGCGACGAATCTCCATAAACAAATAAATAAGAGACAGTTAAAGTAATTAATTTAAAGATGAAACCTTGTTCTCTAATTGTCTATAAGCTTGTTTATAAGCCACCTCAATCACTTCGCTCAAAGTTGGGTGAGTATGAACCTCACAAACAAGATCTTCTACGCTCAGTCGTCTGGCCAATGCATTAGCCACCTCTTGAATAAGGTCGGCTGCATGAAGGCCATAAATATGAGCCCCAAGGACTTCTCCAGTATCTTTTCTAAAAAGTAACTTCATCAGCCCATCACTTTCCAATTCTGCCAATGCTTTTGAATTGGCCTTAAAGTAACTTCGTACACTGCCTAGTTGAAAACCCTCTTTAGAAGCAAGATCTTTTGCCTCAGCCTCGGTTAAACCAACTGAACTTATTTCTGGGTGAGTGAAAGTTGCTGCAGGGATACTCCGATAATCAATTTTGCGTTTTTTACCAAGAATATTATCTACCGCAACAGTTCCTTGGGCGGCGGCTGTATGTGCCAACATCAACTTCCCAGTGACATCTCCAACTGCCCAAAGGTTCGGGATAGGCTTTGAGTCCACCAAGACCCTCATACAATCATCAATTGGAATAAAACCTCGATTCGTCTCAACACCTACCGACTGAAGATTCAGTTTTTTACTAGTTGGGACCCTGCCAGTCGCAACAAGTACTGCATCTACTTCTAACTCTTCAACCAAATCTCTAGTCTTAACCTCTGACAATTCAATTTTTACTGGGCACCCAGGTGTAACTTTGCTGGCCAATAATCCAGCACGAGCATCAATATCACGAGCATCAATCAATTTGCGAGAAGCAATCTTTGCAAGGTCAGGATCAAAAGTAGGCATTACCCGATCAAGTGCCTCTATCATCGTGACTTCACAACCTAGTGCTGTATAGATATCTGCGAACTCAAGTCCTATATATCCACTCCCAATAATTGCTATCCATCTAGGCAGCCATTCAAGATTTATTGCCTCATCACTGGTAAAAACTGTTCTTCCATCTGTTTGGATTCCAGGAGGAACAAAAGGGTCGGAACCAGTTGCAAGGATTACGTCCTTAGAGGTAATTATCCGATCAACTCCACTAGATTCCCTCAGACCAACTCTTTGTAGTCCCTCAAGTCTTCCTTCCCCACGAAGAATCTTTACTCCTGACCTCTCTAATGTCTTAGTCAGGTTGTTTCGAATAGCTGCAACCAATGTATTTGCATGCTCAGCAATCTTCTGCCTCTCAAAACGAACTGGAGCAGAATGGATACCAAATCCGGCAAGATGTTCAGCATTAGCCAACTCCCTCACTTTGCCACTTGCTGCCAATAAAGCTTTAGAAGGCACACAACCCCTATTGACGCATGTCCCACCCATTTCACGAGACTCAACAATCGCAACTTTTAGACCATTCTCAGCGGCATGCTTTGCAGCATCAAAGCCGCCATAACCCGCGCCAATGACAATTAAATCGAAATCGAAACTAGCTTGACTCACTTTTGCTTATTTGCTTTAGAGATCATTTTGACGCGTCGCCGTTCCAAGAGTAGTGGGACTGCAGCAGATGCCACATTTAAAGACTCGACAACAGAATTATGTGGCAAGGTTATGAAATGAGAGCAACAAGCATTTATTAAGGGGTGAATACCAGATCCTTCATTGCCCAAAACTAATACAGTTGGCTTGGTCCAATCAAGCTCCCAATAAGGCAACACGGGATAATGCGTTTGATTGCTAGATGCAATTGTGGAAACAATTTGGAACCCACCTAAAGCAGCGAGCTTTAACTTTTCGACAAGTTCCTTAACAGCACTATTTTCTGAAGATCCCAATCTTTCATAAGGAAGACGCAATACTGCGCCAGCAGAAGCCCTCAGTACTTTTTGATTTAAGGGGTCAGCGCCTAACGCAAGCCATAAAACTTCCACATCAGCTGCCAAAGAAGTACGAAACAAAGTTCCTAGATTCCCAGGATCTTGCAATCGATCTAAAGCCAAAACGAAACTAGATTCCTTTTTTGGCTTTGGCAAGCCAGCCAAAGGGAAAAGGGCTGCTACTCCATCAGGACTATTTGTAGTCAAAGCAGCTTCAAGGACAGAAGGCGTTACGTGGTGAAGCAGAACCTGCTTTGAGAGTGAATGCAAAATCTTTGAATTGGCTTTAATCCAACTACTAGTTGCAACTAGCTCGTGAGGTGAAATACCCGTTCGCAATGCTTCTTCTAATAAATGTGTACCTTCTAATAACAAGGTCGCAAGCTCTATGCGACCTTGCTTGCTAGCAAGACTTTTCAATCTTTTGACTAAAGGGTTGCGCCGACTAGCAATCAAAGGGCCATCAAAAATATCAATCAATTGATTATTCAAAAACTCTGTTTACCTCGAACCCTAAACCCTTCATTTAGAAGAAGCGTTCCTCCTTCAACTTCAACACCATGCAAAGTTGCTATTTCTCCTTTAATTCCTTCCTTGGCTAGGTTCTCAATCATTTTCTTCACTACAAGCTCCTCAACCATTGAGGTATCTATTGCATTAGGGGTCAAACGTTCAGCTAAACCTCCTATTTTTGAAGCAACTAATTCAGACGCATTAGAAATCTTCAACAAAATCATTAGTCAAAAGATGATTTTCATTTAGACAAGTTAATGCGGATGGGGAGACTTGAACTCCCACGACATTGCTGCCACTAGTACCTGAAACTAGCGCGTCTACCAATTCCGCCACATCCGCTAACGCCTGTCGCGATAGCGACTTTACGAACATAAAGCATCGATTCCCTCGCTTTTTAAACAACGCAAGCCTGGCTTATCCAGTTGTCCAGCTGTCCACCTGGACGAGCCTTGTGGGGCTTGCCAAGATGTATCCATATTTTATTCGGGACTGGGTATGCCCATCGCGGCGACAATCTCTAAAGAGATTTACAAGCCGCATCTTGAAGTCAAGGGAGGTTATTCACTTTCAGGAGAATTAAAAGTAAGTGGAGCCAAAAATTCAGCTCTTGTACTAATGGCTGCTTCACTTTTGACTGAAGAGTCAATGCGAATCAATAACGTTCCACTTCTTACAGATATTGAAGGCATGGCTGAGATCCTTGTCACAATGGGAGTAAAGGTAAAGCGCAGTCCAAGCTGTATCGAAATAAAAGCTGAAGGGCTTCATCACGCAGAGCTCCCCTACGAGCTAATGGCAGGTTTAAGAGCAAGTTTCTTCTGCATTGGCCCTCTTCTTGCAAGACTTGGAAAAGCAAAAATCCCCCTTCCTGGTGGATGCAGAATTGGTGCAAGGCCAGTAGGAGAACACATCAAAGGCCTAAAAGCTCTAGGGGCCTTTGTAAATGTTGAGCATGGCTCTGTAATAGCTTCAATTCCTGGCGCAAGGAAAAGGCTTAAAAGCGCTCATATCGTATTGGATTGCCCAAGTGTTGGAGCCACAGAAACTATTTTGATGGCTGCAGTTTTAGCTGAGGGTACAAGCACTATCGAAAACGCAGCTCAGGAGCCTGAAGTTCAGGATCTAGCTCAAATGTTGAATACAATGGGAGCCAATGTTCAAGGTGCTGGGGGGCCAAAGATAACGATCCAAGGTGTAGAACATTTGAAAGGTTGCGAGTACACGGTCATCCCTGACCGAATTGAAGCTGGGACATTTCTTTTAGCCGCTGCAATAACAAGATCTTGCCTACGAGTAGCACCGCTAATACCAGAACATATGAGCGCTGTTCTTCAGAAATTAAGGGATTGTGGATGCATTCTTGAAAAAGATGGGGATGGAATGAAAATAATCCCTGGAGAAATTAGAGGGGTTGACATCACAACTCAACCATTCCCTGGCTTCCCCACTGACTTACAAGCACCATTTATGGCTTTACTAACTACAGCAAAAGGGACAAGCATTGTTACTGAAAAGATCTATGAAAATCGAATGCAACATGTCACTGAACTTCAAAGAATGGGAGCCTCAATTCGCATTCAAGGAAGCACAGCCGTTATTGAGGGGGTTCCAGAATTAAGTGCTGCTCCTGTAACAGGAGGCGACCTTCGTTCAGCCGCAGCAATGGTTCTGGCAAGTCTTGCCGCAAGAGGTTCCAGCAAAGTCGAAGGCCTAAATCACCTGGACAGAGGATATGCCGAAATAGAAAACAAACTCAATCAAGCTGGTGCCGATATCCTTAGGCGTCAGCAATAAGGGATCTCCTGACATAAAATCATTTCAAGGGAGCGTGGTGGAATTGGTAGACGCACCGCACTCAAAATGCGGCACCTTCGGGTTTGTCGGTTCGAGTCCGACCGCTCCCACTGCCTTAATGGGGACTTATCAACGCCTACCCTTAAGCATTGTCAGAGGGAAGGGTTGCTGGGTTTGGGATGAGAAAGGTAAAAAATATCTTGATGCAGTTGCCGGCATAGCAACCTGCAGCCTTGGCCATAGTGACAATGCAATGCGTCGAGCACTTACGCTTCAACTAAATCAAATTCAGCATGTCTCTAATCTTTATAGGATTTCCGAGCAAGAAGAACTAGCGCATTGGTTATCAGATAAAAGTTGCGCAGACAAAGTGTTTTTTTGCAATAGTGGCGCTGAAGCTAATGAAGCTGCCATAAAACTTGCTCGAAAGCATGGTCACAACAAACGTGGGATTGACCATCCAGTCATTCTGACCTCTAAGGCAAGTTTTCACGGACGAACTCTTGCAACTTTAAGTGCAACAGGACAACCTAAGTATCACAAAGGATTCGAACCCCTTGTAAATGGATTTGAATTTTTCTCATACAACAACCTGCAATCTTTAGAGGTTTTGATCGAAAACCTTGAAAGGAATGGGCCTTCAATCGCTGCAGTTCTTATAGAGCCTTTGCAAGGAGAGGGCGGAGTGAATCCAGGTGACCCGAAATTTTTCAAAAAACTCAGAGAAATATGCAGCAAAAATAATTTCCTTCTTATCTTTGATGAAGTTCAGACAGGTATGGGGCGCACAGGAAAGTTATGGGGGTATGAGCATCTTG
The DNA here is from genome assembly GCA_003280345.1 of Prochlorococcus sp. AG-363-A16. Classification (GTDB taxonomy): domain Bacteria; phylum Cyanobacteriota; class Cyanobacteriia; order PCC-6307; family Cyanobiaceae; genus AG-363-A16. Next base: position 19,971 of record QCFB01000009.1, read on the forward strand.
GAATAATGCCCGACGCATTTACCCTTGCGAAGGGGTTAGGAGGTGGCCATGCGATCGGCGCTTTATTAGTTCAAAAGCATGCGGATCTTTTCGCAAAGGGGGAACATGCGAGCACGTTTGGAGGGAACCCATTTGCATGCAAAGCAGCCTTGACAGTCGCAGAAGAAATAGAAAGGCGAGATATTATTAATAATGTCCACAATCGAGGAGTTCAACTACAAAATGGACTCAAAGAACTCGTAAAAAAATTCCCTAAATCTCTCAAAGGGGTTAGAGGCTTGGGCTTAATTCAAGGTTTAGTTCTCCAAGATGAGACAACTTTGACCGCACAAACAATTGTTCAAAGAGCTTTAAATGAAAGATTGCTTGTAGTTGCAGCAGGATCAAAGGTTATACGTATGGTTCCGCCTCTAATAATCAAAGAGAATGAGATCCGCCAACTACTAAAAAAACTTGAAAATACCTTTCAAATCCATGATTGATTGAAAAAGAAAGTTAATAACAATTCCCATAGCCTTAATAACTTCCTTTGCCAATTTGATAGCAGAGGAATGGACCTTGGGCTTGAGCGAATCAAAATTGCGCTTGAAGCTATGGGCAATCCATGTGCTGACATACCTGCAATACAAATAGTCGGAACGAATGGGAAAGGGTCTATAGCCAGTTTCATGCAAAGCAGTCTTAAAACTGCTGGCATAAAAACTGGTGTAACCACATCCCCACATCTAGTTGATTGGTGCGAAAGAATTTGCATCAATGGAGAATCAATTTCGCATGAGGAGTTTCTTAACCGTCTTCACTCATTTCAACCAATCGCAAAGAAATATCGACTAACTGCTTTTGAAATAGTCATAGCTATAGCTTTTGACCATTTCGCTTCAAACAATGTGGAGTTAATGGTTTTAGAAGTGGGACTAGGTGGTCGGCTCGATGCAACCACTGCGCACCCTTTACGGCCGATTATCGCTGTAGCTGGCATTGGGATGGATCATTCAGAGCATCTAGGAAAAAATATACAAGCGATAGCAAAAGAGAAAGCCTCTGTTATCTCCAAAGGGAGCAAAGTGATCAGCGCAAAACAAGATCCGGATGTAGCAAAAGTTCTTGAAGATGTAAGCGCTCTACAAAACGCACGCCTTGAATGGGTTGCTCCACTATCTAAAGACTGGAAACTAGGCTTGAATGGCAATATTCAAAGAGAAAATGCTGCTGTAGCAAAAAGAGCGCTTGAAGCTTTAGAAGAGTTTGGATGGAAACTTAAAGAACAAACAATACGCAATGGATTCAATTTAGCTAAATGGCCAGGAAGACTTCAACGAATTAATTGGAAAGGCCTACCTTTAGTTATTGATGGTGCACATAATCCACATGCGGCAAAACAACTTTCAAAAGAACGTTCCTTCTGGCATGGGGAAGAAAAAGGAATCCATTGGATATTAGCCATTCAAATTAATAAAGAAGCTCCTGAAATGATTCGGGAATTATTAAAGCCTAAAGATATCGCTTGGGTTGTTCCAGTCCCAAAATGTCCAAGCTGGACAAAATCTAAACTTTCAATGAAATGCCCAGAATTATCTGAACAAATAATCGAAGAGCAAGGGATAGAAAAAGTTCTATATAGGCTAACGAAAGAAAGAGAATGGCCATCACCTCCCCCTGTTATCGCTGGATCACTTTTCATAATTGGAGATCTCATAAAAATGAAAGGCATAAAATAAAAATTATTAAATATTTTTTATTTCTTTAAACAAGTTCTTATGCATTAAGGCTTACCCAATCCATCCCTTAAGTTTGCCTGGATTAAGAATACCTTTAGGATCAAAGTTTTTCTTAGCTTTCACTTGATCTGCATCTACTACACCCAAACCTCCATCCTCCACCGTGATCACATGAGGATTAAAAACTATCGCACCAATCTTTTTACAAAAATCAATCAAATTATCTAATGACTTTTTATCTCGCCATCGAATAATTGGTAAAGCTGCAATGCGTTGTGTTCCCTGTTGCCTTACAGCTTCCAAATGAAGCAAGACATCATCTCCCCATTCACTCTTAAGAAGATTCAAGGCCTCAATTTCAGGCTGAGGAAGAAGCATCTGTAAATAAGTCCAACTTGGGTCAATTGCACGCAAATGCAATGTCGTGTGATTCCATGTAAGTTCTCGCAATCCACTTCCTCCCCTTATATTTTCCCTACCCAAAAGATGAAAGTCAGCTTTAACTGAAGAAGCAATTCGTTCAAGAGTACTTACTCCATCAGGCCCAACGAGGATTAAAAGTCGATGTTTGCCACTAGGCGTGCCAGACCAAGAAGGAATCTGATCAACAATTTCTCGCTCAAGAAGGCTACAAAGATGCAATTCAACTGCAGATTGAGCGCAACGCTGAAGGAGTCCAACTGCTAACGCCCAATCAGCACAGTCAATGACTACTTCATGCCAAGCAACTGCAGGAGCAGTTGCCAAAGTCAAGGCAGTAATAATTCCATTGGTCCCATAAGCATGATTAAGAGCTTCTGCTGCACTTGCATCAAGCAGTAGTTTCTTTGGTTCATTCTCGACTGTCACCACCTCAAGTCCTAAAAGATGACCAGGATCTCGCAAAAATCCCCAACGAACAGAACCAATCCCACCAGAACCGCCTGCTATAAAGCCTCCAACAGAAGCACTTCTCCAAGTACTAGGCAGCAAACGTAATTGCCTTCCATAGCTAGCCAATTCTTTATCAAGATCTCCCAATAAACATCCTGTCTCAACCGTGACTTCTCCTGTTAGGGAGTTGATATCTCGAATCTTGCGCAAAGCTCCCATAAGTACGACTACTCCGCCTCGCAGAGGTACAGATTGGCCATAATTCCCAGTTCCGGCTCCCCTCAATGTCAAAGGAACTCCATGCCTGTGACATACCCCCGCAAGCAAAACAACAGCTTCTACTGAATTAGGGCGAACAACAAGTTCAGCGCAACAACCTTCAAGTTCTTTGTTAAGAACAGGCGAGTACTCGAAAAAATCACGAGAAAAACGTTGTCTATCAGACAATCCATCAAACAACTGCAAATCAGAGATCAAGGCAATCTCATTAAAAAAATCAACAGAAAGTAAATGACTATTCATCAGTTAATAAGGAGCGTTGTTTTTTTATTCATTAATAGTGTTCATGTCAAACCATCTGCCATGGATAAGTAGTTTGCGGCCAGGAGGAGACGACATAGCCTCTATCCAGCTACAGGCGTCTAACAAAACAAAATCTGCTGGACTGCCTAATTGAATAGTCCCATCCCATTCAAGCCCCATTAAAGATGCCGCTGCAGTGGTAAATGGAGAAAGTCCTAATCTTGTCCAAGGAGCCAAATGAGCTAATGGCATTGCAAATGACATCAAAGAGAGCGGATCAAAATTACCTACTGGGAACCAAGGATCTTGAACGTTGTCACTCCCTACGGCAACAGTGACACCTGCCTGCTGAAGTTGGAAGATTGGAGCCAAAGGTCTAATCACTGGAGTTGCTGTTTCCCTACGACCAAGCAACCATGCGTTAGTGAGCGGTAGTGCCACAACATTTACACGATAATGAGCTAATCGATTAGCTAAAAATCTCAATTCATTTGATGGGAGCAGAGACATACTGCTCAGATGACTACATGAAACAGGAATCTTTATCTCAATTTGATCTAGTACATTAATTAATTGCTTCAAGCCAGCCGCAGGATGGATCTCTGACTCATCTACATGAAGATCAATTCCACAACCTAATTGATTTGCTAAGTGGAAGATCCTAAAAAGAGCTTTACAAGACGTTTTCCTGTCAAAAGGTGGAACAATTACACCACCTAAGAGCCCTCCCTCACTAGCTACTCGGGCAGCAAAAAGACTTCCTTTATCTGTACTCCAATATTCCAAGGGAGCTAAAGCAACAAGTTGCAATTCAATTAATGACTTCCACTTCTTCTTTAGAAAAAGTAAAGCTTCCCAGCTAATTTCAGCAGCAATTCCAAAGCTATCTACATGGCTTCGCACTGCTCTAATTCCATTACCCAAAGCCATCCTGAGAGCCCGCTCTGCCCTTGAATGCACTTTTTCAAACGTGCGGTCTTCTTGTTCTTTGAGATTTGCTTCCAAAGCTCCTTCGTAATTCCCTAAAAAATTGGGGGCCTCCTCCCAAGTAAAAGATTTATCAATGTGAGCATGAGGTTCTACAAGCCTGGGGAGAAGAAGCTTTAAACCCGGGGAATGGGCAGCGTGTACTAGCTCAAGTGAAGTAATAAGGCCCTCCTCCCATTCAATACGAACTGGGCAAAGCCCCTCTAGTGAAACAGTTGAGGAAGCGAAATCTCTTCCATGTTTGACCAATCCACGAGGTACCAATGCCTCAAGAGATCCTTTCCCCCCAGTTTTTACGTTGAGATCCACTTATAGAAGACACGCATTGAATAGGAAGTATGCAACGAAAACAATTACCCTTGGATTACTTTAAAAACAAGCTCCTAATTACGTCAGCCTTTGAGATCTCAGCTTAGGCAATAGAAACTCATACATACAAAAAATTAATTCTCACAAAGGACTTTAGATATTACTAAAATTTCATCGAAGAAATCTTTCTCATTCGATTGCAGGCGAATTGGTAAATTCGTAATGACGCGGCGGGCGTCGCCAAGTGGTTAAGGCAGCGGCTTGTGGCGCCGCTATTCGGGGGTTCGAATCCCCTCGCTCGCCCTCAACCTCCAAGCTGCTTCAAGTTTCAAAAACTTATTTCAAAATTGAATCAGCTTCTAAATTCATCACATCAAGGGTTGATGAGCTGTAACCAGGGTCTTTTGGATTTAGTCAAACCGTGTTCGCAACAACCTCAACTCCTTTAACTAAAGAGCCTCTTCCCTCTGAGAACAGTCGTGGAAGTTACTGGATTACAACATTTGGCTGCCAAATGAACAAAGCCGATTCAGAACGTATGGCTGGAATTCTTGAGGAGATGGGATATCTGCAAGCAAAAGCAGAGCTGGAGGCAGATCTTGTCCTGTACAACACATGCAGCATCAGAGACAACGCTGAGCAAAAGGTATACAGCTATCTAGGGCGACAAGCACTAAGGAAACATCTTTCCCCTCACCTAAAGCTCATAGTGGCTGGCTGCGTAGCCCAACAAGAGGGAGAAGCGTTGTTAAGGAGAGTCCCCGAACTTGATCTGGTAATGGGACCTCAACATGCAAATCGTCTTGAGAGCCTTCTAACAAAAGTAGACACTGGGCAACAAGTCGTAGCAACAGAAGAGCACTACATACTTGAAGATCTCACAACCGCCAAAAGAGACAGCAAAATCTGTGGATGGGTAAACGTTATATACGGCTGCAACGAAAGATGCACCTATTGCGTTGTTCCTTCAGTTAGAGGAAAGGAGCAATCAAGACCACCGCAGGCAATCCGCTTAGAAATAGAAAAACTTGCGTCAATTGGATACAAAGAAATTACTCTCCTTGGTCAAAATATTGATGCATATGGTCGTGACCTGCCAGGCATTACAAAACACGGGAGACGGCAAAATACACTTACAGATCTTCTTTATTACATACATGAGATAAAAGGCATTGAGCGAATTCGTTTTGCAACAAGTCATCCTAGGTATTTCACAACTCGCCTAATAGAAGCCTGCTCTGAACTCCCGAAAGTTTGCGAACATTTTCACATCCCATTTCAAAGTGGCGATAATGATATTCTTAAAGCAATGGGTAGAGGGTACACAATCGAAAAGTATAAAAAAATAATCAACAAGATACGAGAAATGATACCTAATGCCTCAATTAGCGCCGATGTAATAGTTGCTTTCCCAGGAGAAACAAATAAACAATTCAAACGCACACTCGCAATTATCCATGAAATGGGGTTCGACCAAGTAAATACAGCCGCATACTCTCCTAGACCAAATACTCCAGCAGCTAAATGGCCGAACCAACTACCAGAAGAAACAAAAATAGAGCGGCTTAAAGAATTAAATTTATTAGTTGAACTAACAGCTAAAAATAGAAATTTACGTTATAAAAATAAGGTAGAAGAAGTTCTTGCTGAAGGAGTGAATCCTAAGGATTCCAATCAATTGATGGGACGTACTCGCACCAATCGACTGACTTTCTTCCCCAATAAAGGGCCAGAAGGTTATTGCTACAGACCAGGAGACCTTGTGAAGCTATTAATTCAGGATGTCAGGTCTTTTTCTCTAAGTGGCAGACCATTGAAATGAAATTAGTTGCATGGACTGATACGTTTAATCTCAAATAAAAGTTGATCTTTCCATAATTTCATGTCTGCATCTCGAACCGCTATTGGCTTGGTTTTCGGGGGCGCCTCTGGAGAACACAATGTATCGATAAAATCTGCCATAAATGTTGTCCATGCCTTCAAAAGTGGTGCCAATTCAAACCAATTCGAATTAGTTCTTTTTTACTTAGATAAAGAAGGTAGATGGTGGCCTGCTGAAATTGCTGAAATTGCACTTCACAAAGGATTGGCCCTAAGCCAAGAAGAACTACCTTCGCCTATTCCGCCATCTGGATTCAGTTCATTGCCTAAAGGCAGTGAAAAAGTACAAATTTGGTTCCCAGTCCTTCATGGTCCAAATGGCGAAGATGGCACTATTCAAGGCCTTTTCAAGCTGACAAATAAACCTTTTGTAGGTTCAGGTGTCCTTGGGTCTGCCCTTGGCATGGACAAACTAGCGATGAAAGCAGCCTTCTCTGCAGCAGGCCTACCTCAAGTCTCTTATTTATCTGCTGACTCCACGAAGCTTTCAGAGCCGAATTACCTAAAAGCCCTAACTGAACAACTAAAAATTGAAATTGGTTTTCCATGCTTTGTAAAACCAGCGAATCTTGGCTCATCAGTAGGAATAACAAAAGCTCTTAATCAAGAACAATTTCTAAAAGGACTTGCCAAAGCAGGAAAGCTCGACAAAAGAATCATCCTTGAAAAGGCTGTATTAGCAAGAGAACTTGAGTGCGCAGTACTAGGAGGTAAGAATTTGCAAGCCTCAGATGTTGGGGAAATTCTTTTTGATGCTGATTGGTATGACTACGAAACTAAGTACTCTCAGGGCTCCAGTAAAATGCTTATACCAGCACCTCTACCGAAGGTAGTCAGTGAAAAAATTCGTGTATTAACTTTACAAGCTTGTAAAGCAGTTGGTGCCATAGGGATGGCACGAGTTGATTTCTTTTATGACGAGAAAGACAATAATCTATGGATAAATGAAATAAATACTTTGCCTGGCTTCACATCTCAAAGCATGTATCCAGCCCTATGGGAAGAAGCAGGTGTAACTCTTGATCAGTTAGTGGCCAAGCTGGTTGAAACCGCGAGAGAATAAAACAACTTCAAACTCAAAGCTTTAAAGATTCTCTCCTTTGACCTGCCAATGATTCACGGTCTGCTCTGGTTCCCATTACTCCTTGTATTTGTTCTGCTAACTGCGCTTGGCTGGCTTGAGCGTCGTCGTCAAAACCTTTTCCTAAAATGGGCTGAAGGGACAGAACTTTCAAAGTTAGATGGATCAGGAGCGGCTCGTCTAAAAGAAGGCATACTTAGCTGGAGCAGCTTTGAAGCAGGAAACTTCAAGGAAGAAGATGCTTTTGAAATCAATAAACTAGAACTTGTTGAACTAATGGCACTTACTTCAGGCGAAGCGCCATTAACAAATGAGTCACAAGGTCGCTGCAGATTAAGACTTGTAGGTAAAGGGAAAGAGATGGATGTTCCTTTTACAGATGCAGATCGAGCCAGGCAATGGATGAACCAACTAATGGAAAGAGCTCGTTGCGACTTGTGACCCCTTTTAAACAGAGTCATCGAACAAAGAGACCCTTAAGCCCAAAGACTGAAAAACAGCGGAGGCATCGAATCAAGCGTAGAAGAGAGTTTCTTACTGAACTCTGGCGTATATGTGTTTCAACCTCAATAGCAGGAAGCCTTGGGATAGTCCTCCTCCAAAACGGATGGGCACCAATCAATAGTTCTCAAATTAATGTCATAGGCAGCCCGAAACTTAAAGGCGAATCAATAGTTCAGGCCTCAGGCCTAAAGTTTCCTATGCCACTATTAGCAATCAATCCAAAAAGACTCAAAACAAAATTACTTAGGGAGCTTCCTGTAAAGGCCGTATCCATTAGGAGACATTTATTTCCCCCTTTACTTGAAATAGAACTAAAAGAAAGAAAGCCAATAGCTTTTGCACAAAAAAACAGTCCTAAGGGAAAGTTGGCAGGAATGATTGATAAAGAGGGTTACTGGATGCCAATAAGAGTTGCACGTCAAGCTCAACAACCTGAAAAGGCCTTATATGTTGAAGGATGGATTGAAAGTCATCGTCCTTGGGTATCAAAGATATTGAAAAATAGAAACAACCTAGGCAGTTCTCTAATAAAAATTGTTATTAGCCCTAATGGAGAAATAAGTCTGCAAACAAAAAGATTTCAAATGATTCACCTGGGATCAAATACTGAGCAACTTGACAATCAAATGAAGGCTCTTGACCATTTAAGCAGTCAACTACCTTTGGATTTCTTTAACCAAGTCGACACAACTATCGATTTAAGAGATCCAACAAAGCCTGAGGTGCAAATCCCAACACGAACCAAATGATGCAATAAATAGATGCTTCTTTTGCAATTAAAAAGATGCCTGAATGCATTTAATTCAAAAAATTAAACAATCCACCTTTGAAGACTGGCCTAATCAACTATTTCTAGATATCGATAGTTTAGCTCCAAGCATCTAGTTAGGATGACTTCATCTTTCGGCACCTTTACCTATTGGTCTTTGCTTGGGCTTTCGCCAGGAAGTGATTCGGATCAGCTCAAAGAGGCTTTCCGAAGAGAAGCCAGGCGATGGCATCCTGATCTTAATGCGAATGATCTCAATGCTGAGGAAAGATTCAAGTGGGTCAATGAAGCATATTTAGTTCTAAGTGATCCAAGAAAACGCTTTGAATGGGAAGTAGCAGGGCGACCGCCCATTCGAATAAAAGAAATTAAACCCCAAGTAAAAGTAAAGATTGCTGATCAAACGCAAATAAAATCAACCATTAGCAAAAATGATTTCAACTCAGCAGAAAAAATGCTCCTGATATTAATTTCTTCAGTTTGCTTGCTTTTATTGAACCTTTTTTTATTTTGATTCCAAGACCCTTTTTAAGAGCAAACCTCCTGGAACTTAAACAACCTGGCAAGATTCTTTTAATTTCTTTCAAAGAACCTCTAACATAAAAGGAAATTTAATGCTCCAAAACGAAATCCTTAAACCTGAATATGGATATGAGTAGCGGAAACAAGCCAGGGTTGATGAAGGTTGCAGGCATCAGTCCCAGTCAATCAGCCCGAATCGAAGTAATCGGGGTTGGAGGTGGCGGCAGCAATGCAGTCAACAGAATGATCCTCAGTGACCTTGAAGGAGTTGCTTATCGAGTCCTAAATACTGACGCCCAAGCACTACTGCAATCTTCTGCACAAAACAGAGTACAACTAGGTCAAACACTGACTCGAGGTTTAGGAGCAGGTGGCAATCCAAGTATTGGTCAAAAAGCCGCTGAAGAGTCTCGTTCAGAGTTGCAAGAAGCAATGCAAGGCGCAGATTTAGTATTTATTGCCGCTGGAATGGGTGGAGGAACAGGTACTGGGGCAGCACCTGTTGTTGCGGAAGTAGCAAAAGAAAGCGGAGCTCTTACCGTTGGTATTGTTACCAAACCATTCGGGTTCGAAGGCCGCAGACGAATGAGGCAAGCTGACGAGGGAATTTCTCGTCTGGCAGAAAATGTTGACACATTGATTGTTATCCCCAATGATCGTTTGAAAGATGTAATTGCTGGGGCCCCACTTCAAGAAGCTTTTCGTAACGCCGATGATGTTCTTCGAATGGGAGTCAAAGGAATAAGTGACATCATCACTTGTCCTGGATTAGTCAATGTTGACTTTGCAGATGTGCGCTCGGTTATGACAGAAGCCGGAACAGCACTTCTTGGAATTGGTGTCGGGTCTGGTCGTTCTAGAGCACTAGAAGCTGCTCAAGCAGCCATCAATAGCCCTCTATTAGAAGCTGCGCGAATTGATGGAGCAAAGGGATGCGTAATAAATATCACTGGCGGTAATGACATGACACTCGAAGATATGACTTCAGCATCAGAGGTTATTTATGACGTTGTAGACCCTGAAGCAAACATTATTGTTGGTGCTGTGGTCGATGAGAAACTTGAAGGGGAAGTACAAGTAACTGTTATTGCTACTGGGTTTGACAGCAACCAGCCTTATCGCAATCAAAGGTCACGCAATAAATTGACCCCTCAATCAGCTTATGGAAAGAACGAAATAAAAGAACCTGGTCCTGGTATTCCTGAGTTCTTACGCTTGCGGCAAGTTCGCAAGGAAACGGATAGCTAATAACAATATTTTGGGTGACCCGGAATCCACGCCTGTTCAGAGCATCCCTTTTGGCTGCTACCTTCCGGTCCTGACCAGGTTTAGGTGTCTAAGCCGCATGGGTCCGAGTCGATTAAATTCTACCAATGGAACCCTCAGGGGGATTTAAAGGGAAATGCTCCCCGCAGAATTGATCCGGTTTAAAGAAATCGGACGGTCAATAACAATTCTGACCGCCTGGGACAGCCTATCTTCAGCAATCGTTGAAGCAGCAGGAGCTGATGTAGTACTTGTTGGCGACTCTTTGGCAATGGTTGCGCTTGGTCATGCCACAACACTGCCTGTGACCTTAGATGAGATATTGCATCACACTAAAGCGGTTTGCAGAGGTTTCACCCGCCCACTTAGTGAACAGCCAATGGTGGTGTGCGACCTACCATTCCTAAGCTATCAATGTGGAGAAGACAAAGCTGTAGCAGCAGCAGGGCACCTCCTAAAGAACTCATGTGCGGCAGCAGTGAAACTTGAAGGAGCTGAACCAGAAGTTTTAGCAGTTATTGAACGCTTAGTAAGAATGGGAATTCCTGTAATGGGTCACCTTGGCCTAACTCCACAGTCTGTGCATTGTCTGGGATATCGTCGTCAAGCCGAAGACAAAAACAGCCAACAAAATATTCTTTTTCAATCTTTAAAGTTAGAAGAAGCTGGTTGCTTTGCCCTTGTTCTCGAACATGTACCAAGCGATCTAGCCGGTCGACTTCGCAAAAAGCTAAAAATTCCAGTAATAGGTATTGGGGCTGGAGAAGATTGTGACGGTCAAGTAAGGGTGACAGCAGACTTAATAGGGCTTACATCAAAACAACCTCCCTTCTCTAAGCCATTGATCTCAGGCCGCCAACTTTTTGTAAAAGCACTCCAGGATTGGATCAAACAACAGCATCCACAGGCAAAGACTCCCACCAAAGCAATATCTCAACAAGGATCTGATTACTAATTTCCATTCCGTAAGGATCACTTAAATAGAAACGCTCCCCACTATGTTTTAACCAGCCATTTTTAATAGCTTTCTTCCACCGAGACTTTAAAGAAGGTAAGTAAGTTTTCCTCTGATTTATATCCCAACCCCATGAGCTTGCCAAAACACTTAAATCAATACCCTCCCTGCGTCTTAATCCCACAATTAACTGATCATCAAAAGCCATTGGCCTCGCATTAACAACATCTAAAGAAGAGTCCAATCCATACTTCTCTTGATTCTCAAGCCACTTTCTATAGCCATCTCTTGTCCTTGGACGTGCCAATCTCATTCCCCATGGTGCACTCGTGGCACCCTGACCAAAACCCCACCAGCCAACACCACTCCAATAGGCACGATTGTGACGTGAAGCATGACCTGGCAAAGCAAAATTTGAGATCTCATATCGAGAAAAACCTGCCTCTCTCAGCTTTGAACTTGTCAGTCGCATAATTTCTATGGCCAAGTCATCATTAGGAAGTTCCAATTGTCCTTGAATTCTTTTTTTCTCGAAAACAGTTCCAGGCTCAATAGAAAGTTCATAAACCGACAAATGAGGTGCGCCTGTAGCAAGTGCGTTAATTAATTCGTTTTCCCAAGTAAGCAAATCCTGCTCTGGCAAATTTTGAATCAAGTCAATGCTCCAGCTTGTGATATTGCCTTTCTTAAAAGCATCTTTAAGTAACTCACAAGCCACTAACAAATCTTGATTGCGATGCCTTCTCCCTATCTGCTCTAAAACTTTGTCATTAAAACTCTGTCCACCAAGACTCACTCTATTAATTCCAGATAATTGATAACCCTCTAACTGCCTTTGATCAAAACTTGCCGGATCTATCTCCATAGTGATCTCTACCCCATCTTGAAAACCAAACTGATTTCGAAGATGATCTAATAAGCTTTTTATTTGTCCAGGGCTTAAAAGAGAAGGAGTCCCTCCTCCTATATAAATTGTTGATAGAGGTGGTCCGTCAGAAGCTAAAGAAATTTCTCTATGTAGAAGCCCTAAATAAGATTTGATTGATCTACTCCCTGTTCCACTAGTTCCATTTGCTTTATCACCTAAAGGAACAACCGGAAAATCACAGTAAAAGCACCTTCGATGGCAAAAGGGGATATGCAAATAAGCGCTACGCGGGGCATTCACAACTTCAGCCATTGGTCTTTCAATAAAGGTATGGAGATCTTCCTGGACCAAGCAGATAAGAATGAATCATGCTGCACCCATAAAAAGGGAGGAGGCAAAGTTTGATCCGATGATGGAACTCCTCATCCTGGTTTTATTTTTTATTTCTGGAGTTGCCACAGGCTGGCTTGGCGTCGACTTTTTACCTGACCAAATTGTTGCTGAGGTTACCAATCTCAAAGGCCTAAGGACTCTCCTGGGAGGTTTTGGGGCCTTATTGGGTTTATTAGCAGGCTTTTTATTCCAACAACTTAGACAAAGGCTGATGCGACGAATTCGCACAATGCCTACAGACCTACTGGTAAGCAGAGCAGTAGGTCTGATCTTAGGTCTTCTTCTTGCCAACCTTGTATTAGCTCCAATTTTGCTACTCCCATTGCCATTTGAAGTTGTTTTTGTAAAACCTCTTGCAGCTGTTTTAAGCAATGTCTTCTTTGGTCTACTTGGATACAATCTTGCTGATGTTCATGGCCGAACTCTTTTACGTCTTTTTAACCCAAATAGCACAGAAGCATTACTAATTGCTGAAGGCATTCTCACTCCTGCCAGCGCAAAGATTCTTGATACCAGTGTGATCATCGATGGACGTATCAATGGACTTTTAGCTTGCGGCCTACTAGAAGGACAAGCGATAGTCGCGCAAACAGTAATTGATGAATTACAGCAATTAGCAGATTCCAGCAATAGTGATAAAAGAGCAAAAGGTCGTAGAGGATTGAAATTACTAAAAGAATTAAGAGAAACTTATGGCAAAAGACTTGTAATTAATAGCACTAGGTATGAAGGAGCGGGTACAGACGATCGATTACTGAAACTTACAGAAGACACTGGAGGAACACTGGTAACTGCAGATTTCAACTTATCTGAAGTTGCCCAGGTAAAAGAATTAAAAGTTTTAAACCTCAGTGCATTGGTAATTGCTCTTAGACCAGACGTTCAGCCAGGGGAAACTCTTAATTTAAAAATCGTACGAGAAGGCAAAGAAGATAGTCAGGGAATTGGCTACCTAGATGACGGCACAATGGTTGTTATTGAAGGAGCAAAGGAGGTTATTGGTCAAAAGCAAAATGTCGTAGTAACTGGAGCATTGCAGACTCCAACTGGAAGGATGATCTTTGGTCGACTTGAAAAAGATAAACCTCCACATAAATCAGTGAAAACCTAAGCAACCCCCTCCTAGATCCCGCTAGGCTCCAATCCTTAAAAGGTTTTGCTTCATATGACTGTGTCCGCCCCCTACTATGGCGATTCATCAGTAATGCGCACTCCCCCACCAGACCTGCCTTCTCTGCTTCTCAAAGAGAGGATTGTCTATTTGGGGCTGCCACTGTTTTCTGACGATGATGCCAAGCGGCAGCTTGGTATGGATGTCACTGAGTTAATCATCGCCCAACTGCTTTATTTAGAATTCGACAATTCTGAGAAACCTATTTACTTCTATATCAACTCAACAGGAACTAGTTGGTATACAGGGGATGCAATTGGTTTTGAGACCGAAGCTTTTGCCATATGCGACACCCTTAGTTATGTAAAACCTCCCGTTCACACTATTTGCATAGGCCAAGCAATGGGAACCGCAGCTGTAATTCTTTCTGCAGGGACAAAAGGACAACGTGCCGCACTCCCTCATGCCTCAATAGTGCTTCATCAGCCTAGAAGTGGTGCACAAGGTCAAGCAACTGATATTCAAATTCGTGCCAAAGAAGTAATACGTAATAAGCAAGCCATGCTTGAAATACTCTCCAGGAATACTGGTCGAAGTGTTGAACAGCTAGCAAAAGATTCCGATCGAATGAGTTACCTAAACCCACAAGAGGCTGTTAAATATGGACTAATCGATCGAGTACTGACAAGCCGAAAGGACTTGCCAAATACATCACCTCTTTCATAAAAGTTGAATGGCGAACTATTTGAATCACTAGGTTTCCCATTCTTAATCGACTTTCAATTTTCTCACTTAATTTCTCTCTGATTTATTCTCATCATGCCTATTGGTACTCCAAGCGTTCCTTACCGTCTTCCTGGTAGCCAATTAGAGCGCTGGGTAGATATCTATACAAGGCTAGGCGCTGAGCGAATCCTTTTCCTTGGCCAAGAAGTTAATGACGGCGTAGCTAATAGCCTTGTAGCGCAAATGCTTTACCTTGATTCAGAGGACAGCAGCAAACCAATTTATTTATATATAAATAGTCCAGGGGGGTCAGTGACTGCAGGCCTAGCTGTATTCGACACAATGAAATACGTAAAAAGTGATGTGGTAACAATTTGCGTTGGTCTTGCAGCGTCAATGGGAGCATTCCTTTTATCAGCTGGAACCAAAGGGAAGCGACTTGCTTTGCCTCACAGCAGAATAATGATTCACCAACCTCTTGGAGGCACTTCCCAGAGGCAAGCAAGCGACATTGAAATCGAAGCACGAGAAATACTTCGAATTAAAGAAATGCTTAATCGCTCTATGGCTGAAATGACTGGTCAAGCCTTTGAAAAAATAGAAAAAGATACAGATCGCGACTACTTCCTTAGCGCATCTGAAGCAAAAGAATACGGCTTAATTGATAGAGTGATTTCACATCCAAATGAAGCCTGATTCTTAGGGACCATCTTCACCAAACAGCTTGAAGTTAATAACCAATAAGCAAATTCCTTTGAAACTTACTGAATAACCTCAAAAGGTTCCTCAACTCCACCCCTGTTTCGTAAGCTCTGCCCTAACCCTGCAATGAAATGCCCAACGGATGGCAAAGCTCTTCTACGATTCCGACGCCGATCTCACCCTGCTGAGTGGCAAAACAGTCGCAATTATTGGTTATGGTTCACAAGGACATGCTCATGCCCTAAACCTCAAAGATAGTGGAGTAAATGTGGTTGTAGGCCTCTACAAAGGAAGTAGATCCTCCAATAAAGCAATCTCGGATGGACTTGAGGTATTAAGTGTTGCAGATGCATCCGCAAAAGCTGACTGGATAATGGTTTTACTTCCAGATGAGTTCCAAAAGGATGTATATGCACAGGAAATTTCTCCTCATTTAAAACCTGGGAAAGTTCTTAGTTTTGCTCATGGCTTTAATATCCGCTTTGGGTTAATAACCCCTCCTGACTATGTTGATGTAGTCATGATTGCGCCCAAAGGACCTGGCCATACAGTCCGATGGGAGTATCAAAATGGTCAAGGAGTACCTGCTTTATTCGCGATAGAACAAGATGCTTCAGGACACGCCCGAGATCTTGCAATGGCTTACGCAAAAGGCATTGGTGGAACAAGAGCTGGCATATTAGAAACTAATTTCAAAGAAGAAACTGAAACAGATCTCTTTGGAGAACAAGCTGTACTTTGTGGTGGGCTTTCAGAACTAGTTAAAGCAGGTTTTGAAACACTTGTTGAAGCGGGTTATCAACCCGAACTTGCATATTTCGAATGTCTACATGAAGTAAAGCTAATAGTGGATTTAATGGTTAAAGGTGGTCTAACTGCTATGCGTGACTCTATTTCCAATACAGCTGAATATGGCGACTATGTAAGTGGTCCTCGGTTAATCACCTCAGAGACAAAAGTTGAAATGAAAAAGATTCTTTCAGACATCCAAGATGGAACTTTTGCAAAGAACTTTGTTGATGAATGTGAAGCAGGTAAGCCGGAAATGAAAAGATTCCGTGCACGTGATGCGGCACTTCCTATTGAAGAAGTTGGGAAAGGACTTCGCTCAATGTTTAGCTGGCTAAAAACAGACTGATCTCTTACTTCCCCCTAGTAATAGTCGCAGCATGCCTAGATCTGCTAGTAGGAGACCCCAAGTGGGCGCCTCATCCTGTCGAATTCATGGGGCGCTTAATAGCCATTTTGCGCATATGGGTTGAAAAATTAGCAGGAGATAGCCCTATAAAGCTAAGAATTGGAGGGCTAATTATCACAATAGTTCTATTATCTATTAGTGCAATTAGTGGTTGGTTTATTGAAAAGATGGCCCTTTCAGAAAAGGGTATTATCCAGCCAATTGGTTTATTGCTATTACTGATTGCATTGGCAAGTTCACTGGCCACTCGAAGCTTAAGAGAGAGTGTTTTAAAAGTACTTAAGTCACTACCAAATGAAGATCTAAGTCCCGAACTTTGGAATGCACGTAAAAATCTAAGCAAAATCGTAGGTAGAGATGTTCAGTCTCTTAATCGTTCAGAAATCCTTCGAGCTGTAGCAGAAACTGCGAGTGAAAACTCTGTCGATGGAATTTTTGCCCCACTTTTTTGGATGCTAATTGGAGCTGGAATGTGGCAAATTTCAACATCACTTCCTGGCCCATTGACAATGGCCTGGATCTTCAAAGCAGGAAGCACTATTGACTCAATGATTGGTTATCGAAAAGGGCGATTGAGATGGCTTGGTTCTGCAGGGGCTCATTTAGATGACGGACTTACATGGCTTCCATGCAGAATAGTAATGATTACTCTTCCTCTTATTAGCAAGCCTTTGAAAGATCTACCCTCAATTACTAAAAAAGCATGGATAGAAGGAACAAAAGATAATTCTCCCAATTCAGGACTCTCTGAAGCAATCTTTGCACATTGTGCAGATATAAAGATGGGAGGAAATAATCTATACCAAGGAATGTTGATAACCAAACCTAATCTTGCCGTTCATGCACCTGAAGCAAACATTGAATCAATCAATAGATTGCTTAATCTAAGCTTGCGCCTGGAATTTACCTGGCTTATTTCAATACTACTTATAACTAGTTGGCTCCCTTGAATATAATTTAGTAGGCACCTCGATCCATTGGAAGCAAGAGAACTCCGAAAGTTCGCAAAATTATTCTTAGATCGAGGATGAAAGATCGCTCTCTTGCATAGATCAAATCAAGCTCTACTCGTCTTTTATAACTCAAATTATTACGTCCACTAACTTGCCAAAGGCCAGTCAATCCAGGTCTTACGGAAATAACTTCTTCCATAAAATTTCCATACCTAATAATTTCTTTTTCCACTATTGGCCTAGGCCCCACTAGACTCATCTCACCTCTTAAAACATTAAGGAATTGAGGCAATTCATCAAGACTTGATCTTCGAAGAAACTTCCCGATTGGAGTAATACGTGGATCATTTCTCAATTTAAAGTCATTCTCAAACTCCTGCTTTATTGAAGGAGACTTTTTTATTAAGTTAGAAAGTAGATCATCAGCTTCTGCATACATTGTTCGGAATTTTATGCATCCAAAACGATGATAATTGCGACCCACTCTTTCCTGTATATAAAAAACAGGGCCTGCAGAGCTCAGTTTAACTAGCAAAGCTAAAAGAAGAAAAAGTGGCGACCCTAGCCCCAAAACAAACAATGAAAATAACAAGTCTCCTAAACGCTTAATCAATCTCCCAAGTCGACTCTGTTGAATTATCAACACGTTCGCCTTCAAAGATGTTTTTATGTTCGACTGATCCCCAAAATGACTACTGGGAAGATCATTTCGCAAAATTGGGTCAGTTTGTTTTGACAAAAGAGAGAATTCAAATGAATAAAGAGAAAAGATTTCCGAAAAGGTCTAGAGCCACTCAATCCCAGAACACTAGGCCTTAAAGCTTTCCAGGGTCACTCGAGGCAATGGCACAAGTTTTTTGATGCCTTTGCCAAGCATCATTTAAAGCAATTTCAAAGCGAGAAGAAAATGCTGCAACACTGAAACGATCAGCCCAAGCACGTATTAACTCCGGAGAAAAGCTTTCCCAAAGTCTATCTTCCTCAAACCAACTAACTGCATCCATCAAAGAAGCAACTGTTTGCTCAGGGAAAAGAACACCTGTCGGCGAGGGAGCTCCCTTAGAAGCACAGCGGACAGTATCAAGCAAGCCGCCTTTTCCAAAACCAATGACAGGAGCACCAGCGGCCATTGCTTCAACAGGCGCTATACCAAAATCCTCTACACCCGCATAAACGAATGCTCTGCAGCACTCCATAAGTCCTTCCACTTGTCCTCTGCTCTGGTAACCAAGAATTTTTACTGTTGGACCAGCGATCTTTTTCAAAGAACCGCTCTCAGGACCATCACCAACAACCACAAGAGGAAGCTTCAATTGATTGAATGCCTTAACTACCAAGTCAACTCTCTTATTTGGGACTAAGCGACAAAGACATAGATAAAAATCATCTCTTGCTTGATCCCAACGAAAACGTTCTGTTTGGACTGGAGGGGGAATCACCTCAGCCCTACGCCCCCAATAGCGGGAGATTCTTCTAGCGGTGAAACGAGAATTTGCTAAAAGGCAATCAACGCGTGCCCCACTTAGTTGATCCCACTGCCTAAGTCCATGCAATTGCCAACGAATCAAAGGATCTAGCCCAAACCTCGCAAGTGAAGACCGTTTTAAATAGACATGCATTTGATCCCATGCATATCTAACGGGTGTATGTATGTAACTCACATGAAGCTGGTCAGGTGAAGTAAGAACACCTTTCGCTACCAGATGACTGCTACTAATTACTAAGGAATAATCGGACAAATCTATCTGCTCAATTGCAAAGGGCAAAAGTGGTAAATAGCTCTGAACATGATCAACTCCCCAAGGAAGACTCTGTACCAAGCTCGTTTTAATCTTGCGGCTATATAACCAACTCCCAGGCCTAGTGCTTTCCCCATCAACAAGAGCTGCAAATTCCGGATTGCAACCTTTGCGCAAAAGGAGCCTATCAATAGCTTGAACTACCTGCTCCGCGCCTCCTACAGAGCGAGGCGAAAACCATTCATGCACAAGGGCTATACGCCCTGGAAAATCAAATGTGGTAGTAATTGCGAAAACCTATACCTCTTCTAAGGTAAGAGTTAGTTAAAGCAAATGCCAAGAAAATAGTGTTACTAGTAAAGAAAGGTTTTTATTTATTTGATTAAATACCTAAAAGTCCAACTCTAATTTCAAATCAGAAAGGAAAACTAATAAAATATTACCCTGCCAACACTGCATGCAAGGGATTGTAATTAAGTATAAGCAGAAACATTGATGCAGCAATGAAACCTAAGAAAGTGAAATAACCAGCATAACCCTGTTCTCTAGGCATAAGCCTAAACGAAGAGAACATGATTATCACCATGAAAATACCTACAAAAGTCAAAGAAATGGTTGAAGAATTATCCACAATTAATCCAATATGAAAGTTACGGCTAAGAAAATAAAAATCCCCCAATGCAAATTGACCTGACAAATGTTGCTGAAACAAAATAAAACTAATTACCGTCGAAGCAACCACACATGTCATTAACAAATAAGAAATGGGCTTGGTCAGCCTATTCATTGTTCTCTTGAAACTGACAAGCAAAACAGCAATAAACACAGCTCCAAAGAAAGGGAGCGCGGGAATAAGCCAAGTAATTTTTAGTAAAGAAGACATTAAACAGCTTTAGTTGTTGAAAGATAAAAGGCTCTTACAGTAGTTCTATAAAACCCTACAAGAGCAAAGACAAGCCGCCACTAGAACTTTTTAAAAGATAGTTGCTAGTCCCTCTTAGAAACAATCCATGTCCTAAGCGAATAGTGCAAAAGGCTCGGGAGGAGGAAAGTCTAGATCAATAGGTTGTTTCACCTATACAACCTCGTGATTTTTTATGCTTTAGCGAAGAAACCAATCTTCGAGAAGTTTTCTTGAAAAATTTTTGTGCGCTGAACTATTGCCCTGATAGAAAGTCACTCATACCATAATATGAAAATAACATATTAATTGATCTTTTGTCTAATGAAAGTCTACTTTGTTTTGATCCTTTTAGTGCTATTGCTATCAATCATTGGCTTTAGGTTAAATCAAGTAGAAATATATTATTTTAAAAGAGCACCTAAGAGGATGCTCAAAAGAAAGCGAAAAAAAAGTCATGAAAGGAAAAATTTACGGCGATAATACTTACCCAATTGAAAGTTTTATATTTACTTCTGGGAAGCAAATAATCATGTCCTAAAGTATTCAAAATGAAATAGACAAGAAATTTTCAGTCAACTTTACTTTGAATAATTGTTAGGGGCTCAGTGCATGAGCATCTAAGAATTTGCCTTTTAACTAAAGAGTTGCTCTTGCTTTCATTTTCATCAGACAACTCAGATAAAAAATCTGACAAATGAACCAAAAGACTTTTTTTTGTCAAAAAAGGACCAAACCAATAGGTAATATTTGGACTGCTCGTTTCCACCTTTGCCCACCAAGTAAAGCCAAACCGATTAGTCGCCAACAAAATCACTTCCCAGGCCAGAAAAGAAAAAAGAGTCACAAAATCAATCAATGCAAAGGCTGCTTCTAAATATCGCTGAGTAACTTTTCTCATTTGCTTTTCTAAGGCCAATAAGTTATGCCACGTTTCGTTGGCTTTCGCGAGAATTAGTGAGGAAATCTAGATGAAAGTCTAAATAGATTGTCTGTCAGTAACCCAGTCATTATTATTAAATTCAAAGACGGTTATTACCATTTAAGCGAAACAAATTTAATACCTGAATCTTTTTAAAACCTTAGCAGGCTGATTATTCCCTTCAATATGGTAAAGAATCCATTGATTAGTTTCCAAGTCATGATCACAATCATAATTGGAATTGTCTGCGTAAATATTCGACCTTTCATAATGGCATGCTTGATCAGCCTCAAAAGCAGATCGATACCCGGTAAAAAATGAGAAAATCCAATATATACCAACCACAATGGCCAAGGCACTAATAATGATTTTCATCTATGCTTTTTAAATTTTATTATTCTAAACAGGTATAGAGTTAATTTTTAAAATTTTCTTGTTTTATTGAAAAATATAAAGACCTTATCTCTTCAGCCCTACGAAAGGGTGCATTAAAAATAGAAACTTCAGAAATTAAATTTCTCTAGGGAACGACCCAAATAGTGTTCATTCTATAACCTCTAAAAATGTATATCTTTTTTAAAGCACCTAAAGCAATAATCACCCCGCCTCATCATCTATCGTGCAGGCCAAGTCACACTCCGTCAACTCAGACTTAGCAAGTTTGTCTAAGATCCTAGCCATATCTACAGCAGAGAGTTCTCCATCTGTGCCCCACTTCAAAGTCGTCTTGCGTTGAAGCGGATCATTCTGTTGTTTTGGTCTTCGGGGGCTTTCAGAGTTCAAACTTACCTCCTGTAACCGAATTATCTTGCAACTCATTAAAGCTCATGTATAAGAAAAAAGAGAAATTCTTATGCAAGCTTCACTTACCTAGTCTTGATGCCTCTTAAATGAAAATTCAGAAAAATACTCTGACTTAATTTCTAAGAAGCATATTATGGTTGGACTTCATTTTAGAAATTCCCTATTAGAAGTTCCCTAAAAAAATAAAAAATAAGTTAATAATTCAAACCATTAAAGACTTTAAATTGTTTATTTGTGGATTCAACTTCACATAAACTTAATATGCAATGACAGACTAAAAACTTACCCCCGCCCAACATTGTAAATAAACTCTTGAAAGCTTGGGTTATAGAAATAAAGAGCTACAACTAAAACAAGTATTGCATTAAGGCCTATGACAATAGAACCTAAAAGAATTCTTTGCTTCTTTCCTGGCAGCTTGTATTTAAAGCCACCTGGCATACTAAAAAGGACTTCTTTGCCACTCGAATTTTCTTGTTTTTTAACTTTCTTCTTGTTGGCCAATGTATCGGTTGACTTAACTTTCTTTGAAGCATCTTGATTGGCGCCCATACCCTCGCCCGCTGTTTGCTTAAGTTCATCCATTTTTTAGAAACCTCCTTTCAATAGAAACATTTGTCAAAAAAGAACTTGATTTTCACTTTCAAGCATAAGAAAACAGTTTTGGGCTCAAAAGCATAAATAAACCCCTACAAGGAATAGTCAACAAGTTGAACAATTGTCATGAGCAATATTACTGTCCCTACTATTGAGTTGTCACAAAAAACTAAAACTGATTAACGTTTAGCAATTCGTATACTTTTTAAAGATAACTTCTCCTCTTAAGTTTGAAGAATTAATAATAAGATCAAAGTCTCTATTGACTTTATAATTCCATAGACGCAGTGACAGCAGAGCCTCTTTTGCTGTATTTATTATTTGAATCCTAGGGTTTCTAGCTAAAAATTTCTACAAAACAGATTTACACCTTCAAGTATTGGAAAGGCTGGTTCAATTTTTGAAGAGTTTAGTGGTGTCATGATCAAATCGGCCCCCAAGCCCAATAAACGACTTTGACATGCATAGTTTTCTTTTGAATCTGCATAACGCTGAAAAGACTCGGAAACTATCAAAGCCTTCTCACAAATGGCAGCGTCTCTAGTACTGAAGCACTCCTTAGCTAAAGAATTAAGTTCTAATAAGTATGGAGAGCCCTCCCCTGCAATGCTCTCATTATTGGGGCTAAAGATCAAAACAGCCATCAACAAAACTCTAAAGTCTTTTTGTTTCATTGAGATATCGCACTTACTGAAGAGTAGTTTCGTTATAAAAGGAAGCTCTGGTTGAGCACATGCAAAGCCGCCTTATCAAGGGATGAAGAGGGGCAATCCCCTCGACCTTACTAGTCGAACCCAGCAAAGTTACAGGTTCTACAAAGGTCCTTTTTCTTAAATCACCTTAAGCAAGATCAATCAAATAACTAAAAAGCTCCCAAAGCCCGATCTAATAACCATTTACTGAGATAATCTGTGTGGCAAGAAAATTACCTTATCCGGATGACCAGCGACTATTCCTTCGATTACCACGCAGTAGCTTCCATTCTTCATACAGCGCTCCCTCTGGCCGCTGGAGCTGCTGGTGCCGGATATTTTATTTTGCGTTCTAAAGGGGCAGGGTTCAGCGCTTCCCACCTGCTTGTTGGCCTCCCAGTCTTCATATTGGGTGCAGCAGCAGCAGCCTTCTATTACATAACCAACTAAAACTACTCATCGTTTTTTGAGCAGCAAGTAACTTTTCTAACTATTTGCTGCTCAACAGCAGATCAAAAAAGTCCTGAGTGTTCATTTCTAGTAAATGAGCATGCATTTTCATATTGCCAAAAAGCCTTCATGGTTAAAGGCATGAAGGCTTTTTAATTAGAATACTATATATGGTAAATTGTTCTTTTTTTGAAAATAAAAATCCCCCTAAAGTTTTTCTTAAAGAATGGAATAAAAAGTCCAAATTTAGACAAGTCCAATAATAAAAAAAGATTGAAAAAAGGTTTATCTTCACTAGCTTTTAATTTTCAAATAAACGCTTAATACAAGAATCGTCCCTAACTAAGTCTGCTAATAACTCCGAGGCAGTTAGTTCAGAACCAATTGGTACTAAGCCGAGGCTCGCTGCTAACCAACCAATTATCTTGGCCGAGCTCATCCCCTTCTCCCTAAGCCTTTCTAGGCCTTGACTGCCTTCACGCTTGGCAAATTTTTCACCTCTATCATCATATAGAAGAGGGACATGTTGATATTTCAACGGCCACTCACTCAACAAATCAGTTACAGCTAATTGAGCAGATTTCGCTACAAACAAATCCTCACCTCTAACAACCTCTGTAATACCTAAAGTCAAATCATCAACAACAGTGGCTAGATGGTAAGCAACAAACCCATCAGAACGTTTCAAAACTATATCGCCACAACTAGATGAGAACTTTTGAGCGACTCTCAACCGCCAACTTGGTAAACGACCTTTCTCCCAGCCCCAAGACAAGTTGAGATCTCTGCAATTCCCTGGATAAATAAAGCCCTTTTTTTTGCTAATGATTTGATTCGCCAGATTGCGCCTGCTACATCTGCATGGGTACAACCTTCCCTGTCTTCTTAAAGCAGACAAAACAGAGTGATATATGCCCTTTCTACTGCTCTGAAAAACTATTGGCCCATCCCAGTCAAGTCCAAGCCATAAAAGATCAGCTTGAATACTTTCTGATGAGCCCAGACGATTCCTAGGTGTATCTAGATCGTCTATACGTAAAAGCCAAAATCCATTACTCAAGCGAGCTCTGAGCCATGAAATCATGGCTGTTCTCAAATTTCCCAAATGCAAAGTGCCTGTAGGAGAAGGTGCAAACCTGCCTCGGTAGCCTTGAAGTCGTAAGGTTTCCCCATCTTCTAAAAACTTCCTTAGATGCTGAGGAATCTCCAAAGAAGAAGCCATAAAAATTTTTGGGGTTCTGCCTAAACAGAGCCCCAAACAAGAAGAACTAAAGGAAACTAATCTTTGACTAGGAACTAAACGTTAGCCCTGCACACGATCCTTAAACATTTTCCCTGCAGTGAAGGCAGGAACACGTTTTGCTGGAATTTTAATTTTCTCGCCAGTCTTTGGATTAAGACCCTGACGAGCAGAGCGATCGCGTGGCTCAAATGAGCCGAAGCCAAGAATGGAGACCTTTTTGCCCTCCACTACAGAATCAATGATTGTGTCTATTGCGGCATCAACTACCAGAGAGACATCTGTCTTAGTGAGCTCGGTACGTGCTGCAACCAGGTTGACCAGATCTGCTTTGTTCATTGGAAAGGGGTGATATAGCTGAGATTGCTAAGCGGCGAATCCAAAAAAGGAATCCGTCACCAACAAGCTCGACGCGCTCATGGTATGGAGGTAATCCCTTGCCGGCAACCGAAAGACCCCGTGGCGCAATGCTTTATACCAAGTCTGAAACACTGCATAGAAATTCTTAAAGCTCCTGCCATGCCTCCCATTCAACAATTTTTTGATCGCCAAAGGCCCTAAGGCTCGCCCCAGAAGCCAGTGATGGCAATGCATCCGAAGGAAGCCACTCTCTTAGTTTTGAGAGGCTCTTCGCCTGGCGTGTCCAATGAAAAGTCCTTGGAGTCCTTAAAGAAGCCAACTGATTTGAATTTGTGGGAATTAGCAAACGTCCACAGAACAGAACATTCCAGGGAGCTGGTGCGTAAACCACACAACTACCTGGAGTTGGCCCAGGTGTCCAAAGCAATCGCAAACCAGAGGCAGTTATGTGTTCTTCAGAGAAAGTTTCCAAACCTTTAAGTCCAGGCAACAAGTAAGCCTCCTGTTCCTGCAAAAGCACAGGCCAACCAAACACATCCTGAATGGACTTAATATTTCCATGAGCCTCTCTATTGGTTAGCAAAATTCGCGCAGAGCGGCCTGAAGAAAGCCTTTCCAAGGAATCTATTATCTCTTGATTGACAGGAGGACAATCAATTAATACCGGCTCAGGATCGCAATCCAACCACCAAGAAGTTCCACCATGGCAATTATTGTTAGGAGGGAATACCCATAACCCCTTTCTCAGCTTGTGTGGTGGATTCAAAATCTGAACTAATGAACTCCTCTCAATTTGATTGAAAAAGGCACCTAAGCCGTTAATTTGGGATAAATACTTGCTGCTTCAAGTAGTTCAAGGTAATTGAGAAAGATACATCTTGGAAGTGCCGCGCCATTAGGAAGCACAATTACATCACGCGGTGTGAACTTCTCTGTAGCAGCTCCAGAAGCTATTGGACTAGAGCTTCTGATATTTTCAAAAGCAAATGATCCACATCCAGAAGAAATTATTGATTTAAAAGCCAAGCATCGCTCCGGTGATTACTGGCATGTGGAAGTAGAAGGGTTAGGAGCTGGATGCTGTTATGCCTACCGAACTATCCATCAAAAAGGATATGGAAGCAAAAAAATTTTATTGGACCCGTGTGCTAGAGCAATCAGTGGCTGGGATGTTTATCAAAGAATTGATGCCCATGGAGAATCAGATAATCTCCATGCCTGCCTAAAGGGAGTTGTTTGTGAGAGGAATCAATTTGATTTCAAATCGCATCCACGTCCTAAGCACCCCTGGAATAAAAGCGTCATATATGAACTTCATGTCGGAGGATTTACAAGTCGTTCTGCATCAGAAGTTGCTCCTGATCGCCAAGGCACTTTTCTTGGTTTAACTGAAAAGATTCCTTATCTCAAAGATCTTGGAATAACAACAATTGAACTTCTTCCAATATTCGCCTTTGACCCATCAGATACTCCTGCGGGACAAGAAAATTACTGGGGGTATAGCCCAATCAATTGGTTTACTCCTCACCTTAATTACATAGTTGATAAAGAACATTTAAAAGCCCGTGATCAACTACGTGATTTAGTTGCTGCTTGTCATGATATGGACATAGAAGTTCTTCTGGATGTTGTCTACAATCACACGACAGAAGGCGACCAAAACGGTCCTTTAATTAGCTGGAAAGGATTTGGAGATTCAACTTATTACCACAAAAACAAAAGCAATCAATACTTAGATGTCACAGGTTGTGGCAACACAGTTGCTGCAAATCGTCCATTGGTAAGACGTTTAATTCTGGAATCAATGCGATGTTGGGCAAATGAACTCGGAGTAGATGGTTTTCGCTTTGATTTAGGAATCGCACTAACCAGAGGAGAACAACTTATTCCACTGTCAAATCCACCTTTATTTGAAGAAATTGAAGCAGATCCTTTGCTAAGTGATCTAAAGCTAATTAGCGAGCCTTGGGATTGTGGAGGTCTATATCGATTAGCCGATTTCCCTGCCAAGAGAATTAGCACCTGGAACGGTCACTTCAGAGATGATTTACGCAAATTCTGGAAAGGTGATAAAAACAGCACATGGAATGTCAAAGACCGACTCAGAGGAAGTCCAGATCTTTATAAGGATCACCAAACTTCCCAGAACAAATCCGTGAATTTC
Organism: Prochlorococcus sp. AG-363-A16; assembly: GCA_003280345.1. GTDB lineage: Bacteria > Cyanobacteriota > Cyanobacteriia > PCC-6307 > Cyanobiaceae > AG-363-A16. The sequence continues at coordinate 47,178 of QCFB01000009.1, forward strand.
ATCACTGCTCATGATGGATTTACTCTTAATGATTTAGTTAGTTTTAACAGCAAGCATAATTTCTCTAATGGGGAAGAAAACCGTGACGGCGAGAATCATAACAACAGCTGGAATCATGGTATAGAAGGTCCTAGTACAAATACTTCTTTACAAAGTTTGCGTAGCCGCCAACAAAGGAACCTCTTATCAAGCCTGATACTTACACCAGGAATTCCAATGCTTCTGATGGGAGATGAAGTGAGTCGAAGTCAAGGCGGGAATAATAACGCATGGTGTCAAAATAGCCCTCTTGGATGGATGATTTGGGACCCAGAATATTGCGATATCTCCTTACAAAGATTTGTCAGAAAATTATTACTTATTCGCAAACAAGTGCCAGAACTCTTTAGTCCAAGTGTCCTTCCTGAGGAAAAAATAAGCTCTGAAGATGTTGGCAAAGAAGTCTTATGGGTTCAATGGCATGGAGTAAAACTCAAGAAGCCTGATTGGAGCAATTGGTCTCATACAATCAGCTACAGCATTAACCAAGGTTCGAAGGGTTCTGTTATGTGGATGGGCTTAAATGCATATAGCAAAGCAATGTTATTTGAATTGCCTACACCAATTTCTACTTGGACACTAATTCTGGATACCTTTAAATCCAGCCCAGATAACTCGCTTATCAATCGGCCTATTCCCAATCAATCTGTTATTGAATTAAAGAGCCGGAGCCTTATCGTCGCTCTTTCAAGAGAATATGCCTCCAAAATCAAACTCTGAACTAAATTCTTAATAGTTAAAGCGGGCGGCGGGAATCGAACCCGCATCATCAGCTTGGAAGGCTGAGGTTTTACCACTAAACTACGCCCGCACTAATACAAGTGAATCACTCAACCAAACATCGAGTGGATCTATGCATCAGGGCTACATCATTATGACCTTGCGCCTACCCCTTCAACCAGCCTGATGATGCACAACCCTCTCAAGAAGGGAGCCCGACGCAGGTTAATGATCTCCTATGGACTAGGAGATGCAGGCACTGGATTGGCTTCAACGCAACTTGGGTTCTACCTTTTCCCCTTCTTCACAGGGGTTGCAGGATTGCCAGCTTTGATTGCAGGCTCATTATTAATGGTCATAAAAGTTTGGGATGCAATTAATGATCCACTTATTGGTTGGCTAAGCGATCACACTCAAAGTCGCTGGGGGCCAAGATTGCCATGGATGATTGGAGCAGCGGTTCCTCTTGGCATAAGTCTTGCTGCAATGTGGTGGGTCCCCTTGGGCGATACAACACAAAAAACCATTTATTACATGTTCATTGCGGTTCTGCTTATGACCGCGTACACGTGCGTAAACCTTCCCTTCGCAGCACTATCAACTGAGCTAACACAAGAAACATCTATACGAACACGATTAAACGCAGCCAGGTTCACTGGTTCAATTTTGGCTGGATTAATTGGTCTTGTTATTGCAGCAAGACTTCTATCTGGTGGGGATCAGGGCTTTTTCCCAATGGGAAGAATTACAGGGACAATTGCCTCATTAGCCACTTTGCTGTCTTGCTGGGGCTTAGCTCCTTTTGCCAAGAAAGCTAGGAAGCCAATCATCAAATCCGAGCCATTCCGGCTACAGATGAAACGTATCTTGCGCAATGAAAGGTTCCTAAAGGTTATTGGGCTTTATCTATTGCTTTGGTGTGGGTTGCAACTAATGCAAACAGTTTCGATTATTTATCTCGAACAGGTAATGAAAGTCCCTACAGAACTTTCTAAATGGATACCTATACCTTTTCAACTAAGTGCTCTATTAGGACTGCAAGTATGGAGCTTTTACTCCAACAAGTTTGGAAGGATTTCAGCCCTCTACTGGGGAGGCGCATTATGGATTACTTCATGCATATTTGCTTCTTTATTGCCGCCTCTTTCAATAGAAGCCTCTTTAAACAGCTATTTAGCTATTGACGGCCAAGAAATGTTAAAGATAGCGGCGTTGCTCACAATGATTTTGATTACAGGGTTTGGTGCGTCTACCGCGTATCTAATTCCCTGGTCACTATTACCGGATGCAATTGATGCCGATCCTGAAAAGCCAGCAGGAATCTATACCGCCTGGATGGTCTTAATTCAGAAAATTGGAATTGGAATTAGCGTTCAATTACTAGGGTTACTGCTCTCAATAGCAGGATATCGATCAGGCATTAATTGCGCAGAGTCAATCAGCTGCCTAGAGCAGCCAGACAACGCCCAACTAATGATTCGCCTCTGCATGGGAGTTATTCCAGCAACGTGTGTTGCGATAGGCCTTCTTCTGATGAGACGCTGGCCTGATCGTGGAGCTCATCTCCAGGCCGCAAATTAATGAACTCACCTCGCTGGCTTACTCGACTTGGAAAAAGCCTCATGATCGGAGGTCAAGCAATTACAGCGACAGCCAAGGGTCGCATTAATTCAAGCGACCTATCCGACCAACTAATGGAAGCTGGGCCTGGCAGCTTTCTTATTGTCCTTATTACTGGTGTAGCCGCTGGCACAGTATTTAATATCCAAGTCGCCGCTGAACTAAGTAAACAAGGCGTAGGTTCTCAGGTGGGTGGACTTCTAGCTATTGGAATGGCTAGAGAAATTGCCCCCTTGCTTACTGCAACACTCCTAACAGGGAAAGTCGCAACAGCTTATGCCGCTCAACTCGGGACGATGAAAGTCACTGAACAAATTGATGCCATCACAATGTTGCGGACAGACCCAATCGAATACTTAGTTGTTCCAAGGTTGATAGCAATGGTAATAATGGCACCGGTTCAATGCCTGTTTTTTTTCAGTGTTGCACTTTGGAGTGGACAAATCAGCAGCACTGCTCTTTACCAAATTCCTCCTGATGTGTTCTGGGAATCCGTAAGAGATTGGTTAAGCATGAGTGACTTGCCATTCATGCTTATCAAAGCTTTGGTATTTGGAATGCTTATTGCAGTTCTTGCATGTGGATGGGGGTTAACTACCCGTGGAGGACCGAAAGAAGTTGGCACTAGTACAACGGGGGCTGTTGTCATGACTTTGGTCACTGTTTCTTTAATGGATGTTTTACTTACCCAACTTCTTTTTGGATAATGGCACCTACTTCTGCAAAACCAAGTTCTACTGAGAGCGTCATACTCAACCCTTCACCAAGGTTGCCCTTGCTCATAATTATTTTTGGACCGACCCTTTTGGCGCTACCATTTCATCCCTGGCTTTCAATATTTATAAGCAGTTTTGGGCTTTTCCTTTTATTGCAATGCTTCATTCTCCGATTGGAATTCACCAAAAGTGATCTTGTTGTTTGGCAATTAGGACGTGAACTCCGTCGTTTCCCCTTCAAATATTGGCTTGCCTGGAGACTTTTCTTACCAAAATTGCCGGGGATCCTTTACTTCCGAGAAGAAGCAAGCCCACATCTCCTCCCCATCCTTTTTGATCCTATAGAGCTTCAAAATCAATTACGTCTCAGAGTAGGCAGACTAGAAAAACCTAACCAAGAAGATAAAACTCTCTCCTAAAACTACATAACTCCCATTTAATATTTCATGGCTGAAGCTGACCTCCCCAATTCCAAAGAAACCTCTACAGATGGAAGTGTATTAAATGAATCTAATTTGAAAGAATCAATCAATGAAGTATCTTCCTCTCAAGAACAAGTTGATCAACTAAAGGACAATCAACAAGATCAAAGCAAAACTTCTATAGAGCCTCTTCTTTCACTTGCATTAACTGAGCTCCAAAACAAACGTCAAGAACTTGAGAAGGAAATTACAGAGCTCACCACAAAAAAAAACAAACTTGAAAAAGAAATAAATAACTCTTTTTCTGGACAATCAGACTCAATTGCGAGACGAGTAAAAGGGTTTCAAGACTATTTAACCGGAGCGCTTCAGTCTCTAGCCCAATCTGCTGAACAACTTGAGCTTGTAGTTCAACCCGTTGTCGTCCAACCTTCACCACTCGATGAGAATCAATCATCAGAAGAGAAAGCAAAAGTCGAAACCATCCCCGCTATATCTGACACTTTCAAGCCTGATGAGTCACTAATTCGTGAATGTCTAGAACAATTTCTCGGGCAACCAGATTTCTATGCTGATCCATGGAAATTGCGCCGCAGCCTAGACACCAAAGACATTGAGCTTCTTGAAGACTGGTTCTTCAGCATGGGAGGAAGAGGTGCGCAACCAAGCCGAGGGAATAGGTCAAGGAATGTTCTGATAGGAGCAGCCTTGATTTCAATTCTTGGAGAGCTATATGGAGACCGTTTTCAAACGCTTGTTTTAGCAAGTCAACCAGAAAGGCTTGGGGAATGGAGAAGAGGACTCCAAGATGCGTTAGGGCTTGGAAGAGAAGACTTTGGACCAAGCAGTGGGATAGTTCTTTTCGAGCGTGCTGATGGGGTTGTTGATCGAGCAGATCGATTAGAAGAGAGAGGAGAAGTTCCATTAATACTCATAGATGCTGCCGAACAAAGTGTTGAGATTCCTGTACTTCAATTCCCTCTTTGGCTTGCTTTTGCTGCTGGTCCAGAAGAGCTTTATTCAGAGGAAGAGCTACTTTGATGAATTTCTCCACTCCAATTTTGGGATTATTTACCCTTTCAATTAGTTATTTACTGGGATCTATTCCAAGTGGATATATAGCAGGAAGATGGCTCGCGCAAGTTGACATCCGTCAACTTGGATCAGGCTCTACAGGTGCAACAAATGTTCTGCGTCATTTTGGCAAGGTTCCAGCCCTTGTAGTTTTTTTAATAGATGTCGGGAAAGGAATAGCGGCTGTTCTCATTGCAAAAAACTTCCAATTAAATGACAACTGGCAGGTCATTGCAGGCCTTCTATCTGTAGTTGGTCACATTTGGCCAATTTGGCTCGGTTGGAAAGGAGGCAAAGCTGTAGCCACAGGCCTAGGAATGCTTTTAGGACTCTCATGGCCAGTAGGACTGTCCTGCTTAGGAGTCTTTTTAACAGTTTTAAGCTTTAGCAAAATTGTGTCTTTGTCTAGCGTTATTACAGCTCTAAGCCTCCCTTTACTTATGGTTCTGAGCTTTCATGGAAATATCTACCGTCCTGCTTACCTAGCGTTAAGTGTAGTAACTATGGCAATTGTGATATGGAGACATAGAAGCAATATCAAACGCTTATGGGCACGAACCGAGCCAAAGATTGGTGAGTCTCATTGAACAAGTTTTAGCTCTCTGCAAAAATCATTAAAAGCCATTTCAGGGTCAGAGGCACAAGTAATCGGTCTCCCCACAACTATGCGTGAAGCCCCCTCGGAAATTGCCTCTGAAGGGCTTTTTACCCTCACTTGATCTCCAATATCAGATCCCTTCAAACGAATACCTGGTGTGACCAGCTCAAATGAATTAGGAAAGTTTTTCCGCAAACTCCCCACTTCTTGAGGAGAGCAAACACATCCGTCAAGGCCTGCATCGGCAGCCAGCCGAGCCAAGCACTGCACCCGTTCATCTAAAGGCTGATCAATGAATAGTTCTTTTGCGAAGCGGTTTTGAGCCCAGCTTGTAAGCACAGTGACACCTAAGAGAGTAGGGATAGGGTGTCCCGCCTCCCCAGAGCCTTGCACGACTGCAGCTTTTGCGGCTTTAAGCGCATTGATTCCTGCACAAGAATGTACCGTGATCATCTCTGCGCCTGTTCTTGCTGCTTGGAGACAAGCGCCTTCCATTGTCACAGGAATATCATGAAACTTAAGGTCTAGAAAAACTCGCACATCCCTTTTGCGGAAATCAACTATTACCTCAGGACCAGAGCTAACAAATAATTCCAAGCCAACTTTGACCCAACGCAATCCAGGTATCTGCTCAACTAATTGCAATGCCGCGCATTTATCCATCCCATCGAGTGCAAGAATTAATTTATCTGCAGAGTTAGACATGGGCGACATTTAGGGCTACTTAGATATTTGGTTCAGCTTGCCAGACGTCTAAAATTTTTTTTGCCTAACTGCAAAACCTTACCAATAAGAACACTTTTATTAAGAAATTCCAAATTTGGATCAGTTAATTTCTCGCCATCTAAGCGCACTCCTCCTCCTTGAATCTGACGCCTAGCTTCACTGCTACTTGAACATAAACCAATAGCACTTAGCAAATAAAATGCTTTAACTGGAAACTTAATCGCTGAGATTGAAGCCTCCTGAACCTCGGCATTTGAATCTTTAGAACCACTAATTAACCTTGCAGCATCAGCCTTAGCTCCTTCTGCCGCTAATCGTCCATGGAATTGCTCTGTAATTGCGAGAGCCATGGTTTTTTGAAGCTCTCGAGGGTTAGAAGGCAATGTCTCTAGATCTAAATCAGTTAACAACGTCAAATAATTTTTCACAAGAGAATCTGAGACCTTTTCCAATTTGGAATACATCGAAAGAGGATCCTCATTCACGCCAACTGTATTACCAAGACTCTTACTCATCTTCTGCACACCATCAAGCCCAACCAGTATTGGCATCAACAAACCGAACTGCTGACGTTTATTGAAATGACTCTGCAAATCTCGACCCATTGCCACATTGAACTTCTGATCTGTACCCCCAAGCTCTATATCTGCTTCTACTGCTACAGAATCGTAGCCCTGTAATAAAGGATATAAAAACTCATGAAGAGATATCGGTATGCCTGAAGAATAACGATTCCCAAAATCCTCTTTTGCAAGCATCTGTCCAACAGTAGAAGTACTAAGAAGGTCAATAACTTTATTCAAATCAAGGTCAGCCAACCATTCACTATTCCGTCGGACTTCAAGACGCCCTGGAGTAGTGAAATCTAATAATGATTGTTCAGGTGGTTTACCAAAACCCAACTGCTCAAGATATGAAATTGAATTCGCTTCAATCTGTTCAGATGACATCTGAACTCTTGTTTTGCTTTTACCCGTAGGGTCTCCAATGCGAGCGGTGAAGTCTCCAATAATCACAACAGCCAAATGACCTGCATCCTGAAAAGCACGTAGCTTGCGAAAAAGAATGCTGTGCCCCAAATGAATATCAGTACCGGTTGGGTCAATTCCTAGTTTTATTCTTAAAGGTTTCTTTTGCTGAGAGGACTCTTGCAAACGCAACGCAAGGTTCTGGTCTTGACTTGTCCCAAGAGGAAAAAGATCTGCTATGCCTCTTGCAAGCAACGCCGGTAATCTTTTTGTCTTGTCCGGCATGGAAAACGCTTCTGAATCTGAGCTGATCGTAAATGGCAGGCCTTCACTCAAGTGGAGGATTGATCGAGCTGAGTCTTCATACGCTCTAATGTCTTATTCATTTGATCGAACATTTGTTCAGGGGTAATGCCAAATTGGCTCAGTTGAGTTCTTAATTGTTCAACCGTCATCTTTGCTTGAAAGTCTTCAGAGAGCTCAAAACGCTTCATGAATACTCTGTAGCGCTCCATTAACTCCTCCATAGTTTTAATAAACATCTTCTTGCCTTCGCGATCAAACTTTCCATATTCAGAACCGAGCTTCATCAATTGCTGGTAATCAGCAAAAAGCCTTTTTGCCTCCTCCTGAACGATTTCGGATTCAAAAAAATTCATAACCCTTTCCCTTTAGTTAGCACGCCTGATTTCAAAGGGTTCTGAGCGAACAAACAAAAACAAAGCCAGTTCTATTCGCTCAACTTTGTCTAAGTTCAACATATTTATCACTTGGGATAGCAAGTCGTCATGGTTGCAATTGATATGGATTCTCTCTGAAATTATCCAATTGAGGAAGGGGTGAGAACCACACCGAAAGGCATGACCATCAAATGAAATAAAGAGCGAGTCAAATTTTCTCCCAATAAATTTAGGTCTCAAAGCCAATTGAAGTTCTAATTAAGCAACATGACATCTGCCTAAGTAAATTTGTACCCCAATAAACGTTTCATAAGGAGCTCAAGGTCGTTAATGTCTGCTTAAGCAAAGTCCTGAGTAATGGTCCGAAGCCACTGGTTGGATCCTCTAGCGCGTCAAGTGCTTAAGCTCTCTGGTCATTTACCTCGCAACAAAAAAATCGAACAAAGTGCGCCCCTGAAAGAAGATGATATAGAGCGCGAACTTGAAGCAATTAAGCAAAAACAAGCCAAGGTTCAACCCAACGGCTCACCTCTGGTAGATGTAAACCGTGCTACAGCTTCTGACTGGAGAAGCCTTCCTGGTTGCACGGAATCAATGATCAAACTTTTGTTAAGGCTACAAAAAGGCGGGGTACAACTAAGTGGGAATGAAGACCTTTGTAAGCTTCTAGACCTATCTCCAGATATTGCTGAAAGTTGGACTCCATACTTGATTTTTCGCTGGTATGGGGGCTCACCTCCTCTTGAACAAGCACCACCAATTGATATCAATTATGCAACTCCATCAATTATCAAAAAAAATCTTAACTGGTCTGATGACAGGGTTCAACGCCTGGTTAGGGAGCGACAAAAACAACTGTTCAATAATCTCGCAGATTTGCAAGAACGACTTACCTTGCCTCCTTCTTGTGTTGAACAATTAATTGGAGGTGTTCGCTTTGGAACAAAATCAGCAGGCCCAACCCTTCCTCCAGGATGCTAAGAAGTGAATCCATTTCGAAGGCAAGGGAACCTGTTTGAAGATCACATACTTAGTGTCAATTCAATAACCCCAAACCAACAGTTAAAACTAAGCAGAGATCTCTTGCAAGATTGGCAAAAAAAAGTTCATTCCCATCAGACGAAGTTTTTCAAAGGCGAGGGTTGCACCAACCAACAAGGTTCTCTTTTTGCAGAAACACATAAAAGTTCCATTGACGAGTTGGAGCCATTAAGCCTCGTACCTCTACCACTGAATTTTTGGCGTTGGCCACAGAGCCCACATCATGGTCCTGCTGTCTACTTAGTTATTGACCATCAAGAAGATATGGATGCACATTTATTGCTTTATGTAGGGGAAACAATCGCAGCAGATCGTCGCTGGAAAGGAGAGCATGATTGCAAGGCCTACCTCTCTGCCTACTCAGAAGCGCTAGGGAGTGCCGGCCTAAAAAGTGAGCTAAGTATCCGTTTCTGGACTGATGTCCCAGAAAGCACCCGATCGAGAAGAAACCTTGAGCAAGAACTAATTCAAAGATGGCTTCCTCCATTCAATAAGGAAACAAGATCTAGATGGGCAACTCCCTTTACAGCAGAGATCCACTAAATAACGAAGCTAGGATCAATATCCCCATTAGTGGCACATGCAAATTTCCCTCAATCCAACGGGACTAAAAGGCTGGAATGGATCAGCACTTATCTTGGGCCTGCTCGAAGACAACGTCAAAAATCAACTTGAGCAATTTGAGGAAAGCTCTTTAAGTTCTTTACTCGAGAACTTAAAAGAAACCGGTTTCTCTGCAAAAGAAGGTGAAGTTGCTAGTTTCAACTTGATCGAAAAAAAGCCTCAAAAAATAATTGTTGTCGGTCTTGGAAAACCCGAAAATCTCAATCTTGAAATTCTTCGAAAGTCAGCCGCAAATGGAGCAAGAACCTGTCTAGGTACCTCAGGTAAATTAGGCGTTTTTTTCCCATGGGAGCTATTTGAGCCCGCATCAGCAGCCAAAGCAGTAGCAGAAGCATGTCAGCTATGCCTATTTACAGATCTAAGGTTCCGCAACGAACCAGAGCCTCAAAAGAAGCCAGAAGAACTTGAACTAATTGGCCTACAAGGACCTGCTGGAAAGTGTCTGAGCCAAGTCTCGCCAATATGCGCAGGCGTTGAACTTGCGAGAGAGCTCGTCGGGGCTCCCCCAAATGAGCTAACTCCTGCAGCTATGGCAGAAACTGCTGTTCAGCTTGCCAAAGAGTACAACCTCCAATCAAAGGTTTTGGAAGAAGAGGACTGCAAATCCAGAGGTATGGGGGCATACCTTGCCGTTGCACAGGGGTCAGATCTGAAACCCAAATTCATTCATCTCACCTATCGGTCTCAAGGGCAAATAACACGTCGCCTTGCCATGGTTGGGAAAGGTCTTACCTTCGATTCAGGTGGGTATAACCTCAAGGTAGGCGCCGCTCAAATCGAAATGATGAAGTTTGATATGGGTGGAAGTGCAGCTGTACTTGGCGCAGCCAGAGCAATTGGTGAATTACAACCTTCAGGCATTGAGGTGCACTTCATTGTGGCTGCTTGCGAAAACATGGTGAATGGTTCTGCCGTTCATCCAGGCGACATCGTAAAAGCGTCAAATGGCAAAACTATAGAAATAAACAACACTGATGCAGAAGGCAGGCTAACTCTCGCCGATGCACTTATATACGCAAGTGCTCTCGAGCCAGATGCAATCGTCGACCTGGCCACACTCACAGGAGCTTGCGTTATTGCTCTAGGTGATGAGATAGCAGGGCTATGGAGTGAAAGTGACGATCTCGCTAAAAGCCTTCTTGAAGCAGCCAATGCTGCTGGAGAAGGTCTTTGGAGAATGCCTCTACCAAATTCATATAAAGAAGGTCTTAAATCAAAGCTTGCTGACATCAAAAACACTGGTCCTAGGCCAGGAGGGTCAATAACAGCAGCACTATTTCTAAGAGAGTTCGTGGGCGATTCAATTCAATGGGCCCATATTGATATCGCAGGCACCGTATGGACAGACAAAGATAGGGACATAGATCCTGCAGGTGCTACAGGCTTCGGAGTAAGAACTCTTGTAAATTGGGCATGCAAAGAAAATTAATGAGATGTTCAGTTAAGAACTATTTATTTATAAACAGACTTTAGGCAACATATTTCAAGAGGCCGCAGCAACAACTTGCCCTCTCGAATGAAGTCGGTCGGCAAAGGAGCGATGTTTAGGGCTTTCAAGTGCATGAATTTGCCAACGAGCCCTATCTGAGCAAGAAGACAAAACCCGATCTAAATCATCAGACGCCTGCTTTGGCGTTGGATAAGGGCCAACATGACGTGTCACCAAACCATCCTTAACTGTCAGCAGATACATACAAGTTCCCCACAAACCTGGGATGAATGGTAGTCAATTTTTCAAGAAGATGGCATGGGTGAAAACCCGCATTTTTTCAGTCCCAAGAAGGTATCGCGATGATACTGATTTTATTTTTTCCTTATATTTGGCTGACTCAGGGTTGCCATTTTGTTGAAGTTCTAGCTCTTTCCCCCCATATTTCATCAAGTCGAGCGTCTCGACCACAGCTATATCTATAAAACTTGTACTTATATTTATTCCGGTCTGCAAAATTCTGGTGATAATCCTCTGCCAACCAAAACTGTTTTGCAGGTTGAATCTCTACTTCGATATCTTTTAAAGGCTTCGAGAGCTCATTTGAAGCCTTTTCAAAGCTAATTAAAGCCTCTTTTTGCTGATTCTCATCTTTAGCAAATATTACTGGGCGGTATGAATCACCTCGATCACAAAACTGACCTGAAGAATCAAATGGGTCTACATTGCGCCAAAAGCTTCTTAAGAGTTTTTCATAACTAATTTGTTCAGCATCAAAGTAAACAATTACTGACTCTTGGTGACCTTTGTGCTGCTCATAAGTTGGCGAAGGAAGATCTCCTCCACTATATCCACTCTCAACTGAAACTACGCCAGGCAAAGCCTCTAAATCATGCTCAAGGCACCAAAAACATCCTCCAGCAAAAATAGCTTCTTCGGCTATAGAAGGTAATACACAAGGATATAAGATTAGGAAAATAAATAATAAAAAGTGTGCGATTGACTTATTAAAATTCATAAAAATATCCTTCATTTGCTAACTAAGTCAAGAATCTCTTTTGCAGCTCTGTCAGTAACTCCAGTCGCACCAAGCCTCTCTCTTAAACGCCGATAACCATCCAACATCAATGAACGAGTCTGATGATTCTCTAGCAAAGGGATAGCCAGCTCAACTAAGCTTTCAGAAGTGAACTCATCTTGCACTAACTCAGGTAATAATCTCTCTTCAAGTAAAAGATTCACTGGAGAAATATGATCAACATGAAAACGAAGGATTTTTCTTGCCAAGAAAGCCGTTAATCTACCAACTTTGTAGCCCACTATTTGTGGAACTCCATTCAATGCCAACTCCATATTGACAGTCCCAGACTTCCCTAAAGCAAGATCAGCTGCAGCATATAAATATGGTTTAAGAGCATCAGTTTGACTCGCTGGAATTACCTTACCATCTACTCTTTGATCCTTTAACGTCTTGTTGATTAGCCCTTCAAAATGAGCCAAGCCTGCAGGAATAAGAACCTTAATACTAGGGTCACGCTTCTGAAGGGCTGCTGAAGCTTTGACTAAAGTTGGCATTAAATAACGAAGCTCTTGAGTCCTTGACGCTGGCAATACAAGTAATAGCTTCTGATCATTTTGAATCCCCAATTTCTTAAGGGCATCACTCCTCTTGGGCAAAGGCTTCAAAGTATCAAGCATCGGATGGCCAACCCATATCACATTTCCACCTCTGTTCGAATAAAAATCAGCTTCTGCCTTGAAAATTGCGAGGATTCTGTCAGTAAAACCAATCAAATCTGTAGTGCCCCCATCACCAAGTCGCCAAGCCCATTCTTGAGGCGCGATGTAGTAAGCAATAGGGATATCCGGTTGTAAGCGTCGCAATTTATTCCCAAGTCGAATATTTGGCCCCATGTAATCAATTAATACAACTGCATCTGGGGGCGTCTTCTTTAAGTATTTATCCAACCTGGACTGAACTCTGAGTGTTGGCAACACATACGGAAGGACTTCCCAAAGGCCAATAGCTCCCAATTTGGCGGTATCAGCTATCAACTCGGCCCCAGCCGCCTTCATTCTTGGTCCACCAAGAGCAACCAATTCCAACCGCAACGACCTTCTTGCTGCCTCACGCTTTAAAGCCTCAACTAAAAGGCTCCCCTGCAAATCTCCTGAGACTTCGCCGGTGCTGATAAGCAACCGCATCATTAATTCGCCGAAATATTTATAGGCATAGGTCCCCTACGCCCTTTCTGAATAGAAGCCTCTAAAAAATCACAAAGATTTTTAGAAGAAGGCATCAAATTTTGTTGTCTAGCCAAATCCAATCCTTTAGCCAATACATTCTCAGAACGAAACAAAAAGGTCCAGATTTCTTGTAACTGACGAAGCTCTCCTCCTTTTTTGTTTTCTAAGCCATTCCGGCGAAGTCCAACACGGTTAAGGCCACGCATCCTTCCAGGGTGACCTTCTACCAGGCAAAAAGGAGGGACATCCCTATCTACCCTTGTCATACCTCCCACCATGGCAAGTTGGCCGATATGAACAAACTGATGAATACCTAAACAACCTCCTATTACAGCTCTATCTTCAATAACAACATGACCAGCAACTTGTATCGCATTAGACATCACAATCCCATTACCAAGAAGACAATTATGGCCTAAATGGCAATAAGCCATCAACAAATTACCATTGCCAATTTTTGTCTCTTCACCCTCATTAGTTGCCCTATTAATAGTTACACATTCCCTAATTGTATTTTTATCTCCAATAACCACTTTCGTAGACGCCCCTCGATACTTAAGGTCTTGAGGTTCAAGGCCTAAACAAGCCCCAGGGAAAATCCTATTTTTAGATCCAATTATCAATTTTCCATCTAAAACTGCATTAGCTCCAATAGTTGTTTGAGATCCAATCTTTACATCTGGTCCAACGTATACACCCGGTCCAATAATCACACCTTGACCGATTTCAGCATGTGAATCAACAACAGCAGAAGGGTGAATCTGCACTGATTTGTCAATACTAAAAGCTGAAGTATTACTATGCTCACTCATAATTCTCAATCCACCAAAGAAAACATCAGTTCACCAGAACATACGAGCTGTCCATCAACCGTAGCTTCACCACGAACTTTCCCAAAGCGCTTTCGCTTCAGACTAATGAGCTCACAATTAATTTTTAGCTGATCACCTGGAACAACCGGCCTACGAAAACGAACACCATCTATACCGGCAAAAACAAAAAGCCCCTTTGGCAAATCTGGCATCTGAGTCACGATAAGGCCGCCAACTTGTGCCATTGCCTCTACTATCAAAACCCCAGGCATTAAAGGCCTATCAGGGAAATGCCCTTGGAACTGAGGTTCATTCAGAGTTACATTTTTAATAGCTACAGCCCTCTTGCCTGGTTCATGCTCAACCACTCGGTCAACCAAAGCAAAAGGATAACGATGGGGCAAAAGCCCCATAATTTGCTCACTAGTTAAAACAACTGAATTAGCGGAAGAATCGTTCAAGGGATTAGTAATTTTGAGAGCATGCTTTTAAGAGTTCATTAGCAAATTCACCATGAAGTGAGTGAGAACCCTTGTAAACCAGAACTTGTGCTTTAGGGAACCCAACCAATGCCAAATCACCTATCAAGTCCAAGAGCTTATGTCGAACCGGTTCATCTTCAAATCTCAATGGGGGGTTCATCCAACTGTCACCATTACAAACCAAGGCATTTTCAATACTTCCACCCTTAATCAAACCAGCTTTCTTCAATTGATCTAGTTGATCAACAAATCCAAAAGTCCTTGCTGGAGCAATTTCCTTAACAAAGCTTTGAGGGGTTAACTCAATGGAAAACATTTGTTGACCAATAGCCTCATATGGAAAATCAATTATCCCAATTAAACAAAACTTCTCTGCAGGAGTTGCAACAATCATGCTGTCTCCTTTATTAATTGCCAATGGTTTATCTAGCTTTAGCTGATCAATGCGAGGAGAAGAAGCAGGTCTAATCCCAACCTCTTCAATAGCTTCTACCCAACCATGAGCCGAGCCATCTAACAGGGGTATTTCATCTGTAGTGACTTCCATGTGCACATGGGTTAAGCCACAACCTGACAAAGCAGCAAGTAAATGCTCTACGGTTGTCAGCCGACGACCTCCGACCTCAAGAGTAGTGCAGAGATTGCTTTCCCTCACCTGATCTGGTTTAAGAAGCAAGGGAGGTTCATTGGCTTCTCGCCATGAAACATAGAAGCCAGGTAAATCAGATGGGAACAAACGGACTTCTGACTCATACCCAGTGTGCAAACAAACTCCTTTACGTTTCACTGAATTGGAAAGGGTCCATGCCCCCTCATAGTCATTGGGCCAAAACACCACTAAAACTTCCAACCAACTCCAAGATTGAAGCGCATTTCACCATCGAGGTTCTGATTGGCAGCTTCAATCCTGATTGGACCAACAGGGGTATTAATTATCACCCCTGTACCTGGAGAGAAACCTCCTCCAGGTTTTTCTAAAAGCTGCCCTGGCTTACCAGGGACAAGTCCTTGAGTGCCTAAAGAAGAGGCTGCGTCAACAAAAAATGCTCCTGAAACGATCCCCCAAATAGGGAACCTGTATTCAACTGTGGCTTCTCCAAAACTTCTTCCTACACCTAAATCGCAAGAAGTCCATCCTCTAACTGAACTCGAGCCTCCTAGACAAAAAGCTTCGTATGGAGGCAGCTCTCCAACAACAGTCCCGGCTTTAAATAGGACACCAACAGCTTGAGGACAATTTAAGTTTTCACCAGACTTTGGTCTGCAACCCTTCGATATCCTCAACCAATTAACTGGAAAGAAATGAGAGTAACCAGCTTTAACCCTGTTAAATGTTGGTGAGTCTTCCCCCACAGAGATATATTGTTCAGTTGCGAGACTTGCAAAGTCTCCAGAAGTAGGGTTTCTAGAATCATTCAAGTTGTTATATGTAGTAGCAGCTCTTACACCAACAAGGTTGTTTTCTGTTGCACAGTTGAAAGCTACACAAATAACATCATCATCTACAGCCTGACCATTTCTGAGAGTATTTGTCGACACACCATAAGGTCGACTATTCGCCGCGTAATCAATAGGTCTAACTCTTTGAAAATTGACCCCTAAGGCAACACTCCAAGGTACTTTCTTATAAGGATTGCCACCATTCAAAGGTCTTGAGAAAACGAACCCAGCTCCAGCTCGTTCAAGTGCTACAGAATCACCTTCATAATCAAACCAACTTTTAGTAGGACTATCAGCTTTTGCAGCCGCAACTGAAGCAAATGTACCATTGCTATGTTTAGTTGAATTTATATTGTAAGCGTGATATGTTCCACCATCATGATAATCAGAAGCTGTGCGAAAGCTTCCTCCTGATTGACTACGAAATTCTTGAGGAATTTCTCTGCTAAGGAAAAATGATGAGCGGAATGATGTCCGGTGCTTATCTCCTTTTAACCATGGATCTGTAAGGGAAAAGTTAACTAATCCGCCATATTGGCCGTAGGTTAACTTCAAGCTACTCTTCCAAGATCTGCCAATCAAGTTGGTTTCGTCTAGTCCTATTTGTCCAAAGACCCCTTGACTTTGACTAAAGCCAATACCCCCTGAAAGTGATCCTGTGGACTGCTCTGTGATCCCTAAAACTATTGTGACGTTACCAGGCTGGCCAGCAACTGGTTGAAGCGTCACTTTTACATCACTAAAGAGTGATGTTGCATATAATCTTTTTATATCAGACTCTAATTGATTTCTATTAAAAGGATCACCAGGTTGAACAGAAATTTCCCGTTTAATTACCCATGGGCGTGTTTTACCAGAAATTAATTGGCCTTTCTCATCATTAGGTTCACCTTCTTTATTTAGGAATTTAATTTCAACACCAGCGACAGCCCCTTCTATCACACTAAGTTGAACAATACCTCCTGGAGTAACTCTATTTGGCCCTGAAATTCTAGCTAGAGAGTAACCCTGATCTAAATACCATTTCCTTAAACTTTTCAAACGAAGCTGCAGTATATTTAGGTTAAGAGTTCTACCAAAATCAGCTCTAAAAGTTTCTCTTAAGACTTCATCCGTAAGTAAGCTATTTTTAGGTTCAATTTGGACTTTAGTAAGCAAAGGATTAGGCTGGACATTTACTAAGAGTTGAACTCCTAAAGAACCATTTATTGGTTCTACACGTACGCCTGAAAACCAACCTGTAGCATAAATTGAATTTAAATCAATCTTTAATTCATCTTTAATTACCCTGCTTCCAGGGCGAATCTTCATTGCATCATAAGCAGCAAACTCTAAACGTTCCTTTTCTGGGTGGCCATCCAGGCCCTCAATGATTACTTCACTGATAAGAACGCGAGTCTGTTCTGAAGGTTGGTCAACTTTTTCTTTTGACTGATCACGGACTTGAGCCGGTTTCTCTTGGCCCGTTTCAACCTCAACATTTTCATTAAGGTTGACTGACTGTGCAAGATCAAATGATTGCTTCTTCAACAAGTCATTCCTTGAACTATCTAGACCATCAGTCCGCTTTGAATCTGCCGTCCCTGCCAGGATAGGAAGCGCAAGTACCAATCCAAATACACCTCTTCTAAGTACACAGGAAGGTCTGCTGTAGGGAAATCTTGCCATTAATAGAAGAGGAATCAGGCGAATGAAAGCCCTAAACGTTGGCCGACCTTAACTGCAATTGCGAGGCTTAGAGGAGACTTCTTGAATTCGTTTGAGGATTTCCCCGTATGCATCAAGCACACCTCCAAGATCCTGACGGAAGCGGTCCTTGTCGAGAATTCGAGCTTTTGTGTTATTAACTCGTTTATCCCAGATTCTGCAAGTGTCAGGACTGATTTCATCAGCAACAAGAAGTTGACCGGCCCTATTAACACCAATTTCCAACTTAAAGTCCACTAGCTGAAGGTCTAATTTTTCAAAAAAACACTTCAACAAGTCATTCACTGATCTGGCTAGCCTCTCAATCTCAACGCGCTGATTCGAATCAACCACTCCAAGCAATTCCAACCTCGCTTCTGTAAGAAGAGGGTCCGCCAAGCTGTCATCCTTGTAATAAAGATCAAGTAATGGAGGTTCGAGTTGAGTTCCCATAACAATGGGTGTCTCTTTACACAGCGAGCCAGTTGCAACGTTGCGAAGGACAACTTCCAAAGGAATCACCTCTACTCGCTGAGCAACCATCCATTCATCAGAAGCCAAGCCAAGAAAATGAGTTGGAATACCGGCTGATTGGAGGATTTCAAAGAGATACGCTGAAATTTGACAATTCAATCGGCCTTTCCCCTCTAACTCTGCACGCTTTAACGCATTGAAGGCAGTTGCTTGATTTTTAAATTCAACTAGAACTTCTTCATCATTAGATGTGCCAAAAATCCTTTTAGCCTTACCTTCATAAATCAAGGGACCATGTTCTGGAGTCATGCTTTGTGCTTAAGAGCTAGGAGCAAAGAATGTTTGTTCTTTTATGAGTCCTTCTAAAATTAATAGGGGACTTTCTCTGAGAGAACGTAGCTGATTCTTTACAAGAAAGAACTAATCATTCCTTAAATGACCAAAATCATGAGCTAATGCAACTATCAATTTTTGCTCCTCTAATCAAATATGCATTACCTTTATCTGACTATCCACGTCCAAAGATTAAGAACTTTGTTAGGTGTTAATCCTAAATTCGCCAAGCTGAGTTTTCTCTAGCCAGATCAAGCTTCACCTATATGAAGGGTTCTCAAGATCAATCTTCTGAAATGCAAAATTCAAGGTCTATTAAGCATGACTTATCACAAATAAAACGAATTCTTGTCGTAGGCAATGGTGGAAGAGAGAATGCACTTGCCTGGGCTCTAATTAAATGTCCTGAAGTCGAAGGTGTTTGGGTTGCACCTGGCAATGGAGGGACTGAAAACCATCCTGGTTGCATGCGCCTTGAAATAAAGGCCAGTGATGTTAAAGGGCTTCTAGAAGCAAGTTTGCTGCATCAATTCAATTTAATAGTTATTGGCCCTGAAATACCTTTGGCAGATGGACTTGCAGATGTTCTTCGAGATTCAGGTCTAGTTGTATTTGGTCCAGGTGCTGATGGAGCGAAGCTAGAAGCCAGCAAAACTTGGGCAAAAGAATTGATGTCAGAGGCTTCAGTCCCAACGGCAAAGCACTGGACAGTTAGCAAAAAAGAAGAAGCATTAGCACTACTTAAGAAACAACAACGTCCTCTCGTAGTGAAAGCTGATGGCCTAGCAGCAGGCAAAGGCGTAACAGTCCCAGATTCGATAGAAGGAACAGCAAAAGCTATAAAAGAAGCTTTCACCGGAAAATTTGGTGTAGCAGGAGAAACCCTGGTACTTGAGGAGCTTTTACAAGGTCCAGAGGTATCGGTTTTTGGTCTTTGCGATGGAGAAAGAATTATCCTCTTACCAGCAGCTCAGGATCACAAGCGGCTTAAGGAAGGTGATCTTGGACCGAACACTGGAGGAATGGGAGCCTATGCACCTGCTCCTCTTCTTAATTCAAATGAACTGAACAACGTTCAAAAGTTAGTTCTTGAACCAATTTTGAACGCCATGAAAGAAAGAGGGATTGATTATCGAGGCGTTATTTATGCGGGGCTAATGATCACTTCCTCTGGGGCCAAAGTTATTGAATTCAACTGCCGCTTTGGCGACCCCGAATGTCAAACTCTAATGCCACTAATGGGTCCTGAACTGGCTAGAGTTCTTTACGCATGTGCATTGGGCTGTCTAGATCAGGCTCCAATTCTTCAAATTTCCAATAATTGCAGCGCCTGTGTAGTAGCGGCTGCTTCTGGTTATCCAGAAGCAGCACGTACAGGAGACTTAATTACCTCCAAAATTAAATTGAGCAAATCAATTCAACTATTTCACGCAGGTACCATCTGCGATAAAAAAGGAAACCTCTTAACTTCTGGAGGGCGAGTCTTAGCTGTAACAGCTCAAGGAAAAGATTTCGACCAAGCATTCAGCCTTGTCTACAAAGGGCTAGAACAGATCTCTTTCGATGGGATTACTTATCGAAATGACATAGGCAATCAGGTTCGTCACTCCCACCCTCAGGACAAAAAAGAGTATTGAATTGATGCCCAGCACCAATTCCGCAGCCATCTCAAAAGTGAAACCCTCAAACGAAGGGCCTCCATCCCCTCAATCAAACATTTTTTGGGAACGTTTAAAACTTTGGTGGGCAGAGTTCAGCCTTCAGACCAAGTTGTTATCTGTAGCAACTTTGGTGGTGAGCCTTGTTATGACAGGCATCACTTTCTTTGCACTTAATAGCATCCAACGCGATGCTGCAATGAATGACACACGCTATGCAAGAGACCTAGGCCTTCTTCTCTCAGGGAATGTCACAGAACTCGTGGCAAAAGGTCAAAACAAAGAACTTGCCAATGTCGCCGAACAATTTTGGAGGTCAAGCAGAGGGTTGAGGTACATATTTTTCGCAGACCAAAAAGGTGTAGTAAATCTGGGTATTCCTATTAGCGCTATCCCTCTTGATAACACAAATGAACTACAACTAAGCAGACGTCTTGAACTACCAGAAGAGCTACAAAAACATCCACAAAAGCCATTAGTCAGACAATATCTCAGCCCTCAAGGACAAGTCACTGATGTCTTTGTCCCAATGATTTGGAAAGGCCAATATCTAGGCACACTTGCCATTGGAGTTAAACCCAACGAAACATCATTAGCAAGTGCAGCCCTAACTAGAGAAGTAACTGTCGCAGTATTCATTTCCATTTGGGTGCTTGTCATATTAGGTGCTGTTTTTAATGCCCTAACTATTACCGACCCTGTGAAAGAACTTTTGCGTGGCGTTCGCGAAATAGCCGGTGGGAATTTTAAATCAAGGATCTCACTACCAGTAAGTGGAGAACTTGGCGAACTGCTCGATGGGTTCAATGCCATGGCCTCACAACTTGAAGCATATGACACTGCAAATATCGAAGAATTAACTGCTGCACAAATAAAACAGCAATCACTTATTGCAACTATGGCCGATGGAGCACTTTTGCTCGATGAAAAAGGAAAAATAGTATTAGTGAACCCAACTGCTAGACGAGTATTTCGATGGGAGGGGCGTAATCTCGAAGGCCAAGAATTACTAAATGAGTTACCTGAAACTCTTTCCAATGAATTACACAATCCTCTTAACTCACTACTTTCTAACTCAGTAGATAGCAATGATCTTCGATGTAGCATTGATGAACCAGTTAGAACGCTCCGTTTCGTATTACAGTCAGTAAGAGATTCCAGCGGGGAAACACTTAAAGGTATTGCAGTAACAATTCAAGACCTCACTAGAGAAGTTGAACTTAATGCTGCAAAAAGTAACTTTATAAGTAATGTCTCGCATGAATTAAGGACACCACTTTTTAACATAAAAAGCTATGTAGAAACACTGCATGATTTAGGCGATCAACTTACAGAAGAAGAGAAAAAAGAATTTCTTGGAGTTGCAAATGCAGAAACTGACAGACTCACTCGTTTAGTAAATGATGTTCTAGATCTGTCTCGTTTAGAGTCAGAAAGAGAAGTCCTTCTTGAACCAATGGACTTAAGGCCCGCAATTGAACAAGCACTAAGAAACTACAAGTTAAATGCAGAAGATAAACAAGTCCAATTAGAAATAGATGTTGATAGATCTCTACCTATGATTCTTGGTAATTGGGATTTATTATTACAGGTTTTAGATAATTTAATTGGTAACGCACTTAAATTCACCAGTGCTGGGGGCTCACTAAAAATAAGAGCATATACCTGGCCGGATACATGTACGGCTTCACCAATAAAAAATCCTTACTCTGCACCACTATGCGAACTCATTACCCCTTTGCCAAAATTACGAGTAGAAGTTGCTGATACAGGTTGCGGAATCACAGAAACAAATCAACAAAGTATTTTCGAGCGTTTTTATAGGGTTGAAAACAAAGTTCATACCGAAGTTGGCACTGGACTAGGTCTTTCCATTGTGCGAGGAATCATCGAAAAGCATGGAGGACAAATCCGTATTGCAAGCGAGGAAGGCTTTGGCACAACATTCTGGTTTGACCTTCCTCTTGAACAAGCCGATAAAGATGAATTGCAACTTCTAGCAGACAGGAAAAGTAAAGACTTCACTAATGAGTTAGATGTCTGAATCAAACAGTTGGTTCAACACTTTTAAATACTCCGGGTATCTCTCCTCTTTCATCCACACTTATTCGATGAGGAACTCCACTGAAAATCTGCTCAAAATTAGAGAACGAATCTTTTATCTGTGGGCCTTCCCCTGTGATCACAAACTCACGGATCCGCTTGTCATGCCATGAGCCTCTCATCTTAAATACATTAACTGCCCTTGCCATCTCTCCCCTAATCTCAACATATTGAAGAAGTAAAATAGTATCAGTTATTGTTGAGATATGCGAGTCAGTAATTGAATGGCTTCCCATAAATTCTTCGGCAGTATTTGTGAAAAACCCTGCAATCTCCTCCTGTTTTGCATATCCAGTAACACCTATTACAAATTGTCGGAATGCATTAAGACTTACTCCACGTGCTAAAGCCGAGAGAGAATCTATAGCCATTCGGGAGGGCTTAAATTGGCCAATCTGTGTTTTAATTATTTGCAAATGGTCCTCAAGTCCTGTCGATTCAGGATAAGCACAAATAATCTTTAAAAGACCGTCACTTTCCATCTTCTCAAAATCAATGCCCCAACTTGTTGCATTCCTCAAAAGTTGAGCGCGAGACTCCTCGTAAGCGAAAAGTATTGCTCGCTCTTTATTGCTATATGCATTCTCAATAAATTTAGAAACTAACATTGTTTTTCCAGTGCCAGTTGCACCAGTAGCAAGAATGATTGAATCTTGAAAGAAACCTCCACCGCACATTTCATCTAAGTCAGGGACACCAGAACTTATACGAATATTTGATGATCTCTGCGTCAATCTCATGGCACCTAATGGGAAAACACTTATGCCATGACTTCCCATCGTAAAAGGGAATTCACCCTTCATATGAGTTGTTCCTCGTAACTTAAGTATTTCAACAGTGCGGCGTCTTTTTTCTGACTCAAGGACATTACGAAGTATCACTACATTGTCTGAAACAAACTCTTCCACCCCATATCTAGCAATAGGTCCATATTCTTCAATTCTCTCAGTTGTCATAACAGTAGTAACACCAATTTCTTTGAGTCGGGCTATTAGCCTAAAGATCTCCCTTCTCACAACGTAAATAGCATCATATTGCTGAAATACTGCTGTTATCGAATCAATAGCGACCCTCTTTGCTTTGTACTTTCTAATTGCATAACTGATTCTCTCAATCAAACCTGACAAATCAAAGCTTCCAGCAACATCTTGGCCATCAGGGTCAGGTGAGGCATCAAGAACAAAAAGCTTGTCCTGATCAATTAGCTCTTGAAGATTCCATCCAAAACTTGCTGCATTTCTAATAATGTCTAAAGGGGATTCTTCGAAAGTGACAAAGATTCCAGGCTCGTCAAAATGACAAATCCCATGATGTAAATACTGAAGGGAAAAAACGGTCTTACCAGTTCCAGATGTCCCGCTAACCAAGGTGCTACGGGCTGTAGGCAGACCTCCTTGACAAACATCATCAAACCCCTCGATACCTGTGGGGAGCTTTTGTACTTGCATTTTGGGAGGATTGTCGTCGCTTGAAGTAGACATAGCTAAAAGGTCTTAAAGAGACCCTAGAGACAAATCAATAAATAGCCATCAGCTCTACCGTGAGCCTTAAGAATCTGGCTTTAAATTGTCCTCATCTCCCAACTCTTCAGAAAAAGATCGTGAAAAATCCTGTTCAGACAATTCGTCATAGAGCAAATCAAGGCCTATCAGAACTCTTTCTCGATCTGAAAGGTCTCCAATAATGCGTCGCACTGGAGGAGGCAAAATCTTAGCTAAAGTTGGGGTTGCCAAGATTTTGTCTTCCTCAGCGAGTTGTGGATTTTTTAATACGTCAATCACTTTTAATGCATAAACACCACAAAACTCTGTCTCCAATATTTCTCTGAGTGTTTTAAGTGCTCTCATAGAATTCGGTGTATTGCCAGCAACATAAAGTTTAAGAATGTAGGTTTTACAAGCGCTCATAGCAAAAAAATCGAGACGTTCAGTGAGGGGTAATAACTGATAAATTTCTTCTTACTACAACTTATTCTCTGAGAAAAATAAAAGAAGAAAAAATCTATTTTCAGTTGTCAAAATGGCACATCACATACATTAAAGATAAAGAGTATTTCCATATAGCAATGTTTACGGAAATAACTCTTGACTAGTGTGCCCTTAAACTGGGAAAATTCTATTTTCAATTTTGATTGCGTATCAGGCCTAATTGGTTCAATTGCTTCTCTGCTTTAACAAGCAAAGCATATATTGCAACCAGCCTGCTCGCGTCTACAGATCCATGGCTGAAAAAACTGCTGTCACAAAACAAGAAGCCACCAAACTTGGAGCTTATGCCATTGTTGAAGCCTCAGGTCAACAATTCTGGGTGCAAGCCAATCGCTATTATGACTTTGATCGTTTAAAGGCGAATGTTGATGAAACTGTAACCCTCGAAAACGTTCTTTTTGTTAACGATGGCAAGAAAACATACTTAGGGAAGCCTTTTGTTAAAGATGCAAAGGTAAAAGTAAAAGTTATGGCTCACATAAGGGGGGCCAAGATAATTGTTTACAAAATGCGTCCTAAAAAAAAGACGCGCCGCAAGAGTG
>QCFB01000010.1 GCA_003280345.1 Prochlorococcus sp. AG-363-A16
AGTTTTTTATTAGCCTTTTGGCTTTTTAAAATTGTTTAGATTACGAACATGAGTTAAAATTGTGATCAGTAGCTTTGCTTGCCAAAAAGAGGCTCCTTACGAGGTCTTTGAATAAGATTCTTCATCTCTCTTACAGCTTCTTTGAGTCCAACAGCAATTGATCTCGCAATTATTGTGTGCCCAATATTTAGTTCTTCAATTCCATTAATTGAAGCAATAGGTTCAACGTTTTGATAAGTAAGTCCATGACCAGCATTAACTCGCAATCCAAGACTTCTTGCTTTTGCGGTCCCTTCTTGAATTTTGGCTAATTCCAAGGGTTGAGCACTCCACTTCGCTTCTGCATAGTTTCCTGTATGGAGCTCTACCCAAGTAGCTCCAATCATTGAGGAGGCTTCTAACTCTTCAGTTATAGGATCTACAAATAAACTCACGGGAATCCCTGCGCTCTTTAGCTTTTGAATAATTTCTTTTAGGTGCAACTTGCTTGAGGAGATTGCCAGCCCTCCCTCAGTTGTAATTTCTTCACGTTTTTCAGGAACTAGTGTGACCATGTCTGGGGATACTTCTAGAGCAATCTGAACCATTTCTGGGGTTGCTGCCATCTCAAGGTTTAGCCGGCTTCTTACTGTCTCTTTAAGTAACCTTAAATCTCGATCTTGGATATGACGCCGGTCTTCTCTGAGATGAGCAGTTATCCCATCGGCCCCTCCTAACTCAGCTAGAAGGGCCATTGTTACAGGGTCGGGTTCAACAGTTTGACGGGCCTGCCGAACATTTGCGATGTGGTCGATGTTGACCCCTAGGCTTGCCATGGTTTTATCTAGTTGTTTTTGATTTTATTAAGTGGAGAACTAATGGATACTTCCCAGCCGCTGGGTTAACTGCCCAATCAGAAGAGCTATGGAAGTGTCTTCGCCAGTAAGTTCTATAACAATGGACGCTTAGTAACGGTGCCTTCGGCCCTAGCTACACGCGAAACTGATTTGTGCCTTGGAGTGGATCCCTTTTGGGGGCCACTAGCCATGGTGACAACTCAGGACTTTGCGCTAAAAGGTTTTTTCCGTGAAAGGATCGTTTTAGGTGTTGAGAATTTGCCGAAGCGTGGTGCAGTTTTATTGGCACCAACTCATAGAGCGCGCTGGGATGGACTCATGTTGACTATGGCAGCTGGCAGGAGAGTCACTGGTCGAGACTGTCGATTCATGGTCACTCTTACCGAAATGAAGGGTTTACAGGGTTGGTTTTTGCAGAGACTTGGATGTTTCCCAATTGATCAGGGAAAACCTTCTTTGAAAAGTCTTCGATTCGCGATCGATCTATTGGTTGAGGGGCAGCAGCTTGTTGTCTTTCCAGAGGGAAAAATTAACCGTAATGAAAAACCAATAAGGCTTAAACAGGGATTAGCTCGCCTTGCACAATTAGCTGATGGCAAAGGAGTTGATGTTCATGTAGTGCCAGTTGGTCTTGGTTACAGCAAAGCAGTCCCAACTCTTTTTGGACGTGCTGCTATTTGTTTCGAAAAAGCTATGAAAGTTTCTGGAATTGGTAAGGAAGCGACTGAAAATTTCAATTTTGAGTTAGCTCATCGCATGTATTCAGCTGAAAAATTGGCCCTTATGGCTGTTGGTCGAAATTGTAAAGCGACTTAGAGTTCTTAATAACTTCATGCAATTTCATAAAATGCGATCTCGTATTTCTATGACGGCTTGTGCACTAATGGCTGGGTTGGTGTTTACTCCTTCTGTTTGTTTAGCTCAGACGTCTTCATCTAATTACAAAGTTTTAGCCAGTGAAGGAAGCGGCTTCAATGTTTCCACAGTGCAGAAACTTCTTAATAGTGGAGATGCATTCGTGTCAAAAGGGAATTTGGTTAAAGCAAAGGAAAATTATGACAAGGCAAGAAAAGTTTCTAAACAATTGCTTTCTTTTTATAGGACCTTAGGAGGGTCTTTTAGGGGCTTGGATGCTCGAATTCCCCGTGAAATGGACTCTAAAAGTCGTGAGGTTGCGAAGCTTTATGCGAATGTGAACCTTCGACTTGCTTCTGTATTCCGAAGGCAGAACAAGCCAGAAGTTGCTGTTCCTGTTCTTGTTGAAGTTGTTAAGCTTATGACCCCTGCAAAGATTGAGGGGCAGAAGGCTTATCAAAGCTTGCTTGAGCTTGGATTTGTTGATACTCCTTATGCTGCTGCAAGAAAAGATCTTTGATTAAGCTTCCTCAGGAGCTCTCCTCCTTTAATTTTTGATTTCAAAACGTCACTTCCATGGTTGAACTTGATCGAATAGGGGTTCTGATAAGACAGGCTCTACCTGACGCTCATGTAACAGTTGAGGATCTCAATGGTGGTGGAGATCATTTGCAGGTGAAAGTTGTTTCCAGTGCTTTTACTGGGCTTTCCCTTATTCGCCAACACCAGTTAGTTTATGGAGCATTAAAGAATGAGTTGGCCTCCGAAGCTATACATGCTTTGGCCTTAAATACTTCTACTCATCATTGATCTCTCCTACTTATCATCATGGAACCCAGCACTCGTGACCGCATTGAATCTCTGATCAACTCTAATAACATTATGGTTTTTATGAAAGGAACGAAGTTAATGCCTCAGTGTGGTTTCTCTAACAATGTGGTTCAGATTCTTAATTCCCTTGGAATGAGTTTTGAAACTTTTGATGTTCTTTCTGATATGGATATTCGCGAAGAAATTAAGAATTTTTCTAATTGGCCAACTATTCCTCAGGTATATGTCAAAGGTGAATTTATAGGTGGTTCAGACATATTGATTGAAATGTATAATTCCGGTGAGCTTCGTGAAAAGTTAGAAATAGCATTGGCTTCTTAAAGTTTTACTTTTATCCAAAATCTTTTTTGTAGTAGAGGGTACTTATATCACCATTAGGTCCAATGAAACTTGATGGGTCAAGAATCCATCTTTCAATAATTCTTTCAAGTTTTTCTTGATCTCTTCGTTCTAATTGATTGCATTTTCTAAGTGCATGCAAATAACCATCTGCATATATACGAAGTTCTGAAGGCGTGTGATGACGATTTGTTAGTTCCTGACAGGCGTCACAGAGAGACTGGAAGTGCCTTATTGCTTCTGGTTGTTCTAAGGAAGTCATGACCTGTACGGATGGCACCCTTTAAATAGATGCCTTTGATTGTTTAGCTTAAGGGGACTAAGTAATGGCCTGTGACCTCTATTCCTTCAGACCTGATTGCAAAGGAACAAGCCCTGGCTCCTTCTGCAGGGTCTTTCCCTATGCAGGCCACAACACAAAGCCCTTCTAAAATCTTAGTTGTGGAGCCGCACCCTACGCTTCGGACGGTCCTTGTTCAGCGTTTGAGGCATGACGGCCATTTGGCAGCGGCAGTTGGTTCTGCTGAAGAAGCAGTTGATCTTTGCCGCGATCAAACTCCTGATCTTTTGGTCAGTGCAGAATTACTTGAACGCAATTCAGCCCTGCGCCTTTCTCAGCAACTAGGTTGTTCTGTAATAGTTTTGACTGCACGCTCGGGAGTTGAGCCTATTGTTGGGCTCTTGGATGAAGGAGCGGACGATGTTCTTCATAAACCTTTTGGCTTAGAAGAATTAGCTGCAAGGTGTAGGACACTTCTTAAACGAAGGCGAATAGGGCTTCAAGAAAGGGTTGCAGTAGGTCCACTTGAGGTGCACTTGTTACTTCGCCAAGTGACTTTGCAAGAAAAACCTGTTGAATTAAGCCCGAGGGAGTTTGCTCTCCTTTGTGCTTTGTTAATGCCGCCAGGGATGGTGCGAAGTCGTGAAGAGCTTTTGAGGATGGCTTGGCCGCCTTTTAGTGGCGGTCCTCGTTCCGTAGATACCCAGGTGCTTACGCTTAGGAGGAAACTTGAGCAAGCTGGCTTAGGTGAAGGTGGTGGTATTACAACTGTTAGGCAGCAGGGATATCGATTTAGCCTTGATTCGTTGCCTGGCTGATCAGTTAATACTTTTTTAGCTCATTTGATTTATTTTTCAAAAGTTATTTTTCTTACAGCAGCTTTTGGAACATGTGATGACCTTATCTAAGTCAATTTCTTGCTTTAAATGATAAGTCGACTGTCAAATTGCATGATTTAATTATTTAAGTAGGAAGTTCCCATTTATTGATGCCTAGATTGGCACCAATCCGATGTGCACAAGCATAACCACTGAATGCGACAGCATTCAGACCTTGACCAGGGAAACATGAATCACCAACGCAGAAGAAATTTTTGATACCAGTGCTGTTGAAGGGCATTGGGAGCAAACCTGGTAGCCGTGTAGCAGGTATCGGACCATAACTACCTTGAAACCGACCTAGGAAGCGACGATGACTTCTAGGAGTTCCTATTTCTTTGTGCGTTAGGGCATTGTTGATATTAGGGAAGAATTTCTCAAGTTTATTAAGTAAGCGTTCTGCGTCGACTTGCTTTTTTTGAGCGTATTGGGTAGGACTGAGACCCTCCCATTTGCTCATGGATGATGGAGTAAATGTATGAATAATGTGATTGCCTTTTGGTGCTAGAGAGGGATCTAGCAGTGTAGGGATAGATACAAAAGTAACTCCTTGCTCCGCCTCCATTTCATTCCACTCGCCTAGGATTAAATGATGACAATGAGTGTCGCTCGGGATTATTTCGTGTTTTACTCCTAGATGTAAGGAAAGGAATGAAGGTGAGGGTAGATATCTATTGCTCCAAATTTTTTCTGACTTTGGAATATGCTTTTCATCTAATAAAGATTCCTTTGCTCCAGCTCCTCCAAAGGTATCCCATCGAGTGGCGTTAGAAATTATTACCTTTGCAAAAATCTTTGCTCCATTTGAAACCTCAACTCCAATTGCTCGATTGTTTTCAATTAGAACTTTCTTTACACGTGACTTGTACCTAATTTCTCCTCCACAACTCTCTAATCCTTGGACTAGTTTTTGGGCTATAACACCAACTCCTCCTTTTGGGTAGTTGATACCTCCAGCATGTCTATCAGAGAAGACCATGCCTGCATTAATCATTGGTGTACGGTCTGCTGGCATAACCGACCAACAGAAACATTCAATATCTATAAACCTTAATAATTCTGGATCTTTTATGTATTTCCTTGCTACATCCCCGACATTAACTGGTAGCCATCTAGCTAGACCCAGACATGAGAGAGGAGCTTTGAAAAAAACTTTTGCTAGATAAGCAGGGTCTTCAATTGACAGTAATGGCATTGAATCCAGGCAGTTGAAAACTTTCCAGCAGATGTCGTAGAAGCGCTTAATACCTAAAGCCTCATGTGGAAATTTAGAAGTAAGTTTGGAAATAAATTCTTTGTAGCTGCGGCTTACGGCAATCTCGAATCCATTAGGTAAATGATAGGCAAGCTGAACTGGATCAGGAATAGTTTCACAATGTTGGTTGATGTCTGCTAGTGCTCTTGTTAATAGGTTGGTATACCCCTTTTCCCCAAAACCAAAGATCATGGAAGCACCGACGTCAAAGGTGAATCCATTCCTTTTGAAAGAGCCTCCACTGCCTCCAGGAATCATATAGCGCTCTAAAACCAAAACCTTTGCACCTTTTGCAGCTAGTTGACTAGCCGTTACAAGCCCTCCTAAACCTGAACCAATTACCACTGCGTCCCAAATCATTTTTGTTTCTTCGGTTGATTCTTTACTATCCATAGCTCGGTGAATTAGTTGATGAAGTTAATCGCTAGCCGCTTTGTATTGCTTTTTATCTGAAGTGTCTATTCTTGTATCTACAATTTCCATTTGTTTATAGGTTGATTCAGCTAGATCAGAGAGTGCTCTATCTCGATATTTACCATAACGTGCTCGTTTGTCGCGCAATTGTTCTTGGAGTTTTGGGAGGAGACCGAAGTTTGGTGGCATTGGTTGGAAACCTCCTTTGATTTTTCCACCGCTTTCTAAATTGCTAACAAATTTAATTAGTGATCCGATCATGGTTGTATCTGGGAGAGTGATAGCTTTGTGGCCTAATGCCAATAAGGCAGCATTGGTTCCAGCTAACCAGCCACCAGCAGCAGCCGCTGCGTAACCTTCTGTTCCAGTTATCTGACCAGCTGCTAGGAGGTTGGGTCGACGTCTAAATTGAAGTGTAGGTTCTAATAGTTTTGGCGATTCAATAAATGTATTGCGGTGCATGACGCCGAAACGGACAAATTCAGAATTTTCGAGACCTGGAATCATCTTGAAAATACGTTTTTGTTCTTTCCATTTGAGATTTGTTTGGAATCCAACCAGATTCCAAAGATGTCCTGCTTTATCTTCTTGTCGTAATTGAACTACTGCATAGGCTCTTTTGGCGCGACGCAATTCTTTGTCCTTGAAATCACCCCAGCGATGATCCCAAAGTCCAATTGGTTTAAGGGGGCCATATCGCATTGTTTCTTCTCCCCTACGAGCAAGCTCTTCAATTGGTAGGCACCCTTCGAAGAATTTTGCTTGGTTGAGATCAAAATCTTTTTTCTCGGCTTGCTCTGCATTGATTAGAGCATCCCTAAATGCCAGATATTGCTCTTTATTCATCGGACAATTGATGTAATCAGCATCTCCCTTGTCGTAACGACTAGCTCTAAAAGCTATGGAAAGATCAATGCTTTCGCCTTCAATAATCGGACTTGCTGCATCAAAGAAATGGCATTCTTCAAGCCCTGTAAAAGCTTTAAGGTCATTTGCGAGAGATTCACTTGTGAGAGGACCTGTAGCAATAATTGAGATTTGATCTTCAGAAGGCAATGACTTCATTTCATCTCTTTCCACTGTTATGAGGTCACTCGAAGAAAGAGTTTTTGTGAGGGAATTGCTGAAGTGTCCTCTGTCAACAGCTAAAGCAGCTCCTGCAGGAACAGAATGTTTATCGGCAGTACTTATAACAATTGAGCCTAAGTTCCTTAGCTCTTGTTGTAAGAGCCCAGCAGCACGGTCGCTGTTAAGTGATCCAAAACTGTTGCTACAAACAAGCTCTGCGAAATTGTTGGTGTGATGAGCTGGTGATTTCCTTTTTGGTCTCATTTCGACCAGTTTTACTTTCACCCCTGCTCGAGCCACTTGCCAAGCTGCTTCCGTGCCAGCCAAACCTGCACCAATTATCAACACGGACGGAGAGTGACTCAAAGATCTAGGCGATGGAATGAATCGAAGCCTAAGGAACTCTTTGCTTAAAAGAGCATTCGTTTCAATCTCTGCTACCTATTGATTTATTTTTTTCCATAGAAGTGATTTTTACTCTCAAGAGCGACCATGATGCTTTTAAAAGGCTGGAATCTTGCATAGTGCTAAGCAGCTTGAATGCCAGAGTTAGCTAATTGGTGCAATAGGTTTGGATTGGTTGAACCAGCCTTTTAGCTTGCTGGTGTGTCGTGAAAAGGCAGCAACCTTCGTTTTTAGATGTCCAACATGATAATTTTCATGCGTGCCTAAACAGCATCTTTAAGCGGGTCGCTAGCTCAGCGGTAGAGCATCCGGCTTTTAACCGGCTGGTCCTGAGTTCGAATCTCAGGCGACCCATTTAAAATGAGGTGATTCAAGACAGTAGAGCAATTCTGGCTGTCATAAATTCAGATAGAAAAGCTTGCTTTCATCAATAATTACCAAGATTTAAACCAAATTCTTATTGCAAGTAAGGTATTATTGGTGGATATTAAGTGTCTTTTAAATGCTATTTGGATTAACAAAAAAACAACTTTTGGGATGGGGTTTATTGGCTACTGGTGTCAAGGTTGCTTTTGGTGTTTGGCTTTTGAGTTGGCTTGGTTGGCAACTACCATGGTGACTTTAAAAAGTAGCTACATTGATAATTGGCTATTAAATTCCTTCATGCCTGATTTGCATAAGATTAGTAAAATTAATAAGCATCTCTTTGGATTTTAATAGATTTGATACATTCTTAAGGTCAAACTTTTTAGAATTAGCATAATTTCATTTAAATTAAATAAAGATAAAATTTATTATTCATCCAATGATGCCTTTTTTAAGCTATTATTATTGAGAAAATTAAATCATTAGGTTGCTATCAACAATTAATGCTGGGCAATTTTTTTTAGGATGACAAGCCTCTTTTTATTTATTTTAAAATTAGTATTTTTCGTTTCAGCAGCGCAAGCTGGTTTGGATAAATATAGCTATTTGGATAAAATTAACGATTGGGTGATTGAGCGCCGAGTTGATTCTTCTACAAATATGATTTCTTGCAGGGCTTCTATCCCAGGTTATTGGACATGGTTTGGTGACCGTATAAGGCTGGACAAAAATAATGATCTTTTAGTTCCTAAAGCTGTCAAAAAGTCTCAGAGACCTGGTGCTTTAGAACTTAAAAAAGTGAAGCTTGCTTTAAAAGCATGCCGAAAAGACTTGCTTTATATTTATGAGAAGTAGTTTGTCAGAAATTTTTTTTGATTAGATTGATGTTTTGCAATCCAACATTCTAGTTAGGGACTTAGTAAAACAATTTTTTGGATAGAGTTAATTAGTTTCGAGACCTCCCTTTGTGTTTTGGAGACCTGACAATTACTCGCCCTAGGGCTTGGTTATCTGCTGCATTGGGTATGAGCTAGATAACTTTTGATGAATAAGTTCATTTCTGTCACTCTTGCGATAGCTGCAAATCTTTCGCTTTTTCTTTGGGCCTTTAGTAGTGGATCAGGTGTTTGACTTAAGAAAGTCTTCTTGTTTCCTAACTCTTTCTATATGAGCCTGTAATAATCTTTGCAGTTAGTTTTCTGGTTTGATCGCAGAATTCAGAGCTATACAGCTATGCACCCAAACTTCTTATAGAAGTTTTAGTGGCTGTTTTTTTTTAGAGAGGATTAATTGAAATGGACAAAAAACCAGCAGCTATTGCGAAAAATAAGCCCAAGTGGCTTTGGCAATGGGCCGAGCCGGAAAGTAAACCCACATTCATTCCAAAGTCCAAAACTGGGAGGTTGGCCTTGCAAGCCAAGTTGGCAAATGTTGACGCGGAGAGAGCTATGGCCCGCGCTTATCAAATTGAGATTGAGAGGACCAAGGCTATTGGAGAGGCTATGTATAAGTCTGGGAAGGCTTTAAGATTCACCATTACGAGCTCATTAAGGCAAATATCTTTACGAGTTGCAGCAGCTCGTAGGCATCTTATTGAAAAGATTCCTAGTTAAATTGATTGGGCTGAAACCTGATTTAATTTTTATGTGCCTCTCTTAGGAAGGATATTTCTATGATTGCAAGTTTTAGTGCGAATCAACTTATAGATACCTACATTCTTAGCCCCTCCTCCCGCCTAGCTAAATTTGTTGACCAATTATCTTTTCGAGGAGTCATAATCTAATAAGAACCCTTTGCTAGATATATGTTGCAGAAAGATTGCATAAAGAACCAAGTCCTATCTTACTGAATAAGATTTACTCAGTTAAAACATTTGTCTTTTGCTGTGGAATTGTCTAATTTTTTGGTTTGGGCATCTATTCCATTTGTTTTAATAACAGCATATTTTGGGACAAGGAACGGCTATTACGACAGTGATAACTATGAGGGTGATGGCTGTGCTCATGATGTTTTGCGAGATAAATAGAAAT
Organism: Prochlorococcus sp. AG-363-A16; assembly: GCA_003280345.1. Lineage (GTDB taxonomy): Bacteria > Cyanobacteriota > Cyanobacteriia > PCC-6307 > Cyanobiaceae > AG-363-A16. The sequence goes on from QCFB01000010.1 coordinate 9,558, forward strand.
ATAAGGTCTCTTTAATTGTTTTAGATTAACGTTTTGACCAATTGCCCAACTTATCTGTTGTTTAATGATCATTAGTTTTAATTTAATCCATTAGGATTATTTTTCTTGAGTTTATATAGAAGATTTGCTTGTTTCAAGACACTAGTCATCATCAGCTTCCCATGGGTCTAATAGTTTTCTTGAAGGTGGACCAAAAGAAAAATATACCCCTAAGCTGGTTAGTCCAATTACTCCAATAAGCAACACGATTATTAAAGAGAAAGCTGGTGATGACGTTTCCATTAAAGCTTCTAAGAATAATTACCTTAGTACTGCAATGCTTTTGAATATACAAAGTCGTGACCTATCTCGTGGGCTATTTAGTCACCGTAAGGAAATAACGCTCAACAAATTGAATTCTTGCTTGCTTCTCAAGCTTATTTGAGTTCTTGTCCTTAGCTCTTAAGGCTGTCTGGGAGAGGAACTAGGTTATCTAACTTCAACTAAATCTGAAAAGAACTAGTTGGCCAGGTCTCCTTTAATGCTTATTAGAGCTAATTGTGATGTGTACTCCTATAGGAGACGATCATGTCAAAGAAACAACTAGAAACGTTTTTTGCTAAAGCTGTTGTTGACACTCAACTGAGACGTCAAATAGACGACTGTGGTTCCAATACCAGTTGCATTGCTGATGTTGGGGAAAAATATGGGCACAAGTTTTCTCCAGCAACCGTAAGTCATTGGAAAAGAGACCATTAAATAAGTCCACTAGCAAAGGACTTTGCTAGTGGACTTATCGAGGGTTTAATTTCTTCGTTTAAGGCTTCTCAAGCCCTCTGCATGCCTTGCAGAGGGCTGTCATGGACTAAAACTTACTTCTTCTAACGAAAAAGGTCCTAGGGGCAATAGAGAGGTCTGTTTATTTATATGTAAATTCAGGGTTTTGTGATTAATGCTTGTTTGGAAATTTCCCTAAAAAGATGTCTGGCCTTGAATTGTCTTTGAAGGCCTTTGGTCGATTAAGTTTTAGGCACCATCTCAGCGGAAGAAGTTGTATCAAACAAAAAATCTGGTTGTATAGAGTTTATGGTAATTAAACGGTTTTCGGAAAATCCTTGAAAGCACTTACATTTTGGCCACTACTTGGATTTTGTCTTGTTCTAATTGGACTCTTAGTGGATTTTGAGGTGCGAATAATTAGGTCTGACGATGACCCCAAAGAAATTAAGGGTAAGGAAGAAGTTAACTGAAAGGACTTTCTTCGTATTCGTTTTGTGATTCTAGGGATTGGTTTAAGTGTTTGGACCTATGGAAGATTCTTAAAATGAATTAAGGCAAACGAACCTCACAAGATATAAGCTGATTAGAGGGATTTTGTAAAACCCTTGGCTATCTCTCCTGATTGGTCCACAATTGGACTTATTTTGATCTTGATTGGCTTGTTTGGAAAATTCGAGATCAAGTCGATCGAATCTGATGATCCTGAGTCAATTAGAAGTGAGGAAAAAATTAACTAATAAAGCTGCTTAGCTAATTCCGATACAAGTTGATATGCCATAAGTTATTGGGACCATACTAAAGTGCTTGAAAGACAAGCTGGCTATAATAAATTTGTATACTGATCAGATAGTTCTGAGAATTACAACATTATTAGGTGCCAAATATTAAATCCGATCTGCCATCTCAACTTGAAAATAATAATCCTAAGGCTTTTTTTTACGTAGCTTTTTGGACTAATAAATTTAAGATAAGAAGAATTTTCTAAGTTTATTTAGACTTATCTAAGAAGCCTTCTTCTGCTTTGTACAACTACAAAAAGAAGATATTGAATTAGTGCAGATTTGACTTGATTGAATTAATATTTATATTGAGGATGTAAATGACTCTCAACAAGAGTTGATGGTGGAGGCGATTGTAAAAACATGTCCAATGAAGAAAAAAACGAATTGACCGGGGACAGAAAACGCCTTGCGCAAGCTCTTCGAGAGGGTTTAGGAGGAGTGCGTTCTTTGTTTGTGGCAATTACAGCACTTGTAATCACCCTTGCTGAACGACGCCCAAAGCCTGAGGAGACTTCACTTGCGATTAAAAGGAGCGAGGTTGTTAATGACTTCCAAACAAATGACTTCCAAACAATTGAGAGCGCTAATCAAATGAAAAGTTATGAAGTTCAGCAAAGCTCTTCTATTCAAGTTCTAACTAATTATATTTACCCGTTTTTTGCGGCAATAAGTACAGTCGCTTTAATTGTGGGAGTTTCAAGATTAGCCCCCATCGCAGAGTGGGCTAGGAATCAAAATGCTTGTATTGAAAGGACTTTAAATATTGATGGTTCTGCTGCAGAAAGGCTTTCTAACCAAGTAAAAAACTGTAATGGTGGACATGATTAGGTTTGAGATTATTTTTTCTTTTCTTGTCTTAATTAATTTTAGAATACGACTAATGTAATTTTTATAGAATGAAGACGGCTTAAGTTATTTTTATTAGACTGTTAGAAAGTACTAATAAATCAAAATCTTTGGTTGATTAAATTAATTTTTTGTTGAGGTGCCTTCATTTTGCAGTTGTCTTAGGTATCTCTTGCGTTGACCGCTTCCTTCCATCTCAACATACCAACCACAAGCTAACCTGTGATCCTTTTCTTCAAAGCTTGGGTGTTCGGGAAGCTTTGAGATCTTTTTCTTTGGATGATTCATATGTAAATTAAACACCATTGCTTAGTTTTTGAATTGGTATAGAGATGGTTGTTTCTTTCAGAACCAGGCAGAATTCAGTGACAACCTAACTTCTACTGCATTGAGCCCTGTAACTAAGGTTGATTCAAAAGTGAATGTCTTTTATTTTATCAGGCATTCAAAATGCTTTATTAAAGAAAGCGACTGATGAACAGTCTTGATGCTTTTGCATAGCAGCAAGAAAATGATTGCATGCTTCTTAAAAGTTGTTGTATAAGGTTGAAAATGATCAAAAGTTATAAGTACAAATTTGTGTGGGAGCTGCTTAGGTAATATTCTTTAAGGGTTAAATATTTTGAGGTTAATTATGTTTTTATTTGCAACAACTGGAGCTTTTGGAACTAACTTCTCTTTGGATCAGCTTGTAGTCGTTAACCTAGCGGCAATTCTTGTAGGTACAACATTTAATGCTCCTCAAAAGGTTATTAAGTGGGGTGGTGTAGTAGTTGCCGTAGTTACGACTACCTGCGCACTTTGGTGCACCCATCATTAGGTATAAACACTTATAGGCACGCTTGCGTCTTTAAGGAGTAAGCATGCCTATAAGTATTTATGGGCTACACATCATCTGCTTGATTTTTCTTTGTTATGTAGTTCCATTCAAAAAGATTTGGTAAAGGTTGTTCTGGAAGCGGAATCATTCAGTGAGACTTTCCCTCCGTTCTTTTGTCTCGCAGCCTGCTCATCAATATCAAACTTCTTAAGCCTATTGATCAAAAGTTACGCTTCCCCTAAGCGGCATAGATACAAGAAAACCCGCCAAGGGCGGGCTCTCGGAGATCATGAGCAAGTGTTTCCTTGTTTCCACTGCCCTGAGGATCTCACCTCCTCACATATGTATTTTTACTTATTGAATCAATTTTAGCAAGCTTTATGGCCAATAAAAAAGGCCCTTGCGAAACGCGCCGGACCTGGGTGATGGGGGACTTATTTTCTAAGCGAGATTATGGCTAAAATCAACCCCCATAAGTAGTGTTTTTTCTTGAACAATATTTAGGCAACGCTACAAATAGCGTGTATCTTCTGACTACAAATCACTTGACAACTATTAGTGACCAAGGAAAAGGTTGGGTGATGGAGATCAAATGGTCTTAAGCAAGAGAGTCTCTTCTGTGCATGTGGTTTTTTTTTAGTGGTTATTTGTTGAATGCTTTGCCTTAATGGTCATTATGGAGATATTGGATTAAACCAGATTCATGGGAGAAGCAAAACGGCGTAAAGAACAGGGCCTACCTCCTAGGCAAAAGAAAAAGGGAAATAAAGAAGAGAACTCAAACTCCTTAAATGCATTATTCAAAGGTCCCAGGCTCGGATTATATCTAGGAGCGGCTTTTGTTATTTATCTGATTTACGATGTAATTCACTACTACACACGTGGCTAATTATTAGTTTTTGGCAAATTGGGTGGTAGGCCTCAATTTAAAAGAAACTATGCTCCAGCAGCTTCATATGAGTAAGGGAGCCGTTACAGCCCCCCCCCCTCTCTCTCTTGATAGGTCCTAAGTGATCCCATTACTCAACTGCGGAAGGAATTAAGTCTTGACATCGAACTTTTCAGGTTTTTTAGCAGAGAGCCCAGCTTTTTTTTCTGTTGGTGCTAATGATTTGAGTTCTTCTTGAAGCTCATGCTCACGTTCTTCAATGATTTTGACGCGTGATTGATAGGTCTCTTCAAGCTTTTTACGGGAGGCTTCAAGATTGTCGAGTTCGAGTTGACGTTGATTACGCCTGATCTCTTCTAGTTGGCTATCAGAGACGACATAAACAGTCTTCATGGGAGAAAAGAATGAATCAGCGACGAATGTGTCGAATAAGGATGTGTACATGATGTTCTGGGAGGAAACACCATTACTTTGCCTACAGTCTCATCAAGAACTAATGCTGTAAACCGAAGAAATTTATACGGTAAATATCACCCACTTCGGTTAGTACAACAAAAAGGTCGAAAAAACCGCAGACAATTGTCATTCAGCCTCCTTGATATCCGTTGCGATACTTGTAAACCGTTACGACTACTAGTTTTGCTCCACTACTTTAGGAGTACTATTTCGCAGGTTCTAACTCTCTAGATCCGACTTGGTTCTCAGCAGTTAACAGAACTCATTGTTGACGTTTTTATTTATCGCTCTCTACTGGTTTTTTGCTGATAAATACCATATTGACTGATTCTTTACTCGAGTGCACGGAAAAGCCTTCTAAACATCTTTCTTTCTCTTCTTTTCGTTAGGCATTATTTAAAATATCTGTAGCCTTTCCACTTTCGCAGATATCCAAGCAAGATTGAACGTTATAACGACTTCAGGAACTTATTCCAAAATTCAATTAAGTCTAAGTTTGAGCAGAACTAGTAGTAGACAAGCAACCATAACCCAATAGAGCCAAGTAAGGTTTAGGGAAAAAGCTAATAGAAGACCAACTGTAAAAAGGACACAAAAACGACCAAGGGTCATGATTTGTTTTGGCTGAGAACTCCATGAGGATATTAGTAGTTACCTAATCAATCAGTTGACAACGTTTCTTTAACCTGCTAGTACATATGTATTGCTACGAGAACATGACTTCAGCCTCTTCCCCTTATGCCGTATTTCGCGCGTCTGACTGGAGCCCTGTAGCACGACCACCAATGCCTCAGAAGGAATTATGCAGAGAAATGGCTGGCTTCAGGACCCAAACACGCAAAACACCAAACGTTTCCATCGAGATGAAAAAAGCTGGTTCCGCGATCCAAAAGTCTTTATTGATTCAGGAAGACCTCTTTCAAATGAGCATGCCCTTTTAAAGAGCCGAAGCCATGTCGCTTTACGTGCCGCTCAAGAAGAATGGATGAAATTGCGACAAGAGGGTTGGAGAACAGTTTGCCCTCAATGGGGATCTGATGTCGATGTTTAGCTAGGAGTGACCATGGTTAAAGAAGAAGCCTTGTGTTGCCAGAGCAATGTATGAGGCTTGTAGGACCTTTAAAAGTTTTAATGCTTACCAATCCATCAAGAGCTGTTTTTTAGACTTTTAGATGGCTGACTTAATAGGTATTGCAAGACAATACGGCGTTAACAATCATCGTCCTGAAGGCATCTAAGATAGAGACAATCCAGTTAAAACCCCTTCGGCAAATAGTCAATATTGACCAAATACAACTTTTCTTGCTAGATGTGGAAGGTAGGAATTAACGACCTTATGGCTTCATTAACTATCAAGGTGAGCGCTAAGGCAGATGCCATGATCGCTCAACTTCAGAAAGAGATCTTCAATAGGAGGCGTAAAAAAGTAACCGCTCAGGGTGTCGTTGAAACTCTGGTTGAAAGCGGTGCAAAGTCTCAGTCAGACAAACGTTATGCAGCCTCTTGGAAGAATCTCATCAAAGATATTGAAAAGGCTGCGAAGGTGTCTGAGGTTCATGGCAACAAGCCCGCAAACGTCACTGCTGAAGAGTGGGCTTTGATTCTTTCCCACCGCACACGCAAAGGTGCCACCGCTAAGAAGGCGGTTCCTAAGAAGCGTGTAGCAAAGAAAGCAACTGAAAAGAAGGCAACTGCAAAGAAAGCTGAACCTAAGAAGTCAGTGAAAAATGCAGTTACCAAGAAAACAGCGCCTAAGAAAGCTGCAGTGAAGTCGGTCGCAGCTAAGGTGGCTCCGGCTAAGGCTCCAAGGAGAGCTAGAAGGGCAAGAAGAGCAACTGCAGCAGCAGCGGCTAAGTAATTAATTGGGTAGACCTTGGAAAGGGCTTGTCACTAGGTGGCTGGCCCTTTTTAGTTTGATACTGCTGTACACAAATTTGGATAAATCAAATCATCACCTTGATGTTCCTCAAGGAATTTTCTTGCGGGGATGTCTTTTTTGTATGCGTTGAAGAATGCAAGCTATTAGCGGCACATGACTAATTAGAACAGTATTCAGAGCAATCCTGCAAAGGTAGAGAGGACGAAATATTGCAACGATGCTGTTCCCGGTCAATGCCTGAGATTCCGTGAAAAATTTAGATAGTCAAGATTCGTTCGAATGCTCTTTATGCGCCGCTTTTGTGAGTCCAGGGATACTCGTGTCAATTTTTTGGATAACTATGTTCAATAGCATTTGCCAGTGAGCCTCTATCAAAATCTAATGGACGCCTTCGTCCTAAGTATTAAGGGTGGAAACTAAGAACCTGCTCTTTTCCTTTCAACTCTTTGTGAAAGCTTTACGAATGAACAGAGCTAATACCTCCTGATTGAATGCTTCTATCCACCTAGGTCTTTGGCGGATTTTTACTCCATTGCCTTATCAGTTCAAGTAGTGCTGTTCCTCCATTGGCATTATCATCTGCACCATGAAATAGGTTAAGGAAGTCATTATTTTGAGATGGATTGCTTTGTTGCAATGCAAAGCCAATCAATGCAATGTCGACCTTCTTATTTATGGCACCTATTAAAAAAGACTTTGACTCTTTTGAGGAATTCACAGAATATCAATTAGAAGAGCTAGTCAAATCTAATGATGCTTTGGAGAAACAAGAGGCTAGATGGATTAAAGAAGAGAAAAAGGAAGAACAGATACAAGAAAGGGAAAGACGGTCTGCCAAGAATCCCTTTAGGCGACTAAGGAAAGTGCCTCTTGAAATCATTAGCCGGTCCTTATTTTGGTTCTTCTTGGGAAGTTTCCTGTTCTCATTCGCTTTTGTTTATGCTGCAAGCACTTGGTGGTTTCTCTGGTATGTGATCAGTGCTTGTGCTTGCATCTTTTATGCACCAAACAGGAAAGCTCTTAAAGAATTTATCGATGGGTGGCCGAATATCGTTGACCTTATACAGAGTCGGAGGAAGTAATCATGCGCCACTTACCTGCTTTTTGCCTTAGCTTATTTCTTGCCCTTTTGGTTTCTGTAAATACTGTTAATGCAGGCAAAATTAGTGTTGATGATCTTTTAAACCCTGGCTCTTCTTTGAAGAATGACAAAACTGAAGGCAATCAACAATTAGCTGGGATACCTAAGAAGGATATGAATATTGATGACCTATTAGGTCCTAAAGATAATTTCCCTTTTTTGCCAGATAACCATCGAGATAGTGGTACTGGTAAATTTAACTCGTTTTAACGGCCGTTCTGATTGGGTTTACATCTCTTGAATTGATGAATCCCATCAAGCCCTGAAAAAGTGGTTGAAATTTGTTTGTAGCTCATAGAAATTAATTTGTGGAGCCATTTGCAATAGCTATTAAATGGATTTATGAGCTGACATTTGGAGGGATTTGGAGGCACATGGACTTACACTCGGCGTGATGATTGGACTGGTCTTTTTTTTTGCTCAGCATTGGAATAGATTTCCGGGTCAACTTTTTGTTGAGGTATGACTTCGAAAGGAAAGGTAATTGGGTTGTTATCGAAGATGGCCCATTTCTATTGCGTTGTTGGTGGGCTAACCCAAAGCAAGAAAATAAAGATATTTTTTTGGTATTACCCGAGATATCTGGAGTGGACAGCTGGGTTCACATTGTTGTTGATCGCTTAGCTGAAAGAGGAATCGCTTCTTTGGCAATGCCACTCTTTGCCCGCACAGCTCCAGAGTTGGACCTTGGCTATAACAAAACGAATTAGTTAAGGGACGTCTACACAAAGAGGCCACTAAGTATTGAACAGATCCTTGCGGACGCTCTTCCACTCCAATCTAGTGGTTAACAACATATTGCCGTAACTCAAAGCTCACAGTGGTTGGAATTTGTTTTGGTGGTCATGCAGCTTTGATCACATCAACTTTTACAGAAGTAACTTCAACTTTTGATCTCTACTGCGCAGGGGCGGTTAATAGTCGACCTGGTGGAGGATCGCCAAGTTTGGAATTGCTTCCTTTGATTTCTGGAAAACTGACTTTTATATTCGTTACAGCTGACCCTCTAATTCAATTTTCTGATCGACAAGTAATAGAACAGGTTTTACAAAAAGAAAACCCCAAACGGAAAACGATTCAGCTATATCGGAATTGAAGCAGCTGCCCACGGATTTATGTGCGAACAAGGTGGCTCCTTTAATGTAGAGGCTGCTGAGAATGGTTAGCTCCTACTTCTAGATGAAGTTAATTCATGAAATTGTAGATGTATTAATAAATGCTTTAGTTAAATAAAAAGGTAAGTTAGAACTCGGAATTTTGGAGAGGCCAACCTTTTAAATGCCTTTATTTAATTTGTCGACTTTTGAATTGGCCAGTTGAAGGTAGCCAATGCCCTATCAAATGAATCTAAGCAAGGTGTTAAAGAAAAAATACCAATGACAGACAATTTTTTAGAGAGTCTTAGTAACTCTGGAAGCTATTTTCAAAGCTTTCGATTTGGCCCTGTTGACAGAAGCAACATATCTAGCTAGTACATATGTACTCGCGTGAATCAAATGCAACGACGTTCGACTCAAGAATTGAATGGATGGTTGATTAGCCCAGAAGGTAATTGGTGTTATAGATTCCATCGTGATCCAAAGTCCTGGCAGCGTTATCCATTTGTTTTTGTCGACAAATGGAGTGCACAGCCTGATGGCACGCCTTCGCAAATGAAAGATAGAAGCAAATTGCCTTTAGATGATGCACTTGAATTGTGCGGTCAGATGTTGCTCGATGGATGGCAAAAGCTTTCTAATCAATTCGGAGAGCCTCCAATAGCTGATTGTTCTGAGGAGGTTGCAGCATGACTCACTCAGGTCTTGTAAGGACATTGGCTAGAGCATTGCTTCTTAAAGAGGGGCACGGAAAACCTGAGAGCTTTGCCTCTTTTATGTGTCTCTGCCGTTATTTTTCTGAGATGAGCATGGAGGAGCTTTTAGGGGTAGCTACTCAGAATGGCATTGCCTATCTTTCCTGTCCTGAGGTTGGTTTTAGCGAAAATACATCTACTTTTGCGTTCAATACAAAGTCACATTGATAGATAACTGCGTATTCGTTCTAGTTTCGATTTGGGAGTTGTATTGAACCTTGCCTACAAAAAAGTAGTTGCCTTGGTTAGTAAACTTCTTACGACTTTAAAGGCGAACTTTACCTTTTACAGCCTATCGAAGAGTTAATTGTATTAAAGGGATTGTATTTCCTGCTTTATTAGGTTGGACCTTAAGGTTATCTGAAAATTGATAGAGTTGATTTAGCTCAAGATCTTTTTCCCTTCTTTTAGAGCAATATGCAGACTTTTGTCATGTTAGGAACTCCTTAGAGATTTCCTTTTTGCTTTATTTAGTCACATCGTTGGACAGATCTTTGCTCGATTAATATTCCTCCACGTACGCTATTTAACCTAAGGCTTTAAAATACTAAGATACAAAAACTACTCCACTTATATGTTTCTTGAGCTTATATTTCAGTTGATTGTCTCTTGAGGACTTCTCTAAAATAATCATCAATATTCTAGCTTTTAATCTAAAATAACTTAACTAATCATTGGGATTTTTTATTGTATAGCCTTCCTTTGAAAAGAAACTGTAGTAGGCATCTTTTGCCCTTGCTCTCAAAACGATTAGATGAACAGGGATGGCAATTAATGCATGAAAGAATGTTAGAAGCTGAAAATCTAAAGGGATTCCTGGCTGACCATAAATCGCAAAAAAGGAATTCATAAACATTTAATCAAAGTGCTTTTCTAGCAAGATTATTTTCTTGCAAAAACTATTAAGAAGACGTTCCCAGGAATACAATGATAAACCAATGTAACTTTATATACTTGCAAATAGATCTTTTCTTCCTGTCTCCTTGGCCGCTCAGTTGTAGGTAATGAATGACGAATCTTGCCGTTAAATTAATTACAGCAAAAATCGACTACCCTTATCCTCTCCTTTTATATCAATGCTAAATTGAGTCTTAGAACATTCTGAAGTGACTAATGATATTGAAATGGTTTATATAACTTACATTGTTAATAATTGATGTGAAGCTAACAGCAAATAATCCTCTGAAAATTAATAGATTTTATTTGAAGTTTATTTTTCGTGCTCGTGCAGACCTACGGGAACCCAAACGTTACCTATGACTGGTATGCGGGTAATTCTGGGGTAACCAACCGTTCAGGCAAATTCATTGCAGCCCATGCAGCTCATGCAGGCCTGATGATGTTTTGGGCTGGTTCTTTTACCCTTTTTGAATTGGCTCGTTATGACGTTTCTATGCCTATGGGGCGTCAAGGCTTGATTTGCCTGCCTCATTTGGCTGGCCTTGGAATAGGAGGGATCGAAGGTGGTGTTATTACTGAGCCTTATGGCTGCACAGTAGTAGCTGTACTGCATCTCATCTTCTCCGGAGTGTTAGGGGCTGGTGGGTTCCTTCATTCTCTTAAATATGAAGGTGACCTTGGTACTTATCCTTCTGGTAGTAGGGCTAAAAAGTTTGATTTTGATTGGAATGACCCTGACAGGCTTACATTTATCCTTGGGCACCATTTAATTTTTCTTGGTGTTGGTTGTATTCAGTTTGTTGAGTGGGCACGAGTCCATGGAATTTGGGATTCAGCAGCAGGAATGACACGTAAGGTTGAATACAACCTTGATCTTGGGATGATTTGGAACCATCAAGTTGATTTTCTTTCAATAACTAGTCTGGAAGATGTCATGGGAGGACATGCTTTTTTAGCATTTTTCCTAATTGCTGGTGGAGCATTCCATATTGCTACTAAGCAATTTGGAGAATATACCGAATCCAAGGGGAAAGGATTGCTCTCAGCAGAGGCTGTACTTTCTTATTCTCTTGCTGGAGCAGGTCTAATGGCTGTTGTTGCTGCCTTTTGGTGTTCGATAAATACAACCATTTATCCACCTGAATTATACGGAGAAGTTCTGAAACTTGAGTTTCAATTTTCTCCATATTTTAGTGATACTGCTAATAACCTGGCTGCAGACTCCCATACTGCTAGAGCATGGTTGTCTAATGTACATTTATATCTTGGATTTTTCTTTATCCAAGGTCATCTTTGGCATGCTCTACGTTCAATGGGCTTTGATTTCAAACGTATTTCAAAAGCAATTGATAGCATGGAAAGAGTTCAAGTCACAGCTGGTGATTAATAGGAACTTATAACAAGTCATACATCTATTGCTTAAATAAAATGCCTCGTTTTTTGCGAGGCATTTTTACTTTCTAGTAAATGTTAGTAATAAAAGAAATTATTAAATTAGATAATAATATAGATATTAATGACTGCGAGTAACTTGATAGAAGTAATTGTTTGATATTTATTACTTCATCTAATAATTAAATCTCTAGGCAAAATTTTGCTCATTCTATTAGCTAGTACATAATCTAACTCCATTAATTAATGGATACTTCTCTTCATTTGTGATTAAGATTTGCAGAGCAGAGTATGCATTTAATTAATAATGCTCTCATTTCCTAGACTCATCTCTTGCAATAATGGCTGATATGTCTGATCCATTGATTATTGTTAGGATTTTGAGCTATAAGAACTATCGGATTTTTCTAGGATCAAGTCTAGCTAATAAAAAATTTTAGGTTTAAAGGATTAATTTTTTTTTGGAAGTTTTTGCCCAATTTTGAATTGAGGATTAAGCTACCTATATTCGTGTATCTATTGCTCATGCCTGTAGCAAAAGCCCAAAAGCAAGCTAATTTCCTGAGGCTTGGAAAGTTTGCCACAAGTAAATTGATTCAAAATTTGGGTTCAAATTCAGAGCAATTCAAATTTGCAGGTAATTTAAGGGATGTCTATGGTAGGGATTAGCTCTTTAGGTTTAGCCCGTGAAGAGATGTGAGCGAGAAACATTTAGTTAGTCATACCAATTTTATCTGGTAATCGTTTGATTAATAAGTGGTTACGGGTCTCAATTTATTATTCATTGTGTTAGTAATTTTACTAATTCAGGCAAAACTAAAATAGGCGCAGATCTTTAACTTTGAGATCTTATAAAAAGTTGGCTCTCGTGGTTTGCCCTATTTAATCCGACGAAGTTTTGAGTTGATGAGGGAATCTGTTCCATTCACCTTCTCATAAATTCATTGTCGCCCTCGCTTTAGTGATAGCAATTTTGGTTAGTCAGCAGTTGATCTTCGACGGACAATTCTTCTTCCGTCAGGCATGTCTTGAACTTGCGGTCCTTCATTCTTTGAAGAGTTCGGTGCTTCTTTTTGGAGTGTGCCTTCTTCTTCTTCTCCTTCCATTTCTAAGCAAACCCCAACAACCATGGCTGCTTCAATAGGGTTTGGAAGGTCACCTATGGTGATGAGAGCTTTTAGCACGAGCTGCATACGAGGATCTTTCCCCAGCTCGGGACGCAGTTTTTTGACTGATTGCCAAAGCTCTTTTGTTACTTCTTTGAGTAGGGCCTTGTCAGTAACCAAAGCAATCCTCTTGTAGATGATTCCTTAACTGTATTGACTAGAGAAAAGGATTACCTGTTGTAATTGAAATCCCTCACCATTTGGATGAATTTTTTCTTTGAGTGCATCCTGTTCTTTGCTTTCGAGTAGATTGTCTACAAAACACTCAACCCATCCAAAACCTATATTTTGCAGTGCTACTCGCAAGATTGATTTTCTCATGACTGATTTCAAGCTTACAGAAGATGAATTGACAGAGATTTGCGAAGATGCATTCGTGAATGTCAAGGAGGCCTGCAAGACATTGCAAGAGAAATCCAAATGTTCAAATAAAGTCGTTGTGGAAATGCTCAACAATGTCTCTGAATATTATTTGTCTCAGGAAGGAGACGATGAATAGGTTTTTAAAGGGATCGACGAGCTAAAGGCATAACCGCCATTGTCTTTTGTTATTTCAGGACCTTGAGTTGGGTTGGTACCTTCCTGATTTTGCGGATTAATAATTCGCTGACTTAACTCTTTTCAAGATTCTTTGCCTTTCTTTAAGCATAATCGTTATATATTTGTAAAAACTAATTAATTACTGATTACACTGTATGTGGAGATTAAAAACAAAAGCATTCCCTTGAAGCACCCCCCTTACCCCTCTTCGACATCAATAGGTAAAATTACTCACTCCGCAATTGTCGAGTTTGAGGTTTTTCTATCTCAGAATAAACAGGATAAGGATAGTTTTATGGGAGGAAATCGAAATGAATGAGGCTGTATCTAAACCATTAACAGGAAAAGAACTTGTTGAATATGTAGAAGAGCATAGAGAAGAGTTTGAGGGCAATGGCGACGCAATATGCGTAGCAGCTGGATATGGAAAAAATGGAGAAGATGGGACTACTAAATGTAATCTACCAGCTTTTGTAAATGAATTAGGCCAGGCAACAGACCTTGCTAGTTATGAGATTGATTATTATTGTGATATGGAATCCCAATCAGATCAATAGATTTTCTATATTAACTAATTAACACAGTTATTAATTTTTATTGGAATTAACTATACAACTTTTGATTAATGCATTTAGCATGCTATATAAGGCTATCTTTAAAGAACTAAGAGATGTAATAGAACGTTTGATTAAGGCAGAGATTTGTGGGTTGACTTTTGGGCTGAATTTAATTATTTGTTGGGGAGTTGCAGATTTTCAATCCTGGCTTTATAGAATTCTTATTCGTAATTAAAACTTCTTTGTAGAATCTAACTATTTTAGTTTGTTTGGCTTTAGAGTTTTCTTAAGTGCTCCTCTAAATGACTAAGTTGAATTTAGAGAAGTGTATATGAATTGGAATTGACCATTTGTATTCATACAATTTGAGTCTGTTCAAATGTTTGCCTTTTATTAGAAACTACCTCTGACATTTTCATGAACTCAACAGGAAACAAATCGAAGAAAATTAACTTTGAGATGCGTTCTCCAGCTGTTGGCGTTTTGGCGGTTGGAGTCGCTCTTTGTGGAGTAAGCCTTGCTTTGATCGCACAAAGACTTGAGCCAATTTCAGAACAGTCAAAACTTTGGAATGGATGTGTTGAGACAACATGGAACTTTCTTGCTTCGTTACCTAGTTACGCAGTTACAAATTCAAAGGACCTTAAGGCAATGTCAGTTAATTTATGTAATGGATCAACTCCTCAACAGGCGAAACCTTCTACTTAATACAGACTGAGGTGTTATAGAAGTTGATCAAAGTCAATGAGTCAAGCCTTATATGCTTTTTCTATGGGGAATGTCGATGTAAAGCTGTAAAAGTACAGAATATACATAGAAGATTATCCATGTTGATAAAAGTAGTATCTTGATGCTCTGTGCAGCGTTGTGGAAAATAAAGAAAATAGTTTCATTTCTATGATGGCTCTACTGTTCCGACCTAAGAAAGGTATTGGTAAGTAAAGACTATGATTCATTTCCTGCATGCTATTCAACACCCTGTTGAGGGTTGCGCTTATCTTGTATATATCAGTGTTTTAGTGCGATGGAGGTATCCAAGGAGTTGGAACAGATTTCTTGAGAGTGTTTCAGCTTCTTCCTGAGCTAGTTTTAATAGGCAAAATGATCGATGCCAATTCCTTGAGTTTCCGTTATGAAGTAATAACCAACCATTTTGAACATGGAAACAATTCTTCCCTTGGCCTTAGGTGGTGTTTTATGTTTTTTAGCTCTTGTAGGTATTCGTGAGCTATTGAAAGAGATAACAACTATGGCTACAAAGAAAAAAGCTTGATTTGAGAAAACATATTTCTATCCAGAATTAATTTTGAATTAAAAAATGGACTCTTTAGTCTCTAAAGGAGTTTAGACAGAAAGATATTTTTTGATCAGAAGAGAAAATTTGCCATAAAAATTTTTCAAGATTAGAAAATATGCATTAATAATTAAAATTAAGCAACCTTAGCTTAATAATTAAATTAACTTTTAACTTATTTTAGTATGAATAGTCCGCACCTTTTTTTTTAGATCCCCTGTGCTTCCATCGCAGCATTATGTTGTTTTTGCATTTCTACCATTTCTCCACATGTTAAAGCTGGCCTGTAGTTGAATTCACAGCCGAAAGCTGATCTCCAAAACATAAAATGCTTAAATAATGCCTTTGCATCTGATGCTTTACAGATAATGCATAGTTCGCCCGACTCGGGCATGTGTAAGCGAGCAACTAATTCAAAACCTTCAAATTTGTCCATTTCTGCTCCATCCTCCATGTATTTGATAAATGCTGTATAACCTTCATCTTGGGTTTCGGAAGGTACCAAGCAACTGACGACGTAAAACTGCATTAGCTTTAGGAGAGTTCATATTAGTAATAGCTGATTTATACCCAAATGGCTTATTGTTGTAGGGAGATCCACAACATATTGAAAGCAGAAATTATTCTTTGGTTTGTGAATTTTGGGTTTTACTGCTTATACTTCAATTTAATGAGAGCTGATTTTTCATCTAAAGATGAAAGTCTTGCAAGAGAAATTTCTTTCATTAATTACTAAAACAAAATCATTAAGTTGTTTATTTGACTTCTCGGGAATGAATTTAACAGGCCATGAAACTTGCAGAACAGATGTGTTGGTTATTGGAAGTGGAGGAGCTGGTTTAAGGGCTGCTATTGAAGCAAAACAAATGGGCTTGGATGTAGTTGCTTTGGGTAAAAGGTCTAAGGTGGATGTCCATACTGCTCTGGCTGCTGGAGGTATTAATGCAGCCCTTGCTAATGTTGACCCTAAAGATTCTTGGCAACAACATTTTGCTGATACTTACCTTGAAGGATATGGCATTGGTGATGCAAATGTTATCGAGATCCTTGCAAAAGAATCTCCACTATTAGTTAAAGAGATAGATGAATGGGGTGCCAATTTTGCTAAACTAGAGAATGGAAAAATTGATCAAAGGTTCTTTGGAGCTCACACTTATAGAAGAACTTGTTACTCTGGAGACTATACAGGAGTATCTATTCTAGGAGCACTAATTAATAAGGCAAATGAATTAAGAATACCAATCCATGATTCGCAATATGTTACTCGACTGTTGATTTCTAATGGTGTATGCCTAGGGGCAATGTCCTTCAATATTCATGATGGTAGGAGAACAGTATATTTGTCAGATTCTGTTGTTCTTGCCGCTGGAGGACATACACGTATCTGGAAAAAGAGCTCATCAAGGCATCTAGAAAATACGGGAGATGGTTTCTACTTAGGCTTGAAAGCAGGTTGTAAATTGAGAGATATGGAGATGGTTCAGTTTCATCCTACAGGGATGGTTTTGCCAGAAGTTATTGAAGGCACCTTAGTTACGGAAGCTGTTAGAGGTGAAGGGGGTAAGTTGATCAATGGGTGTGGAGAAAGATTTATGGCTAATTACGATTTAGAACGTATGGAGCTTTCAACTAGAGATAGAGTTGCTATCGCTAATTATAAAGAAATAACTGAGGGTAGAGGTACTCCAAATGGAGGTGTTTATTTGGATATCACTCATAGAGATAAGGACTTCATTATTCAAAAGCTTCCTCGCGTGTATCAACAATTTTTAGACGAGCAAATGATTGATATCTCTCAGGAACCAATGGAAGTAGCACCTACTGCCCATTATTCAATGGGTGGCTTAGTTGTTACCGCAGAGGATCATTGGACAGGAATTGAAGGTCTTTATGCCGCTGGAGAGGTAGCAGGTGGCCTTCATGGGGCAAACCGTTTAGGAGGCAACTCATTGGCAGAAATCTTGGTTTTTGGCAAGCGAGCAGGCAAGGCTGCTGCTATTAGTTCTAAAGATCAACGTGACAAAACATCATTAAGCGATGTTATTAAATCGGCTCACAATGAAATTGATATTCAAATTAAAAATGGGAATCAACGGCCTCATGCTTTGCAACTTGAACTTAGAAATATTATGTGGAGCAATTGTGGCGTAATTAGAGACCAGAGTAAATTGAAGGACGGTTTAAATAAAGTGAATGATTTAAAGAGATATTTTCAGGAATTACAAGTTAGAAATGATTCTAATTTGAGCAAAGACTTAGTTTCTGCTTTTGATCTTAAGGCATCAATTATTTCTGCTGAAGCAACGTTAACTTCCGCTTTAGAAAGAAAGGAAAGTCGTGGCGCTCATCAAAGACTTGACTTTCCTTCTACAAATCAACTCGAGAGAGTTACTTATTTTATAACTCTAAACAATGAAGATAGATTAGTGATTTCTAAAAATACTTTACCAGAATTAAAGAAAGGATTAGAGAATGTTGTAAAAAACACAACTCGCACGAAAAATTTTGTCGGGAAATTAATAGAGTAAGTGATCAATTAGTTTTCTGACCATACTTTATTTAGTTCATAGCAACATGTTTCAGACAGTTCCTAAAAACTTATAATGAAACGTTAAAACTATTAATTTTAATTGAACATAGCTTATGTTAAGAGCTTTAAACCAATAGTATGCTATCCAAGGTAACTAATAAGACCTTTTTTTAAGATGGTTTGATAGCCTATTAGCTATTAGATCAATTCTAGGCCACCTTTTTACTGGAATCTTTAAATGAAATTAGTATTATTGGCTGGTGGCCTTGGAACTAGGCTTAGTGAAGAAACACATCTAAGACCTAAGCCAATGATAGAAATAGGAGGAAAACCTATTTTATGGCATATTTTAAAAATTTATAGTCATTTCGGAATCAATGAATTTGTTATTTGTTGTGGATACAAAGGTTATCTAATAAAGGAATATTTTGCAAATTATTTCTTGCATACTAGCGATGTTACTTTCCACATGGACAGAGATAATCACATGGAGGTTCACCAGCGCAATAATGAACCTTGGAAAGTTACGTTGGTTGACACAGGAGAAGATAGTCAAACGGGTGGAAGACTTAGAAGAGTTGCTTCTTTTCTAAATAATGAAACCTTTTGTTTTACATATGGAGATGGTTTGGCTGATGTAGATATTAATGCTTTAATTAATCACCATCGTAATGTTGGCCTTGAGGCAACACTTACAGCAATTCAACCCCCTGGACGCTTTGGAGCCCTGCAACTTAATGGAAATTATGTTTCACAATTTCAAGAGAAACCAGAGGGCGATAATTCATGGATAAATGGTGGCTTTTTTGTTCTTGAACCAAATGTTTTGAATCTGATAGAAGGTGATCAGACAAATTGGGAATTGGATATTTTACCTAAATTATCTGTAGCAGGAAAACTTTCTGCTTATCGACATCATGGTTTCTGGCAGCCAATGGATACTCTTAGAGACCGAAACCGCCTAGAGGCACTTTGGTCTAGTGGCAAGGCTCCATGGAAACTTTGGTAATTTCTGCTGGAGACTCTATGACTATTTCACAAAACTTTTGGAAAGACAGACGTGTTTTGATTACAGGTCATACAGGCTTTAAAGGTTGTTGGTTAACGCTTTTATTACTTTCTCTGGGCGCAAAAGTATGGGGTTATTCATTGGCTCCCAAAGATGAACCCAACCTTTTTAATGGCTTGCAATTAAGTAAAGATACTTCTAACCTAAAAAATGATCAAATGCATCATAAGATTGGCAATATTTGCGATATAGATGCACTATTTAATTATATAAACGAATCAAGTCCTGAAATAGTCTTTCACCTTGCAGCTCAACCATTAGTTCGAGAAAGTTATTCTGATCCTTTATTAACCTGGAACACAAATGTTATTGGTAGTCTTAAACTTCTTGAATGCTTGAAGTCAATTAATCATTGTTGTGCAGTTGTAATGGTTAGCACAGATAAGGTTTATGAAAATCATGAATGGGTATATGGCTATCGAGAGCTTGATCGATTGGGTGGCCATGATCCATATAGTTCAAGTAAATCTGCTATGGAGCTTGGAGTCTCAAGTTGGAGGTCTAGCTTTTGTGGGCCAGGGGATAATCAAACCCCTTATCTTGCTATTTCAACAGCACGTGCAGGCAATGTAATTGGTGGAGGCGATTACTCTCAAGACCGAATAGTTCCAGATGCAATAAGATCTCTTCAATCAGGCGTGCCTATACCTGTTAGAAATCCCTATTCAACTAGACCTTGGCAACATGTTCTAGAGCCACTTTCAGGCTATATCTCTTTAGCTCAAAGCCTTTTAGAAGAACAAGAAATAAATCCTAATCAGACTAATTCGTTTACTCAAGCTTTTAATTTTGGTCCGACGATTCAATCGAATCAACCAGTCGGAAAATTGATAGAAGAATTGCTTTTGTATTGGCCAGGCAAGTGGAGTGATGTTTCAGACCCTTCTGCATTGCATGAAGCAGGTCTCCTTAACCTTGTTAGTGATATGGCTCGTAACAAAATTGGTTGGGAACCAAAGTGGAATTTTAAGACAACTGTTTTTCGAACTATTAATTGGTATAAAAAAGTCAATGAGGGGAAATCACCTATGAGTTGTTGTATGGATGACATAAATAATTACTTTGAATCAAATGTGATTGAGAATAACTAATTTATTTACTTTTAGTTCTTTTAATGTATTAGCCTATGAATTAGGTTTCCTATAATATCTTCTTTTTAATTCTTTGCTGCATTCAATAGAATTTAGGCTAGTTTTGAAATAATGACTATAAATACTTAGAATATAAAAAGAAGATGCCTTCTCTATACTTATTAATTTGATTTTGAATGCTATTGTATATAAAAATCTGTATATTATTTTTTTTACATAGAAATATATTCTAGAATGGAAAGGTAAAATTCTTAATTTATATTTTTGCTCGCCTCTCCCTGTCTTAAACATGCCATAGATTGCCTGCTTAATGGCTTCATGAATTATAGAAATACTTGATTGCTTGACAACTTTTATTGGCAAATATTTAATGCTTTTATTTATTAGTTCTTCTGAACTCATTTCATTTTTACCCTTTACAATATCTATTAAACTATATAGTTTGGCAAATTTCCCATGTCCCTTATCAGACGCTGGTCTCTCAGGCGGTGTATCTTCAAACCTAAGCATAAAGATCTGTTTATCATAGTAAATATTCCCCATGCTAAGAACATTCATTACAAATATACTTTCCATATATCCAGAAACTTTTAAATCAATACATTTACATGAATTTTGCGTTGCAATTTTAAAGATTTCAGAATCTAGCAAGGCCCAAGTTATTAAAGGTTCATAAGGATAAAAATGATTTTTAAACTTAGATATTATATTTAAGTTATTACCTAGTCTTCTATATATTGTATGACTAAATGGAAAGGAGTTTAAGCCAAGAATAGTTTTTTCAGATCTTCTTACACCAAGAATTGGACCAACTACACCAATAGATGAATTGTCTTTGCTAATTAAACTTATCCACCTTTGTAGTGTGCTTGGAAAAACAAAGTCATCATCACTTATCAACATTGCAAAGGGTGTTTCTATCATATCTGCTCCTTGCATAAGCCTCTCATGCAGGTCTTTGTTAGGTGAATGTATATATACTATGTTGGGTGTTTGATTCAATTTATAGGCTTCATCCCAGACCGTCTTTGTTCCATCTAAAATAATAACCTTAATAAAATCATATCTATATCTTTCAACTACATTTTTAAGTAGATCTTGTCTGTTAATAGTTGGGCAAACAAGTGATATTTTTTCTCTGCAACTTGACATTAAGTTTAAGCTATTTATATATTATAACAATAAGGTTAAAGTCCAAAGAAGTCAATTTAAAATTTGAGAATGAAATGTATGTAAAGATCATTTGTTTATATAGTTGACATATAATCTTTATTACATCCAATTAACGGGAGTAGATTTGACCTAATCAGATTTGAACATTCTTTCTAAAAATATAATAAATATCTAATGTTCTGAAATTCATTAGTAGAGAAATAGGGCTAAGATGTATATACATTATGCTTTACGCATTCTTCTTGCCAATTAGGGTTATTACTTCTCCATTTGGACCTTCAAAGTCTCTTTTAATGACTTGACCTTTTTTAATTATTATACTAACAAGTCTGTACTCTTTAGGAGGAACATCGATGGCTTCAATATTTTTGTGATTGGAGCCTTTCTGGACCGAACCATACAATATTCTTTTAGGGAAGAATTTTTTCTCATGCCTTCTTTTTGAACAACTTGAATTGATTAATTGTAAAATGATAACCACAGAAAATCTTTTGAGCTTTAATGCAAGACTTAAAACTTTTAAAATAATTAGATTATTAATATTTGAGTAATTCTTTTTTGAAGAGTTTTCATTTTGTTGGATATATTTTAACCTTGCTTTGTCATATTGAATTAAAAATGAGTCTGAAGGTTTGCTTTTCTTTTGGTTAACTCTAGCTATTATTTGAGGACTAGCAATTACTAAATAATTTAAACTCCTTATACAATCGCATAAAAACCAATGTTCACAACCTTTTTCACCATTCCATTTAAGATTATTACACTTAAATATTTCCCCACGAATTAGAGCTGCACCACCAAACGCACTTTTAACTACTACATGCTCACCTTGATCCCACTTTTGTCTATCTTCAGCTAGTAGAAATGGGTTTGAGGCATATGTCAAGCCAGCGTTCCCTTGCTTGTCAATTAGTGCCCAACTATCAAAATATGATGAATCAATTCCTTTGTTAAATGCATCTGAAACATTCTGAATTGTATTAGGTGTAACCATACCTACATTTGGATTTAATTCGATTATTTCTAGCATATTTTTAAGAAGCGATGTCTCGTATAAAATATCACTATCAACGACAAATATGTAATCATATTCGACCTCATTCTTAGCAAGAATTCTTAAACATTCATTCCTATAGCTTGCTAGTGCTTTGGTACGTGTTTTTGATGGAATACTGCCCCAATTTTGAGTATGAAGCACTTCTGTGATAAGAAAACCATTCTTATTTTGAATCCATATTTTAAGTATATTTGATGTATTGTCTTTTGAGTCATTCTCAAAGAATGAATATATAAATGAATGGCTATCTCTTAATTCTTTTTCTGCATCATCTAATTGTTTTAAGGACTTATCAATATTATCGGCGTTATTGCGCCAAAGAGAAATAACGGCAATAGTTTTATGCACTTCTTCTTTCTATTTCAGTAATGATATGATCATAGCTATGGTGTGTCAAATAGCTTTACGTGGTTTATAAACCCTTGGTGTAGACAAAAGATATATATAATATGACTAATCAACAATCTTCTATATATCCTCTATTATAATTGTTGTTGTTTATGTTTTACTAATTCAAGCTACGTTCTATATCTTCTGAAAGCAATAGAAAAATGGCTTATGCACTTTTCAACGGTAGTTTTATTGGCAAGATAAATACCGGAATTGGAGTTCTTTCCAAGAACTTAATAACTCAATTATCTCCAAATCACATTACCTTGCTAGACCCTGTCAATACTCGCATCAAAGGAAGTATTCCTATACCATCAAACCTCTCTCCCCAGAATGGCTGGAAGGGACATCTAAGAAGACTTTTCTGGATGCAAAATATTGTCCCCAAGATCATGAAAAATGAGGGGGCAAAGATTCTTCTCTCACCGTTACCGGAAGCTCCTGTATTTAGCAATGTTAGGACAGTTGTTATAGCGCATGATTTGCTTCCAATACGTTTTCCTCGCCCTAACCCTCTTTTTCTATATAATTTACTTTATGTGCCAACAGTTCTATATCAATCTGAAATAATTTTGTGCAATTCAAATGCTACAGCTAAAGAGTTACATGAAGTGCTTAAAATACCAATAAATAAGCTTGTAACTATAACATTAGGTTACAATAACAATTTATTTTATTCTCAAGATAGGAAGCGTGAAAATTTCTTTTTAATTCTTGGTCGTCATAATCCGCATAAGAATCTTGCGAGAGTTTTAAAATCATTCGCAATATTCAAGAATTCTGATTATAAGTTAGTCTTTGCGGGCCCATTTGATTCCAGATATACACCTAGACTTCAAAGAATATCTCAAGAATTAGGAATTTCGCATTTATGTGAATGGAAAGATTGGGTTAGTGATGAAGAGAAACTAGAACTTTTAAACCGTTGCAGATGTTTAATCATTGCAAGTCTTTGGGAAGGGTTTGGGTTGCCTGCTATTGAAGCCTTAGCGTGTGGCTCGCCAGTTATTGCATCTAACCGTGGCGCTTTGCCAGAGGTTTTAGGTGGTAATTCTTTAATGGTAGACCCTTTAAATACAGAATCTATTGCTGATGCTATGAGAGAGATTTCTTTATATAATAAATACTTAAATGATGCTTACATTAATGGTCCGATTTATGCATCAAAATATAAATGGTCTACTACAGCGAGAGAAGTGGAAGATGTTCTTCAGTCTATCGCATAGATTTCAACAAATTATAGTTTGCTTGATATTCTTAATGATAACCATTTAGTGGCTATACTATTTAAGTAATTTCTATTAAAAGGTTATCAAAAAATTTAACTTTTGATTAATCCATTGACCAATATTATTATGTTTCGCATTCAATTCTCTCATTTTCTTTTTAAGTCTATCTTATTTTCAACCTTGCTTTACTCAATTATTATTACATATTCACTTTTGGTAGGAATTGATCCGCAAATTGTTTTAAGGGATCCTATGCAAACATATAACCATCCAATCACTGTTGGACTACTTTCAAACCTGGGAATTATTCTATGGGTTTCATCAGGTGCGATCTCTATATTTGCTTCTTCTTCTGGTTTGGTAGATAGGAATGATTGGAAACAATTTATTCTTCTTGGAGGAATATTTTCTATGGTATTGGGGTTTGATGACCTTTTCTTATTACATGATAGGCAACAGATATTTCAAGATATTCTTTATACTACATATATTATTTTTACTATTTATTTAGTCTTTAAATTTCGTAAGCTTATTTACACTTCTAATACACTAAATTTTGCATTACCTATATTGTTTTTAGCGCTTTCTGTCTTGAGTGACATTTTTCAAGATTTTTTACCTCTAGGGTATGAAACAGTTCAGATCTTTGAAGAAGGGTTTAAATTTGTAGGTATTGCATCATGGCTCTCTTATTGGATTTATGCTTCAAGACTTGGAATCCTAACTAAGTAGTTTACTTGTAAAGCCAATGTTCAATTATTTATTATGAATATTTATTCTCCATCATATATACATGTCCATCGTTGGTCGAATTGCCATACAGGCTTATAAATTTCATCTTCGATTCTTTCACCTGCAGCTTCACAAAGCTCAAGTGTCTTCATTGGAATTGCATATATCGATGGACTTGTAATGCCACTAACTTCAGGCCGCCCACCAGGCCCTTGTCTATAGCTGCCTATTACAAGCCAGTATTTTGCATGTGCAGAAAAGGCGTTTAATGGCACACTTGCGATTGCAAAAGTTAGTGAGGCGATCAATATGCGAAGCTTTTTGCTTTTCCATCCCATGGGTAGGCTGCCTTTTGATTAACTACAATGATTAAACTATTTTTACGCTCATTACGCTTAAAACTCACGAATTTTATGTAATTCAATACTTTCTAGAGTTTTTGTGGACATAGCTCTTCTCAATTTTCATAGATTATATTCAAGTTTATAAATTATCTATTGTAATGATTAAGCTGATAATAATATAATTGTTTATTTGATCAATATTTTAATTCAATCTTCATTCATTTGATGAATTTAGTTGAAGCTAATAAGTTAATATTGTTCATTTTCTTTAGTATTGATTTATTTTAGTTAGAATATTTGAAATGTTAAGCTTATTTTAGCCAATTGCTTATGATGTATCCTTGCTTGTTTTCTGTCTCTTTTGGTGAGCTTGATGTCTCGCCTGTAACACTTGCTTTCCTTTTAATTCTTACTATTTTTGTTTTCAGCGCTGTAGGCCTCAGTTCTTTTAACCTGGTTCAATCTGCTATGGATGATGATGATGATGAGTCTTGATGTATATTCAGAATACTGGAACTCATTAATTTGATAACATATCTTTGGTTTCTAAATTCTAACTTTCTTGTTTGCATCTCTATAGTTTGTTAGGCTAAAAAAATAGTCCTTCCCATAATGGCCATTCCATCATTGACAACACAAAATGCGGCGGTTGCATATATACACTATTTTAGCTTTATGCTTTGCTTCTCTTCATTATCGATTGAACGTCTTTTGTTGAAGGAAGATCCCAATAGAAGAGAAGTGATTAATCTTCTCCTAACAGACATTGTTTATGGACTTTCTGCTTTATCTGTTCTAGTAACAGGTATCTTGCGTGTACTATATTATGGCCAAGGATCTAATTTTTACACAGAAAATCCTATCTTCTGGATTAAAGTAGGGATTTTCTTGTTTGTTGGAGCTCTATCTCTTTACCCAACAATAACTTATATATTATGGGCAATACCTTTGAGAAAGGGAGAATTACCAATTGTTGATATTAGTTTGGTTAAAAGGTTGGCAATAGTTATTAATATTGAATTGATAGGATTTGGCTTGATTCCGCTTCTTGCTACTCTTATGGCACGAGGCGTTGGCTTAACTAATTAAAAACTAATCGGCAGATAATTTTTCAATTGTAGGGTTTTAAATCTATTTAACTATTATGACTTTCTTTACTTATGAAGTTATTTTTAATGACTGATTTGATTCCTTCTTGGAGCTCCTCTTCTGCTAACTAGCACCCTTAGGACATCACGCCAGTTGACTTCATTACTTGCTAATGCAACTTGAATGTGAAAAATCAGGTCAGCAGCTTCATTTGCAATTGATTTTGAGTCTTTGTCTTTGCATGCCATTATGAATTCAGCACTTTCTTCTCCTACCTTTTTTAGAATTTTATTTTCTCCCCCTTCTAATAGTTCATTTGTATAACTGCCTTCTTCTGGGGAGGAATAACGTTGCTGAATGACCTTGAAAAGTTCAGTACATCCGTCAGATGGTGGATCTTTTGATTGTGGACCACCCTCTGAATAAAACTCATTCTCTCCCAAAAAGCAACTTCGAGCCCCTGTGTGGCAGGCGGTATCCCCGACTTGTTGGATGTTAAGCAGTAAAACGTCTGCGTCGCAGTCATAACGAATACCTTTGAGAGTTTGGGTGTGGCCGCTTGTTGCTCCTTTATGCCAAATTTCATTTCTGGAACGGCTCCAATAATGAACCTCTCGACTTTGGATTGTTAATTCCAATGCCTCTCGATTCATCCAGGCCATCATCAGGATGGTGCCGTCAAGCCAATCTTGAGAAATAGCCGGGATTAACCCTTTCTCGTTAAAACGTAGTTTTTCTATGATGTTTGGAAGGTCTGCTTGCATTTTTCTACTTTGAACAATCAGGATTTTGATAATGATCTTTTTTTAGTATCTTCAAAGGTCTTTTAGATGTCCATCCCGCCTACTGGTTATAGCTGCAGCAAACACTTTGAGGGGTATCCCTGTTGCCACAGACAATGGAATCATCCCGGACATTGTCGATTTGTACATGGATACAGTAGAAGTTTTACATTTTGGTTTAGTGCTAATCGGCTAGATGAGCACATGTTTGTTGTTGATTTCTCAAGCCTCAAAACCCTTGAGAAAAAATTACATCAACAGTTTGACCATACTTTTCTTGTTAATGCTGACGATCCACTTTTGGCTGAATGGAGAAAACTTCATAATCAAGGAGCTCTTGATCTCAGAGTGATGGACAATGTCGGAATGGAAGCCAGTGCAAAACTTGTTTGGGAATGGGCTAATACCCTTTTGTTGAAAAGAGATAATGGTCGAACTTGTTGTTGGCGTGCAGAAGCTCGTGAAAATAAATTCAATGCTGCTAGTTTTCAATCGACCCCGGAATGGTTCGAGGCAGCTTTGATCTGAAAACCCATTGAAAGCTTGATTATTTAGAGCTCTGTATAAGTCAATGTTCATCTTCTCAAGGCCAATAAAAATGTGCTATTAAATTCTTTAAATGCACTAGAAGCTGTAACGTCTTAACTAGTTAGATCAATCCTAAGGTTGATCGCTGGACCTATTGAGAAAGAAGGATTCATGAAAAAAATTACCATTCTTGAGGATGGCTCTTCCAGGAGATCTCTCTTTCGAGCGATTACTGGTGTTCTTGCGATAGCTTTCTATTTCACTTCACTGCCATCTGCTCAGGCTCATCATCCATTTGAAGAGGGGCTAGGGACTTTTTCCTTGGTGCAAGGTTTTTTTAGCGGCATAGCCCACCCGCTTTTAGGACCTGACCATCTACTTTTTTTGTTATCCATTGGTTTAGTTGCTGGATTGAATGCTCTTCGTTGGGTGCCAGTACTCCTTTGTTGTGGCTTTGCAGGATCTTTTCTCTCGCAACTAGTTCCACTTATCCCTGGAGCAGAATTTTTAATGGGAGTAAGCCTCATTGTTGCTGCCTTGGTTGCGGTTGGAAGATTTAATCCAATTTGGATGTTCCCCTTAATGGCTTCTCATGGATATGTACTTGGCCAAGCAATTATTGGTGCAGAGCAAACACCATTAATTGCTTATTTCATTGGCCTTTTTTTAATTCAAAGTTTAGTTATAACAATTGGAATTTTATTTATGAAGAAATTATGGATAGATAAGAAAATTTGGGGTGGGGTATTAATAGGTGTTGGGATTTCTCTTTCTCTTGGAACACTTAACTTTGTATGAAAACTAGTTGAAAGCTAGAACATTTTTATCAAGGTCTACATTTACAGTCCCTCCAGCAGAATACTTTCCGGTTAGAATTTCCTTAGCAATAGGAGTTTCAAGTTCTTTTTGTATAGCTCTTTTAAGGGGCCTTGCTCCATATACTGGATTATAACCTGCGTTTATAATCCATTCTTTCGCTGTATTACTTATTTCAAGTGACAATTTCTTTTCATCTAGTCTATTTTTTAATCTAGAAATTTGTAAATCTAATATTTGCTCTAATTCTTCTTTGTTTAGACTGTGGAAAACTATTGATTCGTCCAACCTGTTAAGGAATTCTGGGCGAAAATGCTTCTTTAATTCATTATTTACAATATTGATTATATTGGTTTCTCTGTTATTATTTTCATTGTATTCAATTATAGATTGACTACCAATATTACTTGTAATTATTATAACTGTGTTTTTGAAACTTACAGTTCTACCTTGGCCATCAGTAACCAGGCCATCATCAAGGATTTGTAGCATTACATTTAAGACGTCTGAGTTGGCCTTCTCTATTTCATCGAACAGAAGAACTGAGTATGGCCGCCTTCTCACAGCTTCTGTAAGTTGGCCTCCTGATTCGTGCCCTACGTAACCAGGAGGAGCACCAATTAACCTGCTAACAGTATGTTTTTCCATATATTCAGACATGTCAAATCGCAACATTGCATTTTCTTGATCAAATAATTGGGCTGCCAAAGCTTTGCAGAGTTCTGTTTTGCCTACACCTGTAGGCCCTAAGAATAAAAAGCTAGCTATTGGTTTGTCTGGGTCGCTCATTCCTACTCGAGAACGTTGGATTGCCCCTGCAACTGAGCAAACAGCATGATGCTGGCCGATAACTCTTTTGTGCAATTCGTTTTCAAGTTCTAGCAGTTTTTCCATATCGGATTGCATCAACCTAGAAACTGGAATAGATGTCCATCTAGCAATGACTTCGGCAATATCATCTTCCATAACTTCTTCTCTAAGCAGTGGTTTTTCGGAAGAATCACTTCCTTTAGTAAGAGAGTTTTCCTTATTAAGTAGCTTTTCTTGAAGTGTTGCTAGTGTCCCATATTCAAGTTCAGCAGCATTGTTTAGGTCATAACTTCGCTTGGCCTGCTCTATCAGTAGTTGAACACGTTCGATTTCTTCTTTTATTGTTGTTAATTCATTTATAGAGTCTTTTTCTTTTTGCCATTGAATAGCTAATAAATTTTGTTGTCTTGATAATTCTGTCAGCTCGTATTCAATAAGGTCAAGGCGTTCTTTGCTCGCAAAGTCAGATTCTCTTTCTAATGAAAGTTTTTCCATTTGAAGTTGCAAAATTTTCCGATCGATTTCATCGATTTCTTCTGGTTTAGAGGTTATTTCCATTTTCAGTCTTGAAGCTGCTTCATCAACTAAATCGATAGCTTTGTCTGGAAGAAAGCGGTCGGCAATGTAACGGCTGCTGAGCATTGCAGCTGCTACAAGTGCGTTATCTGAGATTCGAACACCATGGTGTACTTCATAGCGCTCTTTTAAACCTCGAAGAATTGAAATTGTGTCTTCTACGGTTGGCTGGTCAACAAGTACTTGTTGGAACCTTCTTTCTAAAGCAGGATCTTTTTCTATATGTTGGCGATGTTCACTAATGGTTGTAGCACCTATACATCGCAACTCTCCTCTGGCCAACATTGGTTTGAGAAGATTGCTTGCATCCATTGCTCCGCCAGACGCTCCAGCCCCAACAACAGTATGGATTTCGTCAATAAATAGAATTATTTGGCCATCAGATGCAGTTACCTCTTTAAGAACAGCTTTTAACCTTTCTTCAAATTCTCCGCGATATTTTGCCCCTGCAATAAGTGCCCCCATGTCAAGGGTTATTAATTGCCGATTATGCAGCGCTGTAGGTACATCACTATTAACGATTCGCTGAGCCAAGCCCTCTACAATCGCAGTCTTACCAACGCCTGGCTCACCGATAAGAACAGGATTGTTCTTTGTTCGTCGGCTTAGGATTTGAATAGTACGCCTAATTTCTTCATCTCTTCCAATTACTGGGTCGAGCTTTCCTTCTCGAGCAGCTGCAGTTAAATCTCTACCATATTTATCAAGGGAATCATATTTTCCCTCAGGGTTCTGGTCAGTTACTCTTTGGTTTCCTCTCACTTGATTAATAGCTACTTTTAGATTCTCTTCATTAATATTCGCTTTATTTAGAAGCTTTTGGCAACATCGAATGTCATTTGAGAGTGAAAGTAGTAAATGTTCTATTGAAATGAACTGATCATTAAAGGAATTCATGAACGCACTTGCTTTGTCAAGGCATTGGTTAAGAGAATTGCCTAGGTATAAAGTTTCTTGCTTAGTGTTCATTACCGGCAACTCTTTGAAATATTCTTCTATTAAAGTCTTGAGTTTTGATATTGAAGCACCTGTCTTTTTAAAAACTTTGATTGAAAGATTATTTTGCTCAACCAGAGATAGTAGGAGGTGTTCCGTTTCCACCTGTTGGTGTTTTTTTTCTTTCGCAATATTTTTTGCATTAATAATTGCGCTCCAGGCTTGTTCTGTGTATTGCTCAGCATCTGGTTGCATTAGCTTAGAACTTGCTTCTATAAGGTTATTATTAAATAATGATTTAGTTTAGTAGGGAAACCGGTTATAGTTGTTCGGTATTCTCTAGATAAGTAATGACTGCTATCTTCATTTATATTATATCGACTTTTATTTGAATTAAATTAAGAGCTTATTTATTTTAAGCTTTAATTTAGTAGCGAATATGAGCGAAATGCTTGCTCGAGAAGTTCTAGACTATTAGATTATGGGTATAAACTAAGGGTTGTTTCTTCGGCCTAATATTTTTTAATTGGAGGGATTTTGCTGGCTTTAAACCATTTTTCTATCTTTTCAGATTCTCCATTAAGTTCAAGATCCTTTAGGTTTATTGAAAAACCATATTTTAATCCTAAAGCTAGGATTTCTTCTTGATTAGTGCATTGTTTAAGTTCACTGCGTAAAGCAATGCTGTGCTCGGCGGCATTTATGAATTCAGTGAAGGATTCAAGACTCATTCTGAAAAATCAAGCTTACTTAATGATAATAATTCTTTCGCCTGTAAGAAAGATGTCTTTAATTGGGTTAGACGTGAGGTTGATTTATTTTAAATAAAAAAGCTGAGAGAGGAAAACTCTCTCAGCTTTTTTGAAGCAATCCCCTTTAAATTAAGAGGAAAAAGAATAAAGATTATTAATTAACTACTACTTGTCCAACCATGCCAGCCCCACGATGAGGCTCGCAGTAGAAATCATAAGTGCCTGCAGTGCTAAATGTTTGTGTCCAGGACTCACCAGGAGCAAAAGCAAGGTCTGTGTGACTTAGCTCTTCATGTCCGTCGAAAACTGCGTTATGTGGAGCAAGCTTGTTATTTACAAACTTCACACTATCTCCAGCACTAATAGTGACCTTGCTTGGTTCAAATGCCAACATTCCTGCATCTGTACCGAGTTTGACTTCCACAGTGGTTGCCTGAGCAGAACTAATTGCCACAGCAAAAACTAGGAAGAAAGCGCAGCATGCAGCTGCCAAAGAGCGGAGTTTAGAAATCATAGGCTTCTTGATATCTGCAATTAGTTTAACTTGCTTTATGCAAGGTAGGTCGAATTAGGGTTGGAGACCTGAATCGGAAATTATCTCTTTAATGGTCTTCGCATGGCTGTGAAGACCGAACTGATCAGGATTTGTTATTGGGTAGTGATCAAAATGACGTTTTTTAATGCTGAAGCGATCCCAAGAACTGACTTGTATAGGAAGAATTTTTATAAGAGCTCCAACCAACCAATTCCATAATGGCAATTTTGGGGTTTTTGCAATTCCTTTCCATTCCAGGAGAGAATCTATTGCTTCGTCAATAGTTAGTAATGGTTGAGCGAGAACAAACCTCCTTACGACGGGTTGTTCATTTTTTTGCTTTAGATCATGTGGACTGGTAGCCAAATGCCCACATATTGAGGCGATATCAGCAGCGTGAATGAAATGAAATCTTGAGTAAGCTCTAAACCATCTAGCAAGCCATAACCATCTAACAGCCTCTCTTAGGCCCTGTGTTAGGTAGCTAGTTGGGAAGTTGCTTTTGTTATCAATACGTCCACCAAAAACTAGTGTGGGAAAAACGGCAATGATCTTTTTTGCTAATGGATGATTCTCGAGCTGCATCAAGCACTCTGCCTTTGTTTGGATGTATTCAGTCCCGTATGAAAAAGCTTCTGGTATTGGCTTAAGAGATTTATTGAGAATGCTTGCTGTTGAAAAGTAAATGATTTGCTCAACAACATTTGGGTTTAAAAGGCTTAGCAATTCTTTTATTGCAACTACATTTACTTGGTATGCCCGTTTAGGATCTCCCCATGCTGTAGCTGTATGAATTACTCGAGTTACTGTTGCTAATTCTTCGCTGAATTTGTGAGCTTCTCTAAGGTCACCTATTAGAAGCTTTATTCTTGGATTGTTTCTATCAATAGCAGTTAGTTTTTCAGGGTCTCTTAACCATAGAAATAACTCTGCCTCTGAGTTCTTAATAAGCCAAGCAATAATGTATTGGCCTACACAACCGCTTGCTCCAGTAATTAATATTCGATTTTTCAAGAGGTTGATTTTATTAATTCATTAATGTTCTTGCCTGCCTCAAAGAAAACCCTCGCATTATCTTCTGGCGTGCCAGGAAGAATTCCATGGCCAAGATTAAGAACATGAGGACGGCCTTGAGCTTTTCTAACAGTATCTATTATTCGTGAACGGATAGCTTCAGGAGTGCCGAATAGTAGTCCTGGGTCAACATTTCCCTGTACACCTATATTTTTTGGGAGACGTGAGCAGCCTTCTGCCATATCTACGGTCCAATCTAGAGATACTATGTCGACTCCTGTTTTGGCCATTCGTTCGAGGACTCCAGCGCTACCGGAAATGTAGAGAATTATTGGGGTTTCTGGATGAGTCGCTTTTACAAGTTCAACTACCTTTTTTTGGTATGGAGCGGCAAATGTGTCGTAATCAACCGGACTTAACTGCCCAGCCCAAGAATCAAACATTTGAACGACTTGCGCTCCTGAATCGATTTGATATCGCAGATAAGTGGCTATGGATTCAGCAAAATGATTCAAAAGTTGATGTAATAATTCCGGCTCTTGAAAAGCCATTGCTTTGATTACTGCATAATTTTTGCTGCTTTTCCCTTCAACCACATAAGCAGCAAGCGTCCAAGGAGCCCCTACAAAACCTAAGACTGTTGCCTGATTCCCAACACTCTCTCTTAGTCGGCCTAATACTTCCCCTACGAATGGCATTGAATGATTAGGTTCTAATGGATTGAGAGCTTTAACTTGTTTTATTTGTCTTATAGGAGACTGAATAAGGGGGCCTTTGCTTTCTACGATGTCAAAATCAATGCCCATCCCTGGAAGTGGGGTGAGGATATCTGAGAAGAGAATTACACCATCTGGTTGGAAGGCCTTGAATGGTTGCATTGAAATCTCGTATGAGAGATCTGGATTCTCAGAACGTTCTCTAAAGCCAGGGTGTCTGTCACGAAGATCCCTGTAGATCTTCATGTATCGCCCTGCTTGGCGCATCATCCAAACGGGCGGGCGCTCTACCGATTCTCCTCGGGCAGCACGTAAAAGTAATGGTAGGGAGTCGCTCATTATTTAAAGCAGAGAAGCAGATCAATCGCGAAACTTACTTGAGGTTGTTCCAAATATGGCCTCTAATGGATATAGAAGACACATGTTCGTCACACCTTTTTGATTCTTACTTATTAAGAGGCAGTTTTCTTTTGATCGTATTTAAATACCAACACACTTAGTGGTGGAAGGCATAGGTCAAGTGAATGCTCATATCCATGGATTCCAAACGAATCACTGTATTTACCTCCCATGTTCCCTAGATTTGACCCCCCATAACATATTCCGTCAGAATTGAAAATTTCTTTGTAGTAGCCGTTCATTGGGACCCCAACTCTGTAATTGGAGTGACTTTCTGGTGTGAAATTGGTAACTATTACAAGGCAACTACCTTCTTTGCGCTCTCGCCGCATGAAACTTATCACGGAGTTTTTCGTATCACTGCAATCAATCCATTGAAAACCATATTGATCAAAATCATCTCTCCATAGAGCAGGTTCGGATTTGTAGAGTTTGTTGAGGTCATCTACAAGTCTTTGGATTCCTAGGTGAGGTTCGAATTTCAATAAACCCCATTCAAGATCGCCCCATACATTCCATTCTTGTCGTTGTCCAAACTCCATTCCCATGAAGATTGTTTTCTTGCCAGGATGTGTCCACATATATGCAAGAAGTGCGCGAGTATTCGCATATTTTTGCCAGTCATCACCTGGCATTTTGTGCAACAAATTACTCTTCCCATGGACTACTTCATCATGACTTAAAGCGAGCATAAAGTTCTCTGTATAGTTATACATAATAGAGAAGGTTATATTGTTTTGATGGAATTGCCTAAACCATGGATCTAGTTCGAAATAATCGAGCATGTCATGCATCCATCCCATATTCCATTTCAGATTAAAACCAAGGCCTCCAACATCAGTTGGTGCAGTCACCATCGGCCAAGTTGTTGATTCTTCTGCTATAGATAATGCTCCAGGAAAATGTTGAAAAAGAGTGTGATTTGCCTGTTGAAGGAATCGAACAGCTTCGGTATTTTCACGTCCACCATCTTCATTAGGAATCCATTCTCCATGAGGACGTAGATAATCTCGATATAGCATTGAAGCAACTGCATCAACACGAATTCCATCTATGTGGAATTGTTCAAACCAGTAGACAAGATTAGCCACAAGATAATTTCTGACTTCATTACGGCTGTAGTTAAAAATCAGTGTTCCCCATTCTTTATGTTCTCCTATTCGAGAATCAGAATGCTCATAAAGATGTGTCCCATCAAAAAAGGCAAGACCATGTTTATCTTTAGGGAAGTGACCTGGTACCCAATCAAGAATTACACCAATTCCTTCTGAATGACATTTATCAACAAAGGCGCGGAATTCATTTGGTGTTCCATATCTACTTGTTGGGGCATACCAGCCAGTTACTTGATATCCCCAAGAGCCATCAAATGGATGCTCGGAAATTGGCATTAATTCAATATGAGTAAAACCTCTCTCTTTGACATAAGGAATAAGTTTTTCCGTGAGTTCTGGATATGTCATTAGCCTTGCGCCAGGCTTCATTTCGGCTGCAGGAACAGGGGTTCTTGGAAATCCATTTTTTTCGACAAAGGGTTTATTCACTCCTGCATGCATCCAGCTTCCAAGGTGCATCTCATAGATCGAAATTGGTTGGTCTAGAGAATTTCCGCGGTCTCTTTCTATTAACCAGTTTTGGTCCTTCCATTCGTAATCATCCAGTTTGGTTACTAAGGAACTTGTTAAAGGCCTTACCTCATGTTGGAAGCCATATGGATCTGCTTTTTGATAGCAATGCCCTTCTTGAGTACGAATCTCATACTTGTAAAGAGAACCTTCTTTTAAACCAGGAATAAATAGTTCCCAGACACCTCCTTGGCGGCGTTGCATAGGGTGATGCCTGCCATCCCAAGAGTTCAGGTCGCAAAGCACAGATACACTTCGAGCACTTGGAGCCCATATACAGAACATCACACCTTCAATGCCTTTTCTCTCTATGAGATGCCCTCCCATACGTTGCCAGATGTGGTGGTGATTGCCCTCAGCAAATAGATGATGGTCTATTTCTCCCATCCATTCTTCACGAAATGCCCATGGATCATGTTGCTCATGTTCAATCCCTCCACGTTGAATTCTTGCTAAATAATTTGTCCCAGGATCTTTATTTAAGGTTGTTTCGAAGATCCAAGGGTGATTTGGATTTGTCATGGCAGTAGCACTGCCATTGATCATGAGATCTACTTTTTGCGCTTCAGGCATCCATACTCGAACTACCCATTTGTCTTTATATGAGTGTGGACCTAATAGGGAGAATGGATCTGGGTGTTTGCATTCGGCAAGTTTTTTCCCGTCGTCTTTCATCGAGTCTGAGACAACACTAGAACCCATGACCGAAGGACGAAGACAAATGCGAGCTTAAGTCGATGAACGTGATTGATGAAAGTTAAATTCAGGGAGTAAAGATTTGAATTCAAGTTTTGACTCAGAAAGATTTATCGTCAGTGTGATTACATTGCAATGTGGACTAGGGGCTCCACAGATTTTTCGTTTGTGACCTGGGTTCACTCCAATTGCTGGCCAAGCTGCACCTGCAACTGAAAGTCGAAGACTTTCACCTTCATAAAGATCAGCAAGTAATGGTTGCAATGAGACTTTTCTAAGTAATTTTTGTTTTGCTGGCTTCCCTAATACCCTAAGGACACCTGTAGAAAGCTGTCTCACTTTTTTTTTGCTTGTGTTGACTACTGAAAGTGCTGTGCACAGGTCGAAACCTTCTTGGTCCGCTCCAATTTTGATTTTTAAGGTAGGGATGCCCTCCAAGTGAAGAGTTTCTTTTAATGGTGAACTGGTGAAAGTAGCTACATCTGTTCGCAAATCAATTGAAAGACGATCTGCCTCTCCTGGATTAGGTCCTAGATGCCCTCCTATAGCTGGGACTGGCCTCCATGGGTCATGAACTACATGGACTGAACCTTTTCCATTCATATTTGGAACCAAAACTCCATCATTAGAATCAATATTTGCTTGTCCATTGCTAACAAGCCCCCAATATGAAATTGAGTTATTTGTAATTTGCTTTTCTTTGGATGGGCTTTCCCATGTTTTGCTAGTAACGTTCCAAAGCCTTTCTTCAGGTTTAGACCTTTTCTTAGATTTAGGTTTTTGAAGATTGAGGTTGAAAAAATTTAGTTGTATTTGTTGTACTTCTTCCCACCATTGCAGATGAGTAGCCGGACCAATATGTAGCTCTGGATTGCCTCCAGCTGAGATTGACTTTTTATATATATCTAGTATTCCTCTCAAATGAGGGTCCCACCACCCA
The DNA here is from genome assembly GCA_003280345.1 of Prochlorococcus sp. AG-363-A16. Taxonomy (GTDB): domain Bacteria; phylum Cyanobacteriota; class Cyanobacteriia; order PCC-6307; family Cyanobiaceae; genus AG-363-A16. The sequence continues at coordinate 46,660 of QCFB01000010.1, forward strand.
CCAATTAAAAGCATGGGTACGTTTAGCCAACTTTTTAATGGCTTATGTATTTTCCAAGGCTGATCACATTGATTTGACATCTGAAGCCATTCAAAGGACATGCCTTTTGGATCATGACTTTTGAGGAGAGCTGGCCCATCTCTGAGATAGCTGCCATTTTCAAGGCTTTGTCGAAGCTTTTCCCAATCTTTCCATTTTTTTTCACGACGAGCTTTTAGGGCTGCCAACTGCAGACCCCAGGCAATTCCTATGTGCCACCAAAAAGCACCGCCTTCACAGCTCCAGTGATTTTGCTCTTCCAAGCCTGTCATCGCTGGAGCGATGCAATCGGGTGGAGGAGTGTCTGGCTCCGCCAGCAATTGAGTTAACCCTTGGTATGAAAATCCGTATGTTCCTAACCGACCATTGCATTCGGGTAATGACTTTACCCATGCATGAGTTTCAGTTGTGTCTGAGGCTTCTTGTTTGAAACCAGTGAAATTACCTTCAGAATTTCCTTGCCCACGAACATCCTGGATTACTACAAGGTAGCCATGACTTGCCCACCAGCTTGGGTGGCTATAAGTAACGGTAGAGGCAATCTCTCGGCCATAGGGTTGTCTCATTAATAGAGCAGGCCAGGGACCTCCACTTTCAGGAACCCAAATTCTTGATTGGAGTTCTACACCATCTTTAAGAGTAAGTTTCTTGTCTTTCCAGCTCACTGAATCCATGAGGCATACCCTTTAATTGACATCAGGGCAGTGGAGTCCAATTACATATATAGAAAGAATTTCTGCATCGACCTTACTTAAGTTTCTTTTGCGGGAAATTTCTTCTATTGCTTTTTGAGAGCCTGCTGAAATTCCTTGAGAATTAAAATTTCTGAGTTGATTGCATAAAGCTTTTGCATCTTCGGGATTGCGCTTGACGTTTTCAAGCAGATTTGACTGAGCTATTGCACCAGGAGTGACAGCAAGAGAAGCAATAAGAAATGAATAGAAGAAACGCATTTTCCTCAGGCTGAGGTTATTTATATATTTGGGGCTTATGTACATAGTTGTTAGGCTCGTTGGGTCAGTTCAGGAGTTGCCTGTTTTTGCTCTTTGGATCCAATCATTAGCTCTCTCTAGGTCTAGCACTGGCTTGCGATGTGTGTTTAGTTTTCTTTCTAGTCGACCCGTCTTGTGTATTAATTCCTGTGGTGTGAGGACTTTTAGCGCCTCAATAGAAGAAACTCCTGAATGAATTAGTAACGCAGCTTCTGATTGTGAAAGGTTTAGGTCACAAACAAGTGTTGCAATACCTCTAAGCCGTATGAGATTTCGCGTTGTTACTCCTCCGCTTTTTACAAGGTCTGATATGTCTTTGTCTCTAAGCTTTTTTAGCTCAAACCAGGTTTTAACTCCTTTTGAGTGAAGTTTTTGCTCTTCAGCTTTGAAATTCTCAGAGAGATTTTTTAGGGGGTCATGAGGTCTCATTAGTCTTATTTGTTTGCTGGGTAGAGATTGTGATGTCTTGTCGCAAGTCTCTAAGCACTTCTCCTAGAACTTTTGGTCTGCTTACATCTGCACCTGCTGGTTCCAGTTTCCTAATACGAACCTTCACAATTCCCCCACTTCTTCCTCCACCTTTCAGGTTCCCTGCAATTTGTTCAAGAGTGGGCTTTATTGCTTCATCTGGAAAATTTGCTGGTGCTTGTGCTACTACAAGGTTGCTCCCATTGTCGTAGACCACTGGAAGGTATTTGGCACCTTCAACAGTAAAAGGTGGGGTATAGCTTTCAGTAAATGCCCAGGAACTTGCACAGAGCAAAAGAGAGAAAACAGTTGCTCCTACAAGTCGAAACTTCTCTTTCCATCCGATGATGAAAGAGATCAAAGTTAATCCAACTAGACCTAGTCCTAACCATCCGAACCAGGTCGTTGATTCTTTAATTAATTGAGTGAGGTTCATGGGTGGTGAAGAGTACATTCTCTCCTTATAGTTCTTTTACTCCCTCTAAGGCTCATTAAATGATATGGGAGTGAGGTTTAGATCTATAAAAGTAATTCGGTGGGGTTTAGCGGGGACTCTTGCTGTTGTTGGTGGGACTTTGTTTTGGGTCGCTGCAGATCGTGCGATGGAAAAATTCTTCGCTCGTTTTCGACCTCAACTTGAACAAGAACTTTCTAAGCCACTTGGACGACCTTTGCTAATTGGTCCTTATAAGGGGTTAAGACCGTGGGGTGTTGCAATAGGCCAAACGAAACTTCTTTCTGGTTTTCGTGACAATTCAACAGCTAAATTCTCCAGCTTAACTGTAAAGATTGCTCCCATTGCGAGTTTTTTGCAGTTGCGACCTGTTGCAATTGTCAGACTTAAAGGAGCAAATATAAATCTTCGCTCTAATGAATCCGGAACTTATTGGGCCTTTGGGGTACAAGATGGGTCCCCTCCAAATATTGATCTCCGAGTTCAATTAGTTGAGTCTTCAAAGATTCTTGTTGGTCCAACTGGTCTTGAATTTAGGGCTACGGCAAGAACTTCTTTTTTGTTAGCGCAGAAGAAAGCTTCAGGCACTCTCCAACTTGGGTCTCTTGGAGGTGGAAGCCTTTCTTTGAAGGGGAAGGGGTATTGGGACCGTTTGGAGTTAAAGGCAAGAGCCCGCCTCAAACAGATCGAACTGGCACCTTTTCATGAAGTCTTTTCTCAAGCACAAGAATTTAAAGCGGAAGGCAAGCTTGATGGCGATTTCCAGTTTGGGATAGAGGGAGGCCGGTTTAAATGCAAGGGAGGAATGGGATTGTCCAATTTCTTTTTAAAAGGAGGCCAACTCCAAGATTCACTATCTTCCACAAAAACAACTCTTAACTGTAGTAATGACTCTCTTGAGCTTGCCTCTCCTCAATGGAAATATGGTCCTTGGCTAGCTTCCATTGCTGGTGCAATTCCTTTAAATAGTGAACGTGATTTCAATCTGGGAGTAACTAGCTCCCTTCGAATGAAGGATATCGATAATTCAGAACTCAATGTCAAGGCAATTTTGCCAGTCAAGCTAGAAAAGAAAGGGATCATTTTTGGAGATCTTTTTGCTGACTTAAAACTCCGACCTTTTCCATTAGCTCCCCTTGGTAGCCTTGTGGGGAATGAGATGGCAGGGACTATCGCTGCGAAAGGGCAAATCAGTGGTCCGCTTTCATCATTAAAGACAAGTCTTTCTATAGGTGTTGTGAATCCACAGTTGAATGGATTACGTCTACAGGAGGAATGGCAAGGTAATTTTGTGGGATCACCTGCGGGTGGAGGCAGCTTGACAATGGCTTCTAAAGGGGCAGCTGTTCCTGGAGCCATTTTTGCGCAATTAAGTAGTGATTGGTCTCTAGATGACTTGGTAATAAAAAGGTTAGGTGGCAAGATTTCTATCAAAAAAAAAGCTGCTGGCTATTCCTGGCTCTCAGAAGATTTCAGGTTGGATCGTGTTGAGGTAGCTATATCTCCAGAAAAAAGCTTTAAGCGGATATTTGGTTTGTTTAGTGGTAAAGGCAGTCTTGGATTAAGTCCGGCATCTATACAGGGTGAGATGATTATTCAATATCCGCGTTTCATGGGGTTGAGATTAAGAGAAGCTCGAATTAAGGGTAATTATTTGGATAAGAATTATTCTCTAAGTGGTAAATTTTATCCTCCCGATAAGGGGAACTTTTCCATAGATGCTGAAGGTTTTTTAGGAGGGGCACTTAAGGCTAAAGCTAATGGCATTGGACTTAGCCCAAAATGGCTTACGAAAAGTGCCCTTCAAATTCAGAAACTTAATACAAGTATTTCTTCAACTATTGGCCGAGCCAATGATTTAGGGACTGTTTCTATCTCTGTAGTCGATAGTTATCTAGATAGCTACTTAAATGCATTGTTAAGGTCACAAATAGCATTAATTAGAAATAGTCAATATGAACAAGATGGGACGATTGTCAACCCAAATAACCTTAGTGGGGAAGTCGATGTATTAATCAGTTTAGAAGGACCAGATTTGACCAATCTTGTATTGGACTTGGAGATTACTGGGAAGCTTTGGCCTAATGGAAAAGAAGAGGAACTTGATCTACAAATAAAACCTTTCGTTGCAAGGGTTAATGGTCCATTACAGGGTGGTGTAGGTGAGTTCTCTCTTGTAAGTGTCCCTTTTTCTTTGATTTCTTTATTAAGACCACTTCCATCTGCACTTAATGGAAGGTTCGGTCTTTCAGGAAGATACAATTTAGGGGATGGTTCACCTGAGATATCTGCTGAATTAACTGTTGAGGATGCTCGCTTATCTGATCAACCATTTGTTCTTGAAAAAGGCAAGTTCTTTTTGGCTGAATCTATTTTGAAGACGGATGTGGTACTTCGCAGTAAAGCGTCTGTCGAACCTGTCAAATTGATTGGTCAAATCCCGTTAACCACGTCTTTACCCATTGACCTTAGGATTGAAAGTCATGGAGATGGAATTGCTTTTTTAGATGGTTTAACCGCTCAGACATTGTTTTGGAAGTCAGGGACAGCAGATTTCAGAATGCTTATTACAGGGACATTGGATAATCCAAAGGCTAATGGTTTTTTGGTTGTCAAAAAAGGCAAGTTCATCCTGATGAATAAAAACGTCAATGATTTGTATGCCTCTATGGTCTTTGACTTTAACCGTCTTGAAGTGAATCAACTTCAAGCAACTATTGGCTCAAAGGGAATTGTCAAAGGTAAAGGAAATATTTCGCTGTTCCGCCCAGAGTTAGTTGAGAGTCGACCACTAAATATAGAGATGAGTAATGTTCCTTTTAAATTACCTGTTGCTGATGTTCAAATTGCATCAAGTCTGACTTTTAAAGGAGCTTTGATAAAACCATTAATTGGAGGCGAACTAACTCTCAAAGAAGGTTCCATTTCTCCAAAGCGGTCAGGTTCGGGAAAGGTTAGAACTTTTTCAAGTACAACAACTGCTAATTCGACTTCTTATTTTAAACGTCCCACATTACCCGAGCAGAAATGGGATCTAAAGACCCCACTAGTTTTATTTGTGCAGGATGAGGAAGCTCCTGCAAGCAAGTTGTTACGTGAGTCTATCCCAAAGGACCTTTCTGCAATCAGCTTTGACAGCTTGAGGTTGAGGTTAGGACCAAATCTACGAATAACTTCTCAACCATTAGCCAATTTCAATGTTGCCGGACTTCTTACTTTGAATGGTGCTCTTGATGAGACCCTATCGGCAAGAGGTGTAGTTCGCTTGGAAGGGGGCCGAATTAATTTCTTTACCACTACTTTTACTCTTGATAGACGTGAGCCGAATGTCGCCGTATTTACGCCATCTATGGGATTAATTCCTTATTTAGATGTAACGATGAAAAGTCGTGTTCCTGATACCGTTAAAGATGCAAGCAATCTTGCCTCCTCTAGTGATTTTGCTACTAACGGCTCAACAGGAATGGGTATAGGGGGGTCGCGTTTTGTCAAAGTTGAAATCAAAGCCACTGGACCGGCTGACCGAATCTCAGAGAACTTTGAATTGCGTAGTGTTCCCCCTATGCCTAGGAGTCAATTGCTCGGATTAATAGGAGGTAATTCTCTGACTAGGCTTTTAAGCGGTGGTGAGAGTGATGTCTTAGTAAGTGTTTTAAGTAGGTCTTTAATCTCTCCAGTACTTGGAAACATAACCGGCTCTTTTAGTGAAAAATTGCAACTTTCTCTCTACCCTGCTTATGTTGCTGCTCCCGACGTTTTAGATAAAAATACTGATAATGAATCTGCCGATTCTGATGGTCAGCTCTCCCCGCAACAGGCCTGGGTGACAGAAGTTGGTATTGATTTAAATAAGCGGTTTAACTTTTCATTGCAAGCCACTCCTAACCGTAAAGATATTCCCCCTCAAGGAACATTGACTTTTCAAGTCAATCCAAACTTGGGGATCTTGGGATCTCTTGATAATGCAGGCATTTGGCAAAGTCAATTTCAATTATTTCTAAGGTTTTGATTGGATGATTCTTGCAATTGATCAATTTATAGGAGTCAATCTTGGAAATAGAGCTATTAATGCCGGACTTTTCAGCTCAACTGGGCAACTTCATTGTCATGTTGATATACAACTTCCTTTGCCTGCCATGCCTGGAGCTGTAACAGTCGTTTTGTGTGAAGCTATTGAAATTATTGATTTCAATAGACATGCGAAATTTGTGGGAGTGTGCGTTAGTGGTGACATAGATGAAGATGGTAGGGTTACGCAGGATTCCAATGTATTTGCGGGATGGCAGGACGTTCCTCTTGCAGCTTGGTTGGAACCGAGATTAGATAGAAAAGTGGTTTTAGGAAATCACACGAACTGTTTGCATCTTGCTGAGTCTTGTCAAAACCTATCTAAAGGTTTTGACTGTGCTCTATTGCCTACTATTGGAGCTGCTCGGTTGGCTTTTGAAAGTTCCTCGAACTTCTTGGAAAAAACTAACCGAGACAATTGAATATCTATTAGTAGTTATTATGCAGAGTCCCTCATTTGTTCCCGAACCTTCTTCTGAATTATTGCAGCGTGCCTTAGAAGTTCGTCGTGCAGCATTGGCTTTAGGTCAATTGACTGATGAGCAACGCCGGCAAGCACTTTTGGCAATGGCAAATGCTTTAGAAACTAGGGAAACTGAGATAGTTGCAGCAAATGCTAAAGATTTAAAAAAGTCTTCAGAAGATGGTCTCGCCCAATCTTTATTGGCGAGACTCAAATTAAATAAAAGCAAACTTGAAGAAGCTATTGAGGGAGTGCGTAAAGTCGCTCTTTTGCCTGATCCGCTTTATTTACGCCAACTTCATCGAGAATTAGATGATGGACTTGTTTTAGAGAGAGTCACTGTGCCTTTGGGCGTACTTGGAGTGATTTTCGAAGCCAGGCCCGATGCAGTAATTCAGATAGCCTCACTTGCAATACGTTCAGGGAATGGAGCCATTCTTAAAGGTGGGAGTGAAGCAAGTTGTACTAATGAAGTCATAATGCGAACATTGAAGGAGGGGCTTGCCTCCTCCGAGGTAATTCCTCAAGCACTGACCTTGCTTACCACACGAAAAGAGAGCTTAGGATTGCTTCGCCTTGATGGACTTGTCGATTTAATTATCCCGAGAGGAAGTAATGAATTAGTTCGTTTTATTCAGGACAATACGCGTATACCTGTGCTTGGCCATGCAGATGGCATCTGCCATCTTTATGTCCATTCAGATGCTGACTTATCGCAAGCGTTAAGAATTGCACTTGACAGCAAGACCCAATATCCAGCAGCTTGCAATTCCATTGAGACGCTGCTTATTCACAAAGAGATTGCTCCAGCTTTTATGGCTAAGGCGCTAACGGCCTTTCAAGCAGCTGGTGTAACTTTGATTGGTGATGATCAATCTCAGGCTTTAGGCGTAGAAAAAAGTGCTAATGATGATGATTGGAAGACTGAATATCTAGATTTAATTCTTTCAGTGAAAGTAGTTTTGAATTTAGAGGAGGCCCTTGAACATATTCGTAGTTATGGCTCTCGACATACTGAAGCGATTGCCACAAATGACTTAAATATTGCTAAGCAGTTCATGAGATCTGTAGATAGTTCTGGCGTCTTCCACAATTGCTCTACGCGTTTTGCAGATGGCTTCCGTTATGGTTTTGGAGCTGAGGTTGGCATTAGTACTCAAACATTGCCTCCACGAGGACCAGTTGGTTTGGAAGGACTGGTTACGTACCGTTATCTTTTGCATGGCTCAGGTCAAATTGTTGATGACTTTTCTTCTGGGAGTAAAAATTTTTCCCACGCTGACTTGCCATTGTGAATAATTGTCTGCCTGCAGGAGTTATTCATGTGAGAGACCTCAACCTATGGGCACATGTTGGTGTTCTTCCTCAGGAAAAATTGTTAGGCCAATATTTCTCATTGGATTTTAGTCTTTGGATTGATCTCGAAAATTCTGCAGAAAAAGATGATATTTCTACTACCGCTGATTACAGTGTTGCAATTAGAGATTTGCAAAAACTTTCTTTTTCAACCTGTTGCTCAACAATCGAACACTTTAGTGATCGCATTCTTGATTGCTTAGAGAATCTATATGGTTCTGTGCCAATGCAAATTTCTCTTCGAAAATGTGCGCCACCTGTTTCCGGTTTTACAGGAACTGTAGCAATCGAAAGAAAACGTCATTTCCCAATGCCCTAAAGAGAGTTGTCGTCTTGTCACCGTCCTTTAGTTTTGCTGCATGGACTTTGGGATAACCCATCTGTTTTTTCTGTTTTGTGCAAGAAGCTTGAACTAAAAGAGGTTCCATTGTTTTCCCCTAATTTGTCTCATCGACTTGGGCGAACACCTTTAAAGGATTTAGCTAGGGAGTTGGATGCTTATATCCTTGAAAGATTGGGAAAGGATATTCCTATCGACCTGCTTGGTTTCTCGATGGGAGGAGTGATTGGCAGGGTGTGGATGCAGCAGATGGGAGGTTCATTACGCACGCATAGATTTATTAGTGTTGGATGTCCCCATCGTGGCACTTATTCTGCTCAGTGGATCCCTTCATTTTTATTGCCTGGAGTTGCAGAGATGAAGCGTGGGAGTTGCTTAATTAGAGAGTTGAATCGAGATGTCTCTTCATTAAAGGAAGTTGCTTGCATTAGTTTCTTTTGTAAATGGGATTTGATGGTTTTTCCTGGTTGGCAGGCCAAGTTGCCTGTAGGAATAGCTCAACCAATCCCAGTATTGACTCATAGACAGTTGATATCTAATCCATTGGCAATACAAATTCTGGTTAATTCAGTACTTAGTGATTAATTAGTTGAAAGCCCAGAATGACGTATAAGCGCTTCAGTTGTAGCAGCCCTTCCTCGAAACGCTATAAATACTTGCTCAGGAGAAGAGCTTCCTCCAAGGCTTAGTACCGTATTTCTGAAACGCTTGCCTATTTCTTTGATTTTACTTTCGTTATTTGCTTCTACTTCTTCAAAAGCAGCGTAGGCATCAGCACTGAGAACTTCTGCCCATTTGTAGGAATAGTATCCAGCGGCATATCCTCCTGCAAAGATGTGGCTAAATGAACAGAGGAACTGATCTTCTTGGATTGGTGGAATGACAGTGGATATTTTGGCAATTTCTCTTCGCATCTCATCTGGGGTTATCCCAAGTTCCTTATTCCATTCGGAATGAAGCCTTAAGTCGGTTAGAGCAAAATGCACTTGTCTTAAAGTTGCTAGGCCGGAATTAAATGTTCGGCTAAGTCGTAGCTTTTCAAATTCTTGTTTCGGTAGAGGCTTGGTTGTTTCCCAATGGCGAGCCATCCCAAATAGGGTTTTACTTTCTAGACACCAGTTCTCCATGAATTGACTGGGTAGTTCAACTGCATCCCATTCAATATTGTTTATTCCAGCTGCTTGTGGGTAATCAACTTTGGTAAGCATATGTTGAAGGCCATGCCCGAATTCATGGAATAACGTCTCAACTTCGTCAAAACTCATAAGACTAGGAGTCTCTTTTATTGGTGGCGTTTGGTTCCAAATGAGATATGCCACAGGCAAAATTGTTGATCCGTTATTTGACATACTCCGTGAAAGACATTCATCCATCCATGCTCCACCTCTTTTATTAGAGGGCCTGCTGAATGGATCTAAATAGAAGGCAGCTAGTTCCGAACCATTCAAATCACGTACCTTGAAGAACCGAACGTCCTTGTGCCATAAAGGGGCCTCTCCATCACATTGTTCGATTGAAATTTCGAAAAGTCTTTCACAAAGTTTGAAGAGACCTTCAAGTACTTGGGGTAAAGGGAACCATGGCCGAAGCGCTTCTTGGTTTAGATCAAATAATTCCTGCTTTAAGCACTCAGACCAAAAAGCAATATCCCAAGGGGCAAGTTTGCCTGCTTCAGGAGCTCTATGGCGTTTAGCACATGCTTTTAGTTCCGAAAGTTCTCGCTTGGCGGCTGGTAAAGCAGCTGCTCGGAGTTCTTCAAGTAGTTTTTCTACAGCATCTATATCTTGAGCCATTTTGCTTGCAAGGCTCAATTCCGCCCAATTTGTATATCCAAGTTTTTTTGCTTGTTGGCTTCTGAGGGTAAGAATCTCTTCAATCAATTTGTTGTTATTGAGTTTCCCTTCACTAGCTCTTTTGACATGGGCTTTGTAAAGAGTCTCTCTCAAATCTCTATTTTTGCAGTGACTAATGACGGAGATGTAGATGGGCATGTCTAGACCAAGTCTCCATGGTCCTTTTTCGGCACAGGGATCTTCATTGTCTTCTTCCCTTTTGTCACCTGCTTCTCTGGCGGCAGAAGCTAAAACTTCAAGTGTTCGAGGAGGTATGCCTTCGACTTCGGAAGCTTTGGTTAGCAAAAGACTCCATTCTTTTGTGGCATCTAAAACATGGTTGCTGAAGCTGGTTGACAATTCAGCAAGACGTTGGCTAGTAGCGTTGAATTCTTTTTGTGCAGACTTTTCAAGTCCCACTCCCCGTTGATCCATAGAAAGAAGTTCGGATCGAAGAATTCGTAGTTGGGTTTGATTTAAGGGTTTGAGAGGATTTTGTTTGAGAGCAGATATTGCTCTATAGATAATTTTGCTTTGTCCAATTCGGTTACTGAACCGGATGACCTCTGGTTGCTGAATAGCATGAGCTTCACGTAGTTCTTTTGAATTTGATACACCATTTAAGTGAGTTATGACTCCCCAGCTCCAGCGCAGTCGTTCACCAATTAGATAAATAGGT
>QCFB01000011.1 GCA_003280345.1 Prochlorococcus sp. AG-363-A16
TAGGAAACCCTCTCAAAAGAATCAAGTAACCCTTGCTAGGCAATCAAAATCAGTTTCTGGGCAGGAGCTTGCCAGAGGGAATGAGTTGTTCACTGTTTCTATATCAGTGAATACGGGGAAAATTGTTAGCTTGGTTTCTATTGGTGTAATTGCTTCAGCTATCTTCCTTACAGTTTTGGCTTTCATTGCCCGTTAAATGGAAGCTGTTAAACCTACTTCTGTTTTTGTTTGAGTAGTTCTTCTATAGGAATGGGGTAGCCCACTGCTTCGCTCTAAATTGTTGCCATTTCAAGCGAAGCTCCAGAACAGATGCTCATCCACAATGAGGTGCTGGTAGAGCAAAAGTGGACTTCCACTTTCTGTTATCAAGAATCAATGGTGCCTGAGATCCTTTTCCTTGGTTGAGGCCTGGGCTCATGCCCTCGCCGGGACTTGAACCCGGGACCTCTCCCTTACCAAGGGAGTGCTCTACCGCTGAGCTACAAGGGCTTGTGGAAGGTGGGCCGGGTTGGATTTGAACCAACGTAGGCATAGCCAGCGGATTTACAGTCCGCCCCCATTAACCACTCGGGCACCGACCCGAACCACAAGCTTTGACAATATCAGCAAATGGTCCAATATCTTGTGAACTTCATGTGCAAACTTGCTGAAGGTCGATACCATCTTCCCAGACCTTTTGAGCTAGGGGGCCATGCATTTCCTTCTGATTAATGGCCCAAACCTTAATTTGCTTGGCAATAGAGAACCCGATATTTATGGATCTAAAACTCTCGAAACAATAGAACGTGACTTAAAAGTTCTGGCAGAAGCTGATGGAGTAACCCTTGATTGCTTTCAAAGTAACTTTGAAGGTGCTTTGGTTGATCGTATTCATCAATCAATTGGGAATGTAGATGGGATCCTTATTAATGCTGGAGCATATACGCATACTTCAGTTGCTTTAAGAGATGCTCTTTTAGGTGTTGAAATTCCTTATGTAGAACTTCATCTAAGTAATACATATTCGCGTGAAGAGTTTCGGCACCACTCGTATCTTTCAGATAGAGCGGTCGGAGTAGTTATTGGTTTTGGGCCTATGAGTTATCAATTTGCATTTCAAGGGCTTTTGGCTTATTTGCGTAACGCTAAATAAATATCTTTATGAGTGATTTGCTAAACCCTATGAAGGAATACTCAACTATCAAATGGCTTGCAAGTTCAACAAGTGAATTTTGGTTAGAGCAAGCAATTGCTAATCCTATTGAGATATTGATCGATCACGCGCATTGCGAGAGAAAAGCCGCTGGCTCTGCACTTCAATTAATGTTTCGTTATTTGTGTGAACCAGGCTTGGCTGAAGCTTTGACTCCATTAGTTAGAGAGGAATTAGAGCACTTTGAACTGGTATTAGAAACTATTAAGTCAAGAGGGTACTACTTAAAACCACTCCCGGCTCCACCTTATGGAGCGGCCTTGGCTAAGCAAATTAGGAAACTAGAACCTCAAAGAATGCTTGATAGCTTTCTTGTGGCGGGATTAATTGAAGCACGAAGTCACGAAAGAATGACTCTCCTTTCTTTACATAGCCCAGACGAAGAGCTTCGGAAGTTGTATGGACACTTGCTTGAAAGCGAAGCCAGGCATTTTGGACTTTATTGGTACCTAGCAGAAGAGCGATGTGAAAGAGAAATCGTGCATAACCGGATGAGAGAGTTGGCATTATTTGAGAGTGAAATTCTCGCAACTTTGCACTTTGAGCCAAGAATGCATAGCTAGATGTCATTTCTTTTTTATATCAGGTACCTAAAAAGATCGACTCAACAGTGATCTCATTCAAAAATCGTTGAATCAATCAAACAAACTTGCGCTTCTAACAAGCCATTAATTTCAAATGCTCAGATCTAAACCAGATTCCTTTTCCACAACAGGCTTAACACTTGTCAGTGTTGGCCCAGGGGACCCTTCGCTCTTGACTGTTGCTGCTGTGGAGGCTATTAGGCAGGCAACCCTTATTGCTTATCCAGTTTCTCGATCAGGGGAGCAAGGCCTTGCGGCTCAAATCGCTTCCTCTTGGATTCAAAAAGAAAAGCACCAATTGCCTATTGAATTTCCAATGGTTGAAGAGGCTTCATTACGGAGGGATGCGTGGCGTCAAGCAAGTGATCAATTGGCTGCGGCAGTTGCTGAGGGTGAGGAAGTGGTTTTGTTGTGCCAAGGAGATGTTTCTGTATTTGCAACCAGCTCTTATGTTCTGCTTGACATGAAGAAAACTCATCCTGAATGTAAGGTGAGATTGATTCCGGGTGTTACTTCTTTTTCAGCAGCAGCAGCGGCAGGTCTTTGGCCTTTGTGTTTGCAGCAAGATCAATTGCTCGTAGCCCCTACTCCCGACACTCCAGAGATATTGGAAGAATTGCTCGAAGATGCAGGGATTTTGGGTCGAGTTGTTGTTTTAATGAAATTGGGTAGTAGATGGAAATGGGTTAGGCAAGTGTTGGAAGACTTGGATTTGCTGGAAGGGTCCCTTTTTGCTCAACGGGTTGGTCTTCCTGACCAGTTGATTGTGAACGCTAAGGATGTGCCAGCATCTTCTAGAACTTATTTCTCTTTGTTGTTGATTCGTCAGGCTTGGCCTGAAGTCTTGCCTTGAGCGATAAGAGATGTGTTGTCAATTTGCTTTAGATGAAAAACTAAGCACTTATTCCAAGGAAAGCAGTTGATTTTGCAGCAGGCTTCTTGCTTGTGATGGTGTTTCCGCCCTTAAGAGTGAATAGCGAAGATCAGAGGCTCCTGGGAAACCTCTGCAAGTCCAGTTCAAATGTTTTCGGGCAATAAGTAAACCGTGTTCACCTTTGCTCTCAAGAAGACTTTCAAGTTGTTCTAGGGCAATGCTTACACGTGTTTTAGGGCCCGGTGATTCAAACTTGTTTAATCCCTTTAATACGCAATTGATTTGCCCTACTAGCCAAGGAGCCCCCATGCTTCCTCTCCCAACCATGACTCCATTCGCACCTGTAGCTTTTAAGCAGAGGATTGCATCATCTGCATTGTTTATATCTCCATTAGCTATAAGGGGAATGCTTAGTGCTTGTTTGACTTTTGCAATTGCATTCCAGTCAGCCTTACCTTTAAAGCCTTGCTTCCTTGTTCGGCCATGCAAGGTCAAAAGCTGAGCTCCAGCATCTTGCATGCGAAGTGCGAAATTAATTGGATCTGATGTGTCTTCACACCAACCCAATCGCATTTTTACTGTGACAGGAATTCCAATTGCTTTAGCAACGTCTTTAACTATCTTTGAAGCCAAATCTGGATCTCTTAAAAGACCACTTCCTCCTCCTTTTTTTGCCACTTTTTTTACTGGGCACCCCATATTTATATCGATGAGAAATGCACCTGCTTCTTCTGCCTTTATTGCAGCATCAACCATTGCCTGTGGGCGATAGTCGAAAAGTTGAACACCAATAGGACCTTTCTCTTTTGATAGCTCTTCAACTTTTTCAGCCCCGTGACCTAGTTTTAGACTGCTGGCATTAACCATTTCTGTAAACAACAATGCCTCTGGAGCCCATCTTCTAACTAGATTCCTGAAAACTTGATCACTAACTCCTGACAAAGGGGATTGCAATACAGGGCAGCAAAGTTTCCTGTTTAATTTTCTCCCAGATAGGTTTATCTCTGGAACAGGAATATTCATTTATCAATTTTAATTGGATTTGTTTCTAATAACTAGGAGCACGAGTATAGGAGCCATGCTAAGAATGGCACCTATGATTAATATTTTTTGATCCATAACACTTAGACCTCGTAATCAAGGCAAGCAATTTGGTTTGGGCGAGACTTGCATTCAACATCCCAAAAAACTTGATTTGATTTGATTTTTTGATTAAGCATTGACTTCTTGATTAGGTGGAAATCCAATGCTTTGCTAAAAATGCTGAAAATAGTGTTTGAATTCATTGCTTGACTTGTATGCCACACATTTCTTTTAACACTGAAAATCAAAATATCAACCATTTATTATTAATTATGATTGTACAGAACGCTTAAGCTTGCCTAAAATTTTTGAGAGCCCCCGAAATGAGAATGATCATTTCCCTTGGGAAAAATTAATTATTTATTCTAAGGCTCTTATCTTGCAATAGGTGATCTTGGAAAGAGTTGTGAGGTTTTGATTCGCAATGCAAGCAATATCAATAGTTGCCTTTATTGCTATAGGCAGTTGAGTTAGTGCTATTAGGGCCAGGACTCCTCCAGCCCATGGCGCATGAATGCTGAAGTTAGGATGCTTATGTGTTTGTTTTCGTAGAAAAGGACTGTGATTTTCTGAATCACTTGAATACTTCATTTGTTTGTTTCGGAAATCTTTATGTTGTATATGTAATAACAATATCAGAGCTATTTTCTTTATTAGAAACTTTCATAGATATTTTGGAAACCTTTTGGCCTCTTAGCAGAATCTTGTTGAATAAAATTCTCGAGGATCGTATTAGTGATTGTTTTGTAGCTCAACTTGTGTGGGAGAGGCTTGGCTACCAGCCTGAAAAGAACTCCGCAGCCCTATGGATTGCAGGGCCAAATACACCAACAGATTGGAAGATTGTTTTTCCTAAGCAACCAGAAATAATCTCACAGAGGAAAGCTTCTGTGTATCTAACTCGATCGATACCCAAGAAATATAAGCAAGCATTAAAAGAAAAAATGAACTTTAAGGGTTATCGAATAGAAGAGCTTTTCCCGAGGCGAACTAGGCGTGCAACAGCAGTAAATTGGTTGTTGGCTTTTGCTCAGTCACAAGATGAGCATCTGCCTGAGCTAGGTCCTCTCCCGAAGTTATTGCTCCCTCCTATTGCCCCTGCACGAGGGCACCCTGGTGACCCTGAAATTGAGTGAACCTTTTTTGGTCATAAATTGAGGCTATTAGCGCAAAGAGATTTCAACTCTTGGATTAGGAGAACTTTTTAGATATTGCATTGTTTAAGAAGTAGATAAAAGAAAAGAAAGGTGTTTTCTATCTGGCGACTATGTAATGTCCAATAATCCTAGAGGTAAAGAGAATTGGCGCGTCCTGTCGTCGCCATAATTGGTCGACCTAACGTAGGCAAGTCCACGTTGGTAAATCGCCTTTGCAAAAGCCGAGAGGCGATTGTTCATGATCAGCCTGGTGTCACGCGTGATCGTACTTATCAAGATGGCTTTTGGGCTGATCGAGAGTTCAAGGTTGTTGATACTGGGGGACTTGTCTTCGATGACGATAGTGAGTTCTTGCCTGAGATTCGTGAGCAAGCCAATCTTGCATTAATTGAAGCTTCTTTGGCTCTGGTAATAGTTGATGGTCAGCAAGGAATTACCGCTGCTGATGAAGCTATTGCCGAATGGTTAAGGCCCCATCCATGTAACACATTGGTTGCGGTCAACAAATGCGAGTCGCCTGAACAAGGGCTAGCTATGGCCGCTGAGTTTTGGCGACTTGGCCTAGGAGAGCCTTGTCCAATCTCAGCAATTCATGGTGCGGGAACTGGTGATCTTCTTGACCGTGTGATCTCATTGCTGCCGCCTAAGGACAATGAAGGTGAAGAGAATGATCAAATGCAGATGGCAATTGTAGGCAGGCCAAATGTTGGTAAATCAAGCCTTTTAAATTCAATTTGTGGAGAACAAAGAGCAATAGTTAGTCCAGTTAGAGGCACAACTAGAGACACAATTGATACATCTATAAAACGACAGGGGCAGACGTGGAAGTTGATTGATACTGCTGGTATACGTCGTCGTAGAAGTGTGAATTATGGCCCAGAGTTTTTTGGCATTAATCGAAGCTTTAAGGCTATTGAACGCAGTGATATATGCGTATTGGTTATTGATGCAACTGATGGAGTTACAGAACAAGATCAGCGCCTTGCAGGAAGGATTGAGGAGGAAGGACGTGCTTGCGTGCTTGTTGTCAATAAATGGGATTTGGTTGAGAAAGATAGTCATACAATGCCCATAATCGAGAAAGAGTTTCGATCTAAGCTTTATTTTCTTGATTGGGCGACAATGTTGTTTACTTCTGCTGTTACAGGCCAGAGGGTTGAAAGTATCTTTGCTTTGGCAGAAATAGCTGTTGAACAACATCGACGCCGAGTGACGACTTCCGTAGTGAATGAAGTTCTCAAGGAGGCTCTTAGCTGGCGAAGTCCTCCCACTACGCGCGGTGGTCGTCAAGGGCGCCTTTACTATGGGACCCAAGTTGCAAGTAGGCCTCCGACATTCACGTTGTTCGTAAATGACCCAAAGTTGTTTGGTGAAACATATCGTCGATACGTTGAAAGACAGCTCAGAGAAGGGCTTGGCTTCGATGGAACCCCATTGAAGTTGTTTTGGAGAGGTAAGCAACAGCGTGATGCAGAAAGGGACCTCGCGCGCCAACAAAATTCTTCTCTTTAATTGATGGATTGGTTACGCAAGGTTCCAATTGGCCAGTACGTAGCTGGTAATTCTGGCTGGTTAATGAGACTCGACCCTAGGTTGAAGTTTGCATGGGTTCTCATGTTCTTGCTGACACCCGTGCTGGCTGGAGCTGCTTGGCGAGTTTGTATTGTTATAGGCCTTTTAATTCTTACGATATTTAGTTGCCTACCTGTTCGCATTTGGTGGCGCTCAGTTCTTTTATTGGTAATTCTTTCAGTATTTGTTGGGGTTTTGGCGACGCTATTGCCCACAGGAGAGATCTCGCCTGCCTTGGCAACTCGTTCTCCGAACGAGTTGCCAAATGCTGTCTTGGCAGGCTCTTCTTGGGAGGTGTTGAGGCTTGGCCCTCTTCGCCTTGGTCAGATTGCTTTGGGCCCATTGGTGATTGATCGCCGTTCAGTGGAGCTAGGACTAAATGCTTCCACGTTGGTTTTTACAGTTGTTCAGAGTGTCAACTTGATGCTTTTAACTACAGCTCCTGAAGACTTGACCTGGACATTGAGATGGTTTATCTCTCCTCTTTCTTTGTTTGGTTTTCCAGTTGACAGAATTAGTTTTCAACTTTTGTTGTCATTGAGGTTTCTGCCTTTGGTTCAGGAGGAGTTTCAAAACCTTTTGAGATCTCTTGCTACTCGTGCAGTGAATTTGAGACTACTTGGGTTCAAGGCTTCGTTGGGGTTGCTTTTGTCAGTAGGAGAGCGCCTTTTGGCAAATATCCTTTTGAGAGCTGAACAAGGTGCTGATGCACTTTTAGTAAGAGGTGGTTTTTGGCTCCCAGGAGATCAATTAAAGCCTAAAGCTCTTATGCGGAGAAAAATCTCTTGGGTAGATATTTCTTCTATTGCCCTATTGATGTTGGTCCTTTGCTTGAGGTGGAAGTACGGTGCTTTGTAGCTAATAATGATAGGAAGGTGGGAGCAGAGCGCTATCTAAATCACCCTACTTTTGGAATGCTTTACCTTTTGTGCCCAGCAGGTGAAGGTAGAGATGTCTATGCCACCCTCTACGCTCAGAAGATGTTTTTTCTGGTTACTCTGCAGCCTCGTGGGGCTCAGTTTGAAGTGATTCCATATTTAGATGCGCGACATTACGCAGATATGCATCTATCTAGATGTCGAAGAGAAGGTTCTCCTGACTTAGTGAGATGGCAAGAATTATTTCATCAAACTTTTATTTAATAGTTTGATGATGTTGTCTGATCGCTTGAGGGAATTAAAGAATTCTTTGCCTTCAGGGGTTAACTTGCTGGCTGTTAGTAAAGGACAACCAGCATTTTTAATAAGGTCTCTTGCCGAGAAAGGACAGCTTGATTTTGGAGAGAGTCGGCTACAGGAAGCATTGTTGAAGATGGATGAGCTTAAAGATATAGACATGCTTCGTTGGCATTTTATCGGCCGTCTTCAGTCCAACAAAGTAAGGAGTGTGGTGCGTTATTTTGAGTTTATTCATTCTGTTGACTCTCTTAGCTTGGCAGAAAGAATTTCAAGAATATCTGCCGAAGAAGAACGATCTCCCAAGGTTTTGCTTCAAGTCAAGCTAAGAGAAGATAACAATAAAGTTGGATTTTCTTCGAATGTTCTTTGCAAGGAATGGTCAACTTTGAAGCAGTTAGCAAATCTTCAAATTGTTGGGCTGATGACAATTTCTCCTTTGGGAATTTCACAAGAAGATAAACAAGCATTGTTCATTGATTGCCGTGATTTAGCAGATGAGTTGGGGTTGAAAGAATGTTCTATGGGGATGAGCAATGATTGGCAATTAGCTCTTAGAGCAGGTTCGACCTGGCTGAGATTGGGGTCAGCTTTGTTTGGTCCTCGATTAGATCCACGTCAACTTTTTGATAGAGATATCACTAAAAGCACTTAAAAACCTTGCCCCTGTAGGTCTGGAACGCTATTTAGGGATACAGGATCTATAAAACTCCCCAAAAGAGTGGTCCACAAAGTCGGCATTCAGCCGATTTCGTTCACGTCATCCCGAGAGGATTAACCGGTGTCGCTTATTTCCCGTCTTCGAGCTGTCGTTGCTGGTGACGACTATCTAGATAGTGATTTTGACGATCTTGACTACGAAACTGGTGATCAATTTGATCCTGACAGTAGAAGTCATAGAGATATGGGCGGAGAGTTGGCTCCCTATTCTCAGGCCAATCCTTTTGAAATTGGGGATGAAATGCATTCTTCCAATGTGATTGGGATGCCGGGGATATCAACAGGGAAGGCCGAAGTCAGTTTGATGGAGCCTAGAAGCTTTGATGAAATGCCTAGAGCTATTCAAGCTTTGCGTGAGAGAAAAACTGTAATTCTGAATCTGACCATGATGGAGCCTGATCAGGCACAGCGAGCTGTTGACTTTGTTGCTGGAGGAACTTTCGCCATTGATGGACATCAGGAGCGTGTTGGAGAGAGTATTTTTCTCTTTGCACCAAGTTGTGTTGTTGTTACTAATTCATTCCAAGAAGAGGCTTCTCCTTCAACTGTTGTTACTAAAGATTCTCAACCGCAGCCACAAGAAGCTAGTCCAGCGCCTCCTCCTGCTTGGGGAGAACCGATGGCTTCTGCTCTGTAAGAGTTCGTGCCTTGTTCCTTAGGTGTAATTGGTCTTGGCCGCATGGCTCAGGCTTTGCTTTTGCCAATGATCGAGAAGGGAGAGCTCCTTCCGGAAGAGGTTCTCGCAGTTGTAGGACATCAGGCAAGCATTAAGAAGGCGAAAGAGCAATTCCCTAAAGGGTTATCTATCGTTTCGGCTGATGATCTAAAGGGATCTGAAGCTTGGCTAGCACCAACAATTCTTTTAGCAGTTAAACCTCAACAGCTTGATGCTGTTAGGGAGAGTCTCCCTTCAATTGCTTCTCAAAGCGATGAGAAAAGCCGACTTTTGATTTCTTTGCTTGCAGGTGTTCGCTTGAAGCATCTCCAAAAGTCATTTCCTGGATATGCCTGTATACGCGCTGTACCTAATACGCCTGCATTAGTTGGCGCTGGATTGACCGGGCTCGCGTGGGGGCAAGGAATACCAATTGATCAAAAAATTTCAGTTAAGAAAATTTTTGATTCAGTTGGCGAGGTCCTAGAGCTTCCAGAGGAACAGCTAGATGCTTTTTTAGCGTTAACCTCTTCTGGGCCAGCATATGTCGCTTTAATAGCAGAGGCTCTTGCTGATGGTGCAGTAGCTGCAGGATTGCCACGTTTGCTTGCATATCACTTAGCTCATAGGACTTTATCTGGAACTGCTCAGCTCCTTCAAGACATGGAATTGCATCCTGGGCAGTTGAAGGATATGGTCGCTTCTCCTGGTGGAACCACTATTGCGGCATTGCGTCACCTTGAGAAGGCTGGTGTCCGTTCAGCGGTGATCGAAGCTGTAGTGGTTGCTGCTGAACGAAGTCAGGCAATGGCCGCAGGAGAGAGATAGATTTTCCTCCGAGCAGTTCTCCATATAGTTTTTCAAGAGAATCAATGTTATGCCTAATTGTGTATTTCTCCAATGCTCTTAGTCGAGCTCTACGACCTAACTCTGAGGTAAGTACAGGTTGATCTCTTAAGACAGGTAGGAGAGTCCTTAATTGTGTTGTTACTCCTTGCGTACTTAAAACTATTCCTGCACCACCTTCTAGGACTTCTCCATCGGCGCCTGCATCAGTTGCTACACATGCTGTTCCCGTTGCCATTGCTTCTAAGAGTGATAACGAGAGTCCTTCTACGAGACTTGGTAAAAGGAAAACTTCTGCGCATTGCAGAAGTGCAACTTTAGTATCTAGTTCTGATTCATACCCCCACCAGAGAACTTCAGAATCATTGAGGCTTAATGAATTGTTTTCAAGGGTTGGACGCAGTGGACCGTCACCGACAATTACCAAGCGACATCCTTGGGAGTCAATTAGCCTCCATGCTCGGAGAAGCGCTTCAATGTTTTTCTCAGTAGCAATGCGCCCCATATAAAGAAAGATCCTTTCATTACCAAGTAATTTTCTTACTTCTAATTGCTTGGAACTCGGTGAGGAGGGGTTGGCGGGTTTCCAACAATCAGTGTTAACGCCATTGGGAATTACCGCAAGTCGACTTTCTTTGACTCCCAACTTTGCTAGGACCTCTGCTTGCAAGGTGGAGAAGACGATTACTTTGTCGTAACGAGCTAGCGAAGGGGCGTACAACTGATAAGTCAATTGTTGTGTCCCTGCAGTTAAATTCCTAATCCCTGCGTCAAACGGCGGATGGAATGTGCCTACAAGGGGGACTTCAAGTTGTTGGCAAAGTTCAGGTAGGCGAAAGTCAAGAGGTGAAAGGGTAAGACTTGCGTGAACTAGATCAGGCTTGAGTCTCTCAAGAGATTCTCTTAGTTCTCTCAGTGCTCTTGGAGAAGGAATTGTATAAACCTGAGATTTAACTAGATATGGCAGGCTTACTTCTGGGTCATTTGCAAGAAGTGAGGTCTTGCTATTACCTGGGCTAGTTGGGTTGTCAAAGTGAATAAAACTTGTTTGATGTCCCCTTTGTCTAAGCGCCTCAGTAGTGCTTAGGCCATACGTGACATTCCCGCAGAAGGGTGTTTTTTTGCCCAACCAGGCGATATGGGTCACCTACTGCAGTTGATTATCAATACTTAGAAACTAGCAGTGTTTCCATGGCTGTTCTAAAAGTGCAGCAATCAGTGCCAAGCCAGCTAGTAACCAAAGCACTGGGATTAGACCATAACTGCTGACTAATGTGCCTGCTATTACTAGAGGAACACTCAAGGCAATATTTATGAAGTTGTTCTGCAACCCAAATACTTTGCCTCGTTGTTCTTCAGGAGTGTCTTCTTGCAGGGTGGTCTGAGCGGGTATTGCTACGAGGGCTGCTCCAACGCCTAATACGGCGCAAAGCATCAATGTGAATCCTAGAGAACCTTTTAATTGCCCTAGCAGTACAAGGGTCCAAGTAATTGTGCCAAGCCCTGTGGAGGTTAGCTTTCTTCTGCTAAAGCTATGACCAATTTGGGCGATGAAAACCGCGCCTAAAGCCATCCCCAGGCCACTCATTGCAAGTAGTGTCCCAAATTGGGTTGGCCCTAGTTCATTTATTGAAGAAGCTAGACTAATTGAAAGTACATAAAGTGCGGCAAGAAGGCTGTACAAAAGTACTAGGTGCAACATTGCACCCCTTACTCTTGGCCTTTGTTTTAAAACATTTAATGCATCACCAATTTCGCTTAATACATTATTTTTTGACTTGGTTGTTAGATTCTCTTTTAATGAGATTGTGCTGATACTTATTGCTGCTATTCCATAACATAAAGGGAGTAATAAGAACTCACCTCCATCGATCCCTATAGCAAGAAACATCTGCCTTAGTAAGCGGAGTATTGGTTCTCCAAGAGCAAAGCCAACAATAGTTGCCCCCATGCTTGTGGCTTGATATAGAGAATTAGCTGCTAGAAGGTTCTCTCTAGGAACCAGCAAGGGAATTGCTGCTTGTTCTGCAGGAGCGAAAAATTGGGTAAGAACGGACTCTAAAAAGGTCATCCCTAATAAAGCCCAGTAGCCCCAGCTCAACCCCATCCAATTTGGACCTGACAGTAGACATATAGGCGTGAAAATTACGAGGAGAGCTCTTAGTCCATTCGATGCAATCATCACTCGTTTCTTTGGCCATCTGTCTGCTCCTACTCCTGCAAAAGTTCCCAGAAACATTGCTGGGATAGTGTTTGCTATGTAAATACCAGTTGCTAAAAGGGTGATTTTTTGAGCGCGAGTCTCAAAGTTCATTCGTATAGCAGCAGCCATCTCTGCCAAGGCTTCATTCCCTTGCGGTGTATTACCTACCCAGTACTGGGCAATTAGATACACCATTAAGACGATGTAAAACTTGTCAGCCAGTTGGGAGAAAATTTGGCCAATCCATAGCTTGCGAAAGCCATCCAATTTGATCACGGCAAATAAGCCGTTTCTGGAAGCTTGGCCTCCACTTTTGCGTGGCATGTCTCTTGGGCTTGGAATGGTTGGGCCGCTCAAGTTGTTTGTTGTATAGCCGTCATATTCGCGTATTAAACTGACAAATAACGCTTTCTCGCAACATCTTTAGAGCTACCAATTTATGGGGTAAATGATTCTCTATCCAATATTCCAAGATTGTTAATAACTTCAGCCAAACCTCTTTTGGTCCCATTAGCTCTCCATTACTAGCAATTGGAAGATTTGGACGGAGTAGTCTTTGAAGAAGGGCTAGTTCTGAGGGATTGAGTTGGACCATTGAGGATGCCAATGCTCCGATTGCAAAACCTTCTTCGGGAATAAGACTGCATCTCCATTCCCATTTGCCAATTGGTGGATCTAAAGCTAAACCAGTGCGGCAGCATTCTTGAATTGGGAGTCCATATCCTCCTAGAGCCAGAATATGAATGCAAGATTGGATACTTTTGGCAAGTGTGATGATCGAATCGAACTCCGCATCCTTTTTGATTTCCTGAAACCTTTCGAGATGGATCAAAACTGTATTGAGCATTCCTGGGAGTGGATCATTCCCTGCTACTAGCATCAAGGTGAGTTCAGTTAGAGCTTGTGCGGCTGCAAGGGTTTCAAGTCGTTGGCCGACATTGTTATAACTGCGTAGAACTTTGACTTGTCTGACTCGTTGAAGCCCCGACTTTCCACCAATTTGCAGGTCAAGCAAATTAAGAGGTGCTGTTGCAGCTAATTTGCTTCGTGGGCGCCTGGCCCCTGGCACCGCAAGACGAGTTATCCCTTCTTGATCACTAAGGATGGTTAATAGGCGATCATGTTCTCCAAGCGGACCAACTTTAAGGGAAAGTCCTTTTATCCGTTTCTCCAAACTCACTTATCTCTAAGACGCAAATCTTGCATGATTTCGGCTCCCATAGTGGTGCCAATATGAGTAGCGCCAGCCTTAATCAGTTCAGTTGATTGCTTAAGCGTTTTAATTCCTCCGACTGCCTTGATGGAGCAGCGTCCACGAACTAAATCACTGATTGCTCGAACATCTTCTTGGGTTACAGCTCTTCCAAAACCATTTCCGGTTTGAACTCCAATCACTCCAGCATCTATTGCTGTTTCAATACTCATTGTTAATTGGGTTCGTGATAGCTGGGCAATGTTAAGGATGACCCTTACTGGAAGTCCTAACTCACAGATAGTTGCAATTTCTTCCCCAAAGATTTCTGCTTTTCCTTGGCTTAATGCAAAGAAATTAGGAATCAAATCAAACTCTTCAGCCCCTCTTTCCGCGGCCCATTTTGCTTCTGAAACCTTTAGAGAATTGGGGATCATTCCAAAAGGAAAGGCGATTGCAGCAATCAGCTTTGTTGACTTTGCTCCACCAAGTCTTTCTCTGGCTGTTGATAGAAAACTGAGGTTGGTGCAAAAGCCTGCCAAATTAAAGTAAATAGATGCCTCGCAAAGTTGCTTAAGAGCCTCTTCATTGAGGTGTGGGTCTAATGCCGCCTGATGGACCATTAAAGCAATATCGTTCCATTCATCTGATTCGGAGTTGAATCCCATAAAACTAATAAGGTTGGATTTCAATCTTTGGCTTGAATTACTCCATAGCCTCCATGATTGCGTTTATAGATGACTTGTAACTCCATTGTTTCTTTATCTTTGAACAAATAAAAGTCGTGATCTATCAGATCAAGTTGATGCCTAGCTTCATCAATACTCATAGGTTTCATAGAGAAATATTTGCGCCTTATTCCTGGATTCGGTAATTGAGCCTCTTTCCCATCAAGAAGAGATCCATCTATTGAAGATTCATTAATGACTTCTTTTGTTGTTGGTGTGACTGAAGCACTGTGACCATGACTGTGATGATGGTCTGTTTGACGATCTTTATAACGACGTAATTGACGGCAAAGTTTGCTAGCTACAAGGTCAATACTTGCGTAAAGATTCTCGCTTCGCTCTTGAGCTCGAATAACTGTGCCATTTGCGAATACCGTTATTTCGGCAGTTTGAAGGGGAACCCTGGGGTTTTTTGCAACCGATAGGTGGACATCTGCTTCTTTAACCATTTCTTCAAAGTGCTGGATCGCGCGCTCTAGTTTTGACTGAGTGTATTCACGAAGAGCAGGAGTTATTTCAAGATTTCGTCCATGGATAAGCAGCTTCATAAGATTCCTCTAGAGCCTTCAGATATGGACAAACTAAATACAAAATATTCAAATGAGCAGACTTTGTCGGCTTTTATTTTTGAGCCAAAAGATTTGGTTCCTTTTGCCACGGCATGGAGTTGGCAGAGGCGCTGGCAGAAAAGTCTTTTGAAAAGCACTGAAACTGCTCAAGCAGTTTGGTTGTTGCAACACCCTTATTGTTACACCCTTGGGAGGGGGGCTTCTGAGGAGCACCTGCTTTTTGGTTCAAGTAACTCATCTTTTGAATCTTTTCGAATTGATAGAGGCGGTGAAGTTACGCACCATGTGCCAGGCCAGTTGGTTGTTTATCCAGTTCTTGATTTGCGTCGTTATAAAACGGATTTGAATTGGTATTTGCGTCAACTTGAGCAAGTAATTATTGATGTATTGAGAGAGTTGGGTCTTCCTGGAAAGAGACTTGATGGTCTTACAGGTGTTTGGTTAGAGGGGCGCAAGGTTGGTTCTATAGGAGTGGGATGCCGCAGGTGGGTCACTCAACATGGAATGGCTCTGAATATTGATTGCGATTTGAATGGATTTAATGAAATAGTTCCATGTGGACTCAAGAATCATAGAGTTGGAAGATTGGTTGAATGGATCCCTGGCCTTACTGTTGGAGAAGTTCAACCTTTGATAAAACGGCGTCTAATCAACCATTTTGGGTTGATATTGGTTCATAAATAGATCATTTTAAAGTGATTGCTTGGATTTGGACCTGATAATTACAAGGGGAATTTAAACGTGAATTCTGGAGGGAAGAATTGGCCTTTTTAAACAAAATTGGACTTGAGACAGCCGAAGATTTATTTGCTCAGGCAACATGGAGACCGACAAAAAAAGAAGAAGAGGATTTAGCTCTTCATAGCTATGTAGAGGAGCTTGGGCGTGTAGATCAAATTTGGCCATGGTTAATGGATAATCATGGTCATGTGGTTGCAGTGGATGCTCCTCATGCAACTCACCCAGAGTCCTTTAGCTATGGAGATTTGGCTCAACGCATCTCCACCGCTGCCGCCGCATTTCATTCTTTTGGGATAGATGAAGGCGATGTAGTTGCGCTGTTTTCAGAGAATAGTCCTCGTTGGTTGGTAGTAGATCAGGCGATAATGCGAGCTGGAGCTGCGGATGCTGTAAGAGGAGCTTCTGCTCCAGTTGAAGAGCTTCGTTACATCCTTGATGATTCAGATGCTTTGGCACTTGTGATTCAGAGTGCTGAATTGTGGGAGAAGCTTGATCTTGATGAGGATCAGAAAAAGCGGCTAAAGATAGTTATTCAACTTGAAGGTGAACCAACTGATGGGGTTGTTGGGTGGGAGGATTTTCTTTCTAAAGGTGCTGGAAAGTTTGCGCCAGAAGTGATCGAGGGGAGGGGAATTGACTCTGCCGCATCTACTACAGCCACAATTTTGTATACCTCTGGAACAACTGGGAGACCGAAAGGCGTCCCTCTTAGTCATGCCAATATTTTGCATCAGATAAAGACCCTCGCTTGCATTGCAAGCCCTAAGCCTGCCTCTGCAGTACTTAGTGTTTTGCCTATATGGCATGCATATGAGAGGAGTGCAGAGTATTACTTCTTTTCTTGCGCTTGTACTCAGAGTTATACAACCATCAAGCATTTAAAAAATGATCTCCCAAGGGTCAAGCCAATTGTGATGGCAACTGTTCCGAGATTATGGGAGGCAGTTCAGTCGGGCTTCGACGATGCGCTTAGAAAGATGCCTGCTGGCCGTAGAAATTTGTTGAGAGCTGCTTTGGCAAATAGCGGAGCTTATAAATTGGCTTTAAGAGCATCAAGAGAATTGTTATTGGAGTCTATTTCACCTATTCGTAGATTCATGGCTTGGCTTGAGGTAATTGTTAGATGGCCAATGC
The DNA here is from genome assembly GCA_003280345.1 of Prochlorococcus sp. AG-363-A16. Lineage (GTDB taxonomy): Bacteria > Cyanobacteriota > Cyanobacteriia > PCC-6307 > Cyanobiaceae > AG-363-A16. The sequence goes on from QCFB01000011.1 coordinate 16,426, forward strand.
ACAAAATCGCATCTGCCTTGCTATGGCCAAAGGTTGTTAGGCAGCTTTGTGGTGGAAAGCTTTTATTTGCTATTAACGGTGGAGGAGCGATAGCACCCCATGTAGATCTCTTCTTTGAGTCTTTAGGAGTTGAGTTATTGGTTGGCTATGGTCTTACTGAAACAAGCCCAGTGGTTAGTTGTAGAAGACCTTGGCGGAATATTCGTGGTAGTTCAGGGCCTCCTTTGCCAGACACCGAATTTAAGATTTTGGACCCTGAGACAGGTTCTCCAAAAAAGTACCATCAGCGCGGTCGAGTAATGGTACGAGGGCCTCAAGTTATGGCCGGTTACCTTGGTAAACCTGACGCGACTGCAAAGGTCCTTGATGCGGAGGGATGGTTTGATACAGGTGATTTGGGAATGCTTTTGCCAGATGGATCTGTAGTCCTTACTGGTAGGGCTAAGGACACGATTGTCTTGAGTAATGGTGAGAATATTGAACCTGGTCCTTTAGAGGAGTCTTTGGTAGCTAGCCCACTTGTTGAACAAGTGATGTTGGTAGGCCAGGACAAGAGGCAGTTGGGAGCATTGGTTGTTCCGAGAATTGAGGCAGTTTATTTATGGGCTAGAGATCAAGGATTGGATTTGCCTGAGGACTTAGGAGGTTCTCCAGGAAATGAAAAATTGCGGAGGTTGTTGCGACGAGAAATTAATGTTTTGCTTTCTGAACGTTCAGGCTCTCGACCTGATGAACGCATTTCAGGGTTGGCTTTAGTAGAGCCATTCACAATTGAGAATGGTTTGCTTACTCAGACGCTTAAACAAAAAAGACAAAAAATTGCTGATAGAGATGCTTCTTACATTGCTGCGATTTATGGAACTTGACTTAAAGAGTTGAATGATTTAGTTGACCTTATTACGTTTGCCTGAGATCCTTGGCTCTTATTCATTTTTTCAATGTCTAACGGCACTACCCTGTCGATTAAGCGCTCTATCACCGTAAGAGCGGTTGTAACTCCTGCATGGAAGGAGGATGCAGAGAGAGAACTTAGCAATGCAATTTCTACAGCTGATCAGCAATTAGCTCAATTAGAGCAAGAGGGTCAAAAGGTGGTTGACGAAGTACGTAATCAGAGTGCAAACCCTCTAGATCCTCGTGTTCAAGAACAAGTAGCACAAGTGCAACAGCAGGTTGCGGCTAAACGAGCTGAGCTTGAAGAGCAAAAGCGAAATCTTCTTCAGCAACAAGCACAAGTTAGGGATCTTGAGATGGAGGAAATTGTTGAGCAAGGCCAGATAGAAAGTTTCTGTGACCTAAAGGTTGGTGACAATTTGGTAAGCAAAATGCAGGTTTCTATTTTGGTCAGAGACGGAGTTGTTGAGGGAATTGAACAGGACTAAACACTTTGCTTGTTCTTTTGGCGTAGTTGGGTTCTAAGATTTCAGTAGAAAGCGTATCTGGATCAAGGTTTTGGCTACCTACGACATTTTTATGCCTGCCCTTAGCTCCACGATGACGGAGGGCAAAATTGTGGAGTGGCTGAAAGAGCCTGGGGACAAGGTCGGGCGAGGGGAATCGGTGCTTGTGGTTGAATCTGACAAAGCAGATATGGATGTTGAGTCTTTTCAGGACGGTTATCTTGCTGCTGTGTTGATGCCAGCAGGTAGTTCCGCCCCCGTAGGCGAAACAATAGGTCTGATAGTTGAAAATGAAGAGGAAATAGCAGAAGTTCAGGCCAAGAAGCCTTCTGCACCTTCTGCACCTTCTGCACCTTCTGCACCTTCTGCACCTTCTGCACCTTCTGTGCCTGCCGTAGAGGTTTCATCCAAGGAATCTTTTCAATCACCTTTACCTAATAATCAAAAATCTCCAAGTGCTTCAGAAGTTGCGCCTTCAGTAGTGAACGGCGGAAGAATTGTTGCTTCGCCAAGAGCTAAAAAGCTGGCTGCGCAACAAGGGGTTGATCTGGCAACAGTTAGAGGTTCTGGCCCACATGGCCGGATCCAGGCTGAAGATATTCAAAGGGCAAAAGGCCAGCCAACATCTGTTCCTTGGGTCGCTGAAAGTAATGCTCCAGCAGCTATAGCTTTATCTCAAGCAACAGTCGAAAAACCCTCTGAAGCTAGTTCTAAAAGCTCTGAACCTTCTGCTGGGAAGAGCTTTGGTGCCCCAGGAGAGACTGTTGCTTTTAACACGCTTCAGCAAGCGGTAAATAGAAATATGGAGACGAGCTTGGCTACGCCATGTTTCAGAGTTGGATACAAGATTGTCACCGACCGGCTGGATTCTTTTTACAAAAAGGTAAAGCCCAATGGGGTTACTATGACTGCTTTGTTGGCCAAAGCAGTTGGAAAAACACTTGCGCGTCACCCTCAGGTCAATGCTGCTTGCAGCGCAGAAGGGATGACTTTCCCGAATCAGGTCAATGTAGCGATAGCTGTGGCAATGGAAGATGGCGGACTAATTACTCCGGTTTTAAAGGATGCAGATACAACAGACTTATTTGAGTTATCGCGCCAGTGGTCCGACTTGGTTAAGCGCTCAAGGAGTAAACAACTTCAACCTGATGAATACAGCAGTGGAACATTCACTCTTTCAAATTTAGGTATGTTTGGTGTTGATCGCTTTGATGCAATTCTTCCGCCAGGAACTGGTGCAATCCTTGCGGTAGCGGCCTCTCAATTGAATGTTTTGGCCGGTAATGATGGTTCGATTATGGTTAAACGTCAAATGCAGGTGAATCTCACTGCAGATCATCGAGTGATATATGGGGCAGATGGTGCTTCTTTCTTGAAGGATCTTGCGTATTTGATTGAGAACAATCCGGAAAGTCTTGCCTCTTAAAATTTGATTTTTATGGAATAAATTTAAGTACTTTCTGATTATCTCTACTGCATTAAGAATGACTCCTTTCAAGTGTGACTAATTTCATAGACTCTTTACTTAGTTCATATGATTATGACCTTCAATCGGATTTAATTGCTCAGGTCCCTATGGAGCCGAGGCATGCTGCACGTTTATTAATTGTTGGAAAGAATAAGGAACATTTGCAATCCTCTAGGCATCTTCGAGTTTGGGATTTACAGGATGAATTGCGGTGTGGTGATTTATTGGTCCTAAATGACACCCGAGTTTTAAAGGCTCGTCTTCGAGTACGTTTACGAGGTGGTAGTAGGGCTGAATTGTTTTTGCTTGAACCTCTCGAGGGAGGACAGTGGCTATGTCTGGGCCGACCCGCTAAACGAATGAAAGAGGGTGATGATTTGTGGCTAGAGGCGGATAATCAAGAACCTATTCTTTTAAAGGTTATTAGAAAGGATCTTGACAGTGGAGGCCGCGTAGTTCAATTTCCTCCTTCTTGTGGAGATAGGAAGAAAATTGAAAAGCTTTTGGACCGTTACGGTGAAGTCCCTTTGCCGCCTTATATCGAACGACATAACCCAAGTGATGAGGAAAGATATCAGACTCTTTATGCAGACTCCCCTGGGGCAGTTGCTGCTCCAACTGCAGGATTGCATCTAAGCGACGAACTCTTGAAAGCGCTTGATGCTCGAGGTGTCTCCCAAGCTCGTGTGACTTTGCATGTCGGCTTAGGAACATTTAGGCCTCTTGAGACAGAAGACTTAAGCCATTTAAAACTGCATAGTGAGTGGGTTGAGGTTAGAGAAGAGGTCGTGAATGCAGTAGATGCATGTCGAAAACGTGGTGGTCGGATTATTGCGGTAGGAACAACAAGTGTGAGGGCTTTAGAAGGAGCTTTTCGAGCTGGTTTTGGAAGACTTATGCCTTATATGGGCAAAATTGATCTTGTTATCAAACCTGGTTATCGATTTGGGGTTGTGAACGGCCTGTTGACTAATTTCCATCTCCCGAAGAGCTCTCTTTTGCTATTGGTTAGTGCATTAATAGGAAGAGAGAGGATGCTGGCTCTCTATGCCGAAGCAATTGAGCGCCAGTATCGCTTTTTTTCTTATGGGGATGCAATGTTTATAACACCCGAAGCGGTGTTGCCTGAAGCATCTATTCAGGATGGAACTGGCTCTTGAATTATGCCTGTGGGGACAGTCTCAAATAGTACTGACGAGAGGTATCTCTCAGCCATGTCCGGAAGAACAACAACAATTGTTTTTCCTGCAAATTCTTCTTGCTCTGCCATTCGAATGGCAGCAGCAGCAGCAGCGCCACACGAAATCCCAACCAGTAAACCTTCTTCCTTCGCTAAGCGGAGAGCCATAGCGACTGATTCTTCATTAGTCACTTGCTCAACCCTATCCACTACTGATAAGTCGAGATTTTTTGGTATGAACCCTGCTCCTATACCTTGGATTTTATGAGGGCCAGGCTTAATTTCTTCCCCATTGAGGGTTTGTGTGATGACTGGGCTATGTGATGGCTCGACCGCAACGGCAAGTATTTCTTTGCCTTTCTCCTTCTTGATAAATCGGGAAACTCCTGTGATTGTGCCTCCTGTGCCTACGCCTGCAACAAGAACATCAATTGAGCCATCGCAGTCATTCCATATTTCAGGACCTGTTGTCTTGAAGTGAATTTCAGGGTTTGCTGGGTTCTCAAATTGTCCTGGCATGAAGTATTTGTTTGGGTCGCTTTCAGCTATTTCTTTTGCTTTAGAAATAGCTCCTGGCATTCCTTTTGCAGCTTCTGTGAGGATTAGCTCTGCACCAAGTACAGCCATGACTCTGCGACGTTCTATCGACATCGATTCCGGCATGGTCAGTATTAACTTGTACCCCCTTGAAGCAGCTGTAAATGCAAGAGCAATCCCTGTGTTCCCAGAAGTAGGTTCAACGATGGTTTGATTTTTGTTAAGTACGCCTCTCTTCTCGGCATCCCAGATCATGTTTGCACCAATTCGACATTTGACGCTGTAGGCGGGATTCCTTCCCTCGATTTTTGCTAGGACTGTTGCCTTTGCGTTTTTTGTGACCGAATTAAGCCTCACCAAAGGTGTGTTGCCTATTGCGAGAGTGTTGTCTTCGTAAATTCTGGACATGTTTGACTGTGGAGCGACTTTATCAATAGCTGGAATTTAGATCGATTGCATCGTGCTGAGTTGATGTGCAAACGAATTTGTCTGATTTCTCTTTCATGCCTTAAAGGCTTTTAAGAAACGTTCCCATAACTTTTCGGGGTCTTCTAGGCCAACTGAAACCCTTAAGAGATGAGTGTTTACGCCACATTTTTGGGCCCAATTAAGTTCGTTGTAATGGGCGAGGAGGACATATGGACAAGCCAATGTGAAGTTTGTGCCAAGACTTGGACCCTTACATACTTCCAGTGCGTTGTAAAACCTTTTTGCTTTTGGTAAACCTTCGACTAATTCGAACGACAAAAGACAGCCATATCCAGCAGCTGGCCTCATTAGAGCTTGAAAGTTTTGACATGATCTTGGATGAAGGACCCTTTTGACACAAGGGTGATTCTTGAGGCGATTTCTCAGCTTTAGGCAGGCTTCATTTAATAGTAGTTGCCTCTTGGGAAAGTCTCTGCTGGTTTCTTCAAGGGCAATTGCATCTGGATCTGATAGTGGAGCAAGAGCTATATCTGATAAAAGTTCTTCCAGCTCTTTCTTCCAACGAGAAAAAGGGCTTATCACTAGTGCTCCTGCAAGTATGTCTCCTCTTCCAGCAAAGCTTTTTGTGAGTGAGCTGAAGATCAGGTCGGCGTATGGGAGAGCGTCAATATTCAAGGCTGAGCCAATAGTGTCATCAGCGATAACAGGGATGCCTTGCTGGTGGGCGATCTTGGCGACTGTTGGTAGGTCGATACATTGCAGCATTGGATTACTTGGTAGCTCAACAATTACCGCTGCTGGCTTTCTTTTGTCTAGTTCACTCTTCAAGTAGGACGGCTCAGTCCTTAAAAGAAGATCACCTCCTTGAAAAACTACTTTTGGCAATTTCAGGACATCTACGTAAGGGAACCCCAATTGCAAGGTCGGCTTTCCTGGATTGAGTGCGGTAATTGCCTCTAGAGCTCTTGTTAAAGCAGCCATCCCAGAAGGATGGAGCTCAACGTTTTTTGGTTCGCAGCAATAGATAGAAGCGAGTCGCTGGCGAAGAGTTAATCGAGCATTCTTACCGTCACTTGGCGAAGGGGCTTTGTCTCGATTGAGTGCAATTGCTGCTAGTCGAGAGGATGCTCCTAGTCCTGTATGTTGCCAGAATTCCCTGGCGGCAGAACTTGCTGTGTTATCAGTAACGAGGCAGTTAATCCCTAATGTTTTTGTTATAAATGCTTTGCCATTAACTTTTGTCTTTTGACAATGTTCATTAGCTTTTCTTGCAGCTGAGAGGGTTGGATATGGCCATGCACAAAATTCATTTGAATCATATTTTTTGCAAGCATTTTGGGCTATTTCAAAGACAAGTGGATTTAAGCCAAAACGTGGATATATTGCTTGAAGCTTATTGATACAGGCAGGGTCTTTTTCTTCATAGGCGATTACATCTTCCCATCGGGGTAAAGCTACAGATACAGCATGAGGGCTGTCTGGCATAGCTTGTCCTAGGTCCTGTCCTCTCCAGTAGGGCTTATTAAGCAGATTACGAGTACTCACTGAAGCTTATCGAGAGCTTGTTTCAGGTCGAGTTCTAGATCAGAAAGGTTTTCGCAGCCAATTGAAAAGCGAACAAGAGTTTCATCTATTCCAAGACGAGTCTTGACGCCTATAGAAACAGAGGCGTGAGTCATTGTGGCGGGATGGCAAACAAGGCTTTCAACTCCTCCGAGACTTTCAGCCATAGTGAAATATTTCAAGCTTTTGCAGATTGAGTAGGTCTGTTTTTCATCTCCTTTAAGACTGGCGGTAACCATTGCTCCGCCTGCTGACATTTGCTCAATTGCTAAGACGTGTTGAGGGTGATCTTTTCTAAAAGGATAACGAACCCAATTCACACATGGGTGAGCTGCAAGTTGATCAGCCAAGGCGCTTGCGTTAGCAACTTGTCGTTCGAGACGAAGAGGAAGTGTTTTCACTCCTCTGGTGATGAGCCAACAATCAAATGGGGAGGGTTGCAGTCCTAGTGCTTTTTGGGCAAACGTAAGCTTACTGTGCCAATCATGGTCGTTAGTGCAAACGGAGCCACCGAGCGCATCTGAATGGCCATTAATGTATTTGGTAGTGCTAGTTAATGAAAGGGTGGCGCCTAGTTCCAGTGGAAGTTGTAAAAGGGCTGTGCAGAATGTGTTATCAACAACCACAGGGATTTGTAGAGATTTCGCAGTGGAGCAAATTTCTTTTAGATCGATAACTTTAAGGAGAGGGTTGGTTGGACTCTCTAACCAGATCATTGCAGGTTGCTTTTCTTTGATAGCTTCAATTGCAGATTGTTCTGTGAAATCAATCCAAGCTGTTTTTAATCCGAACTTTTCGAAGACTTTTTCAAACAGTCTTACGGTGCAGCCATAAAGGTTCTCTTCACACAGAACAAGGTCGCCAGTTTTAAGGGATGAAGCTACTGCGGTAATAGCACTTACTCCTGAAGCGAAAACTTTTGAATATTGGCAATTTTCAATTGAGGCTAAGACTGATTCGAGGATGCGAAAGTTTGGGTTCCCAGATCTGGTGTAATCGAAGCCTTCTGGGTTGCCATGAGCAAATGTTGAGGTAGCAAAGATTGGAGGCATCACGGTGCCTGTATTAGCAGCAAAGCTCTCTCCGTGATGAATGCAGCGTGTTTGAAGCCCAGCGGGGTGGCGACTTTTAGATTGCTCTGAGGCCACTTTTAATTTAGGGACTTTAACTAGGTTAATTAACTGCATGAAAAGTTTTCCGTTATGGCATAAAGATTGAAAGAACAGGCCTTGCCAGAACGGGGCTCTGCTTATTGAGACATTCTCAATGTGTTGCTTTGAAATTAAGAGGGTTAAGTACTTCTTTGAAGCATCAAGTACAAACTTGTGGCTGCGCTTTTTTTTAGGTTTACGAGAACCTTTGCAGTAGAATTTTTCTCGGTGGCTTTAGCTTAATTGAGCAAAGAACTGGACTTGTTTTTCTATTGCCGCTGTGAACGTTTTCTTTGTATTTATAGGTTGTTTCTAATTATTTTGACTTCTTTTAATAGCGGCATTAGGTTTACGCCTGTCTCTTGTCTTGGCTCGTTATCTAATTGAATTAGTGAAGTTTGTTGGATAAAAAACCCCTGGCCAAGCAGGGGGTGGAGCAAAGTTGGAGTAGGAGGATGATTTCGCAGCTGTATTCGATTTATGAAAATCCTTTAGGAGATGTTTTGATGCGATTTTTAAAATCCCAAACATTAATTCCTCCGTTTGCATTAACTGCTGCTAGAGCACAGTCATCAGGTCGCCAGGCAATTGCTTCGACACGCGCTCCTACGAATGCACCGCCAAGTGGCTCACCATGACCATTCTTCTGGAGAAGCCAAACAAAAACCGAACCATCCCTTGATCCAGAGGCTAATAGTGACCCACGATTGGAGAAAGCGAGGCTGGAAATCGCTCCAATGTGAAGGTCTAACTCTCCTGGCACCGTTCCTTCAGGACCATTACCTTGAAAACTCCAAACTGTTATTCGTTCACCTCCTCCAGTGGCAAGAACCATGCCGGTTTGATCAAATGCTAGTTGACTTGGCTTGCCTGGATACCCAGTCATCTCAGCATCTTGTGCAGTTGAACGTCTCCAGAAATGAACAGAATTGTCTTGACTACCGCAAGCCACAATGTCGCCATCAGGGCTAAGCACCATCGACACGAGTGAGCCCTGCCATTCCAGCTTCTGATTGACCTGGGCACGAATTACATCATAAAAAGTGACTCGGCCGTAGCATGCAGTTGCTAATTCATTCGACTTTGACCAAGCAACCGCGCTGACAGTACTAGGATGTTTATCTGAGTGCCAATGTTCTTCTCCATCAGCACCAAAAACATAGACGTACTGCGAGAAGACTACGGCTAAGAATTGTCCATCTGGTGACCATTGGAGATGTTCGACCCATCCTTTACCGAGTTCCAATGCCTTATTTGACTCACCTTCTTTACTCTTCCAAATCAGAACACGTCCATCCTGACCTGCAGTAGCAAAAATATCTCCATCTGGATGAATGGACATCGCAAGTAAGCTACCTTCATGGACTTCCTTTCGATGCCAAAGGGTGGTTCCAGACTTGCCTTCAAAGGCATAAAGGCCTCCTGCAGCATCACCCACTAAAAAAGCATTACCTTCTAGTGCCCATCCGCAAACAATGACATAATCGGCGACTTCAGTACCCCACCCCTCGTGAAGCATACCCCGACCCTGAGGGCCGAGTTCTCTTATGTCAGGCATTTGTCGAACCCACTTTGCAAGGCCTCTTCATCAAGGTTCCGACCGATGAACACGAGTTGATTTTGGCGAGGTTCATTACCCCACTCCCTATCAGGCTGTGAGGTAAAGAGCATATGTACACCTTGAAAAACTATTCGCCGCGGCTCGTCGGCAAAGCTGATGAAACCTTTCATGCGAAAGATGTCCACACCTTTCTCTGAGAGAAGTCGGCTCAGCCAAGCGTTGAGCTTTTCAGGATCGACATTGCCATTCCGCTCAATAGCAATTGAACCCACTTCATCATCGTGTTCGTGTTGTGCTACCCAAGTTCGCTCTGCTATAGGAGGAATTAAAAGGTCATTCTGTTGATTACTTCCTGACTCAGAAACTGAAGTATCCATTCTCCTCACTTTGATATCGAATTCCTCGGCCGTGTGCTGAGTGAATAAACCAAGATGCCCAGATTTCTCAACTTCAAGCGAGAACGACTTACTCCCCTCGGACTGCAGCTGAAGATTCACATGCTTGTTCAGTGGGATGTTGTCACCTGGATGTAGGAGTTCAGCAGGTTCAGCGTAAAGTCGCACACATGATTCTGCACCTTCATTGAGAGATTCTTCGTCTGTGCCTTGGTTAGCTACAACGACGAGAGACATCATCGGGTCAGGCCCCTCTTCGAGACTAACTTCGTAACGACCAGGCTCAAGTTGAAAAACACCCGTCCACTCAAATGGATACTCTGGTTCTAGGAAGCTTGGGCGGCGCTCCAAAACCTGGTCAAGGTCAAAAGCACCGAGGTTTAGAACAGTTTCAACAGAGACATCCGCTTGCTTACTACGTACGACACGCGCCATACGGTTCATGTCACGTAGTCGTGCTTCAAGAGTATCGAGTGACTCATCAGAAACGAGATCAGTTTTGTTCAGAACCAGTACGTCGGCAAATGCAACCTGCTCGGAACTCTCATCACTGCGTCCCAGTTGCTGATCAATATGAGCTGCATCAACAAGCGTAACGATCCCATCGAGTGAAAATTCTGAACGAATTTCATCGTCCATGAAGAATGTTTGAGCAACAGGACCGGGGTCGGCAAGTCCCGTGGTCTCAACCAAAACATAGTCGAACTTATCGCGTCTCTTCATAAGGTTGCCAAGTACGCGAATTAGATCTCCTCGAACGGTGCAGCAGATGCATCCGTTGGACATCTCAAAAACCTCTTCATCAGCATTGATAACCAGTCCCTGATCAATTCCAACTTCCCCATATTCATTTTCAATGACAGCGATTCGTTTACCGTGTTCTTCGCTCAAAATTTTGTTAAGAAGAGTCGTCTTCCCAGAGCCAAGGAATCCCGTAAGGATAGTTACGGGTACTTTTTGTTTGTTAGTCATTTTACTTTGTTAATTGGTGAGTACAATTAGAGTTTTCTAACTTCATATCTATTAAACAATTTTTATCGATACCAAGGAGTTCAATAGCCTTTAATTCAAAACCATCAAGCTCAAAGTAGTTGTAAGGAACATTTAGCCGTAAAGTTAATTGCCCCTCTTCTCTTGAAATAGAGTGATTTGAAAATTCAAGTTCTTCAATATTTTTATTAAAATCATTTGAGATAGTTAGTTTTAAGATCTTCTTCAGATTCCATGGAGATTTATCCATGAAACTTGCTTGATCTTCCCAGTATTCTTTATAGGCCTGGAATCCTTTCTTGACATTCATTGATCACTCTATTTAAAGTTGATTAAAGGTTAAAGTTAGTATTAGTATATCAACGCTTGGTTAACGAATCCCACCTATTTACAAGTTGGTTACCTGTACCCTTATTGCATGAACCACCCAAGGAATTAACAATAGAACAAGTGTTATGAACAGCAACAGAAATGGTATTTCCCGTTGGCATTAAACCATCAACATAAATTTGTTGTTTTGCTATAGGAGTGGAAGCCTGCCGACTTAAGTTTTTTATTAATTTTGAAGGAGGTTTTTGCTCGGCAAATAAGACTTTCACATTTTCTTCTTTTAGCTCCCCTAATACTCTGACAATGGTCTGAGGCCTAATGCTCGCTGAATGACCAAGAAAATCCAACAAGCTAATAGTTTTCAAACCAAACGCATCTCCGTAGTATTGCATAGCTTTGTGCTTAGAAACTATCTTCCTTTGATTAGAAGGGATTGTGGATACTTGTCTTTGAGTCCATTGATCTAAATCTTCTAAAATAGAATTAACAGATTTAGAACTTTCACTTACAATTTTCCTATTTTCTCTATCAAAAAATGAAATGTTCTTCTTGATGCTTCTAGAAATAATATTTCCCATCTTGATAATGTTATGAGGATCATGCCAGATATGAGGATCTGCTCCTCCATGGTCATGGTGATGATGATCACCGCCTTCGTCTGGAACTTGGGCTATCGGTTCGACATCATCGCCTGAAACATCTTTAAAGAAATGCTCATCGGCTTCAAACTCAAAGGGCATATGCTCAGTAAAGAATACATATTTACCAGCTTTTTCAATTTCTACATTGAATGTTGTGCTTTCTTTTCTCTCATTAAATGTGAGAATATATGCTTTTTCCTGTGCAACAAGTTGATCATTATTACGTTTAAATTCTGAATTTCTAGATTCTAATAATTCTTCAGCAAGTTCTTCTGATGCTTCAATATCACCAGACTTGAGAATGACCATTTTCATAGCAGGATCGGCATAGTCTCCATCGACTTTTGCAAAAGACCATGTGTAGGTTCCTGGTGAAAGTTCAAAGACACCAGCCCATTCAAAAGCTTCTTCTCCATGACCTTTGCCGTGGTCATCATGGTCGTCATGCTTCGCAGATGAGTGGCCATCATGGTCGTCATGGTCATCAATCTCTATTGCACTTACACCGACAACAGTAGTTATGGGATTACCCTGCCATTTTTTTATTGCAGGAGTCATCTCTTGACCAAGGGTGAAAATCTGACTTGCATTATTTAGAGCTTGAGCCTGTCTAGGAGAAAATTTGACATCATGAACGTCTACTTTTCTGCTAATCAAACACTTAACTTGCTTTGAAGGTGGAGCAATTGCCTTGACCAAGTCACATACCAGCGGCTCTATTGCAACTATTGATTTCTCCTTGGCTTGTACTCCTTGAGCCGTTCCAGATAAAAAAACCGCTCCTGCTAAAAGAGAAGCTTTTAAAATTGATCTATTGATTGAAAGCCTTCTGTGGCTAGATTGCCCTAAGTGATCTGGCATGCGAAGCGAAATAAGTGTGGATTCAAACGATAATGGTTATCATTCTTGATTGGCAAGCATATTGCTATTTTGTGAGCAAATGCTCTAATCCATGGCCAGTTTGATTGCTGAAAATTTGACATATTCCTATTTGCCCAAAGATCAAGTTGCTTTGGATCATGTCTCAGTTGAGATCAACACAGGAACGATGACAGCACTTGTCGGCCCAAATGGTGCTGGTAAATCCACATTGTTAGGTCTGCTCAAAGGGTATCGCAAGCCTGCAAAAGGGGAAATCACTATTGATGGCAATCCTTTGAAAAACAGTCAATCCCAAGTCGCTTTAATGCCTCAGAGAAGTAGATTGAACTGGAATTTTCCAATCACCGTTGAAGGATTGGTTTCTTTAGGCCGAGTGAATTATTTAAGATCAACATGTTGTGAATTAGAAGCTGCCCTCCAACGAGTTGGAATATCTTCTTTAGCAAAAAGGAGGCTTGATTCTTTATCTGGCGGACAACAACAAAGAGCATTACTTGCAAAAACTTTAATGACGCCAGCAAAAATATTTCTTCTTGATGAACCATGTTCTGCATTGGACCCTCCCGCAAGAGAAGACTTTTTATTGATTATGCGTCAGATAGCTGATGCTGGAGCATCAGTTTTTATTAGTAGTCATGATTGGGGTGCATCTCTTAACGCGTATGACAAGGTTGTTGCTCTTGATAAAACTATTTTAGCTTCTGGAACTCCTGCAGTAGTGAAAGAAAAACTTGATTCAATTAGCTGTATGCATGGTAGCAATTGCGGTGGTTGATTTTCATCAAACCCTGGAAACTTGGTGGTTGATTCCTTTTTGCGTAATCCTCTTCACAGGAATACTTTGTCCAGCCATGGGTACTGTATTGATTACCCATAAGCGTCTTCTGCAAGTTAATTTAATCTCTCATTGTGTACTGCCAGGGTTAGCTCTGGCAGTAGCACTTGGTGTTAGTCCTGCTATAGGAGGTGTTTTTAGTGGCTTATTGGGAGCTCTTGCAGCAGAAGGTTTGACAAATAAGAAAAATGAAAATTATGAAGCAATAATGAATACAATTCTTGCTGGTTCCCTTGGGCTTGGTGTTCTCCTTATCCCTTTACTTGGAATTAGGATTGATTTAGAATCTGTTTTATTTGGGGATTTATTGACTGCAAATTTGGGCGACTTATTAAGAACTATAATTTCTTTTTTAGTATTTATTTGTTTGATGCTTTTTGGTTATGAAAAACTTGTACATATTGGATTAGACCCAGAAGGGGCTGCTGAAAGTGGCATAAAAGTATCTTATTTAAATTTAGCTCTTGGCATTACAACTGCACTTGTTATTGTTAGTTCAATGTCTGCTATTGGAGTCATTCTTGTAATTGCTTTGCTTTCTACCCCCGCCTTATTAGGTCTCCAACAAGCCCCATCTTTATGGGTTGCTATGGTTAGATCTTCAATCTTTGGGTTTATATTATCGACTTTAGGTTTTTTGCTCGCGATTGTTTTCAATTTGTCCCCAGGTCCCCTTGTCGCTGTTTTATGTATTTTCTTAATAGCATTGTTGCCTAGCAAAAGAAATAATTGATCTATTTTGTGTAATTAGACCTACGGAGTTATTGGCTTGCTTTTAAACTAAAAGGCAGAACTTTGTGCATGAAAAACCCCTGACTAAGCAGGGGTTGGAACAAAGTTGGAGTAGTAGTATTGAGATTCGCCGAGACTCGTTGCAATAACTGAGCCGTCAGACCTTACGTGAGTAGTATTCCACTACGAGTAGCTCATTTATTTCTAGTGCTACCCATTCACGCTCACATTTGCCAGTCACTTTTGCTGACATTTTTGATTTATCTAGTTCAAGGTGAGGTGGAATATTTGCCAGTCCTGGGAACTCCAGATTGGCCTCGGCTAGTTTTTTGCTCGCCTTTTGTTCTCGAATGGCGACGACGTCCCCTGCTTTGCATTGGTAGCTAGCAATATCAAGTACACGCCCATTAACGGTCACGTGTCCATGGTTAACCAGTTGACGTGCGCCTGGCATTGTTGGGCCAAAGCCAAGACGGAAACAAACATTGTCAAGCCTATTTTCCAAAAGCTTTAGCAGGTTGGTTCCAGTGGAACCTTCTTGTGCTCGGGCCTTTTTCACATAACGAACAATTTGACGTTCAGAAATGCCGTAGTTGAACCTTAGCTTTTGCTTTTCTTCTAGACGGATCGCATATTCAGAGCGCTTGCGACGGGCTTGGCCGTGCTGACCTGGAGGGTGAGACCGTTTTGCGGCCTTCCGAGTGAGACCTGGTAGGTCCCCCAAGCGCCGCGTGATCCTCAGTCGAGGGCCGCGGTATCGAGACATAATAAAATAAGAATCACAGGACTATCGTGGCTTTGACGCGCCAAGCTGGAACATTTTAAAGTGCCAGCAAATGCTCGTTATGCACGAATTCAATACTCTATATCTCAATATGCGCTCTTTGTTAAATCGCAATCTTGAAAGGATTCTTTTGGGCGTAATTAATTTTTATCGCCAATGGATTTCACCTGTGTTGGGTCCTCGTTGTCGGTTTGTTCCTACCTGTAGTGCATATGGTCTAGAAGCAATTTCTCGACATGGACCTTGGCGGGGTGGCTGGTTGACCTTGAGAAGACTTTCTCGTTGCCATCCTTTTACTCCATGTGGTTGTGACCCGGTTCCTGATTGATGAATAAATCAGTTCTAATTCTTTATAGCCGCGTTGGATGTTGTCTTTGTGAGGGCCTGGAAAATAGGCTTCGAGAAATTGCTTTAGAACGGCTGCATCCTCCTTTGACACTTTGTGTGATTGATATTGATGGCATCCAAGCCTCCGAAATTGAACGTGCTCGGTATGAACTAAAGGTGCCTGTTATGTGTGTTCGGGGAGAAGGGGGAACGCAAATGGTTGAATTGCCAAGGGTTTCGCCACGATTGAACAACGAAGGATTATTCCAGTGGTTGCAAAAAGCCATGACTAAAAATTCATAGATCAAATTAGATAACTTCGTTTATGTCCTCTGCACTGCCGCAAGATCTTCACTCTCTTCTAAGAGCTGCAGGTTTGAGTGTGTCATCTTCAAGGCCTAATCCTTTGGTGAGCAAAGTCACCTTTGATTCTCGTTCTGCAGAGGCAGGAAGTTTGTTTGTTGGATTGCCTGGTGAAAATGTTGATGGAGGAATTTTTTGGTCACAGGCTTTTTTATTGGGGTCGGTAGCTGCGATTATTTCTTCTAAGTCAGCCAAGTTAAATCCTCCAGGTGCTCAAGATGCGGTTTTTGTTGTACCCGACCCTGTAGAGCATTGGGCTGGTGAATTGGCAGCAGTTTTTTGGCAAAGGCCTTCGTCAAAAATGACTTTGATAGGGGTAACAGGAACAAATGGAAAGACAACCACTACTTATTTGATCGAGTATCTCAGCTCTGTTGTAGGTAAGCCCACTGCATTATTTGGCACGCTTGTTAATCGATGGCCTCACCACAGTTCTGTCTCGGAACATACAACACCTTTCGCTGATTCTCTACAGGCTCAACTTGCAAGTGCATTAAAAGCTGGCTCAGAGATCGGCGTGATGGAGGTCAGCTCTCACTCTTTAGTTCAACAAAGGGTGGCTGGATGTCGTTTTAGTGGTGCAGTTTTTACCAACCTCACTCAGGACCATCTTGATTATCACTCTTCTATGGATGAGTATTTTGAGGCGAAGGCTCTTTTGTTTGATGAGCCTTTGTTGGCTTCTGCAGGGGAAATAGCTGTTGTTAACATTGATGATCCATGGGGGGAACGTCTTGCTGAACGTTTGGGAGAAAGATGCTGGCGTAGTTCAATGGTGGATGGGATGTTTGATTCTGCACGAGCAGAATTGACCATTGCTGACCTTGAAATGACTCCTAATGGGTTTAAAGGACTTCTGAGAAGTCCTGTTGGGGAAGGGGAATTTATGTCTCCATTAATAGGGAAATTTAATTTGATGAACTTGCTCCAGGCTGTTGGTGTATTAACTCAACAAGGATTTCCATTGCCAAAGTTGTTGGAGAGAATCTCAGATTTTCCAGGAGTCCCTGGGCGAATGGAACGAATAACAGTTGAGGATGCTTGCAGATTGCCAACAGTGTTAGTTGATTATGCTCATACGCCGGATGGGTTAAAGAATGCGCTTATTGCTTCACGTCCTTTAGTAAAAGGTGCACTTATATGCGTTTTTGGTTGCGGCGGAGATCGTGATAGAGGGAAACGTTCAAAAATGGGCTTGGTTGCGGCGCAATTCGCAGATCGTTTGATTCTTACTTCTGACAACCCTCGTATGGAGGACCCTGCACAGATATTGAATGATGTATTAGTAGGTATCCCTCCTAATGTTGAGATGATTGTTGAGCCAGATAGATCTTCAGCTATCAAAATCGCTATAGAAGAAGCTTATCTAGGAGATGTTGTTCTAATCGCAGGGAAGGGCCATGAGGACTATCAAATTCTTGGGACAAAAAAAGTTCATTTTGATGACCGGGAGGAGGCTTTACGTAGGTTGAAAGCAAAATCACTTTTATGAAAAATTTTCATCTATATCAATCTTTTTAATAGCGCCGACTAGTGCTGTTATCTCATTGGCCTTACTGGTCACATGAACGCAAGCACGTAGACAAACTGGATCTTCTAAGTCTCGTATCCAAAGCCTTTGCTCTCCAAGCATTTTGACTACTCCCTTAGTTGACTTTGTCTGAGGAATTGAGAAGCTGACTAGACCTGCTGGTGGAGGTCCTTCAAGAATGGTGTTCACTCCTTTTATGTCTTGAAGCTGTTCCCATAGTTGGGCGCTTAGTTGTTCGATTCTTTGGAGTCTATCTGTATCTGACCCTTCTCCTTCAAGTAGATCTAGAGAACATCGAAGTCCTGCTAGCAAAGGGATGCAAGAGGTTGCTATCTCAAAACGACGACTATCCAAATGAAAAGGATCAGCAGAAAGTTTTTGTATATGTCCTTCATTTTTCAGACTGCGCCAACCTATAACTGTGGGCTTTGACTCTTTGAGAACTCTCTCTGAGATAGCGATCCCTCCTAATCCTTCAGGACCATATGCCCATTTGTGACCTGTAAACGCATAAATGTCTGCGTTGCATGCATCGCCTTGTATTGGAATTTGCCCAAAGCTTTGGGCTGCATCTACGAGCAAGTAAGGTTTTTGGGGATGTGTGACAAGGGTTTCTGCTACAGCTGCAATCGGAATTATTTGCCCAGTGTTCCATAAAATATGTGATAGAACGACTAGCCTTGTTTTCTCTTGTAGATAACATTTTAAATTCTTCAACAAATCTAATTCAGTATTCTTTTTATCAATAGCTCCTTTTCGTAGTTGTTTTACTGGCAAGATGTCTATCTCTAGCTTTTGTCTTCGAGCTAATTCTTGACAGGCTGAGACAACTCCTGGATGTTCACAATCGCTTATTAATAATCTGTCTCCTTGAGAGAAGGGTAATCCCAAAAGTGGCAAGATACAGCCACTAGTTACGTTCTCTGTTAGGCAGATTCGACTTTTCGGCACCCCACACATCTTTGCTAATTGCTTTCTTGTGGCCTCTATTTCGTTCGCTATGTATGGCCATACATCATTTGTAAAAGGACCTAGTTCTTGAATCTTTTGCCAACTATTAGTAATTGCTTTGAGAGATGGGGTCGGGAGGGGGCCTTGTCCTCCATAATTGAAATACTTTTTGTTTTGAAGAGCAGGCATTAATGCTCTTAATTTGCCGGATTCTTCAAATTGGAACTTGTCAATTTGCTTTTTCAAAAAAGGTCTCCTAATTATTTAAAAGCTACCTTGTTGGGACATTTGATTCCAGTTCATAGCAATTTGCTATTACTGCACTTTAAGATTGGCCCAGCGCTTGCTTAGAAGACTTCCTTTACCTTGATCACAAAAACCTCCTAAAGATTCGACGAATGTGCACGTATTGGCTACTGCTGTGGAAAGACAACTCCCCTTAGGAATTACACCGTCAACAATGCTTGCTTTGGTAGGCGCCTTCTTTTTGTTTGCTTGTGAGAAACCTTATTGCTAAAGGATTATCTTTTGCTTACAACAATCAGTTAGTGCTGGAAGATATATATCTTGATCTGAGGCAAGTACTCTTAGTGCGCTTGTTGGGCCAAATGGAGCGGGGAAGTCAACGCTACTTCGCTTGCTTCAAGGTCAATATTGCCCAGTCGTTGGAACAGTGCTTTTGGGCGATACACCCTTGAAAAAGTGTCGCGAAGAAGTTGCTCTTATGCCTCAACGAAGTTCCATTAATTGGAACTTTCTTATCACGGTTGATGAGTTGGTTTCTATTGGTCGCATTAATGCCTTGAGATCAGGGTGTTGCGATAAGCAGGCAGCTCTTCAAAGAGTTGGTTTGTTAGAACTTGCGGGCCGAAGATTAGATGCTTTATCGGGAGGTCAGTAACAAAGAGCTTTATTAGCAAGGACTTTGGTGCAATCTGCACAAGTTTTTCTTTTAGATGAGCCTTGCTCAGCTTTGGATCCCCCCTCAAGAGAGCAATTCTTGTTGCTTACCCGTCAAGCTTGCTCAGTCTGGATTAACGCTCTTTGTTAGTAGTCACGACTGGGGTGAGTCTCTAAATGCTTACGACCGAGTGATTGCACTTGACCAGATTGTTTTGGCTGAAGGCACTCCAGAAGAAGTTCGTTGTCAACTTGGAACTATTGCAAGCATGGGTAATCACAGCTGTGGTTGATTCTGAGTTATATATCTTTAACTTGTTGATGCTCCATGCAGCTTTTGCACAAACCGAAGAACTCAAGTGTGTGAAACAAGAGTTGAAACTCGTCCCTTTGATCAATAGGAACATCGATGTTATGCAACGGACAATTTTTCATTCGAAGAGTTTTGCCACAATCTACGCAAGTCAAATGGTGATGGTCCCGATCCATTGGAGCGTAGAGAACTTCCCCGGTGGGCAAATGTCGGCATCGCACCAAACCTTTTTGTTGAAGTTGACGCAAATTTCTATATACAGTCGCAAGCCCCATCGTGGAAGGACCAATAGTCAAAACGCGATGCAATTCTTGGCCACTCATCTCATCTTTGCAATTTCCAAGTTCTTTGAGCAGTTGGATTTGACGAGGAGAGAGTTGAGAGGGTTTGGCGCCCATTATGAGGATGCTTGAACCACGACTTATAGCGAAGTTACCCCTTTATCGAAATTGATGCTTTTAAACATTTCCCCCTTAGTGGTTGTTGTCTCTTTTGATGACCATTTTTGTTGGGGTTCTCTGCCCTGCCACTTTTAATCGAAGTCGGTCGCCTAATGCCTTGAGCAGAACCCTTGATTGAGTTGATTTGAGCGTAGGTTTTTGGTCAATAGCTGGACCTATTAAATAAATTTAGGGAAAACCAATCTCTTGCTTAGAACTTAGACAATCGCTCAATAGGTACTAGATCACTGGCTAATGCGCTTTACTGCAGCACGTGATTTGCCAAGAATGGCCCCTTTGAGCGGAACGAATCCTAGGTTTGGAGCTTTGCTTTGAGCTTGGTCACTCAAAAGATAATCCAAGGTTTCTTGAATGACTTTTGTTTGATTTCCGTTGCCAGACTCGTATGCCAAGATCCAAGTAAGGGTTGCAATTGGATAGGCACCTTTAGTTGTTGGATTAGGGTTTTTACCAGCAAGGTTTTGATCCAGTTTTATTCCATTGAGTGCTATAGCACCTGAGTCAGGACTTGGCTTTATGTACTCCCCTGAGAGGTTTTGAAGAGCAGCTGACCTTATGCTCCCTTTTATGTAGGACTGGTTTATATATCCAATAGCTCCTGGAGTTTGCCTAATTACACCCGCAACACCAGCATTCCCTTTGCCGCCTACACCTGCAGGCCATTTAACAGATTTACCTGTACCTAGTGTCCATTCGCGTGAGAAAGCTTGCATTGAATTCGTGAAGGCCTTTGTTGTGCCAGACCCATCAGAACGATGAACCCATAGGAGTTTCCCCGCAGGGCAATTCAACTCACTCCAGTTCGCAATTTTCCCCATAGCAACGCGAACCGCCTGCTTCTGGGTCAATTGGAGATCACAGTTTGGATTGTTGTATCCAAATGCGATTGTGCCTCCCACCATGGGAATTTGAACTAACCCTCGTCTGACTTTGGCAATATCTTGATCTTTCATCGGATCGTCCGATGCCCCAAAGTCAACAGTTTCGTCGATAAATGCTTTTCTCCCAGAACCAGATCCCACGGCCTGGTAATTCACTTTGGGACCTCCTGATTTGGCTAGATCAGAAAACCAGCGGGTATAAATTTTTGCTGGGAATGTTGCTCCAGCCCCATTGAGTCTGATGCTTGAGGTTGATTCTGAGGAGCCGCAAGCGGTAATACTAGTTCCAATAACTAGCATTGAAGAGAAGATTAGAGCCTTCTTAGAGAAGGTCATGAGAGTCTTGGCGAAACTCGACCTTCCAGGTTTAACGCATTGGAAAGCATTTATGCGAACAAGTTAGGAATCCATCGACTTTTGTTGACTTATCTCTCTGCCCTTTGTAGGAAGATTCAATTCATTCAATTTCTAGGAAGGCTAATGATGGACATAAAAAAGGGCCCTTTGTATTTGGGGCCCTAAAGACTTCTAGTGCCGCTTTTGAATCACTTTTGATATCTATTTCCTCTATAAGTTAATTCAGGGTGTTTTTGTTCAAGAGTCTCTTTCCTATTTAAATAGACATTGCGCCTATAGGTTAGTTCGATAAGTCGCTTAGGTACGGCTGCTTTGTGTTGGACGTAAGCTTTCCCACGATAGGTAAGTGTTGTCATGATTCAGAGTCCGAAAAGACGTCCAGGTCCCCGTTCCATGGCCTGGCTCGAACTGCGCCCTAAGAATCTCAGGGTGAACGTTTAGTAGCAATTGCTACTAAACTATTATGTATGATCCCTTCGCTTTATGTAGTTCATGCGAATACAAAACCTTTGACTAGTTTGCAGGCCTGCTGCTTGAATTTTCTTGACTTGTTAGGCATTTGAATTCAGATGAAAGCTCTTCTTTGAAAATGAAGACAATTTAAATAGATGGGGATTTTATTTGATAATGGAATATTTATAACCTAGTAGTACTTAAAGCTAACAATTCTTTTGGCTGTAATTTTATTAGATAAATACAATAATTATTTAGATATAGATAGCTTTAAATATACCCTAATTCCTCAATCTGTATAAGGCTTTCGATGTTTTTAATTAATGAGGTTATTGTTTTAATGTTTATATTTACAGGCTTTTAGAATCTATTCTAGCAATGCAATATTTAACAATGTTTTGTTTAGTAGGTGTTTCCGGAAGCTGTTAAAGCACTTGTATTACTTCGCTCACCTCAGGAATCATTTCTCGCAACTTCCTCTCGATTCCCATTTTTAACGTCATAGTGCTGCTTGGGCAGCTTCCACAAGCTCCTTGCAAACGAACTTTGACTATTGGCCCATCAATTTCAACTATTTCAACATTTCCGCCATCTGCCATTAGGAATGGCCTTAGCTCGTCAAGAACAGTTTCTACGTTTTCTTGTGTGAGGGCCATTGATTCTGTGGTCATTGGGAGTCTTAAAGCATGTGTGTTGTAAGCCTAGGGAATAGATCCATAATTTGATTATTAGGACACTTGTCAGTTTTGTTTATTTCAGACTCTGCAGGCTCAGAAAATCGTTTTGATGCGGTCCTAGTGGGAGCAGGAATTATGAGCGCCACTTTGGCAATGCTTCTTCATGAATTAGATCCGGACATTCGTTTATTAATTGTTGAGCGGCTTAGCGCGCCTGGTCTTGAAAGCAGTTCTGCTTTTAATAATGCTGGTACTGGTCATGCAGCTAATTGTGAATTGAATTACACGCCATTGCAGTCAGATGGCACCGTTAAAACTTCTAAGGCTCTAACTATTAACTCTTCTTTTGAGCAAAGCCTTGAATTTTGGTCTTCATTAACTGAAAAGGGAAATCTTGACCCAACGAAATTCTTGCACTTTTTGCCACATATCAGTTTTGTTTGGGGAGAAAAGGATGTTGGTTTTTTGAAGCAACGTTTTAAGCAATTAAGACATTTGAGCGCCTTTTCAACTATCGAATGGAGTTCTGATCGAGAAGAACTTGCTTCATGGATGCCAATTGTTATGAGAGGTAGGGATCCAAGTCAAGTTGTTGCTGCAACACGCATTCAGCGTGGAACAGATGTTGATTTTGGGGCCCTTACTTCTGCCTATCTTGATTCATTGATATTGACAGGGGCACTTGATTTGAGATGTGATACGGAGGTAATCAATCTTGAAAGAAATGAGAATGAGTCTTGGCATCTAGAGCTAAAGGGGCAGTCAGGGAATCAAATAGTTCAGGCACCGTTTGTTTTTTTGGGGGCCGGAGGTGGCGCGTTGCCTTTACTGCAAAAGTCTGGCATTCATGAGGGGCAGGGATATGGAGGGTTCCCTGTAAGTGGTCAGTGGTTAATTTGTTCAGATATGGATTTGATTGGTGCTCATGAAGCAAAGGTTTATGGGAAGGCCAAGTTAGGAGCGCCCCCTATGTCAGTTCCGCATCTTGATAGTCGATGGATTGCGGGACGACGCTCTCTTTTATTTGGCCCGTATGCAGGTTTTAGTACTAAGTTTTTGAAAAATGGATCAAGCTTAGATTGGTTTCGCTCCTTGAAATTGAATAATTTTGGCTCAATGATCCAGGTTGGCATTGAAAATATGGATTTAGTTAAGTACCTTCTTCGCCAGCTTCGACAGACAGATGAGGATCGTATTGACGCTTTGTTGGATTTTCTGCCAAATGCAAATCTTCAGGATTGGAATTTAGATATTGCAGGACAACGAGTTCAGATAATTAAAAGTACATCTCAAGGGGGTACCTTGATGATGGGTACAGAAGTGGTTACTTCTTCTGATGGCTCTTTAGCTGCTTTGTTGGGTGCTTCTCCTGGGGCAAGTACTGCGGTAACGATAATGTTGGAAATACTTAACCGGTGCTGGAGAGAACAAATGGAAAGTGATTTGTGGCAAGAGAGAATTAGGCAGATTCTTCCAAGTTTTGGAGGAGATTTAATTAATGATGTAGATCTCTTGATGAGAACCAGGATGAGGAGTGACTATCTATTGGGAATTGAATGATTTATTGATTGGGTTTGACTTAATTGATCAGTTACCTTCTTAATATCTGATAACTGCTCCTAGCGCCTCAGAGCCAGGAATCTGTATTCGTATGACCGACGTTCCAATTTCCAGTCTTAGGAACTTTTGCATAATTGCCCACATAGACCACGGTAAATCAACCTTGGCTGACAGGCTTTTACAGGATACGGGGACAGTTTCCGGTAGGGATATGCAGGACCAGTTTTTGGACAATATGGACCTTGAAAGAGAGAGAGGAATTACGATAAAACTGCAAGCGGCGAGGATGAATTACACGGATTCTGATGGCAAAAGTTATGTACTTAATTTAATTGACACTCCTGGCCATGTTGATTTTTCATATGAGGTAAGTAGATCATTGCAGGCTTGTGAAGGTGCTTTGCTTGTGGTGGATGCAAGTCAGGGAGTAGAAGCTCAGACGTTAGCGAATGTGTATCTCGCACTCGAGAACAATCTTGAAATTATTCCTGTACTTAATAAGATCGACTTGCCAGGATCTGACCCTGAACGCATTAAACAAGAAATAGAAGCAATTATTGGATTAGATACCTCTAAAGCAATAGCTTGTTCTGCAAAAACTGGCCTTGGAGTTCCAGAAATACTTCAAGCAGTTATTGAACGGATTCCATCTCCTAAAGATTCATTAGATGAACCTACAAAAGCTTTGATATTTGATTCTTATTATGACCCTTATCGAGGAGTTATTGTTTATTTTCGAGTTATTAGCGGCCGTATAAATATTAAAGATAAAGTTTTGCTGATGGCTAGCAAGAAAAGTTATGAATTAGATGAAATTGGTGTTATGTCACCTGATCAATCTAAGGTTCAGGAGCTTCATGCTGGAGAAGTTGGTTATCTTGCTGCATCCATTAAGGCTGTTTCTGATGCAAGAGTTGGTGACACAATAACTTTGCTTAATTCACCTGCGACAGAACCATTGCCTGGTTATACAGAAGCAAAGCCTATGGTTTTTTGTGGTTTATTTCCTACAGATGCTGATCAATATCCTGACTTAAGAGAAGCCCTGGAAAAACTTCAGCTTTCAGATGCGGCATTGAAGTATGAACCTGAAACAAGTAGTGCAATGGGCTTTGGTTTCAGATGTGGTTTCTTAGGCCTGCTTCATATGGAGATTGTGCAGGAAAGGTTAGAGCGTGAGTATGACTTGGATTTAATAGTTACAGCACCTTCAGTTATCTATCAGGTGAACATGATCGATGGAGAAGTTCTTATGGTTGATAATCCAGCAACTTTGCCTGACCCTCAGAAACGTGAATCCATAGATGAACCGTATGTTCGGATGGAGATATATGCGCCTCACGATTACAACGGCACTTTGATGTCACTGTGCCAGGAAAGACGTGGTGAATTCATTGATATGAAATATATAACAACTGAACGTGTGACTTTGATTTACGAACTTCCTTTGGCAGAGGTTGTCACAGATTTCTTTGATCAAATGAAAAGCCGAACGAAGGGTTATGCGTCAATGGAATACCATCTGATTGGTTATCGACGTAATGACTTAGTCAGATTAGACGTTTTGATTAATGCTGAGAGAGCTGACCCTTTAACTACAATTGTCCATCGAGAGAAGGCTTATGGCGTTGGGAAATCTTTAGTTGAGAAGCTGAAGGAGCTTATTCCCAGGCAGCAGTTTAAGATCCCTTTGCAGGCATCTATAGGAAGTAGAATTATTGCAAGTGAAAGCATTAGTGCAATGCGGAAAGATGTTTTAGCTAAGTGTTATGGAGGAGATATTTCTAGAAAGAAAAAGTTGCTTCAAAAACAAGCAAAGGGAAAGAAAAGAATGAAAGCAATGGGGAAGGTTGAGGTTCCTCAAGAAGCCTTTATGGCGGTATTGAAACTCAACCAATAATCCCTAATCATTTATGCGTACTTGTGAAAAATCTCCGATTAACATTGAACCATATTTGCACTATATATTTTGTCTTTGATAATTGCTTCTCCAGAAGTTGTCGCTCTGCCTTTTAACGCTTGCCTAAATGTGTAGGTTTAGATATTTAAAAGATCTTAAGACCCCTGTTTTAATCGATATAATCACCTTAAGCCTTGTCTTGTTTTTGGGATTTGGGAATTTTGCGCTCTTATAGATTTTTTGAGAACGTCACTTTGCCTAGCAAGATGGCATTTTGTGGGATTCTGATTTTAATTTTTTATTTCAGCGCAGCTTTGATTACTCATTTTTTATTTGAACTAGGAATTTTTCCTGAAGCAAGCTTGAGTCTTGATAATCCAATTTATGCGCATCCATCTTTTGCCCATTGGTGTGGAACTGATCGCCTAGGGAGAGATGTCTGCATGCGCACTTTGCAGGGAAGTGGAGTTGCTCTACGCGTAGTCTTTTTTGCAGTGACATTAGCGTTGATAGTTGGAGTCCCTTTGGGAATGTTGAGTGGTTATTTCGGTGGACTTTTGGACAGGATGTTAGTGCTGATAATGGATACTCTGTATACAATCCCAGTACTGCTTTTGTCGGTAGTAATGGCTTTCCTGCTAGGGAGAGGAATCCTTAATGCGGCCGTTGCTCTTTGTGTTGTGTATATCCCTCAGTATTTTCGTGTTGTTAGAAACCAAACTACACAAATCAAGTCAGAACTATACATTGAGGCTGCTAAATCGATGGGGGCTAGTCCAATATGGATAACACGTAAATATCTTTTTCGAAATGTTATTTCATCAATTCCAGTATTAATAACTATGAATGCTGCAGATGCGGTTTTAGTTCTTGGAGGGTTAGGTTTTCTTGGATTAGGATTGCCAGAAACGGTGCCAGAGTGGGGAAGTGATTTGAATATGGCCTTGGCTGCAGTTCCAACTGGTATTTGGTGGACTGCGCTTTACCCTGGATTTGCAATGTTCGGATTGGTCTTAGGCCTTTCTTTTCTTGGGGAGGGATTGGAATCTTGGGTGAGTAGTGCCAATAAAGATATATAAAAAATGGGTTCTAATTTATTTGATATTCTTTTACTAAAAAGGCGGCTTTACCTGATTTGTTTTTTGCTTTCATAGACTTCAACAATGAAACTTAGCATTTCTTGGAAGACTTTCTATTATCTCTCCTGTTTGATTTAGTAAAGGATATTTACGACCATGAATCTTGCACCAAGAGGCAACTTGTGGATAAGCCCATTCAAAAAGAACTTGATCATACATTTCTGGTGTAAGGCTTTCACCTGCTTTTGGTATTAAGTTTGCGATGTGTCTTTGTCGAAGGGCTTCAAAAAGTAGCGTGGAGGCAGCAACTGACACATTTAGTGATTGAACCATCCCTCTCATAGGTATAAGCAATGACTTGTCGATTAATCTTGTTGCTTCATGGCTGAGGCCCCACTTTTCTGCACCTAGTACAAAAGCTGTTGGACCGGTAAAGTCACAATCTCTATAATCAAAACTCTTTTCATTTAGACATGTTCCATATATTTGAAAACCTTTCTCTTTAAGTGATTTTACTGCTTCTTCAGTATTTAAATGATTGCGAATTTTTACCCATTTCTGGCTACCTTGAGCAGTTGAATTAAAGGTCTGAATATTTTTTTTCATGCCAATTGCATGGGCTTCTAAAACTCCAACAGCATCACAGGTTCTCAATATTGCAGAAAGGTTATGAGGCTTCTCTACATTTTCAAGTAATACTGTTAAATCACTCATTCTACTTTTAAGAACAGCCTTTAAACGTTCAAACCGGCGAGGCAATAGTGGCATGATTAAAGAAGATTCTTTAAGTGAAAGACTATGTGAAGTAGTGTCTCGAATATATCGAGGTAATGTAGCAAGATCTGCGCATGTTGCTGAGGTAATTGGCTTTTATGGTTTGCCAGGCAAGTGGGATATTAGTAAAGAAGATTGTCTTTATCATCTAATTTTCCTTTGCATTGGTTTGTAAATACTAAAAGAAGAATCTCTATGAGCAAGATTAGAGAAGGTCCAGCTTGGATCCAAAGAAAGATTTTGATTGATGAGTAAATACCAGTTGAGAGTTCTTCAAGTATTCCTTTGAGTAAGTTTCTTGGAAAACCTTATTAATATGACTAAAGCTTGGCATTTTGCAGCAGAAAGCTGTGGATCCTCATATCTAGCTTTTGAACACTCCTTCTTCCTATAAGAAAACTTCTAGTGAAGCTTCAAACTCAGGGCTTTTGTCTAGAGGAGCTGCTTGGGAAGTTTTGCAGTTTGTTTCTGCAGGTGCTTATGCAGACGTGGCTCTTGATCGAGTGCTTAAAAGGTGGCAATTGAGCTCACTGGATAGAGCTCTTATGACTGAATTGGCTTATGGAGCAATTCGTCAACGGCTTTTGCTTGATTGTTGGCTTGATTATTGCGGAAAGATTTCTGTCAAAAAGCAGCCTCCAAGATTGAGATGGTTACTTCATTTAGGTTTATACCAAATTTTTTTTATGGAGCGAATACCTAACGCGGCAGCAGTAAATACTACGGTCGAGTTGGCTAAAAACAGCAAGTTAGTAAAGCTTGCTCCAGTTGTAAATGGAATTTTACGTGCGGCTATTAGGGAGAACAATGCTGGAACTAAATTGCCTTTGCCAGAGGGACTCCCTTCAAGACTGGCTCAGGCTCAATCAATCCCTATTTGGTTTGCTGAATGCTTAATTCGTTGGCGAGGAGAAAAGGGAGCAGAGGCAATTGCAAAAGCCGCTAATCAGGTGCCACCTTTTGATCTGAGGGTTAATTGCCTTCGTGTAGAACCCAAAAAAATACAGGAGCTTTTTGATGCTTCAGGAATTCAAAGCAGCCTTATAAATGGAGCATTGAATGGGTTGCAGGTTTCAACTACTGGGGCAGGTAATTTGCGTTTATGGCCCGGATACAAGGAAGGGTATTGGTGTGTTCAAGACCGTTCTTCTCAGTGGGTAGCGCCTCTTCTTGATCCGCAACCTGGAGAAAAGGTTTTAGATGCATGTGCAGCGCCAGGCTGTAAGACGACACATATTGCTGAAATAATGGGGGATAAAGGTGAGGTTTGGGCTGTAGATCGTTCTTCAAAGCGTTTAAAGAAGTTGGAAGAAAATTTAAATAGACTTGGTATTCGATGTGTTACTTCTCTAGTTGCCGATTCCTCGAGCTTGTTGAAAATTAAGCCTGAATGGAAGGAATATTTTCAAAGAATTTTATTAGATGTACCTTGCTCTGGATTGGGCACATTATCTAGGCATCCTGATGCTCGTTGGAGAGTGTCTTTAGAAAAAATTGAAGAACTGAAAGTTCTACAGGCGAAATTACTTCAAGGGGTTTTCCCTTTACTTGCTCCAGGAGGAAGAATTGTTTATTCCACTTGCACAATCCACCCTGAAGAAAATACTTTTCAGATTGAGAAATTCGTTTCACGTAACTCTGAACTTGACCTCTTGAATGAGAAACAGATCTGGCCAGAGATAGCTAATTCTGGAGACGGTTTTTATGCAGCAACTCTTCAGAGGAGATCATAATAAGTCTTAAACATTAGATTCCTATTTTTAATAGTTTTTTTTATGGATTTCATTTTGACTGTCTCATAGTCATCTTAAAATTAAAAATATTAATCTTAATTATGATTAAGGCCTCTCGGGAAAATTCAATATAGGAAACTCGCTTTCAATTTTTAATATAAATTTTTTCCAGACCCAGGCTGCTTGACCGCTTCCAAGATTTGTTTTTCTATTGTCATCATAGCCAAACCATACACCAGTTGTAAGTTGTGGTATTGAACCTATAAACCAAATATCACGCCCCCCTTCTGAAGTCCCTGTTTTCCCTGCTACTTGTCTATTGTCTAGTGCTGCTGCTGCGCCAGTCCCAGAGTGGACAACTTGTTGTAGCATCCAGTTCATTGTATCTGCGACATCACGATTGATTGCATGCTGGTTATCCTTTTTGGCTATATCTTTGCTCCATAAGATAATATCGCCTGGGCCAATAATCTCTTCAAAAGGTGTTGGCTCAATATAAATACCTCGGTTAGCAATCCCAGCATATGCTGCAGTCATTTCTAGTACTGTTTGTTCATATGCACCTATTGCTAAAGGATAATAGTTGCCCAATTCTTGTTTGTTTTTAAGTCCAAGCTTAGTAGTTATAGAAATAACTTTTTCAAACCCCACTTTGTTTAGTAATTGAACAGCAACTGTATTTAAAGAGTTCTTTAAGGCATCTGCTAAGGAAATTCTTCCAAAATATTTATCGCCAAAATTTTTTGGACAGTAATTTTCCCAACAACGTGGAGCATCTAAAAAAATATCTTCAGGCTTATATCCTGAGTCAATTGCAGCAACATAAGGGAAAAGTTTAAAGGTTGACCCTGGGGATCGAACTGCTTGAGTGACTCTGTTGAATTGATTACTTGCAAAATCTTTTCCTCCTACAAGAACTCTTATTAAGCCCGTATTTGGTTCTATTGAAACCATCGCACCTTCTAACTCGGCAGGTCCTTGTTCACGTATGACTTTTGAAGCTTTTTTTTGCCATTCAAGATTAAGACTGGTTCGAATTTTTAATCCACCAACTTCGAGTTGTTCTGGTGTAAGCAAATCAGGTAATTTCTGAGCTACCCAACTAGTAAAAAATGGAGCAGTACTTTTTAAGAACTTAGGTTGCGCTGGATTAAGATTTAGTTGGCTTTTTATTGCAGAATTGAATTCTAATTTTGAAATAAATCCTTGTCTTTTCATTCTTGCTAGAACTATTGATCGACGTTGAAGTGCTAGCTCTGGGTTGACTAAAGGTGAATACAAAGAGGGAGCAGGAGGCAATCCAGCTATCAGAGCAACTTCTTCAAGAGTTAAAAGAGCAGGTGTTTTTGAGAAATAAATCCAAGCAGCATCCGTAATGCCATAGGCGCCTGAACCTAGGTATACATGATTTAGATATTGTTCAAGTATTTCTTCCTTACTTAATTGACGCTCAAGCTTGTATGCCAGTGCCGCTTCCTTGAGCTTACGTGTAAATGTTCTGTCTTGGCTTAGGAAGACAGTTCTCGCAAGTTGTTGCGTAATTGTGCTTGCTCCTTCTCTAACCGTTCTTTGCTTCAAATTGCTTATAAGAGCTCTACATACTCCCCATAGATCCACCCCTTTATGTTGATAAAAGCGGCGATCTTCAGCTGCTATAAAAGCTTTTTTTATAATTACAGGCATATAGCCCAATTCAACTTTTTCTCGTGATGCGGGGCCGATCTTTTGGATTACTTTCTCATTGGTAGAAAGGATTGTGATTGTGCCTGGCCTGCTGAAATTTGAGACTTTTCTTGCATTAGGGAGAAAAGAATCTATTGAGTGTGAAATTACTCTTTCAGACAGTGCAAATCCCGATCCTATTGCTACTGAGGAGGCCGCTATGCAAAGCCAATGTCGGCAAGAAGGATTCAAAGCATAGTTATAAGAGAGCTATGCCCAATTGCTAATGCTGTAACTAGCATCCCAAGAATTAGGAAGGGTTGAGCGCTTGCCTGGTACTTCACATCGAATGCCAAAGGGTCTCTAAGTAACCAGATATCTTGAAAAGTTATTTGAGGAATAATAAGTAAAACAAGAATCACTGAAGCCAAATGTTGACCTATGGCAACCAGAACAACAACCATTGCCAGTTGAAATACATCGATCATTCCGGCACTAATCCAACTTGCATTTTTGATTCCAAATACCACTGGTAATGATTGAAGGCCAAGTGCTCTATCGCCTTCTACACTTTTGAAATCATTTATTACTGCTATACCAAGCCCTGCCAAGCTATAGGCAAGGGTTAATAAGGCAGTTGCCCAAGTTAATTGGCCGAAAAGAGCTTGACCCGCCCACCAGGGTAGAGCTATATAGCTTGCGCCAAGTGCATAGTTTCCAAGCCACCCATTCTGTTTGAGCTTTAAAGGAGGTGCGGAATATATGAAGCTCACGAAGGAGCCTCCTAGCGCTAGTAATAGCACTGAGGGAGTCGAGTGGCCTGCCCAAACGTCCAGGCCATAGGCGATTGCTAGACCTGCTAGAAGAAGAACCCAGATTTGAAGCTTGACTTGAAATAGAGGGATTGCTCCCGAAGGTATGGGGCGATTTGGTTCGTTGATCGCATCAATTTCACGATCGTAGTAGTCGTTAATTGTTTGGGTATAGCCCGCAAGCATTGGCCCACTCATCAACATGCAGGCAAATGCAGCGAGAACATCAGATATGCGCCATTGGTAATGGCCACTTGCGGCCGCTCCGCAAATTACCCCCCATAAAAGGGGAATCCACGTAATGGGTTTCATTAACTGCAAGCGCAGTTTCCAGATACTGGTTGTTTCAGAAGCTCCTTTAATGCCAAGGAGTTGGCGTGCATCACTCACGATTCAGAGCCTCAATTGCGGCTCACTTCATCGTCAAAGAACCAGCTGGTCATGCCATTGCTTAGCTCCAGGACTAGTCCGATACCTTGAGCATCTGTCATCTTGTAATTAATGACTTTTCCACGAGGATCATTTTTGAGATGGTTTGTCAGGCTTGATGGAATGCGATCTCTCACTTTCTCAAGATCAATTCTGACTGTTGAGCCGATTCGGGTAAGGTTGGCAGCCTGGGACATGGTCTGCAAGGCTTAGATAATGGCGCAACCTTAACAGTCGCCTATCTCAAGTTACGAATGGTCGCACTTCGATTGATTCCATGCCTTGATGTTGCTGATGGCAGGGTTGTTAAGGGCGTTAACTTCATTGGTCTGCGGGATGCTGGTGATCCTGTGGAGTTGGCATGTAGATATAGCAACGAAGGGGCAGATGAATTAGTTTTTCTTGATATAGCTGCGAGCCATCAAGGCAGGGCAACATTAATTGACATGGTTCGTCGTACTGCTGAGGCGGTAACTATCCCTTTTACTGTTGGTGGGGGGATAAGTTCTGTGGAAGGAATTAATGAACTTTTACGTGCAGGCGCAGACAAGGTAAGTTTAAATTCATCTGCTGTGATTGACCCTAAACTTATTTCTAAGGGATCTCATCGATATGGTTGTCAATGTATTGTCGTAGCAATAGATGCAAGAAGAAGGGCTAGCTCTAAGCCTGGATGGGATGTTTTTGTAAAAGGAGGCAGGGAAAATACTGGTTTGGACGCCGTGGATTGGGCGCGAAAAGTTGCTGAATTGGGAGCTGGGGAAATCCTTTTGACATCAATGGATGGGGATGGCACTCAGGCTGGTTACGACTTGGATTTGACAAGAACTATTTCTGAAGCAGTTCATATTCCAGTGATTGCATCAGGGGGCGCAGGATGCCTTGACCACATTGCAGAGGCGTTTACGCATGGGAAAGCTTCCGCTGCGCTTTTAGCTTCGTTGCTTCATGATGGAGATTTGACGATAGAGGAAATAAAAACATTTTTGATACAACAATCTTTGTCTATTCGTCCATTGGAGAGTTAAAGCATTGTTTAATTGTCTTTTAAGTTAAGAGAGAATTAAAGCATGTATGATGGCTAGTATTATTTAGTAAATGGAAGCCTACTTTCTCTGAAAATTAAAGTTAAATTTCCAACATTTATATATAGTTATAAATAGTTAAGAAAGTGATCTTAAGATGGACCTGCAATGTATTCATCTATGAGACCAGGTGACCCCAAGTTGGTTGAGAATCTGTTTAATGATGTAGCCCCCAAGTATGACCGTCTTAACGATTTGCTCAGTCTAGGACTTCATCGGGTATGGAAAAAGCAGCTGTTGGATTGGCTTCGCCCAGTTGCTGGAGAAGACTGGATAGATCTTTGCTGTGGTACAGGTGACCTTTCTTTGGCTTTAGCAAGGCGCGTTCGACCTGAAGGAACTGTTTTGGGATTGGACTCTGCCATTCAACCTTTGTCATTTGCAATGGCTAGAGCTGCAAAAGAGCCTATGCATTCAATATCTTGGCTTAGGAAAGATGCTCTTGATACAGGGTTACCTTCATGCCAATTTGATGGTGCTGTTATGGCCTATGGACTTCGAAACTTGTCTGACCCTCTTGCTGGGTTGGCAGAGATGCGTCGTCTTTTAAAGCCTGGAGCGCGTGCAGGCATCTTGGACTTTAATCACCTTTCTAATAGCTCGCTAAGAGGTGGATTTCAAAAGTTTTATTTACGTAAATTAGTTGTACCAATAGCGGCTCAGTTTGGCCTTAGACATCAATATGCTTATTTGGAGGAGAGCCTTAAAAATTTTCCAGATGGATTGACCCAAGAAACCTTGGCGAAGGAGGCAGGCTTTGAAGAGGCTAGCCACCGCACTCTTGCTGCTGGTCAGATGGGGGTGCTTTTACTTTTAGCATGAAAAAATTTATAAAAAAATCTACATCATTAATAGTAATGATATGTGGAGTAATACTTTTAACTTATCAAATAAATAATACTTGGGTAAGTATTAATGAAGGTGAGGAGATAACAGGTTGCGATTCATTTGGATATGCTCGCCAGGCGGACTTGTTTCGCCAATCAAAGAACTCAGTTTCAGGCCTTAATACTTCAATAAGGAGTGACTTCCAAAAGATTTTGCAAGACTGGGCTTCTCAAACCAGACTTCCTGAAAATGATTGGTACCAAATGATTGCACCTCATGCACATCATTTTAGGAAGGGAACTGGAGAGACAATAAATCAATATCCGCCAGGGACAGGATGGCTTTTAAGCCATTTTAACCAAGGACGTTCAAGGCGAACTCTTTGGATAATTTCATACACAATTATCAGCTCATTATTCTTAAGTTTAATCAACAAGAATCGCGCAGTTATCTCTAATTTGGCAATTACTTTAATGGGCTTAGGTTGTTTATATGTTACTAATAGCTATGTATCCAGAAGTGACTCAATTGGCCCTAGTTGTGCATTGGCAGCTATATTAAGCTTTTGCACTATAAAAACTCTTAATAAGATTAAAACTGATTCAAATTTACCGCTTTACTTGATTTCTCTTATAGGAACTCTGACAGGTCTTTCGCTATCTTTAAGACCAGGAAATATAGTTTTTATTATTTGTTGGCTGCCCATACTCAGCCTTTATGATTCCACTGAAATAAAACGCCTGCTTAAAGCCTTCTTGATATTACTTTCCTCATTTTTGGTAGGTGGAATACCTTTCTTTGCTGCAAATCAAATAAATACGGGAAGCTTTATTTCTACAACCTATTCATATTTGGACACTCAATTTGCATTAGGTAAATTTTTTGAAAATACATCTAGATTATATATAGATGGAACTTTGATTATAATAAGCTTACTAATAACATTTTTATTTACAATTATAATTTGGAGGCAGACATCCTCTGACAGCTTGAATCAAGCCAAGGTTAGACTTGTTTTAATATTATCTTGGAGTGGAATGTTATTTATGGCACTAGTTATGCTATCTAAGGCTATTTTTATACCATACTATATAGCCCCACAGGTGGTAATGACACTATCCTTAGTGGGCATGAGTTCATGCTTGATAGATCAGCAAGATTATATTAACTTCCGCAATTTTTCTAAGCACAATTTTGCTTTCATAATAACTTCTTTAGCCGTTCTTCTTCTTGGAGGATTTCACATACAAGTCCCTGCTCTTGAGGCAAGGCCTGACTTTCACAAGGGGAGGCAAGAATATGTTGTATGGGCTGGAGGTTTGGGGTCTAAATTGTATTACTACCATAGTATTAACACTGCTAAACTTAACTTTGGTACTACTAAAGCAAGAGAAGAGATAATAAGCTACTTAAGCGAAAGGAAAGTTAAGCAATATATCTTAGATGATGAGTTTTCCATGAAAAATATATTTGATCAATCATCTAAAGGTTCTCTTAGGGAGATAAGTAGTTATAGAAATAAGCCAATTTATGAGTTTGTCCCAGATGATTAAATATCTATTGCAAAACTTTTTTTTAGACTTTAATTCTTAACCTCTTTAACAAACCTTTCCGATTCATATATTTCCTTTAGGAAGCATTCTTTGAGATTCCTATCACTTGATAATGAATTTTCTAAAACTATTGCATTTTTATCGCAACTTCTAACACCATATTCACCTGACTCAACAAGTTTCCTCATTACTTCATTGCCCTCTTCCATGACTCTTCTGTTTGATTTAAATCCAGATGCATATAAAGCATTGAATCGAAGTTGGCTTACTATTAAGTCAACATTTCTTGTGACACCTGATTCATCTATGTACTGATAGTGGAAAGGAAAACGGATTAATACTTTTCTTCTTGCTAGCTTTGGAATAAGCTGTGTTTCAGCAGCTACGGATGCATCTTTTGGAATTGTCGAAATAATTTTCCTTGCAGAAAGTCCTCTATCCCATTGTTGATTTATTGGTATATGCACCCAAGGATTTATACTGTCTGGAATTATTGCAGATAATGAGCGATGTGGATTACTAATTAAAGCAAAACTAATTGCCACCAATATACAAGAGCGCCAGAATTTTCTAAAATTTTCACTTTTAAATAAAAGTATATTCTTTGACCACCAGAAAATACTTCCTGAAAATGTTCCTGGCACTAAGAATAATGCAAACCTTAGGGTTACCGAAAGCGCATTACTTCCTTGCGAACTCATTGCAACAAATAATGGTATAAATGTAAGTATCCAGGAATCTATTGAGAACAAGGAGATAAGACCTAGAGGAAGTGCAAAAGTTATAATGAATAACAACGTTTTTATTGGTGGTGTAATAAGCTCTCTAAGGAGTAGGTAGGGATTTTTTAACATTGAAATTAAAACATCAACTGTTCCCTTTTCATTCCCTACAAGAAATTGTCCAAAACGCATATTCATGTGAACTTCAGACTGTGTTGTCCCAAAAATTGGCATGATTAAATTTGTGGTAATAACCACAGTAAAGACTGAATAAATACATAAGCCAAACCCAAGCAATCTCCAATTTGGCCTTCTCAAAACCATCCAAATCCCAAACCCAAATGTGAGAAGGCCTACATCCTCTCTAACAAGAGGTAACAAGAATGCTGGGATAATATAAAGAAGTTTATTTTCTCTGCTTATTCCTAATAGAAGAGTAAATGCTAAGAGAGGAACTATGCATAAGTCATGGAAATTTTCAAGTGTTGGTCCGATCACAGTGCTTGTTGTAAAGAAGCTGCAAGCAATCCACCCTGCAAGTTTCTTAGGAAGATATTCCTCTGCTAGAAAATATAAAACTAGGCCAGCGAATGAGATCAATCCAACCTGAATAATAGGTAATGACCATTCACCTAGAGCCCAAACAATAGGTACCCAGAGAATCAATAACGGGGTAAAGTGGTGTCCTAGATGGCTATAACCCACTTGAGGTAATGTTTCTCTTGCTATGACAGGTGCTGAAATTTCTGATGCAAGGGTACTTTCAAACATATTTCCATTAAGCCCATTCCATATTTCTTGAAGAAATAAACCTTGATCATAAGTTGCATTCAGGCTAAATATCCTCCAGATTTGTATTGAAAGGCTTAAAACAAAAAAGCCTAATACCCATTGCAAAATTAACCTTCTAGCGCTTTCATCTGATTTTGGTAAGAACTCCATCCTATAAACCTAATTCTCCTAACGATACATCTAAAGAGGTTGATTTTGTATTATCTAAATAATCTATTTAACCAAGTTAAGGGCTTATAATTGAGAAATAATTGTAATGATAAGAGATTATATGAATCTATTTATTTTCCATATCAAAACCTTTGGTTTCATCGATAAAATAGATTGGCCGAGCTTTTGCTTCGAGATATATACCACCAATATACTCTCCCAAAATTCCTAAGCAAATTAGTTGAACCCCACTTGTGAATAATATTGCTAATGCTAACGTTGCCCAACCTTCAACCCAAGAATTCGTAAATAATCTAATTAGTAGTACGCAAGTAATCCCAAGAAATGATAAAAAAGCACTAATTACACCCATAGAAGTTGCAAGCTTCAAGGGTCTTCTAGAGAATGAAGTAATTCCTTCTAATGCAAAAACAATCATTTTCTCCAATGAATATTTCGTTCTTCCTGCATACCTTCCATCTCTTTTATATTTAATGTGAAACTGTTTGAAACCACTCCAACTTATAAGACCTCTAATAAATCTTCCTCTTTCTGGCATTTGTTTTAATGCTTCCACTACTTTGCGATCGACCAATCTGAAATCACCAGTATCTTGCGGAATATTGATTTCTGAAAGGCTATTTAATAGTCGATAAAATATCTTAGCAGTTAACTTTTTGAATATACTTTCTGAGTACCTTTCGACACGTTGCCCATAAACAACATCATACCCTTTCTCCCAGTAGGCAAGCATTCTTTCTGCTAGCTCTGGTGGATCCTGGAGGTCTGCATCGATTATTATTACAGCACAACCCTTTGCAAGGTTTAACCCTGCTTGCACCGCATATTGATGTCCAAAATTCCTAGAAAGTCCGATTAGTTTAATGTTTGAATTGATCTCAATACTCTCCTTGATGATTTCCCTTGTGCAATCTATGCTTCCATCATCTATGACAATAATTTCCCAATCATAGTTAATTGCTCTTGAACTAACCTCTACTACTCTTTTGAGAGTTTCACTAATTACTTCCTGCTCATTAAAGCAAGGTATTACCCATGAGATCAGTTTTTTCTTGGCAATCGATAAATTCATTTGATATTCAATTCCTTTGTATTCATTTTAACTATTGGGAAACCTCCTAAAACAGTAATAGATTCAATCATAAAACTACTATTGTCTAAACTTACATTGTATTTAGCCCTTTTCAATCTTCCTAGTACATGTAAAGCAATTTCCATGGTTTGATTCAGAAAAACCTTCTTTTTTAGGCGAAGGATAACTTTTCTTGTTTTTTTTTGATTTTATCACTTAATCAACTCTATACGAACAGACCTTACCTTTTTAAAGTTTCTTTTAAGCATTCCTTGCCAAAAACAAGTATTTTTCTTATATTAAATAAATATTTAACTCTTTAAATGATAACTTCTGCCTCGAAACTATTCA
>QCFB01000012.1 GCA_003280345.1 Prochlorococcus sp. AG-363-A16
ATTCTCTATCACAGAACTCCTTTTGATGAATATGTGGGGGCAAATGGAGAAAAAGAGTGGCGAGATCAAAAAAGTCCAAATGGAATAATTCCTACGTTAAGAAATTTATTCAGAAGTCGTGAAGATGGTACCTGGATTGCTTGGCGAGAAGTTAATGATTTAAAAACAGCAGAAGATGAGAGCATAGAGATGAACAATCCTTCTCCATTCACCTTGAGGAGAATACCATTAAAGAAAGAAGAGATTATAAGTTTTTACCATGTAACATCTAAAGAGTCCTTCTGGCCAATATTACATACATTTCCAACCTATTTTGACGTTAATAATGCCGATTGGAAAATATTTGAAGAGGTTAATCGCAGATTTGCTGAAGCTGCTTGTAAAGAAGCTGCTGAAAATGGCACTATATGGGTACATGATTACAACCTATGGCTTGCTCCATCATTTATAAGAAATAAAAGACCAGATTTAAAAATCGCATTTTTTCATCACACACCTTTCCCTGGGAATGATGTATTTGCAATACTGCCATGGAGAAGACAAATAATTGAAAGTCTTCTTTGTTGCAACATTGTAGGGTTTCATATTCCAAGATATACAGAAAATTTTGCTAGAGCGGCTAGTTGTCTTGTAGGCGCTAAGAAAGGTCCTAAAGAAGCAGTTAATGAAAAGTTTATTGCTGTAGGAAGTGCACTTACCGAACCATCTGTTACTTCATGGCTAGAGCATGCAGGACGGAGAATTAAACTTCTGTCTTCACCTGTCGGAACATCACCTGATGTAATAGAAGAATTAATAAATTCAGATGAAATTAAAAAATACTCAGAAATGATAAGGAAAGGTACAAAGAAAGGAAGAAAACTTATTCTTTCCGCAAGTAGAGTTGACTATACCAAAGGCAATGAGGAATTATTATTATCATATGAAAGAATACTTGAGAAAAGAAAGGATCTTCATGGAAAAGTGGTTTTAATGCTTGCATGTGTTTCAGCAGCTACAGGCATGAAAATATATGAAGATACTCAACGTTCAATAGAAGAAATGGCTGGAAGAATAAATGGAAAATTCAGTAATATTGATTGGGTTCCTATTCGTCTTTCAACAAAAAGAATACCTTATGAAGAATTGATAGCTTGGTTCATTCAGTCTGATATTTGCTGGATTACACCATTAAGAGATGGACTAAATCTTGTCGCAAAAGAATACGCGGCTGCAAGGAAAAATAAAGGTGGCGTACTAGTTTTATCTGAGTTTACTGGTGCATCCGTCTTACTAAATGGAGCAATTCTAACAAACCCTTATTCTCATAGACGAATGGACGAATCTATACAAGAAGCCTTAGCGATGAATGAAAATGAACAACATGAAAGAATGAAATTAATGACTAAAGCAGTAGAAAGCTATACAGTTAATGATTGGGCTAAAGAGCAAATTACAGATTTAATTGACTCAGAGAGTTGAAATGATTATCAAAAAGTTAAAGTTAATTATTATATTTACATTGTTATGTTTTAGTTCAATAGTAATTGGATTAACAGATACAAATAAACCTATAGAAATAAATGCTCTAATGCCTGCTCCATTTGCAGATTCAACAGAAAGATTAGTTGAACAATTCAATCAAGAAAACAAAGGGAAGATACATTTAACAGTAACGCGAGGGCCTCGTGAAACTGAAAGTGTTTCAGACATGGCAATAAGTAGTATGATTTTGGGAAATAGTCCAATTGATATTCTACTTATAGACGTAACATGGCTGCCTAAATATGCAGCCACAGGATGGATTAGCCCACTTGACGAGTGGGTAAATGATGAAGATATTAAATCAATAATTTCCGGTGCTCGACAGGGTAATAGCTATAAAAATAGAGAGTTTCGTTGGCCATTAGTGGCTGATATCGGCCTCCTTTACTGGAGAAAAGATTTAATGCAAGAACCACCTAAAACACCTGATGCTCTTATTAAAATTTCTAAGAAACTACAAAATGAAGGTCTTGTTAAATATGGATATGTTTGGCAAGGTAGACAATATGAAGGCTTGAGCTGCGTTTATCTTGAAGTACTAAAAGGATTTGGAGGTGATTGGTTAGACAACTCAAATCAATTTAGGTTAGATGAAAAATCAAGTATTAAGGCAACTAACTGGTTGAGAGAACTAATAACTAGTGAAGTTTCTCCGAAAGCTGTCACAAATTTTTCTGAGCCAGAAGCATTACAAATTTTTGAGACTGGAGACTCTGCATTTATGAGAAATTGGCCATATGCATGGGCTGAATTACAAAAACCAACAAGTTCTGTTAAAGATAAGGTAGGTGTTACAACAATGGTTGCTGACACAAATCAAACTCCTACAGCAACACTAGGTAGCTGGGGTTTTTCAATTCTGAAAAATAGTAACAATAAAGATGCAGCATGGAAAGCCATTTCTTACTTAACATCTGAACAAGCTCAAAAGGAATTATTCCTTAAATATGGTTACACGCCAACCAAAGCCAAGTTATTCAATGATATTGAAATGTTGGAGATGTCACCTATACTTCCAGAATTGGAAAAAGCATTACAAATATCAGAACCAAGGCCTAAAACACCTATATATGCTCAACTTAGTGATGTATTGCAAAGAGAACTAAGTGCTGTACTTACAGGTCAGAAAGATCCACAAAAGGCAATGATTTCAGCACAAGTTAGTAGTGAAAATATTTTAAAATCAGCTGGTGAATTAAGATCATGATATTTTTATTTGCACCTGCTGCTTTATTTTTAATTTTAGTATTTGTTCTACCCCTAATTAGATACTGCTGGATAAGTGTACATGCATTATCTGTAATTACTAACCTAGAAATGATTCCAAATTACGGTGCTAATTGGATTAGACTATATAACGATCAAAGGTTTTGGCAAGATTCATTCCAGACAATAAGATTTACAGTTACTTCAGTAAGTTTAGAAATACTTTTTGCCATCGCAATTGCTTTACTATTAGATCAAAGGTGGAGAGGAAGAGGAGTAGTACGGGCATTAACTATATTACCTTGGGCACTTCCTACGACTGTTATGGCACTTGGTTGGAGATGGATATTTAATACGCCCCATGGTCCAATTGAACAAATAATTTCTCTTTTAGGTTTTGAATCAATAAATATTCTTTCAAACCCAAATATTGCATGGATAGCAACTGTAATAGGAGATGTTTGGAAAACAACTCCTTTTATAGCATTAATTCTATTAGCAGGGTTACAAAGTATTCCGAATGATTTATATGAAGCATTTAGACTTGAAGGAGGGAGTTCTAGGCAAGCTTTATTCAATATAACAATTCCACTTCTAAAGCAATATCTATTAATTGGTATCCTTTTTAGAACAGCCCAAGCATTTGGTGTATTTGATCTTATACAAATAATGACTGGAGGAGGACCTGCTAGTAGCACAGAAAGTCTTGCCTTGTATGCATATCTAAATGCAATGAGATTCCTTGATTTCGGTTACAGTGCGACTATAATGTTAGGCAGTTTCATTTTATTAGTTTTTTCATGTTTGCTTGCATGGCTTATATTTAATCAAATCAAAAAAATACAATTATAGTATGACAATGAAGAGGTTACATTTCTATATAATTATACTATTAACATGGTCTATGTTGCCATTTATATGGCAACTTTATACATCGTTCTGTAGCCAAGAAGCCTTAATAAGCCCACTTAGAACCATTGATAATAGATGGACATTAGACAATTACTTGCGAATAATTAATGCCGACCCTCCATTCTGGAAATACCTTTTAAATAGTTTAGTAGTTGGCACCTCGGCAACACTTATTACTTTAATAATTTCTATTCCAGCTGCATATTCATTAACAAGACTAAAATCAGCCTTTGCAAAGAGCATGCAGCTATTGTTGCTTGCTGCGGCACTCTTCCCATATGTACTACTATTCTTGGCATTATTAGAGTTAGCTAGAAATTTAAATTTAGGAAATAATTTATTAGCATTAAGCATTCCTTATTCAGCACTATCAACCCCATTAGCTGTTCTTCTCCTTTCATCAGCCTTTAGAGATATCCCAAAGGATCTTGAGGAGGCAGCAATACTTGATGGCCTTAATACTTGGCAAAGATTAAAATGGGTTTTAATTCCATTAATAACTCCTTCCTCAGCAAGTACAGCGATACTTGTATTTGTCTTCTCATGGAATGAATACCCTATTGCCCTTACTTGGATTA
Organism: Prochlorococcus sp. AG-363-A16; assembly: GCA_003280345.1. Lineage (GTDB taxonomy): Bacteria > Cyanobacteriota > Cyanobacteriia > PCC-6307 > Cyanobiaceae > AG-363-A16. The sequence goes on from QCFB01000012.1 coordinate 4,221, forward strand.
GCAGATCAGAACTTATTACCCTACCTGTTGCAATATCTAGAATTGCTGGCTCTTCGGTTTACTCAGTCCCCTATGGAACTTATGCTGCAGCATCAGTTTTAGGCTCTATACCTTTATTATTAATTGTACTAATCTTCCAAAAACAAATAATCTCTGGTTTAACCCAAGGAGCAATAAAAGGATGACGCTAATTCTAAAAAATCTAAATAGGATTATTAATAATCAATGGATAATACGAGATCTAAGTTTTGAAGTTCTTAATGGTGAATGCCTTGCTCTACTTGGCCCAAGTGGATGTGGCAAAAGCTCAACCCTAAGATTAATAGCTGGGTTAGATAAACCTACTGGTGGTTCTATATATATCGATCAATTAGATATCACTTCTATATCTGCATCTGATAGAAAAATAGGAATGGTTTTTCAGAGTTATGCTTTATATCCACATCTTTCAGTATTAAAGAATTTAACATTAGGTTTAAAAGCAAGAAAGCTACCTGATAGCGAACAAAAGAACAAAGTTTGGTCTGTCTTGTCAATTATGCAACTTGAAGATTTTGCAGAAAGAAAGCCTTCAGAACTTTCAGGTGGACAAAGACAAAGAGTTGCACTTGCCAGGGCACTTTTAAGAGAACCTAATGTTTATTTACTTGATGAGCCTATGAGCAATCTAGATGCTCAGTTAAGAGAAGAACTAAGGCCGGAACTAAGAAGATTAATACTTAGTGGAGGTCAACCAGTTGTATATGTCACACATGACCAAGAAGAAGCTATGGCAATGGCGAGTCGAATAGCAGTTCTAAACAATGGCTCATTAGAACAAATAGGAACACCTAAAGAACTTTATTCAAAGCCATTATCACTATTCGTCGCCAAATTCATAGGCAGACCTCAAATAAATATTCTCAACAATCAATCAAACGAAATCGTAGCGATAAGACCAGAGGACATAAACCTACAAGAAGGTGGGATAAATTGCAAACTAGTACATCAAGAATGGTTAGGAAAAAATCAATTATGGCAATTACAATCTGATTATGGATTGATAAGAATGTTGAACGAATCAGATATAGATGTCCCGGAAAATATAACTATTGGATGGCAATCTACAAAAGAACATCATTTTTCTTTAAAAACAGGTAAAAGGATTAACTGAATATATGGTTGACAACATCCATATAGAAATAATGGCAATGAAATATGAAATTGAAGCTAAGCTTGATTTCAGTTAAAAAAACATGCTCCATATATGCATGCTCTTTCTCTAGGTACATGGTTTATTCATTTGGCTACTTTGCTGGAATGGATGTTGGCAATAATTCTGGTTTTACGATGGGGTGAATCGACCAAGAACACTGCCATCTCTTGGCTTTCGCTTGCAATGCTGCCCAATTTAGCGAGTGCTATGGCCGCAATAACATGGCACATTTTCGACAATTCCGATGAATTAAAGATCCTTGTTGTTCTCCAAGCATCATTAACAATGCTTGGCAACACATGTCTAGCTGCAGCTAGCTGGAATCTAGTTAGAACAGAAAGTCAGCAATCATGAACAATCTTTCATTACAAGGAATTATCCATTTGATTGGAGGAATAGACCCAAGTCCATTCTTTGTCTTGTCCCTTTTTCCATATTTGGCATTTCTTTATTGGGCCCAGAAAAGCAAATCCATACCAAAAACTGCCTTATGGGGATTTCGTCTAACTTTGTTATTCGTTGCTATGACAATAATTTTCGCAATATTGGCCCGACAATTCTATGGTGGAGAATTAACAGATGTTGACCCTTTACATGGAGCAGCAGAAGCTTTCCTAACCATTAGTGATGGCCTAATTGTGCTTGGATTTTTGAAGCTAGAAAAATCAAAAGTGGTGAATAACTCTTAAGAGGAAAGAAATCTTCGTGGTTAAAAGCCGTTCATGCACGAAAATAAATTGTCGCTTCCTTTGTATTCATGATCACAACCCTATTGGCCGCTGCAGCACCAGCTACCTTCCAGTGGTCGCCAAAATGTGCTGTTGTGATGATCGCTTGCAATGTTCTTGCTTACGCCATTGCTAGAGCAAACATCGCTCAGCCCAATGTAGGTTTCGAAATTCCTAACTCCCATTTCTTTGGTGGAATGAGCCATGCATCTGTTGTTGCTGCCAACTGCCTAGGCCATGTTCTTGGTATAGGAGCAATTCTTGGCCTTGCAGCCAGAGGTGTTCTTTAACCTTTTAAATAAGGTATAAAGACAACCTTTAAGAGCAAACTTCGATTGTTGCCCTAATCTCTTTTGCTTGCATTACCCTCGCAACCCAAAGAGATAGGGTAATATTCGTATGCCATAACGCTCAAAGCGATAATCAAAAAGCAAAGCGCTGATTTCTTCAGCGCTAACTTTTTCTGATAAACCTTTTATTAGCTTTAATAAACGTTCATCAGCCTTGCTCCCTGACAAGCCCCACCAGGTTTTCTTTCCCAATCTGTTGGAAACTATCCAACGCCAACCAAGCTTTTTACTAAGTATTTTTTTATAATTTTTTAGCGGACTATTTGCGTTATAGATATTTTGATTAATTGATAAAAGATCCTCAGTTAACAAAGGTGCAAGAGTTTCCGCACTCAAAAGAGCAAAACGAATTCCTTCTCCACCTAATAGGTTTGCTGTACTAACGGCATCTCCAACCCCAATAATGCGTCCAAATATATGTGGTTCTGCTCGCTTAATTGAGCTAGCAACCATGCCTCCATGTCTATCGATAATTTTAAAGTTATTAAGCCCTTGGCTTTTCAATAGTTGATTTAAGGCTATTTGATTATTAAATAAGGGTTTAGTTGAGTTCGGAGGTAATCGACAAACGCCAACCTTTAGTTGATCATTGCTCATAGGAAAAATCCATCCATATCCGTGAGATATCCATCTTGTTCCTAAAAAAAAAGTCAGCTGTTTTCCCCAATGATTAGAACTTTGAGAGTCTCCTTGGAGTATCCACTCAATTCCTGACCCTCTAAAAATATTATCTTTTCCAATAGGTTTAGATTCATATTTTGAGTTTATTAATGAACGGGATTGACCTGTTGCATCGACAACCCACTTAACTTTTCTTTTCTGAGAAGCTCCATTTGGACCAAAAAGTTCGACTTCGGCAAAGCCACTCAAAGTTTTCACAGACTTAACTGTCCACCCAAGCAAAAACTCAACTCCAGAATCAAGAGCCTTAGACCAAAGAATTTCTCGTAATTTTCCAAAATCAAGGACCACCCCTAAATTATTAGAGCTGGTCCATTGATATTTTGTTGAATCTGGACCCAAAATCTGCCATCCATTCCAATAAGTTGAAATTGATTCAGAAGGAATTAAATTCTCTGCGATGGAATTAATTGGAAGCGCCGCACTTGAAAAGGCATTTTGATTAGGTGTCAACAATCTCTCTACAAGCGTTACTTCAATGCCAGCTTGAGCAAGCCTCTCTGCTAGACGAGAGCCTGCTGGACCAGCACCAGCGACCAAAACGGTCAAGGGAAGTTCAAGACTTTAATGATTGCTTGGATGAATTAGTTCCTACAAAAGAATCTCCTTGAACCCATCCAAAACGTTTTTGAATTCGATTGGACATCAATGCTGGAGTTAGTCCTAAGGATTCTTTGCTCTGAGCAGGGCTTGCATGATCTACAAGTTGATCTGGAATACCAATCCTAAGAGTCGAAACTAAAAGATCTTGATCAATAAGTGATTCAATTACAGCAGAACCAAAACCTCCACAAATAGTGCCTTCTTCCATAGTGACTATTCGACCAATTCTTCTAGCCAAAGGATGTATCAATCCTTGGTCAAGTGGCCTAAGAAAACGAGCATTGATAACAGTTGACTTAATACCAGATTCAACCAAAATCTTGGCAGTTTGTAATGCAGGTTGCACCATAGAGCCATAAGCAACTATCAACAAATCATCTCCTTCAAGCAAAACTTCACCTCGTCCAATTTTTAAAGGTTCCCACCCTTCTTCCATTAAAGGAACACCTTCTCCAGAACCTCTAGGGATTCGTAATGCTGCTGGGCCATTATGGTTTAAGCATGTCACCAACATTTTCTGAAGTTCAGCCTCATCCTTTGGGGCCATAACAGTGAAGTTAGGAACAGAACGCAAATAACTAATGTCATATTGACCTTGATGAGTTGGCCCATCAGCACCGACTAAGCCTGCACGGTCAAGAACAAAAGTTACTGGAAGATTCTGAATCCCAACATCATGAATGACCTGGTCATAAGCTCGTTGTAAAAAGGTACTGTAGATAGCTACAACAGGCTTTAAACCCTCGCAAGTCATACCAGCGGCAAGAGTGACTGCATGTTGTTCAGCAATACCTACATCTACATATTGAGCAGGGTTAGCTTTTTGCAATAAATCCAATCCAGTACCTGTGGCCATTGCTGCTGTTATTCCAACAACCGTTCTATCCTGCTCGCATATTTTCACTAAGGTTTGGCCAAACACTTTGCTATAGCTGGGAGGTTTTGGACTCTTGGAAGGAAGGGACTTGCCAGTTGTTAAGTCAAAAGCTGATTGAGCGTGATAACCAACCTGATCAGCTTCCGCATATGGATATCCTTTTCCTTTAGTAGTGACAACATGAACAAGTACTGGACCACCAACTCGATGAGCGGCTTGAAAAGTACGAATCATTTGGGAAATATCGTGACCATCAATTGGTCCCATATAAGTAAATCCCAATTCTTCAAAAACAGCCCCAACTTTTGGAACAGCCAAACGACGAACACTTCCCTTTAAAGATTTGAGTTCAGCCGAAAGCTCACCTCCCATAAATGGAATATTTTTTACACTCTCCTCAACACTGTCAGATATGAATTGCATAGGTGGACTATGCCTCATGCGATTTAAATATGTTGATAACGCTCCAACAGGGGGAGATATAGACATGTCATTGTCATTAAGAACAACCAAAAGAGGTGTATTTGGCAGATGACCAGCGTGATTAATCGCTTCTAAAGCCATTCCTCCAGTAAGAGCACCATCTCCAATAACTGCAACACATTTAAAATCCTCTCCTCTTTGATCCCGTGCCATTGCCATCCCAAGGGCTGCAGATATTGAAGTGCTTGCATGACCAGCACCAAAATGATCAAAAGTGCTTTCAGAACGCTTTAAATAGCCAGCCACACCACTCTTTTGACGCAAAGTATGAAAGTTCTCATAACGTCCGGTGAGTAGCTTGTGGGGATAAGCCTGATGACCAACGTCCCAAACGACTCGATCCACATCAAGATCAAGAGTCTGATAAAGAGCAATGGTCAGTTCTACGACACCTAGACCAGGACCTAAATGGCCACCACTAGTTGAAACAACCTGAAGATGTCGCTCTCTAATTTGGCAAGCAACATCCTCAAGCTGTGCAGTGCTCAAGCCATGGAGCTGATTTGGATGAGTCAACTCGCTAAGACGCATACTCTTCATCAACCAATACGTTCAATCTACGGTGTATCTCCATGTATTAGGTGCAATCATTACCTATTAACTAATGCAATCTACAAAACAACGACCTCTTAATGTTGCAAAATTGTCCTGATGGAAGATTATCTACAAAAGATTCTTAGAGCTCGCGTCTACGACGTAGCCGAAGAAACGCCGTTAGAACAAGCAAAAAACCTAAGTCGGCGACTTAATAATCAAATCTGGCTTAAGCGAGAAGACCTTCAACCCGTATTTTCTTTCAAAATACGGGGTGCCTATAACCGAATGGCTCAACTTTCAAAAGATGAGCTTGAAAGGGGAGTAATAGCTTCAAGTGCAGGCAACCATGCACAAGGAGTTGCTCTAAGCGCAAATCAACTGAAATGTAGGGCAGTAATAGTGATGCCCGTCACAACTCCTGCAATGAAGATAAGAGCAGTTCACTCACAAAAAGCAGAAGTTGTTCTTTATGGAGAGACATATGATGAATCTTATAAAGAAGCCTTAAGAATCAGCAAAAAACAAGGCTTAACTTTTATCCATCCATTTGACGACCCTGAAGTTATTGCTGGACAGGGAACAATTGCTTTAGAAATATTGCGTCAAGCTCAAGAACAACCAGATGTAATTTACGTAGCTATCGGAGGAGGAGGCCTAATTGGCGGTATAGCAGCTTTCGTAAAAAGTCTTTGGCCTCAAATCGAAATAGTTGGTGTTGAGCCAAACGACTCTGCAGCAATGAAACATTCGTTAGAAGCAAATAAACGTATAGAACTAAATGAAATCGGACTTTTTGCTGATGGCGTTGCTGTTCGTCAAGTTGGGGTACACACGTTCTCACTTGCAAAAAGATATGTTGATTCAATAGTTACAGTGAATACTGACGAAATTTGTGCTGCCATAAAAGACGTGTTTGAAGATACACGTACAATTTTGGAACCAGCAGGTGCATTAGCAATTGCTGGCATGAAGACAGATGTTTTAAATCGGAAACTTTCAGGTCGCAATTTAATAGCTGTCGCATGCGGAGCAAATATGAATTTTGATCGGCTGAGATTCGTAGCTGAAAGAGCAGAGCTAGGGGAAGAGAGAGAAGCAATGCTTGCAGTAGATATCCCAGAAAAAGCTGGAAGCTTAAAAATGCTATGTGAAGTTTTAGGAAATCGAAGTCTTACAGAATTTAGTTATCGAATGGCAAAAGGCAAAAGAGCCCAGGTTTTTATGGGTGTAGAGGTTCAAGGTCCAGAAGATAGGGCCAAGCTTATTAAGCACTTTGAATCGAAAGGAATTAAATGCCTTGACTTAAGTGAAAATGAATTTGCGAAAGTTCATCTAAGACATATGGTTGGAGGAAGATTACCAACATCATCTGAACCATCAAAAGATTCAAGAACTGAACTGCTTTACCGATTTGAATTTCCAGAAAGACCTGGCGCTCTCATGAAATTTGTAAATACCCTTAGGCCAGAGTGGAGTATCAGCATATTCCACTATCGCAATCATGGATCAGACGTAGGTCGAATAGTAGTTGGGGTTTTAGTTGAAAAAAATGCTAAAGATAAATGGGAAATTTTTCTAAGAGATCTTGGATATCAAAGTTGGAATGAGACAAACAACCCTGCATATGAATTATTCCTAGGTGCACAGATGGTTTAATCACGTTATGTTGATTTATTCGATTCCTTGGGCCTCCTATGGCCATCAACTACAAAAACAACTTAAAAGAAGAGAATGCAATAGTTTCTCTTCCTTCCCGGCTTGAAGCAATCATGTATTTAAAGGGAAGACCTGTCTCTAAAGCTGAGATGGTGGAATTGACACTTGAGAGTGAAACGGCAGTTGAAGAAGCCTTGATCGCCCTTGTAGCAGGCTATGCACAAAGGGATTCTGCTCTTCACATAGAAGAAAATAAAGGCAAATATAGCCTTGAACTTCGTAATGGTCTAGGGGAGTTAGTTCGAAATTTGCTGCCAGTTGACCTTTCTGTCGCTGCACTAAGAACCCTTGCAACCATTGCTCTCAAGAAAAGAATTCTTCAATCTGAGCTGGTAGACCTAAGAGGTGGAGGAGCTTATGAACATATAAAAGAATTAGTTGAGCAGAACTTCATTGAACGCAAAAGACAGAGTGAAGGCAGGTCATACTGGATAACACTTTCAGAAAAATTCCACAGAACCTTTTCGGTACTTCCTGATATAGGTTCAACAGAGTCTTCTAAAGCTGCATAGAGTTCAAAAACCCTTCTGAACAATTTCCATGGAAATTTTTGCGTCTGTATTACAAGTGCTAGCTCAAACCCTCGAGATATATTCTCTGGTTTTGATTGTCAGAGTACTTTTAAGCTGGTTCCCCAATCTCGATTGGGGAAATCCAGTTCTTAGCAGTGTAAGCTCAATAACTGATCCTTATCTAAATGTATTTCGTGGAATAATTCCACCAATAGGAGGACTAGATCTTTCAGCCATTCTTGCTTTTATTGTCTTAAGTTTAATGCAACAACTTTTAAATAGTGCGAGCATATCAGTATACGCTACAAGCATTACCTACTAAAAAAATTATCAAATGATTCGTATAATTAAATAGTTCCTGCTAGCCCATATTTTCTGAGAAAATACATATAAGTTTTTACTTCTCACCAAAACAGAATATATAGATAAATACAAGATATTTAGCTCATCTTTTATCACCACTTCCACTTATCTTGCCTCTCTTAGCTCGACTACATAACTTTTCTAAATTCTTATTTGCGACATCATCCAAGTCGAAACCCAATTCGCTGCTTAATTGAGCAACGTACCAAAGAACGTCACCTAGCTCAAGTTTGATCTCCTCTTTAGCGTCACAATCAAATTCTCCATTTCTATCACGTAAAACCTTCTTAACCTTGTCAGCGACTTCACCTGCCTCTCCACACAAGCCAAGGGTGGGATAAATGGGATTCTGTCCAACATTTGGATAAAAAGCTGTCTCACGGGCTTTAATTTGGAATTCAGAAAGATTCATGGCGTATCTTGAAAAAACATTGTGAGAAAATAAGGTGTATTACTAAGTGGTAATTTCCGAGATAAACCTGGTCCCCATGATGCCCCAGATAGAACTAGCAAGAAGGACCAAAATTGTCGCAACCATAGGTCCTGCGACAGAAAGCCCTCAATGTATAGCAGAACTTGTCAAAGCCGGCGCAACAACCTTTCGATTAAATTTTTCGCATGGTGACCACGAAGAACATGCCATTCGCATAAAAACCATTCGTGAAGTCTCAAAAGAGCTAGGTGTGAACATAGGCATACTTCAAGACCTTCAAGGGCCAAAAATAAGACTAGGAAGATTTAAAGATGGGCCAATAAATTTAAGCCCAGGTGACAAGTTTTCCCTTACATCTAAGAACGTTGAATGTAATAACAATATTGCAACAGTTACATACGATAAGCTTTCAGAAGAAGTAATAGAAGGCAGCAGAATCCTATTGGATGATGGTCGAGTCGAAATGAAAGTTGAAAAGACTGATCATAGTAATGAATCCTTGCATTGCATAGTTACTGTAGGTGGAGTCCTATCAAATAATAAAGGAGTAAATTTCCCAGATGTTCAACTTTCTGTAAAAGCATTAACTAGTAAGGATCGAAAAGATCTTGCATTTGGACTTAAACAAGGTGTCGATTGGATTGCGTTGAGTTTTGTAAGGAATCCATCTGATATGAAAGAAATTAAAGACTTAATAAAAGAACACGGATACAACACACCAGTAGTAGCGAAGATAGAAAAATTTGAAGCAATCGATCAAATCGACTCGATTCTGACTCTTTGCGATGGGGTCATGGTCGCAAGAGGTGACTTAGGAGTTGAAATGCCCGCCGAAGAAGTTCCTTTAATTCAAAAAGAACTAATTAAAAAATCAAACAGTCTTGGTATTCCAATAATTACAGCCACTCAAATGTTGGACTCCATGGCTTCATGTCCACGACCAACTAGAGCGGAAGTAAGTGATGTAGCGAATGCAATTCTTGATGGGACTGATGCTGTAATGCTTTCAAACGAAACAGCCGTAGGTGACTATCCAATTGAAGCAGTAAAAACAATGGCAACAATTGCTACAAGAATTGAGAGAGATTATCCTCAACTTGCGATTGAAAGTCACATAGCATGCACCATTCCTAATGCAATTAGCGCAGCAGTAAGCAGCATTGCAAGACAATTAAATGCATCTGCAATATTGCCCTTAACCAAAACTGGTGCAACTGCACATAATGTAAGTAAATTCCGTCCAGCAACACCAATTCTGGCAATTACAAATGAACTTGGCGTGGCAAGGAGATTGCAACTTGTATGGGGCGTGACACCATTATTAGTTCCAAATGAAAATAGTACTTCAAAAACATTTAGTGAGGCGATAGAAATAGCTCAAGATTTAAAAATCCTCAAGCCAGGTGATTTAGTCGTTGAGACTGCTGGGACACTTACTGGAGTAAGTGGGTCAACAGACTTAATAAGAGTTGCTATAGTTGGATCATTAATTAGCAATAAAAACATTCTAGAAAGCATTAACTAAATTAAATGGCAAGAAATTTATCACTAGCAGAAACATTATTAATGTCAGTAAAAACTCTTAGGTCAAATAGGCTGAGGAGTTTATTAACAATGCTTGGTATTGTAATAGGAAATGCATCAGTAATTACCCTTGTTGGAGTTGGCCGTGGAGCACAAAATCTAGCCGAGGAACAATTAAGCAACCTTGGAGCAAATGTATTATTTGTTGTTCCAGGTAATAATGATACTCGTAGAAGAGGTGTTGCATTTCCAAAGAATCTAGTAATTGAAGATGCAGAAGCAATAAAAGAGCAAGTCCCAACAGTTAAAAGGGTTGCACCTCAAATTACATCAAGTGAAGTAATACAGTTTCAAAATAGAAGCACAACCAGTTCTGTTTCAGGAGTAACTCCTAGCTTTTTAACTGTTAGGAGTTTTGATATATCAAATGGTAGGTTTATAACAAACCAAGACATTAGTTCTGCAAGAAGTGTAGTAGTTATAGGACCTGATCTTAAGAAAAAATTATTTGCTACTCGAAAGGGTCTTGGCGAAACAATCAGAATCAAAGACCAGGCATTTGAAGTAATTGGGGTTATGGCTCCAAAAGGTGCCGTTTTTGGGAGTAATCAAGATAAAAATGCATATATACCACTAACAACAATGACTAGTCGATTGACAGGAAGGGACCCAACCTATGGCGTTAGTCTAAGTTTTATTAGCATCGAAGCAAACAATGAGAGAAGTACTAGAGCTGCAAAATTCCAAATTACTAATTTGCTACGTCAACGCCATAAAATAATTAGGGATGATGATTTTGCTGTTAGATCACAAAAAGATGCTCTTCAAATAGTAAGCACTATTACTGGAGGCTTAACCTTAATGTTAGGAGCTATTGGAGGAATATCATTACTAGTAGGAGGCATAGGAATTATGAATATTATGTTGGTATCAGTTAGCGAACGTACAGAGGAAATTGGACTCAGAAAAGCTCTTGGCGCTAGAAGCTCAGATGTATTAACTCAATTTCTATTAGAAGCTCTAATTCTATCAATTCTTGGCGGAGTAATTGGCACAGTAGTGGGTGTAGGAACTGTCACAGCACTAGCAATTATCACACCACTTCCAGCCACTATTGGATTACAAACAATCTTTACTACAGTTACACTTTCAGGCTCTATTGGATTGTTCTTTGGCGTTATACCAGCAAAAAGAGCGGCCGTGTTAGATCCAATTGTTGCACTTAGAAGTCTGTAAGTATTTAAACACCAGTCAATAATTAGTAAAATACTAATAATTATTTATTTATGAATGATTTTATAAATATGCTTTATATCAAAAGAGGGAAATTCTATTTTTTTAAATTAAACAAATAAAATTGATTCAATATGGAAGAATTCAAAGAAAACTCATAAAAGATAAATTTAGTGAGGGTTTTAACAATTAAGTTGGTCTATCCCCGGAAATTTCCAACGAAATAGTGTTCGATCCATTTAAAATAATGGAATACTTAACGAGATCCATGAATCAGCGTTGGCGAGTAATAGCACTTTGGTTGCTCCCGATAGGAATGGTTTTACTGCTCACTTGGCAAGTATTAGGAACTGTTCCATCAAATAGAACAGATGTCTCAGACCTTACAAACGACACTAATAGAACTGAAACAACCATTGCTCCAAGAAATACAGCAGTAGCTCGAATGAGCTATGGAAGATTCATGGATTACATAAAAGCAGGAAGAGTAACGGCTGTAGATATATATGACGGTGGACGAAACGCTGTAGTTGAAGCTGTAGACCCAGATCTTGACAATAGAGTTCAAAGAATGCGCGTTGACCTTCCAGGCTTAGCACCTGAATTAATAAACACACTTAAAGAGGAAGGTATAAGTTTTGACGTACACCAACCTCGTAAATCAACTCCAGCGGTAGGGATATTAGGTAATTTACTCTTCCCAATAATTTTAATTGGTGGCTTAATCCTTTTGGCGAGAAGATCCAATTCAATGCCAGGAGGACCAGGTCAAGCCATGCAATTTGGAAAAACTAAAGCCAGATTTGCTATGGAAGCAGAAACAGGTGTGAAATTTGATGATGTAGCTGGAGTTACAGAAGCCAAGCAAGATCTCCAAGAAGTGGTTACCTTTTTGAAGCAGCCAGAAAGGTTTACTTCTGTAGGTGCACAAATACCAAAAGGAGTCTTATTAGTTGGTCCACCAGGAACTGGCAAAACACTTTTAGCGAAAGCAATCGCAGGGGAAGCAGGAGTACCTTTCTTTTCGCTTTCTGGTTCTGAGTTTGTAGAAATGTTTGTTGGAGTGGGAGCCAGTCGAGTTAGAGATTTGTTCAAGAGAGCCAAAGAAAATAGCCCATGCCTAATATTTATTGACGAAATTGACGCTGTCGGCCGACAAAGAGGAGCCGGTATTGGAGGAGGTAATGATGAAAGAGAGCAAACATTAAATCAACTACTAACAGAAATGGATGGATTCGAAGGAAATAGTGGAATTATTATTATTGCGGCAACAAATAGACCAGATGTTCTTGATTCAGCTCTAATGAGACCAGGAAGATTCGATAGACAAGTGAGTGTTGATCCTCCTGATATCAAAGGAAGACTTTCTATCCTTAAAGTGCACTCAAGAAATAAAAAGTTGGAAGACTCTCTATCATTAGAAAGTATTGCTAGAAGAACACCTGGATTTACTGGAGCAGATCTTGCAAATTTACTTAATGAAGCTGCAATATTAACAGCAAGAAGGCGTAAGGATTCAATAACACTTTCCGAAATAGATGATGCTGTAGACAGAATAATTGCAGGTATGGAAGGTCAACCACTTACAGATGGTAGAAGCAAAAGGTTAATTGCTTATCATGAAGTTGGACATGCTCTTATTGGAACACTAGTAAAAGCACATGATCCTGTCCAAAAAGTAACTCTTATACCAAGGGGACAAGCAAAAGGTCTGACATGGTTTTCTCCAGATGACGAGCAAACGCTTGTAAGCCGTTCACAACTAAAAGCCAGGATAATGGGTGCTCTTGGAGGGAGAGCTGCAGAAGACGTAATATTTGGAAGAGAGGAAGTAACTACAGGAGCAGGAGGAGATATTCAACAAGTAGCTTCTATGGCTCGTCAAATGGTTACAAGGTTTGGAATGAGTGAATTAGGTCCCATTTCATTAGAAGGCGATAGTCAAGAAGTTTTTCTTGGAAGAGATCTAATGACTAGAAGTGATATATCAGATGCAATTTCAAAGCAAATTGACGAGCAAGTTAGAGAAATGGTAAAAGCTTGTTATATAGAAACTATCTCTATAGTTAAAAAAAATAGAGAGGCTATGGATACTTTAGTTGAGTTATTAATAGAAAAAGAAACAATGGATGGAGAAGAATTTAGCAATGTACTCTCTAAATATACTTCTATCCCAGATAAAGAAAGGTCAATTTCATTGATGAACAACTAATAAGATAGTAATCCATAAGAAAGAATTTAAGATTTACCTTTCAAAATGAATTCTAATGAATAATATTTATATAGAATGTACTGGTTTTTTATCTAAGACTGTATCTATTATTCCATAAGTTATGGCTTCTGTAGGTGACATAAAGAAATCTCTATCAGTATCTTCTCTAATGCGTTCCAAAGGTTGGCCAGTACGAATAGAAAGCTCATTATTCAATCTATCCTTAAGGAACAAAATTTCGTCAGCTTGAATACGAATATCGCTTGCTTGTCCTCGTGCGCCCCCTAAGGGTTGATGAATCATAATTCGTGAGTGCATAAGGCTACTTCGTTTACCTTTAGTACCTGCACTAAGCAAAAAAGCCCCCATACTTGCTGCTAAACCAACACAAACAGTATGTACATCAGGTTTAACGTGCTGCATCGTGTCAAAAATGCCTAAACCGTCGTATACAGAGCCTCCGGGCGAATTGATATAGAGATAAATATCTTTGTCAGGGTCTTCAGCTTCTAAAAAAAGTAACTGAGCAACAATTCGGTTAGCAGAATCATTCGTTACAGTCTCACCAAGGAAAATAATCCTCTCCCTAAGGAGGCGAGAGTAAATGTCAAAGGCTCTCTCTCCTCGCCCAGACTCCTCAATCACAATTGGAATCATTGTTTGCTTATCGGTTTACACAATTTTAATGGTGGCATGGACAGAGCTATGGTCATTTAAGAATTTGATCAGGCAAAGGTCTTGAGTGATCGAACAACTATCTCAGATAGTAAGCGCCAATTCCATAAGGAATTCCCCTATGTAATTCCTCCGATTTACAGAAGGGTGGCAGACGAACTCCTCGTTGAGCTCCATCTATTAAGCCACCAAAAGCATTTCAAGGCTGACACAGTCTTTGCAGTTGGACTAAAGGAAGTTTTTGACGCCTATACGCAAGGTTATCGGCCAGTAGACCACCTAAAGCTTTTATTTGATGCATTATGTAGAAGCAACGGTCTAGACCCCAATGAAATAAGGAGTAATTCAAATAAAGCACTCGATTTTGCAAGAAATAATAGCCTTCAAGAAATAAAGAATGTAATGCACAACAAGGGAGAGGGGACAGCTGAAAAGTTAGGTAGTGATATAAAAACACTAACTAACAAGCAAAACCAATATTCCAGGATAACTTCTGTCGGCATTTTGAAAATACTTTCTTCAGCACATAATTCCAATAACGAAAAGATTAATGTAGAAAATATAATTGGAATGGTCAAGGGAATAAGTAAAGAATATGGCTTTACAGAGTCAAGAGTGGAAAAAGATTTAAAGGTTTATAGATCTAATCTAGATAGGGTAAATCAAGCCTTAGAACTTTTAGAAGAGACACTTAAAAAAGATAAAAAAAATGTTTCAAATAAATCTAATAGCCCTACAGAATCAAAAATAACATAAAATAAATATGCATAAAATTAAATTCTAAGAAAAAGAAGTGAATAAATATATTTTAACTAGAAATTAATAGCTCTATTTATTTCTCCTCCTCTTGTCCTTCCAATCAATGAAAGACAGGTAAATTGCTCCCACACTAACAAACACGAGCAATACGATTGCTGTTATTGCGAGAAATGGGTAATTGGATGAAAGTTGGCTTGTCTCAGGCACGTCAAAAATCTATTGAACCATCACCATTGCGACCCCATACAACCATGGCTATGGAAAAAGTAAAAACTGCTGCGAGAGCTGCCCATGCAAAGGTAAATAACATGCTTGTCCTAGTGGATACTATCTAGCCTATAGGCTCATACAAGGTTACAGCTATCAATGGTACTAGTTATGACGTTTGCAACAACAACTGGTACAAGCTCAGTTTTAGAGAAGTCTCCTGAGACACTTCGTTACCCAGAGGCCAGAGTGATAGTTCTAGATGATGATCTGAACACATTTGAACATGTTGTTGATTGCTTAAAAAAAATTATCCCAGGTATGTCAGAAGGAAGAGCATGGGATCTAGCACACAAAGTAGACAAAGAAGGCTCAGCAGAAGTCTGGTGCGGCCCTCTTGAGCAAGCAGAGTTATATCATCAGCAATTGTCAAGCCAAGGACTTACAATGGCACCAATAGAAAGAGTGTAAACAAATATACAATAAAATCTCGATGGCAGTATGAAAAAATAGCTCTCAAGACAAATAATATAGTACTTTCATATTCGAAAGATCAATGAACAATTTTACATTCACCTAAAATATGGCCAGATTGATAATTACACATTCATCATATATAGAAGGATTGATACCATTACTAAAAAGAATGGCAAATAATAATGAAATAAAGTCAATTATTCCAGGAAGAATTCAAAGAACAAAAGGAAGAAATGAGGCTTTAAAACTAAAAGTATCGATCAATACCAATGAAGGATACAAAATAATTGCAAGAAAAGGGTCATCAGTTCAGGAAGTATTTATAATCACAAAGTTAACTAAAGAAAATGTAGAAGAAATTATAATTAAACTATGTAATCAAAAGAAAAATAAACTATAACATAATAATTTTAATAAATTTAATCAATTACATCTTTTAATAATTCAGATTGATTTGATTCAAACGAAAGAGCTTCATAAAGTTCCTTAAAAATTTCTTCCTTGATGGCTGTCATGGCTTCATCAACTTCATGAAGATCGTAGCGAGGCATTACAAAACATTGATCATTCTTATAAATTATGGCGATTAATACTATAAATGCACAGATTTGTAACATCGTTTAAAAAGCTCTATGTAAATTTAATTAGAATTATTTTATTAACGTACTAAAATAAAAATTTTAGAGAGGAAGGAATGCCAAAAGTTGGACAAAGGTCAATCATTAAAAATTTATCATTACTTCTAGTTGTATCAACAAGCCCATTCCTTAACAATATAAGCTCAAATGCAAGCATAAGAGAAGCACGTATAATAAGCAAATATAATAATAAAGATATCAAATCAGCTCAGGTATTCCCAAACTTAAATCAACCACCAATTCTTCAAAAGAAAACAAACAAACCAATTTCAATTAAAGTCATACCATACAAAAGATATAAATCAAATACAAGGAGGCCTAATAGAATAAAAGCAAGAAGAAGATCAATACAAAGATACCCACGATTAGAAGAAATGTATTGATTTAATTAACTTGCTGACAATAGTTGTTAAAAAGTTGAAATTCAAAATCATTAATTGGAGGCTGCCAATTCTTCCATATTCCATTAATACTAGTAATATTTATTTTTTTCTTAGTGCAAGATAGAGCTAAAAAAATCAATTTATTTTGAGGATTTAAGGCTGGTACCACATGAATGCCTGCCTTTTCATGCCATCGTGACCAATCAATTCTTAGAGGGCCATAGCTTCTCCAATCTCTTAATGGAGAATTACTCTTAAAGTCTTCAATTAATTTAATTCGATTAAATTCGATACAGCCATTGTAATCAGTAGTTAATTCACATAATTCGTGAAATTCATGTATTTCGTGAGATGAAATTGAAGGTTGTATAAAAATAAGAGTGAATAAGAGATATAAGAATTTGAATTTAGTTTTTGTAAACATAGAATAGTTTATATAGGTGTTGAATTATAATTATGTTTCGTATTCACTATTGAATTTATGTAAATATTCCTTGTAAAGAGTAAACGCTTTTTCGGACTCTGGGGTAAGTCCATCTGTTTTATACAAATTGAAGATAAAATGATATTGAAATTTAACAGGTTGAAATGCAGCTTGATATTCAGCCT
Source organism: Prochlorococcus sp. AG-363-A16 (assembly GCA_003280345.1). GTDB lineage: Bacteria > Cyanobacteriota > Cyanobacteriia > PCC-6307 > Cyanobiaceae > AG-363-A16. The sequence goes on from QCFB01000012.1 coordinate 21,416, forward strand.
GAATATCATCATCATATATATCATTGATCTTTGCTGAAATCAACTCGACATCTCGCTTTGCTGTTGCAAGCTCCTTTTCTAATTCCTTACTAAGCTTTCGTCTCTTCTTGGGCATAGGGATTGAATCAGAGTAAATTCTACCTTACAGAAAGTTTAACTTATTAAGGGAGTAAAAACGTAAAGTCTTTTATTTTTTACTAATATAACGCATAAGGTGTAAAATTTTAAAAGTCGAAAAGGAGTCATGAAGAAAAGTCAGGCTCAAAGCAAAAATTCTATAGATGATTCAGAGCTGCCATGGTGGGTCGAGCTACTATTCGTACAGATTGGTCTACCTGATAATTGGTTAAGAACTTATCTTAAAAAAAGAAAGGCATTTAGAATTTTCTTTAAAAATAATAACGTATTAATCAAATATTTATTTATTATTCTAATTGGTATACTTTATATAGATCCAATAGTAAAAGAGTCTAGGATATTTAATTATTGTATAAAAGGCTCGCAAAACATTATAAAAGCATACACAAATGAAAATACATATAGTGAAAAGGAGTATAAAGTATTAGCAACAAGATATTGTAACGGTGGAAATATAAAATAGAAATTCTTATCTAAGAAGAACAGATATTTTATGAATCATGTTCTTTGTTCGTTAAGTCATAGGTAGGTTTTTCTTTAGGCTTTTTACCTTCTATAAAAGTTGATAAAAGCATTAATATTCGTCCAAATAGAGGCACCCAAAGCCTTTCATAAAGAAACTTCAATAAGTTGTTCATCATTTTTATTCTAACTATTAATTCTACATTATATAAATTAAAGTGCAATAGATATGATTTTAATTAAACCATTTAGTCTTCTTATTCAACTATCTTGATTAATGTAATCCTATTATAAGAGTCTATCGTATAAACATTATTGGGATATCGATTAAGTAAATCATTGATAATATTACTAGGAACAATGCTATAGGATGAGCGTAAATGGCTAAATATTGATGAATTATTAATACTATAAGAAGGTAAGTAAAACTTTAAAAGTGATTGATCTTTTGTTGGTAATCTATACAAATTAATTTGATTAGTATTGACAATTTTATGAATATTAGATTGTTCAAGAAAAGCCTTAAACTTATTGTTTGGATTACCCATATAACCTTCAGCATATAGAGAGGCCAGAATTGATATTTGAATTAAACTAATAATAAGAATATATTTAGAAAAATTTAAAATGTCAATTTTAGATGTTAAAAAGGTTAGAGAAATAATGAGGGAAGTAGATCCCCATATTATTATTCTCCTAGAAATTAATTCTTGATTGTCAATTAAATGGGGAAGGTTAGAAATAGGTATTAAAGAGTATGTCGCAATGATGAGAATAACAAAAGATATTAAAGTAACTGTTATTGCAATTAGTATAGAAGTTCTTCTATATCTTATGCTAATTTTAGGTGCATAATCAATTATGGCTCCACATAACAAAGAAATAAATGGTAAAAGAGATAATGAATAATGAATATGATTTGTAGAAATAAAGATTAGTATTGAAAAAACAATAGCAGGGTAGCCTATAAAGATAGATAAAAATCTAGCATCATTTTTCGAATTAAATATTGAAGTAAATCCAAATAATACCAAAATACTTGCAGGGTAAGTCAGTATCATGACAGTCAATGGATAAAACTTAAAGCCTTTTAGAAGTTGCCCACCAACAGCTTTTTTATGGGCAAAATCTAGAAGCCTATAAATAGATTCAATGCCATAATGGTCAAAAGCAATAGAAATAGAAACAACAGAAGGTATAGCTCCAATAATTATTCCAATTACAAAAGACCTAATAAATTTTGAACCAAATTTATTATACGAATGATAAAGGCATGGCAATAGTCCTATGATTGGAAGAGCAATCATAAAACTTCTAAAAATAAATGATAAGCTAATAAAGAAGCCTGAAAGATGCCATAGTATAAATGAAAAATTAGGGTAATTAATATAAATTGAATTTGCTTTAAGTAAGAAATATAACGAGAATAGAATACAACATATAAAAATCAGATCAGGGCTAGAATATCTACTATATTGTAACCACAAAGGCATAGTAGGTAATAATATAGCCGAACATAATGAGGCATTACTGGTTAGGAACTGCCTGCCAATTTTATAAACCAAAACACAACATATAATAGAAGCTAAAGAACTAGGAAGTCTTGCTGAAGCTTCTGTATATCCAAGTACTTTCATGCTCAAAGCAATTAACCAATAACTTCCAACTGTTTTATGATGTGGGTTATCAAAAGGAGTAAAAAAATCATTACTCTCTAACATTAATTTAGCTCTTCCGGCGTATAGTGATTCATCATGTGCAGTTAAACTTTGAGAAGAATCATCCCAGATGCCAGCAAATGAAGAAATAGAAGATACTAAAATAATTAATATTATATTGATATTTAACGTATTTATTCTCAAATTGAGCTGATCTAGAAATGCTTTAGTTTTTTGGATTATTTGCATGATTTAATTGTCACAGCATTAATAGAATGAATGGAGCAGCTAAAACCTATATGATTAAAAATAAGAAAAGCTGATTTTAAACCAAACAAAAAATACCATAGTAAAGCTGATTCAATAACAGAATAGTAGTTGCTATGTACTACAAAGAATCAAAATTTATCAATGCATGTAGCAGGCCTCGCAATTTAACTTATCACGAGTTATTAATAAAGAAAACAAGGTTATGCTTTCAACCAAAACAAGGCTACATCTTGAAGCTTTAATTAAAAGACTTTCAAAAGGCCAGTCTGTAACACTTCAGCAAAGGCTCGAACTGCATAAATATGCAAAAAGATTCCCAATGATTGCTGGCAAATTAAAAACAGCACTAAATTAACATTGGTCTATAGATGTTTCTAATATACCAATCAATTCAATGAGTAGAATATGATATAAGATATTACAATAGATTCAATATGAAAATTGAGACTTTTAAACAAGAAATTTTTGATAGGCTACTTTTCATTAATTTTATTTGGAGCATATTTTTTAATAAGTCCCTACATCATTTTATTCAGATTTAAAAATAATTTAGAGAATAAGACATATAACAATTTAGAAAGATTTATAGACTTCCCAAAAGTCAAAAAAAGTATAAAGCCTCAAATAAGTAATCAGCTTAAGCAAAAATTAAATATAAATCTCCAAATATATTTTATAAATAATCTAGCATCGATCATTATAGATAAAATGGCTGATAGTATTGTTGAATCAATTATCTCACCTAATGGCATAAGAACACTTTTACTAATGGGTGAAGTAAGAATGCCACAATTAGGTAAGAGTTATGAAAATGAATTGATAATTGAAGATTCAACTAATCAATCCAAAGACAAAAATGTAGATATTGAACTTTATTATAAAAATATAAACCTATTTGTTGTAAAGACATCTTCTAATAAAGTTGAAACTATTGCAACATTTAGCTGGACTAGAAACGGTTTTTTTAACTGGAAATTGACACATGTCACGATTTCACAATTAGTTCTAAATTAACTAATAAGCCAATTAACTTAAAATTTTAACTATATTTCAATTCTGGTTGAAACTTTTATCTTATTTGCACAGTTTTACATTTAAATTAATCAAAATAAACTTTTTTAAGATAATTGAGCAAGCTACTAATTGTTGGACTAAGATAAGGTTATGGATATCCCAGAACAAGAGGGTCGAACTTGCGAGGTTTGCGGAAACACCTTTGTTCTCAACCTTTTTCGACTGAACAGCACTAAATGTAGGTACTGCGAAGATGGCATTGAAGTTCCAAGGCGACTGAAAAATTCATATTTTGGGAGTTCTAATCCTGATAAAAGTATTACAGAAGAAAGCAAATCTGAATTATCAAAAAAAACCACATCTTCGACTACATATGAAAATCCATCAGAAGAACTTTTAACTAAAAATAATCTTGATGGTGAATTAAATATAACTGAACAAATTTATAACAACAAAAATAATTTAGATGATATATGGGATAAGTAATAATTAAAATTTATTTAGTTTTACTTAGGCTGATCTTCTTTGTTTCCTAACCAACATATTTGTCTTTTTTGATTAATTTCCGCAACTACATCCGAATTAATTTCTAAAAGTGATTTTTGAGGAATAGCTGAATTAATCATACGTATAAATGATTTGAGTTTATCTCCCCTTAGTGAACTACCCCGAATTTTATACATATTATCTTCTTGCTCTTTTTTCCATTTATTTGTAGCAGAAAATGTAATTGGCTTAAGATGCCATAATCTTTCTACTAATTCCCATATACAAGAGTATTCAGAAAGTGATACTTGAATTTTTTCTTGATAATTAAGTTCTTCTATTGAAAGAGGAGTTATTAAATCAGAACTTTGATTGATTGAATCAAGCGGTAAATCTGTAGGTTCACAGCATAAAAACCATCCTTCCAAAATCAACACTCTCGGTTTTGATATTCTCCATTCTGACCTATCTCCAAAACCATTCCTTAGTGACTTGTCAAAGGTTGGAGTGAATAGATAACCATTATTTTTCCATTTTAAAATCTGTTTATACATAACTTCAATAGAATGACTTCCTGGGATCCCTCTAGGAACTTTCCATGGGTTCCCAAGCATTGCTTGGTCTAACTCTTCTCCAGGAAGATAGAAATCATCAAGTGAGAGAACAGTGACTGGCCAGCCCATCGAATTGGATGCTGCTTCTAACCAGTTGCCTAAACTAGTTTTTCCAGAGCCAGGAAGAGCAGTAATCCCGATAATACTAGTAGACAAATCTAAAGAAATAAGACGTTCTATTTCTGATAACAAAGGCAGTCCTAATCCCCAAAACCAATCAGACTTTGTTCCAGGGGCCCAATATGAAAGTGCTATATCTGGAGCACCATATTGTTTCCAATGATCAACCCATTTAGATGAATCATTCCAACCTATTCCTTGGAGTAAACACTCAAATTTATCTAAAGGAAACAAAATATCTGGATTGCCAACAGTTGACCATGGGGAACATGAATTAACTATATTAAGTTGATTATTATTATAAACCATGATTAAAATTAAGTTATTACAATTCTGATAATGATGATCTGACAGCCTTTGCCCAGCCACTCCCATGGGGCTCTGGTGCTAGATAAAGTTGACCAGATTTAATTCCCTCCAAAAATACATTGTTAGGTCCACAAGAAGAAGGAACAACAATAGCTCTATCAGCAATATTTAATAGAGGAAGGTCATTAGGGGAATCACCGAGGGCTATAACAATTACATTAGAGTTATTCATATAACTCTTTAATTTAAGGACTGCTTGACCTTTGTCACATCCATAACTTATAAGATGGCTCATACGATTACCCTTGAATATAGATAAACCAAGTTCATTTGCATATAAATCAAGTTTTTGAATAATTTCATTTGGTGGGTTGAGAAAAGGGACACTCCATTTTCGATCTGTTGCAAGCTCAATTGATTTACCTTCAAGACCCGTTAAATCTCTGATCTCTTGATAAGACAAATCAACAAGTGCTCTAAGTTGAATGCCAACTTTTTTACTTAGAATATCAAGCAAAGGAATTAATTCACTAGAATGTTTTCCTAATGCAATTTCCCAGTCTTGCGATGAATCAGAATCTCCACCATATATTGCACCGCCATTCTCTACTATATAAGGGTCAGTAAGGCCGTATATCTTGCGAAATTCTCTTACTTCTGATGCAGTCTTACTAGTACAAGGAATAACAGGAATTCCATTTTCTTTAAGCCAATTCAAAGTTTGCAATGCAGGGGTTAAATCATATTTATGGTCTAATAATGTTCCATCAAGATCAGTAACGATCCAGAATCTAGAATTAATACTCATAAGATTAGTCAAGCATTTTCAACCAATGAACAGAATAAGGTTTAATTTCTAAATAAGAATCAGAAAAAACCTTACTCGATAAACAATCCTTCCATATTTTAGACGAATTACATTCATCAACATGTAAAGCTTCAAAAAGTGAAAAACTTAATGTATTTTCAGTCATATTATGAATTGCCCAAATGCTTTCAGAACCTGTTCCACGAAGAATAATAACAAGGTCACTGCGACCTTGACTTAGGCATTCCATAGGTGATTCTGGGTGAAATGCTTTTAATCTGCTCCTTACACTGAGAGCAACTTTCAAATGCTGGAGGTTTATACTTGGCTCTGATTTGGGATCCTTGAGAACATGAAATAAATTATCTGCATCAAATCTTTCTCGATTTAAATCTCTTCTTTGTCCAGTAATTTTGAAACTTTTTAAATCATTATTTGATGCCAAGATTGATTGTAAGTAAAAAGCTGGTATCCCTTGGAGAGACAATACAAATAACTGACTCAATAAAAATCGTTCAAATTGTAAATATTTTGGATCTATTCCACCATCAGCCATAGCACTCCACCAGCTAATGTTTAATTCATATGGTTGATCTTTTCCATTGGATAGTTTCCTATGACTTATGAGACCACCTCTCTTTTCACATGAAACAAGTAATTTACGAAAACGTTCATTGTCTATTAATCCTTCAATAGGCCTTAGGCCAACTCCATCATGTGATGCAGTGAAATTTAGAAAACTAGTTCTTTCTGGCAAAATTGGCCAATGATTAAGCCAATGATTAAGTAAATCTGCTTTATTGCTAATAATAGATTCTAATAGCAATGGTGGCAAGGGAAAATTATAGGCTAGATTAGCCTGATCTCCTGATGTTATATAAGTAATATTCTCTTGCTCAGGAACGTTAGTCTCAGTAATTAGAACAGAATTTGAATTTAATTGATTAAGTAAGAGTCTTAATAACTTGACTATTTGATGAACTTCATTTCTGTTTAAACAGTCTGTATCAGGCTCTTTCCAAATAAATCCGATAGCATCTAGACGTATCCACCTTACGCCAACATTAAAGTACCTAATTATGAGCCTAAAAAATTCAATAAGCAATAGAGGATTTTGCCAATTTAAATCAACTTGATCCGGACCAAATGTAGTCCACACACTTTTTAGGCCATTGGTTGTATATAACTTTGTGAAAAGAGAAGTGCTTCTAGGACGAATTACATTGTCCCAATTATGTTCTAAGCTAGGAGAAAGGATAAAGGAGTTTCCAGGATCTAAAGCCTTTTGAAATTGTTGTACCCATGGGTGAGATGCTGATACATGGTTAAGGACCAAATCAGCCATCAGATAGTTATTTTTTGAAAGTTCATTTAAGTGTTCCCAATCACCAAAATTAGATTCAATATCTTCATGACTTGAAAGAGCAAACCCCCCATCACTTGTAGAGGATAGGAAAGGTAAAATATGTATTACTGGAGATAAATTACCAATATGATCATCTACAAGTTCCTTTAAGGTGACTAAAGTAGGTTCGGATTCTCTAATAACTCCATCTGCGTAGGTTATTAATACTGACGTTGAAGCATCCCAAAGTTCACCAGAAAGTGAATTTACATTGGTTTCAATCTCGGTATTCTCTTGGAGGATCTGCATCAATTGCGACCAAACTAATTGAAGTTCCTCGTCAGAATGATTTTTGTATATAGATCTGAGAAGAGCTCTCATGTCTTCTGATGGCACGTTTGCTGCTGTCATTAGGAATCCATCATCAATAGAAACAAGGACATGGCAGTTCACGACTTAATTCTTCTGTTCTAAACACGAAATGGACTTTCAACAGGGTTTGATTACGACAATTCATGACTTTGGGATACCTAAAGACTCCTCAGAAGCGTTACGAATAGGTCTTAACAAACATCCGACAGCAATACTGATCCCGTGCCTATATGAAGAATTCAGTAGGCCAGCACTAAAGTTGATAAGACGTGTACTTGAAACATTAGACGGTTTACAGCTTTTAGTGATTGCACTTTCGGCTTCATCAGCAGATGAAGTTTTAGAAGCAAAAGCATTTTTTGCAAATATGCCATTTGAAGTCCACATTCAATGGACTAATAGCCCCTCAGTACTAGAGCTTTTAAAAGGTAAGGACAATAGTAGTTTTAACCTTTCAGGAAAACCTGGTAAAGGTTGGGCAGTATGGCAAGGAATAGGTTTAGCAACATCAAAAGCAGAGGTTGTCGCTCTTTTTGATGCAGATATCCGGACATTTAGTCTTTCTTATCCGGCAAGAATGCTTCAACCATTATTAGATCCATCATTTGACATTTCATATGTAAAAGCATTCTACAGTCGACTTTCTATAGAAAATAATGCACTACACGGTCGTGCAACGCGTTTATTTGTAGGGCCATTACTTACAAGTCTTGAACAACTATTAGGGAATGGCCCATTCCTAAATTATTTAAATGCATTTCGTTACCCATTGGCTGGTGAGTTCGCATTCAGAAAAGAACTAGCAATAAATCTAAGAATTCCTTGTGATTGGGGACTAGAGGTTGGATTATTGTCTGAGGTATATAAAAACATTTCAGTTAATCACATAGCCCAAGTTGATCTTGGAGTTTTCGACCATAAACATAAAATCATAGGCTCTTCACCAAATGAAGGTTTACAGAAAATGTGCCAAGAAGTACTTGCAAGTATTTTACGTGGACTCATGGAAAACCAAGCGGAAACACTTAATGAAGAAAAACTCTCATCTCTCGAAGTTCATTATAGACGTATAGGTGAAGATAGAGTTAAGCAATTTGAATTAGACTCTTTGGTAAATCAAATTCCATATAATAGGAGAGAAGAAGAATTAGGAGTTGAGACCTTCTCAAAGTTGATCAAACCAGCTATCAGAAGATTTATGGAATCTCCAACAACAGAACTAATGCCTTGTTGGTCAACAGTTGATTCATGCAATAAAAGGTTACGTGGTGATCTTGCTATAGCAGGAACAGTTCAGATATAATTAACAATAAAAGTGCAAAAAAAACCATTACGGATAAAGTTATAAGTAAATATGCACAATAAATAATAAATATAGAGAAGCTAGGTTTAGAATTAAATAATTCTCTGTTATAATAAGAATCAATAGAACATGCTAACTATGTTTAAAAAGAACTTGTTTGGCGTTATCTACGTCTCAACATGGGTAATTATATGGGGAACAATTGGATCAATAGTTGACAGGCCATTACTTGATAAAAACATTTATGTAGAGGGTTCAATTGGTCAGATAGCTACATTTGCAATATCAGCATTAATCGTTTTTATAATAGCAAGGGTTTTATTTCCAAAACTACTTAACAATAGTTTTGTTATTGCAGCATTGGGTCTTGATGCTGAATAACATTAAAATTCACCCAAAGATAATTGGTATGGTTTTTTGTTGTTGAATAAGCGCTTATAAGTTTAAATTTCAATTGTTAATTGAATCTAAAACAAGATGGCATGTAGAAAAAATACCAAGCATCAGAATGGATATAATGTAGAATAGGTAAAATATAATGAATTAATTATGCCAACAGCCAGTGAGAAACGAGAGATGGTTAAAGAACATCTAAAAAAATTGCGTAAAGACCTAAGAACAATGCATGCAGGTGTAACAGAAGAGCAAACATTGCCTGATCCAGGAGAGGTCAAAACAGTGATGGGGCAAATGGAAGATCTACTCAAAGTAGTCGAAGCAAAAAATACTCGCAAACCAAGCAAGTCAAGTTAAACCAAAAATCACATGGATAATATAAAAAAAATAGAATTTTTCAATGAAAATCTAGAAGATGTAATTAGATCAACTGAATACGGAGATATAAAATTCTTAGAAGAATCTCTAAGAGACAAGAGAGTCTATGAATTGTTAAAGGAATGGCCAGATGAAATAAAAATCTTAATTGTAGATTCTTTTTTTGCCCAATGTAGAAATACTAAGGTAAATTGAATCAAATATATTAGCTTTGGAAATTAGATTATAGAATAAATCATAGTTGCGCAGTAAAGAAAAAGCAAAGAAATGTGATTAAATAATATTATAGTAATAAATATCTAAATGTAACTTATTTCTTTGGAGTGCATATATTATAATAATCATCATTAATCCTACATTCTAAATCTCTATTGAGAGGTAACTTAAGAGACTGAAGGCGTTGGAAAGAATTTCTATATTTAAGGTTTGATATAGGTAAGATAATATAGTCATAGTTAAGTAATTCCAATTGATTTTTATTACCTATAGTATGAATGAGGTTTCTAGTAGAAAAGTGTGGTGCAATATCGTTAGTTGTAAGAATAGAACTGTTATAAGGTATTTTAGACTTAATACTAAGCAAAGCAATCGATTCTGAAAATCTTGGGAAATACCTACTATTGAAATAGCCAATTCTAGAGTATCCAACGAAGCAAGAAACAGTTAAAATAATACTAATAAGAAATAAAGACTTTTTAAACTGTAAATTCTTAATTTCGACATTATTAATTGAGTCTAAAGAGGCCACAATAAGAAAAGGCAAAATTGCTATAGAATAGGGAGAATTAAACTCACGTTGCATGCCCCAAGACGAAATAATATTAGTAATATAAATTGGGGAAGCAGATAATAGAAAAGGAATAGAAGACCTTGAAAAGAATACGATAAAAGGCAATAATAATCCCAAAGTATACAAAAAGATAGATTCTGGACTAGCTTCAGCAAAAACTAGCCAAGGTTTTGAAATTAAATTAATTAATATCTGAGAAAATGAATTTCCTAAATAACCTAAACGTATTAGGAGGTAGTCTCCACCTTCGAAAGAAAATCTACTAGAGAGTAACCACCAAATAATAGATATTATAAAAGTAATTAATGATCGTATTCTATTCCCTTTCAATAAATTAAAAATAGAAAGGCCTAAAGTAAACAATACTAATGACTTTTTAGCTGATAAAATAATAAACAGAAAAATATAATAACAAACATTATTAGATTTAGTTGAAATAATTAATGATAAAATCATAAAAGGAAAAACTATAACCTCTGGATGAAAGTCTGAAAGGTTAACTAGAAAAATAACAGGGGATAAAAATATTACTAATAAAAGGGCATTAAAAGGTTTACTCTTATTCTTATCAAAAGAATAAGAGCTTATAAAAGTAATAGGTGAAACACCTAAAGCTAATGATTGTAAAAACAATAGAGTATATGTTGAGGGAACTATTTTATATATTAAAGACAAAGGTATAAGTATAAGTGAAAAATGATCTTGTAAAGGAGATATTCCGCGAAGACTACTAACACCATTTATATAACCATTGGATATGAGCCAAGTAAACTGTTCAAATATTCCAAGGTCGAAAGCAGATGTACCTAATAAGAAATGCTTGGATGAAGAAAGTAAGAAAAGAATTAATGTGAAAATTATGGATATTAATATTATTACTCTTTTCATAATGAATATATGAAAATTAGTTTCTTTAAATAATATCCTATTAATAAATTATTATCAAAAAGATGTTGTTCTTGTAAAAAGTGGAAATAATTATCAATCTATCCTTAGATATTTAAGAAGATGTTCAGTACTACAGCTATCAGGGATTACAACGTCATGCGAGAATTGGGAAGATTCAGTCAGGCCAATTACTGAGTCTTCTAGTATAGAACTAAAAAGTTCATCTAAGCTCACATTCATCTCAGAAGCCATCTCAAAAAGGAGATCTGCTGACTGCGTTCCGAGAGAAACAAGAACGGGCAACAATACCCGTCCTGCGGGATCTGTGTACTTCATAAAGAAAATATTAAGACATAAAGCGTTATTTGGCTACTTTGCTCAAAAACGAAGTCCTACAAAGGAATCTTATGATGTAGAAAAGGAATGGACTAGCCGAAAATAGAGGAAATCAAAAAAAACACCAAGATCCGTTTCACCCCCAGCGATTAAGGATTCAGAAAAGTAATATGCACAAGTTCATCTAAGCAAAAAAAGAAGATATGCGTACATATACTTATGTATGAGCCTTGTTGGAGCAAGCTAAATATTTTTTGTCAAGCAATCAGACATATTCATCCATTTATTTAGGTCATCCTCTAAAACTTGGGTATTCTTTTCAGGTTCTGAATTCTGAGTGGCTTTAATTAACGATTCATAAGCTGATACACCATATTTACTTGCAATACGTAGATCAATACAAGCTTTATAAGAATTACCTTTATTAGTTTCTTCAAGGGCCTTTTCGCGGTATTGCTCAGCTAAAGCACTATTGCGCCGCCAATCGAGCATAAGTTCCGTAAAATTTGGTTCAATTTCACCTGAAACACAATTTGGTAAAAACAAAAACGTACAGCATAGAAAAGCCAATAGTTTTAATGAGAAGAGTTTTTGGAATGTTCTATAAAACATTAATAATAAATTTAATTGTTGAATCCAATAAAAGTCTTACTGACACTTTAATTTAGCATAACAATAATTAATTATGGCAAAATCATTGAGATAGATGATCTCACTAGATATAAAGGATTTATTTAAGCTTAGAAATTACTAAAGATTTTAGAATAATTGAAACTAAAGAATTATTTTAATTGTCAATTAATTCCTTAAAAATATCTAAAAGTTGATAATAATTATTGAAGGTATAATCTGGCTTTTCTAAATTAGTTCCCTTTTTCACATTAGAGTGGATCTTTTGAAAAGTAATTGCCCCTATAGAGCTAGCTCCATAAATATCAGAAAAAGGATCATCACCTACCATCCAAAAATCAGGTCTATCACTAATTCCTAGTTTAGAAAAAACTAACTCAAAATTACGAATATCTGGCTTGTCGGATCCAACCTCTTCTGAAGTAACAACAGCATCAAAAGTATCTTCTAAACCAAAATAGGTAAGTTTTCGCATTTGGATATGAGAAGTTAGGTCAGTTACAATTGCGATTGGAACATTAATTGACTTTAAATACATTAAAGTATCAACTACACCAGGAAATAATGGGGCATTGGCTAAAAAAGTACGCCAAAATGTTTGTTCTAAATCAAGAGAAAGTAAAAGTTGTGCCTTAAGTCCTAAAAGTTCAATCATTCTTTGAAAATACAATAATCTACTATGCCCACTAGCTGTGTTTGCCAAATTCTGTTTAACATCTATTTTAGCTTGATTATAAAATCTATAAAAAGTGATTTTATCAATTCCTAAAAGATTTTTTATTTTTAAACATACAGCAGATTCTGCTGCTTTGTTGGCAGGTGAATATTCATAAAGGGTATTATCTGTATCAAATAATATTGCTTCTGGCCTTTTTAGAGAATTTGAAGGTAATGAATTGTTCATCAGATAATTACTGAACAAATTTTAAGTTAGTACTATAAGAAGTTGTAGCTAATTGTTCTGATATAAAAGAAATTATAAGTATTTGCATAATACCTATATAACCTGAACTCCATCCAGATTCGTATAAGGAAAAATCATCAATCTGAGGAATAATAGAACGTGCAATCTGTGATATATCATCTCTAGAAGGTTCACCCTCAAAAATCATTTTTACCCATTGTTTATCTGGTGTTAATTCCGTATCTACCTTTAGAGCACATATTGATATTGAAAGCCTTAGCAGTTGGTCATGTATAAAGCCTAATGGTAGATATGTTATAAAGCGATATTTATCTATGCTTACTGAAGAAAGAGAGTTTGAATTTAAAGAATTTACAGGTGTCAAGAAACAATTAATGTTAAACTTATGAAGATCTGATGGAGTTTGCTCAAAATCATCTCTTGTTGTAATCATATTTAGATTAAGTTTAAGATTTAACATTTTTTTTAAGTTGGATGGAAGCATATTAATATCATCATTGAGAATTAGAAAATCTGTTTTTGTGTTATTTACAGAGTTAATTAGTGATCTAAGACCTCGTGAAAAATGATTAGAATATACAGGATTGACAGAATGAGGTGTGTTGAGATAATTATAAGATAATTCAGTTAAAGAGGCAGATGTAGATTTATCAAGTATATTTTCACTAGGTTTATTGATATTTTTAAGGGGATTCATATGTGAATCTATAAATGTACTTGATTTGATTATTGTTGTAAACTTCTGACCAAATAGATTTTTTGTACAACGAGATAATGAAGGTATGACAAAAAATGCATTGCCAGATAAAGATATGATAAATGAATCATTAGTAATTTTATAGAAGCTATTGCGTCTAAGACCGTAGGAATACATACGAACTGCTAACAAAATCGCTAAAGCTTGTTGGGAGGTAAAAAGAACATTCGTATAGAATTGATTAATAAGTAAAGGTGTATTTGAAATATAACTATTATCATTAACGAATGGCATTGATAGAATGATGTTTGAATTAGAAGTATTTATTGAATTTAATAAAGCAACAATATTAAACAATAAACCGATGGTTAAAATATCTCTCTTAGATCGGACTTGATAATAAACTAAAAAGGGGATTAACCAAACAAACCATCCAGGTGCAGGTGGAATAAAAATAATTAGTGAAAAGAAGCCTAATCCAGTTGCTATTAAGAATAAATCCTGAGTAATGCGTCTAAGACGCCAAACTAGATATAATGTTAATAAATAAACAATGGGGACAACATATACACGAAGTGTTGCTCCGTAAGCTATAAAAACAGAGTATAATCTATTAACTTCTTTTGTAAAGAACACCATTTCTTGATATCCATTAGAAAATATAAAGGGAAATACGAACAATAAAAGTCCTATAAATGTAAATAAAGTAAATTTTAAAAGTTCAATATCTAAACCTTTTCTCCTATGAATAAATATAATAATAAGAGGTACAGCTATAAGCATACTAAATTTACTTGAGACTGCTAGTGCTATTAATATCCCAGCTGAACGATACCTATTCCAGCCAACCATACATATACAACTTAAAAGAAGCATAACTGGAACGACATCAATCTGCCCATGTACATAAGTAATAAAGATTACGAGAGGTGAACACCAATAAGTAAAAAGTAATATTTTATGAGAATAATTTTTTAAAATTAGAGCTAAAAAAATAAGAATAGAATAATCAAATACTAGCGATGTAAGTCTGAAAGATAAAGGAGTAATTAAGTTAGTAGAAAATAATTTATCTAGGTTAATTCCAATTAATGTAAGTGGAGAATATGCTGCTAGCATTGATAATCCATATGGAAATGAATTGATTTGATTATTATTTTCAATAAAACTAGACCAAGGGTCTATGGTAATAGAGGTTAAAGAATTGAAAACAAATGGAAGGAACCAACTTGTATGTATGTAGGGAGTTATTGATATAATGAGTAATAATTTAATTGCTAGTCCAATAATAAATAAGGGTTGCTTATGTAGTAAATAAATTTGACGCTGTTCTTCAATACCGTAAGGAGTAAATGCTTTTCTTGAAAGTTTGTTAAGCATTTGAATTAAGAGGGTATGAAATCAGACCACAAAGAAGGGTATTTAGTACATACTGCTTCAAAAAGCATACTATTTTGAATAAGCGTGTCTTGCATCCTTGAAACAGTATCAATTGCGAATCCTTGTAATTCTGGTGAAACTAAGCATAGCTTAAAACCTGATTCCTTTAAAAGCATGTATTCACTGATGGTCAACTTAAGTCCATTAAAAACATCTATCCAAACCCAATCTACTAAACCCTTTAAAGCTAAAGCTGTACTAACAGATTCATATTCAGAGACTCTTGCTGCACATCTAGATTCACCACATTTTGATGTTTTAAGCAAAAATGGAAATGATTGGTCTAAAAAGAAAAAATCATTAATTTTAAAATCACTCATTAATCCAATTAATTTAGATTCTAAACCTTCTTCCTTAACATTAAGGATCAAGAACTTATGATTATAATATTTAAGTAAATCCTCGATTGGTAATCCTGGAGAAAAAGGATCATGATGAATGATTAAATCCCCATTATTTGATCTTATATCAATTTCTATCCCAAAATGATTTGGTGTTTCGTTTACTAATTCAGGAGTATTCCTCCTGTGATGTATTATTAACATTCAATTAATATTCTAAGCTAATTCTAGCGCGAATTTCCCAATTTAGAACCTGAAAAAAATCTAAGTTTTATTGAGTACATAATAGTACGAATAATAAATTTAATTTTAGAATTAATATTCAAATTCCAACTTGATGTTCCATAAATTCTATCTGAAAAAAGCACATTAAACCTTTCTATCCTAAATTGCCGCAATATCGCTTGAATATAGATATAAAGGTCTAATGAAAAATCTTTAGGTGGATTTATATTAGAGTCTAGTAAATTCCTATTAAAAATAGTTGGTTGAGCATTTATCTCATATAATGGCAACATAAACAGTATTGATTCAAAAATAGACATTCCATCAGAAAAAAATTGGTCCGCTAAGCTACGCCCAACTCTCTTTCCCTTAATGAAAAGATTAACACTACGTGAGGCCTTTATTATTTGTAGTGCTTTTAAAATATCATTTGGATCTGTTTGAAGATCAGCATGAGTCCAGCCTATAAACCTAGATTTTGCATAGTTCAAACCATAAAGAATTCCATTTCCATAACCAAGATTAGATAATAATTTTACGGAAGTTGCAAATGAATATTTTGGTAAACATTCATTCAAAACATCTTGTGAATGATCGAGAGAACCATTGTTAACTAAAATAAGTTGAATTTCACAAGAATTATGAGCTTTTTTATAGTTCATGATTGAAGAGTTAAAACGTTCTAAAAGAATTGGTATATTGGCTTCTTCGTTAAAACATGGAATTACAATTGTCAGTAATGGTAGATTATTCATTTTGATTGGGGTTGGAATTTAGATTTAGACACTACTTTCTGAAAACTAACATTTTCATTCCAATATAATTATATGAAGCTGAAATAGAAGTTGACAATAAAAATGAAATATAAATTGCTAGTGAATGTATTGGATTGACAAGAAAAAAGATGAAGTTATTGGATAACACATTTAAACCTAAACCAGAAAGATAGACGAAAATAAAAGTTATGATTTGC
This sequence comes from Prochlorococcus sp. AG-363-A16, assembly GCA_003280345.1. GTDB lineage: Bacteria > Cyanobacteriota > Cyanobacteriia > PCC-6307 > Cyanobiaceae > AG-363-A16. Next base: position 38,334 of record QCFB01000012.1, read on the forward strand.
ATTGAGTTAATAGTTTTAATATTAAATGTCCATTTTCTGTTGAATTGATATGAAAAAAAGGCTCCTGAAATAAACCCTATAGATTTTGCAAATGAAATATTATAATTTAAAGTAAGAAGTATATAGTATACTATGAAATCAATTAAGACAGATACAATTCCGACAATTATAAAGCGATTTATTTTACTCTTTTTAAAGTGACTAATTATGTTCATGTTAATAGATATTTTTATATAGAAATTTGATATTAATTAAAATATAGTATGGATTCATGAATTTAAAGAGGAGTATATATGAGATTTCCACTTACTGAAACAATCATTCCAATATTTAAAAGTCTTTAATTCATTTGGAGTTCCCCAGCATATAAATGATTCAACTTCAAATATAATACAATTATAGTTTAATTTAATAGCATCGTTAATCAATGAGTCGACATAAAATTCATTGTTAACCAAACAATTACGTTTGATAAGACTATTAGCACAATTTTCATAGACATTCTTATCTCTAAATGTAAATGTACCAATAACTATAGGGTCAATAGAAGGGTCTAACAAAGGCTTTTTAACTGATACTTTTTTAACTTTAATTCCCTCATGAGATATCCAGCCATACATATGAGGATTTCTTTTTGCTGCAAAATGGCCTTTTTTCATCCAAACAATTAGGTCATAATTGGTATTAGAAATGATTTCATTAAATTTTGAAGAATTAAATATTACCGAATGATCACAAGAACTTATAGTTATTGGTCTAGAATCTTTTATATGTTTAATGCCTTCAAGAACTGATAATGCTTGACCCTTAGGAGTATCTTGTAAGGAGACCAAAGTAGAGTTAGGGTAATAATTATTGAGAGTATTTTTAAAAACAATATTATTACTAATTTGCTCAGTTGTTATAAATATATAATCTGAGCTTACTGGTAATGATTTTGTTGCTTGGATAAACATTGGTAAAGAATTTATATTTATGAGAGGTTTTGGCAAATCATAGCCTTCTTCAGAAAAACGAGAACCTTTGCCAGCCATTGATATAACTGTTGTTCCAATTAGAGATTTATTTAAAGAGCTACCAAGCATCATCCTACGAAAAATATTAGACCAATAATTATATTCTTCTAAATCCTCTGGTGTACCCCATTGCATAAAATATTCAATTTCATAAATACCAATATTTAAGTTATCACTGACCATCAAGTTATACACAAGACTACAATAATATTCACCTTTAATATTAAGATCTTGTCCTATAGCTTTTAGAAAATAATGCTTGACATAAAAACCTTTAGAAAAATAATAAGTTCCACTAGATGCATATTCATTTAAACGATTGTCTGTAAAAGGTTCCTTCTCCTTAATCTCTAACATTCTCTTACCTTCCTCCCTCATGTATGCATAGTTAGTATCACCTAATGAATGTGGGTGAAAACCCTTATAGCCAGGAATACACCCATCAAGATTATTACTTAATACATAAGATTTAAAATCATTATAGTTCCAATAACATGTAAAATCACAATAATTTATAATGGTTGGTTTATCATCATCTATAAAAGGAAAAGCTTTGCTAACTGCATATACAGGGCCACGTTTATGAGGTTCAATGGATATTATTAATCCACTAGGACAATATTGCAATAAGATCTCCTTCATATTTGTTGAGTTAAGATGATTAGAATTACAAATAAATATGAAACTGTCAGTAGAAGAAAATAGATCAATTACATGAGATATAATAGGTTTTCCTTCAACTACTATCAAAGGTTTTGGTACTGTATATCCAGCCTTACGGAAACGTTCGCCGTAACCAGACATTGGAATAATTACTTGCATTTTTCTATTTGCTATTGGTTAGATTTTGAAATCTTTATTCTATATAATTCAGCATCCCAGTTACATAAAGCATTGCAATCCTCATTAGAAAGTGTATTTACACAAGATAATGGAGGTATTCTTAGATTAATAATGCTTTGAGCCTCTAGCATTGAATGAGTAGATTGTGTACAGTTACTGAAAAGAATAACCCCGACTTCTTTGATTATGGAATATGTAAAATTAATAATATCTCCTTTTCTAATTCGCTTAATCGATTCTTGACTATGTATAAGTGGTTTTAATCCACAAAATACTAAATGATCTGGATATAAAGGGTTCATTTTCGCAAGTTTCATACTCCATGAATCAGTGGCTAATGAGTGAATTTTTAAGGCATCTGGCAAATATGCGTTTATATCATTTTTATTTAATGTCATAATAATTTGTTCTAGGTTTTTCACATTGGGACTTGTAACATTTCGTTCCTTAGTTTTTAATCTAGATAAGACATTGTTTTGTAAATCAAGGGCCTGATCGATATCGTCGCCAGCAACAATTAAACCATGGTTTTTTAATATAAATACTTTAGTTAAATTATCATTAATTGATTTGTAAATGACTTTTGATAAAGCTTCTCCTGGTTTAACATAATCTATCCATGTCCAATCAATTCCATCTAGAAGTCTAGAAAAAAGAGCTTTGCTACCTTCCACTACACTTAAAGCTATAACATCTAGTGGATGTGTATGCAAAACAAATGAATATGGTATTACTGCATGAAGACCAGTCTCTATTGAAGCCTTTAAATCTGTTTTAATTAGTGGTTTGAACTTCGTTTCAATTTCAGTTTTTGAAATAATTGAATTGATAATAGGGTCAATTGCTAAGGGAATAAAAATATCATCCATTTTTGAAGAAGCTAAAGATTTTCCTGATGCCTTAATCCACATTATTCCATTTTCCTTATAAGAAGTATTACCACCTGACGCCTGAATAAGTTCGAGTTTATTACCTAACAACGAAGAAATGTCCTTAAGCATAGAAATCGATTTTAAAGTAGAATCTTTCAAGTCCAATAGTTTTATAATAGTAATGAATTATATAGTACCTTAGATTTAATCCTAGACAAATGCAGATAACATAAGCTATGGACTTTCTAAAGACCTTTAGAATATTACAATAGAATTATTGCTATATAGAACGATCGTTTTTTTTAATCATATATTGTAAACAAATACTAATATGGTAAAAGATTTTGAAGTAAAATAAAATTAATACGTTCAGCCAAAAAGCATTGTATGATTAACAGTGAAAATAATTCAAAACTTACATCGAAATGAAAGAAAGCCTAAACCGTATTTATCCTCTTATTCTTTTAGCAGCAATGCTAGGTGGATGCAAATACATTAAACAAACAACAGATAAATTTACTCCATTACTTCCAAAACTTGATACCCAGCAAAAAACAGTCACTCGAAAAAAGCAGGTATCCATTTCATGCGGAAAAGGAAATATTGAAACCTATACAAAAATGGGATGGAAAATTATTAGTAAAGAGTCTAAAGAAATTACTTGTAGCTGGAAATCAAAGAAATCCAAACCAGGATGTAATTTAAACTTGGATAAAGGTTGCAGGATTACTGTTCCAGACAAAGTAGGTCAGCAAGTTATATATTCACTTGAGAAGAAAAAGGTATTGTCTAAATCAGATTTAAGAAAATAATTACAGTATATGCCTATTTAATTTAGGCTTTAAGCCAATGACTTTTGCTTGTTCCACAGCAGAGTTTTAGCCCATTGATTCTTAGGAAGATCATTAATCTTCTCAATGCCTAAATTGGTAAGAGAGAAAGTTGGGAATCCCTTCTCTGATACTTGATTTATATCAATATTACCTAACTGCCACATCCTAAATAAATATACATCCACAAATAAATTACTTTGCTTTACATTGTGTATATCGCATAAGTTACTAATACCTGAGAACCAATCAAAAAGTAAGTTCGCCTTTAGATGGTCGCCTTCGCAAAGAAATAGAATTCCCTCAGCAATGATCATGGTATTCCCTTGAATCAAGGCTGTTCTAACCTTTGAGTTTACAAGGCTGACTTGATCAGAATTCATAATCCTTGTAGTAATCGACTCAAAAATATATGAAGCTGCATAAATTGCAAGTACTTATTTTTTGTTAATCAGGAAATTGAGATCTCTAATGAATAAGACAGGGTTCGATCTTAATTTAAATTATCTACTCAATCAAAAAGCCCAAAAATGAGGCAAAAACTTCAATCTACTAGTTACCAAATTATACAAAAATTGATCTGGCAACAGTTCTGCAGAAAATCAATGTCTATTTGCTTTGATAATGCTTGAACAACCTGCCCGGAGCAACTAGCACAGTAACAACACCCAACTGTCACTGTGACAGTTGGATTACAGACCAAGAACTGCTGCGAAGTGATGGTGCTGCTAGCACAATATAGAGGTGAGGAGTAGAGGTCCTCTGAAAAGTGGAAACTAGGTAACACTTTTCTTGATCTCATAGGAAGCTTGCATTTGCATGCTTCCTAAACTCTCAAAAATTCCTAATAAAAAAGGCATTCGCGGGGACTGCGAAAGCCTTTTTTTATCAGAACAATTTGTGTGAGGAGTAGTTCTGATATTTACTGTCTAGACACGACAGCACTGCATAGTCATTAAGTAAAAATACTCTTTTTTTTTGTCAATTTGCAAAATTTCAGATTTTTAGGCATTAAAGCAAAACTATGGAGAAGAAACTTGTTTAAACGATTAGGCAGCCTTATGCGGGACTTGATAAACCTGGCTTTCTTCTAAGGCTACACGTAAGGCTTCGGCCAAAGGTGCATTGCTCTTTGCTTTTGAAGAAGCTAAGGCTTCTACAAGGCGAACCTTGCGTTCTTGTTCCATTTGTCTCTATGGATTTGAACTGAATTTGAGATGTGATATATCTAACGCACCTTAAAGAAGATAGCTAGTCCTCTCAAACATTTATAACCAAAATTCAAGATATCTTTTGAAATAGGCTTTTGTCAATTCACAGAAGACAAGTTAGTAATTTCAGAAAACAAAGCAAAAAAAATAGATAGTTGTAAATGTCTAATAAATATAGAATTAGATAAATGCTATATGATGAAGAAAAATATAAATAACTGGAAATAGAAGAGTTAGAGGTGCTTATTATTTTATTTAGGCAACTTTAATTTGAAGCCCTTATCTAGAAGCTTTTGATAGGTAAGTCTTGCTTGATATGAAAGGAATTGCTCAAAAACCTCATCATTATGATTGATATTAAACCAATTATTATCATGTTGATTTTTAGAGAACTTTACATAGTCATCTCCGTTAACCAAAGTCCATTCATGTAAATGGGATAAAGTTTGATTAGGACCAAAATCCCAAGGACAGTTGATAGGATATTTTTCACGTGGCATAAGCGGTAGCTTATTAAGCGATATAAATCGTTTTAACTCATATTTTATGATTCCGCACTAAAATATCTAAAAATCCAAGAATTAATATTCGATGCCTAGTAGCTATTGACTATTATGAATAGTGATCTAGCTCAACCTGTGAAGAAAAAAAGGTGGGAAATACAAGATTAATAATACCTTCTTTCTCACATAATGAGAAAACACCACTTGCGTTCTAAACAATTATCTGGATCATGGGGTATTGATTGGATCTAAAATGGTTGATGAAAGTTGGAAAGAAGAATACAAGGAAATGAAATTACTTAAGCCGATTCAAGTAAAATTGCTAGATGAAGGAGCAAATAGTCTATCTCAAACCTGGTTACTCAATTCAATGTGGTCTGACTGGAAAGAACTAAAAGAAAAGATAGACATGAAAAGAAATACTGATGCAAAGTCAACAAATAAGCAAATAATGGACCCATGGGACTGAGTCAAATTTTTAAACAGCGTAATTATATCTTTTATTTGTTCAATTAGAATAAGCCCATTTACTTGGCATAAGGCTCAACAACTCATCATTTATTAATTACTATTACATACATGAATGTCAAGAAATTCATAAATTATGAGCAGTTTATTTAATCTTATTTGACATTCTTGGAATCAGAATCTTCTTAACAAGGTCCGCATTAATAGTTCTGACAATTCCAGTATCAACATTTGCAACTTGAAAAAGACTATTAGCAGAAGGGTCTCTGGCTCCTCCAATCACACGCAGAACATGCCCTGCCCACCAATCATCCGAATCTGCACTGCAAGTGGCCAAGTCCTCAACAATGATAACGATGTCACCGGGACAAACGAAAAGAAAATCAAAGCCTTCCAAGACAAAAAAATTCACTGCAGTATAAATGTACTATAGCGTATTGGGTAGATTAACGTCAGGTGCGTAACGAAAAGATTGATATTAATGATTTAATAAGTTAAATCTAAAAGGAGCTTATAATAAGCAAGATATAAATACTCATTAAAAATAGAAAAGATAAGATATAGTTGAATATTTTCATAAGATGTTTAAAGTAAACTAAATAAACATAGGCATGGACGAAAGACTTTTTTATCCTGCAACGAAAAGAAACCAAAAGCCTATAGCTGAGGTTCTAAAAAAACACTTACCAAGTAAAGGTATCGTTCTAGAAGTTGCAAGTGGGAGCGGCGAACATGGAACAAAATTTCAAAAAGATTTTCCAATGGTCACATGGCAAACAAGTGAAAAGGATTATGGATGTAGAAAAAGTATAAGTTCCTGGATAAGATACGAAGGGTTAGAACAGAAAATGCCAGAGCCATTAAATCTAAGTGTAGAAAAGACACCATGGAATATACCTAGAAATATCTCTAATAATATAGGAGCAATAGTTTGCATAAATTTATTGCATATCACTCCATGGGAAACTACTTTGAATTTATTGGTAGAAGCTAGTAAAGTATTGACTTTAGGAAGTCCTTTAATAATATATGGACCATTTATAATTAAAGGAAGCCAAACTGTTAAAAGCAATCAGATATTTGACAAGTCGTTACGAGAAAGAAATTCTAATTGGGGCTTACGCGGATTAAATCATGTTATAAATCATGCAAATAAAAATGGTTTTACAAAAAACGATATTATAAATATGCCGGCTAATAACTTAAGTATTATTTTAAAGAAGCAATAAAGATATTATACAATTAATAATCTTTATAATGTTTATATTAAGTAGAGATCCTTTTTGTTGCTTGCTTCCATAAGAAAATAAGACCTAAAACCATCATAGTTGGGTGAAATAGAGTATTAAGTATGCCAACTAAAAACAAAGCCAACAAAATAATTGCTATAGCAACACCGAACATTGCTCCCCAAATCGACCAGTCAATAGGAGGCTCAATAGCATCTTGACCATCTGAACTAGATGGATGAATTACATCAGGATTAATTGCCATATATTCATTCTAGCGTTAAATCTGAAGATGCAAGGTAGTAGTAAATTTACTAAAAGATAAAATTAAAATAAATAAAATTGATCCTTAAAAGAATGGTAATAGGTCTAGTTCATTAGAAGCTATTCATCGCTGTCATTCATTCGATTGAAATAATTGGCGAAAAGCGCATAGACAGCCCCAAACGCCCATGAAAATGCCAAAATGCCAAGAACTACCAAGGCTATAGAAATAGCAGATGCACCAGCATCATTGGGTCCGTAATGAATTGCGTTGTCAAATGAGTCCATATGACTATTTAACTATAGAAAGAGAATAAACAAAGACAATGAAGTTGATCTTAATCAAATAGTTAATTTTTAAAGATTAAACGCATGCAATAGAAAATGATGAAGTATACTAAAGTGAGATAACAGCTAGGAAATATAAAAGAATTGAGTTCAATAAAGTATAAAGACTTAAATAAAAAATAATGAAGTAATTAAGTCAATAATGAGTATTAGGAATGCGATTCTCAATATGATATAATATAAAGTTTACAAATAGGTATAGAATGCCTTTCTGTTAAAATGGAATTAAGCAAAAAAAAAAAGAATTTTGTCTACAAGCATACATATATATAGTTAATTTATAAATTATGAGTACAAATTCAATTACACTAATTACTAATAACCTTCTTTGCGGTGGCACAGAAAGAGTTGTAAGTAAATTAGCAAATTATTACATAAGTAAGGGGTTAAAAGTGAATATAATTACGATAAATAAGAATGATGTGTTCTTTGGTTTTAATTTAAATAAGGATATAAATGTTATTGAATTTGATTTTTTTAATTACAATGATAATGTTTTTGGAAAATTTAACAGACTGACTAGAGTCTATATTGATTTAAGAAATTATTTCCAAGAACACAAAAATGATATTTATATCTCTTTTAATACCGTACCAACAGTAATGTCCTTATTAGCCTCTAGAGGAATGTCAATAAAATTAATCGGCTCAGAAAGAACTAACCCTATTCAAAACAATGAAATATCAGTTAAATGGGTAATTTTAAGAAGGGTTTTATATAAGCATTTATCCAAATTAATTGTTCAAACAAGAGAAATAAAAACATATTTTAGCAAAATAATTTCACAAGAAAATATTGAAGTTATTCCAAATTCAATAGATAAGTCTTTTTTTAATTTTAATGAACATAAATCAAAATCATACCGGCAAGAAGTGAAATTTCTCTATATAGGAAGATTAGAGAAAGTAAAGGGTGTTGATATTTTAATTAAAGCGCTATACGTGCTAGTACAAAGTTCTAAATCTAAAAGGATTACATTAGACATAGTTGGTGAAGGTAAGCTTAATGAAGAAATCAAAGATGCATTAAGTCATTGCCAAATAAATGAATGGGTCAACTTACATCCATTTACGTCTGACGTAGTTGGATATTTAAAAAAATCAGATGTAGTAATAATACCTTCTAGATGTGAAGGCCTTTCTAACGTGTTACTAGAAGCCATGGCATGCTCTAAATGTATAGTTACTACCAAAGAGGGGGGAGGATCAATGATAAAAAATAATATTAATGGTCTTTTAATAGAAAAACTGAATGGGAATTCTCTTGCAGAGACTATGCAGTTTATTGTAAATAATTCAAATTTAATAAGACCATTAGGTAAAGAGGCATATAAGTCAACATTACAACTAACAAATGAGATTATTAATAAGAAGTGGAATAAAGTAATAGGTTTAAAATTATAATAATAATCTTACATTTATAAAAAATATAATTATTAGGGCTAGTAAAATGTAAAAATTTGCTAAGAATTACTCTTAAGAACTCAACGGGATTGTTGATTTTATAAATAAAAGATAACCTAGAGATAACAATAGAGATTGGTTTTGGTCTCAATTAATTCAAAAGAAGGTGCTATAGCAACAGCAATTCCAGCATTATTTGGACTTTGCTTGGCATGGACTGCAGTAAGAATTTTAAAAAATGAAAAAAGTTTGCTGCTTAGGCATATTGAACTAGAAATGGCATTAAAAGAAAAATCTAATAAAAAGCGTCGGGAATACTTAATTGGAAAATGACTAATTCATAATTAAATTTTTAATCTAATAAATAACTAAAAAGTATTTTCAACATATTAAATTAATTAAAAAAGTTCAATCTAAAATATTAGACGCGTTAAGTATATCAGTAATTATTTGAAAGTCATTTTTATATTTAATTAGTGTTTTTGGCTCTTTAAAGCCTTTGTCAAATAAGAGAGATATAAATGAAGATTGAATTCCATATGTATCTGATTGAGCATTAGGGTCCATAGACTGATAAATTGAGTTTATTTTAAGCAATATAGTTTCGTATTCTCTACATTGAGCCTCTGTAGAGAATCGGGTGCCGTCACTTGCCTGAATTGATTTAGATTGCTTGAAAAGAAAATAAAGAGTAAAAGCAGTAAGGATTAGGCCAAAAGCACCAATACCTAATGCTTGCAGAATATTAATTGTTGACAAGATATAAGGCATGATAGTTTAAATGATGTTGTAGTAAAAACAATTATAAAGTATTTGAACTAATTGTTTTCATGGCATAGAATAGACTTGCTAAGATAAAATTAACGAATTTTAAGAATTTATTTTAATTACTTAATATATAAAATTTAAAATTCTGTCGTACTTAATTATGAAAAGTTGATTAACAAATAAATTGTGTAAATATTCTGAATGATCACAGTTTCCTAGTTTATTATGCAATATAAACTAAAATTTATATTTTTTATGTTAGTAGACTCGTAGATTAAAATTTGAAGTACTATGGTATAAAGATTATGATATAAATACATATTTCTTTTTAATGATTTTTTTATGAAGCTGAAGTTAATTTAAAGTAATGGTATTTATAAGATCGCAATATATAAATATGATTATGTTAAAGCAAACTATTTAGGATTTTATTATTAATTATATTCGCCTGGTACATCATTCTTCTTAACAGTAACCTTTCCAACCTTTTGACCAGAAAATCTCAGCAATTCATCTCCAGAAAACTCAAAGCCAAGTTTTAAGCCTATTTGAGCCACATCATCTGCTGTAGATGAAGAAAGAACTTCATTTTTGATAATAGGGTCAGTTTGCATTTTCTTCAAAAAAGCCCTTAATTGATCAATAGCCATTAATAAAAAGAATAAATAAAAGGAATTATATTAAAGAGAAAATAAAGCTACATAGAAATTTTAACTCCTTCTTTGGTCACTATTTCAACTACCCTGTTCATATCATCTAGATCTTCTTTATTTGCATCTAAACTAAGGAAGACCGATTCAACGCCAGCAGGTCTGGATATCATTAAGTATCTAGTAGATTCCATTAATGAAATTGGAGAATGTATACATCCAGAGGGCACATCCATTGAGGATCCAGCAGAAAGTATCGATTCATTCCCATTTATATTTAGATTTAATTTACCCTCTAAGACAATATAAGTTTCATCCCATGAATGACAGTGTGGTGGTTGCCCAACACCTTCTGGAGTCTCAAATTCGAGTAAGCTGTAAGAATTATTAGTGTCCTTAGCAGTTATTCTTAAATTAACTTTGTCTCCGAGAACTTCTATAATTTTTGACATTGCAATAAAAAAAATGAATTAGTTTAGATATTATAGTCCATATTGATGGTGAATTACTTTCAAAGCATATTAAACTTGTTTAAATAATTCAAAATAGATATGAATGATAAAGTAGTACATTTATATTTATATAGCTAGATGAATTTATATCCTAGGTGAAAAACGATGGACAAATATTTTTTATACCTTGGCAGAGTATTTTGTATTTAAAAATCTTTTAACTGCCTTTTAATGAGAAAAGTGTGATGGCTTGAACTTCCTTTATAGATGATGACTCTCTGGATTCAACAGAATAAATTGTAATGAGGGTGAAGCAAGTAAGTCCTAATGCTAGTAATGAAGAGGGACTTAGGAAGAAAAAAGTAGATTTCTGTTGCATCATTGGAGCAGATGCGGGTCCTTATAATGCCTCAATGTAAGAAATATGCAAGTAGCTTCTTGTTTAATCATCCAAGGACCCTGCTTATTAGATCAGTAATGTATTTAATCTGTTATTGAGCGCCTTAATACTGATATATCTTGATCTCCAAAGCCAACTGCCAGAAGCTTTTCTTCTAAATTTTTTACTTGTTCAGTAACCATAAGTTCAAGGCCAAGCGAATGGGCTGAATCTAGTGCTATGGCAAGATCCTTATAGTGAAGTGATAATTTAAATCCTAAAGGGTATTTATTATTGATCATTGCTGTTGATCTATTTCTTAGTGCCCATGAACCACCTGCTCCAGACATGAGAGCATTAACAACTTTTCGCATTGGTAACTTTTGATGTTGGCCTAATGCGATTGCTTCAGCTAAAGCGGCATAACATCCCGCTACAAGGATCTGATTAATAGACTTTACCTTCTGCCCACTACCAACAGGACCAAAATAGTGATATGACTCACCTATAACATCAAAAACATTTGCCACCTGATCAACGACCTCACGTTTACCACCCAATAAAATTGTTAATTTTCCTTGTTTAGCTCCTTCTGTTCCACCTGTTACTGGCGAGTCAATATAGTTCACTCCATAAGAAGATAGTCTTTGAGCAACTTCCTCTGATGTTTTATGAGAAATAGTAGATAAATCGATAACTACAGATCCAGGAGCAAGATTAGGAATGGCTCCATCATCTCCAAATAAAACATTTCGAACTGCTGCATCATCACTTACACAAATCATAAGAATATCGACATCCTTAGAAACTTCAGAAGGATTGTCACAGGGAATTGAAGGATATATTGAGGGAGAGAATTCAGCTGACCTACTCCTAGTATGAACTTTCAAAGAATACCCCGATTTAACAAGATTAGAGGCTATAGGGAGTCCTAAACTTCCGAGACCTACAAAGCCAATACGATGGAGATAGGGTTCTTTTTGGAATTCCATTTAATTTTTAAAATTTAATGCGGAAAAAACTTAATAGTTTGATTAGGTTCCCACGGCTTTGACTTAAGCATGAGATTACGATAGTCTAAGTCATTAATATAAGACATGAGCCAAATCCTAAGTGAATTTAATTCGGTATCAGAATCAAATCTTGAGATATCAATAAGCCTATATTGGCGTACAAATGGCCAAATAGCCCAATCAGCTAAAGATTCTTCATTACCTAACAGATAAGAACGATAAAGAGTATTGACGAGAGATAACCTATTAGATAGATGTACAAGAAACTTACGTGCCTCCTTCTGGTGAAATAAAGGATCATTTTGAGGATAACGTTGACTATATTTATATCTATCTAAGTGATATTTGAAAATTGTATCGTTATAATGAATCAAATCATGCATAGTATAATAAGAAGACTTATTATTGTTATTTATGCGCAAAATGTTAGATGATTTATGATTAGAAAGTGCCCAATGCATAATTTCCAGACTTTCAACTAAAGTTTCACCGGATGTTGTCAAAAGAATAGGCACAGTTCCCTTAGGCGAAATATCTAAAAGCTGCTTAGGCTTATTGCTCAATAGAACTTCTCTCCATACAACAGATTTCTTTGCTTTTATCAAAGACCAACGAGCTCTTATTGCATATGGACAACGACGGAAAGTATATAATATATTGTGTTTCATTTTGAGATTTTAACTAGCAGTTAAATTATTTTAGTAGAAATAATAATTCATTCATATAGCTATGATGAAGGAATAGTGTGTTCGTCACAGTTATAATATAATAAATGGATAGGTAAAGGTGTAACGTAGTTATTTAAAAGAAGAATTGAAACTTAAATATAATAATGTAGCTATAATTACTTTAATTTAAAGATTTATTATAGCAAATTATTTTAAATTTTTATTATATAAATTGCTAATATAATATTATATCTCTATATTTGCTTTAATATAGTATTATGTATATTTATATTATGCAATGCCACTATCGAAAGAAGGTGCACTTTTAGAATGTAAGTTGAAAATGAATTGTATCTTAGTTGAATGGGAACTTATTAATCTCAATCAAGCATATGAAAAGCTTATTGAAATAAGTTCTAATATTCCAAGAACAATAACATTAGAGCAAACCAATAACTACTGGCATGGCTTATGTAGGAGTAGAGTTTTTCGTTTTCCAGATGATCTTGAAATATTAAAAATTCCACAAAAGGGTTTGATCCAGGTAAGATCCTGTTCTAGATATGGAGTTAGTGACCTAGGAGTTAATTCAAGAAGAGTAGAATATCTATATAGAACATTAATGAAAAATAGTTAATAAGAAACAATTACAAAAATACATTATTAATTTATTAGTATTCTTCATTACACCCTATTGAATTGATGACTAATACGCCTATAATCAATGATAAAGTTGTCAGTTCTCATGAGAATGCTTTCAACTAACAAAAGGCTCGAAGTTGAAAAGATTATAAATAGACTATCAAAAGGCGAGGAGGTATCATTGAATGAACGTATAAAATTAGATAAATATGCACTACATATACCATTTATATCGAGAAAAATTAAATTAGCGCTTTTAAATAGATCAGTACTAGAAAAAGAGGGCCTTATATAGCAAGATACTCTGATTTTGTCATTAATAAATTTTATGTCTTCTATACAGTAATAGCTGTAATAAAAACATTTCTGTACATATTAGGATATTTACTACTAGTATAGTTTTCAATAGTTTATAGTTTTTTTTATAAAAACTTATTTAAGTTAGCATCATATACCTATCTTATTTTAATACTTATCTATTAAATAATAAAGCAATAATTAAATTAATTAAAAGTTTTGTTGTATACATGGAATAATTAAATATAATTATAGCAATATTTATTAATTTAAATTTATATTAAATATAGTTCAAACCCTTTTAATTGCAGTGCTTTCTCTTGTTAAATTTCTCTTGATAAATATTTTTTTTGTATAATTGTCACACTTGCACACATTATGCGTTACAGTTCTTAACGAGGCGATGCAACAGCTCGACTCCTTCCAAATCTATTTAAATTTTTTCAATGACCAAAAGCACTATCAAAAATGTCGAGCCTGAGAAGGTTATCGCCGAACGCGTAAATGGATGGGCCGCAATGATAGGTTTTGTAGCCGCCGTTGGGGCTTACATAACTACAGGACAAATCATTCCTGGGATTGTTTAAGGAGTTAATAATGACAAACTCATCAACCACAATTACAGATGAATTTGGACTGCAAAATGTGTATTCGGTTGAACCAACTACATATATTGATCCAAATCATTTGAATCATCGGAAAGAAGGAGAGGTAGCAAATGGCCGTTGGGCAATGATCGGTTTTATTGCCGCAATAGGTGCTTATGCAACCACAGGTCAAATTATACCTGGTTTCTTCTAATGACAATCTCTACTTTAGGGAGCCAGAACTATTGGCATGTAGTTGAGCAAACAAATGGTCGTTTAGCAATGATCGGTTTTTTTGCGCTTATTCACAACTATGTCATAACCGGTTTAATCATTCCTGGTATTTACTAAAAAATTTATCTTGCACTCTTATGAACAAAAACGCTGAACTACAAAACGGCCGATGGGCAATGGTAGGAATTATCGCTGCTATTGGATCTTACGCTATTTCTGGGCAAGTTATTCCAGGAATATTCTAAATAACATTGATAAGTAAGCCTTCTAGCAATATGCTAGAAGGCTTACTTATATTTATATAAATTATTATCTTTCCATCATCTAAATATTCAAATGCTTCAACAAAAAAATACAGATGAAAGAGATATTAGCTATAAAAACTTAAAAACATTAGATTATGAATTCATTATTCTAACTGGAATACTAATTTGTATGAACAGCACTTTAATGGCTTTTGTATGGCAGTTTTGGTTAAACCCTAGCTTTCATACCTACATAACTGGTAGACCACTATGAAAATTTAAAAATAACAAAAATAATTCTAAGAATTATATGATAAAATACAAAAGTTCAAAAGCTATCTATCTTAAATTTGAGGAATTTATATTTAGAGATCTATGGCAAATCCTATTAATTAGCTTAATAGTATTAATATAAAAGATAATTCCTAATATAGGGTATATTAATTGGGTAATTCTTGCGACTAGATTAGAAGAATCGGGTGATATGCTAGCAGATAAATAATTAAATACATAACCCATCAAAAGAGAATCTTCATTAAGGGTTGGGCAGAGATTGAGAATACAAATATCTTTAATTGGCTTCAATGAGTCAAAGAGTGGAGAGTTCCACATGAAAACAAAAAGAAAAATATATCCAATAAAGAATTGTATTAATGATGGAAGTAAAATTTTAAATGATTTATATGTTAAGCACAAATACGCAATAGTAATAATAGAAGACCATCCAAGTGAATGAGAGGTATGGATTGCAAAGGAAAGTCCTGTTAAAATCATTAATAAAATAGGTAAGTCCTTTAATTGAAGATCAATAGAAGATAGTTTTCTTAACTTAATAGCAGAAGTTATTGAAAGATAAAGGACAATTGCATAAGTCAAATAAAACGAACTAAAAGGCAAAGGATTTGTATTTCTTAAGAGGATTCGAGCACCTTCTCCAACTTCAAATTCATAATATGAAGAAGCAGATCTAATTAACAGTTCAATTAAAAGTGGAAGGATAATACAAGATATATAAACAGAAGTAAGTTTGAATACTTTAGGGAAAGAGTATTTAAATGTATCTAAATATTTAAGTATACAGAATATAAAGAGGAATGTATTAGCAGGGAGCGTAACAACAATTGCTGTGAGTTTAAAAGCAGAAATAATTGCTGTTAGTATTGCGAAGTTAACAAATTGGTTTTCAATATTACCTTCGTCTCTAATAGTAAGGAAATATGAAAAAAATATAAACGTATATATTATAATGTCATATTGACCAGCGAAAAGTTGTTGCCAAACTATTTGAGGAGAAAGAACTATCAATGCAATATACCTTAAAGGTAACTTTCTTCGTCTTAGAAAAATATAAAGTGATAAAAAAGCAAATACTATAGGGATTTTGGCAAAGAATACAAGAAGTAGTTCACTGGGACTATTCGTAAATGATTGATATAAATGTGTAGGAAGAGCTGTAATTACGTATAAAGGGTATGAATATGGGTAATCGTGGTAGAGAAACTCGGTCGCTGATACCCAGGGAGAGTCCCACTGAAAAATTCCAGATTGATAGTCAAAATAAACCTTTTTAAAGACATTGATAAATCTAACTATGTCAACATGAGCAGTAAAAGAAAAGAAAATAGCTTCTATAATAAAAACAAGATCAAAAATCAGAAACCGCCAGTCAAATGTATATTTATTTATTGGTGTTGAGTTCATTTGGGCTTTAGTTAGAAACCT
>QCFB01000013.1 GCA_003280345.1 Prochlorococcus sp. AG-363-A16
CAAACTACCAATAACCGATAATCTCTGATGCATAGCAGGGATGCTGTTTTCCTAGAAGATCTCTGGCCCAAATTACGAGTAAGGCAATGGCGACAGTCACTTCATACCTATACGGGAAAAAGTTGCATCTACTGTGGAAAACCTTCTGAATCCATTGATCATGTCTTACCACGTAGTCGCGGAGGTTTGAGTATTACTGAAAATTGTGTTCCTGCCTGCCTCTCATGTAATGGCCATAAGTCTGATGCAGAAGTCTTTGACTGGTATAGGCGCCAGCGTTTTTATGATCCAAGGCGCTCTATGGCTATCAGGGCTTGGGTAGATGGAGACCTGCGACTAGCCTTGAGATTGTTGCAATGGGCCCAACCTACTCAACTTGAAACAAAAGAAACAACAACAAAGAACAAAGACTCCGACTGGGCTCTTCAAGTCGCATAACAATATTCACCAAACTCTACAAGCCATAGCTGAATTGTGTCGTTGACATATAGAAGCCGAATGATCTGGACTTTCTGGCGCACTAAAGATTGCAAAAATCAAAGCAGCAAAAACAAGTGCAAAACTCCTATACAAATCATTTTGAGGTCGAGCAGCCATTCTCGAACCATGCTTAGCAGGCAAGATAATGCGAGAAGGGCTCGATACTTTTAATGAAGAGCTAACCATTCCTAAAAACACAACTAATACATTTGTACTCATGCTTAGTCAAATTGTCAAGCGGTGCTCGCCTCTGCCATCTAGCTCAAAAATAATGATTTTGGGAGCTGGATTTAGTGGGAACCATATAGCAGCTGTATTGAAATCACTTGGCAACTCAGTTCTATGCAGTCGGCGCAATTTGGAAAAACCAGGAGCAGACTTTGTCTTTGACAGTGAAGCTCCCTCCCTTCCGCCAAAAAACATTCTGAATGAAGTCACTCACTTACTGAGTTGCATACCTCCAACCAAAGATGGAGAAGATCCAGTACTTAACAAACTAAATGCACATCTAAAATCTATGCCACTGGAATGGGTTGGATATCTATCAACCACTGGGGTGTATGGCAACTATGAAGGAGATTGGGTAAAAGAAACAGATCCAGTTAAACCAAAACAAACTCGAAGTAAAAACAGACTTGCATGTGAGCAATCCTGGCAAGCAAGTGAACTACCAGTCCAAATTCTTAGATTACCTGGAATTTATGGCCCAGGACGATCCGCTCTACAAAATATTCAATCTGGCAAAAGTAAAATTATAGAAAAACCAGGCCAAGTTTTTTCAAGAATTCATGTAGATGATATAGCTGGAGCTATTATTTATTTAATGAATCTAGCAACCAAAGGGGAAAGACCAAGCATAGTTAATATTGCAGATAACATACCAACTAGCAGTATGGAGATCATTAGTTATGCAGCATCTCTTCTTGAATGCTCATTACCACCAATCGAATCATTTGAAATAGCCTCTAAGACAATGTCTCCTATGGCTCTTTCCTTCTGGGAAGAAAACCGCAGAGTCAGCAATCAATTGCTATGCAAATACCTTGGCTATGAATTAATCCATCCTGATTACAAATCAGGTCTAAAAGATTGTTTAATTCAAGAACAGTCGAGCAGGATGATTAACTAACAATTAATATACTCCAAACCTTAACTTAAATCACATGACAAGAATTCAATGAGCAGTCAAGAGAATAAAGAAAAGAAAAATATTATGATTTCCCTTGGCGATCCAACTGGGATAGGAATAGAAGTGACACTAAAGGCTCTAGGATCATCAAAAATTCCAAAAAATATAAAGCCTGTTTTAGTCGGATGCAAAAAGAATCTTGAACTTACATATTGGAATCTAAGAAAAAAAGGAATTGCTCCATTAGCCAATCCCTCAGAATTTCAAATTGAAGATTTGCCTCTAGAAGGAAAATTAAATTACGGTCAACCAAATGCCCAGTCAGGAGAAGCCAGTTTTCATTGGTTAACCCATGCTGCCAATTTCGTTATCAAAGGAGAAGCCAGAGGACTAGTAACTGCTCCAATAGCAAAATATGCTTGGCATCTAGCTGGTTATAACTATGCAGGGCAAACTGAACGTCTAGCAGAAATGTCTGGATGCAAAAACCCATCCATGCTTTTCACAGCTATTTCGCCAAATAATGGATGGAGATTTAACACACTGCTTGCAACTACTCATATTCCACTTAGAGAAGTGCCAAAAAAACTTTCATCTGAACTGATCATTTCTAAATTGGAAACACTTTTGCAGTTCTGTCAAAAATTTAAAAGCAATCCTACACTTGCAATTGCTGGTCTCAACCCACATGCAGGCGAAAATGGTCAACTTGGATCTGAAGAAATTGAATGGCTCATTCCACTATTAAAAAATTGGAAAAATAAACATCCAAAAATAAGACTTGAAGGACCTATATCACCTGACACTTGTTGGATTAGTGCTATTCAAGCATGGCAAGGAAAAATTCATAAGCAATGTCCTGATGGAATCTTGGCTTTATATCACGACCAAGGTCTTATTCCCATGAAGTTAATTGCTTTTGAAGAAGCTGTAAATACAACATTAGGTCTACCGTTTATACGTACTTCACCAGATCATGGAACAGCTTTCGATATAGCCGGGAAAGGATTTGCAAGAGCAAATAGCATGATTGCAGCCATTAATACAGCATGGGAATTAACCAAAAAATAATTATTTTAGGAAGGTTTAACCCTCATTAAAACTTGCCCAAATTCAACAGGAGTTCCATTTTCAACAAGGATTTCTACAACTTCGCCACTTACTTCTGACTCAAGCTCATTCATTAATTTCATCGCTTCAAGAATACAAACAGTCTGCCCTACCCCTATACGACTTCCAACTTCGACGAAAGAAGGCTCTCCGGGTGCTGGAGCCCTATAAAAAGTTCCAACCATTGGTGCAGTGACGTCAACTGAATCAGCACGTGAACCAGCTACCGCTGGAGGCGGGCTGCTTGGCAGAGAAGGTTCGACTTTTAGCTGAGGTGTTGGTAAGGAAGCCTCTTCAACTGAAGTCGAAACAGGAGCCTTAGGTGAAACATGGACATTCCTCCTCACTTCCAAGCGAAAATCCTCACCTTCCAAGCGAAATTCTTGGATATCGCTATCGGCCAAGGAAGCCAACAAACGATGTAACTCTTCGTGATCAAGCTGCATGGCCATTAGTTTTCGCGACCGAGATAACTGTCATTGCGTGTGTCAACTTTGATTTTCTCTCCAATAGAAATGAACAAAGGCACCATCACCTGAGCACCTGTCTCAAGGATGGCAGGTTTCGTGCCACCTGTAGCCGTATCACCTTTAACGCCTGGATCAGTCTCCTTCACTTCAAGAGTCACAGAATTAGGAAGCTCAACCTCAAGAGGCTTACCATTCCAAGAAACCACATTGACCTCCATACCTTCCTTGAGATACTTACGACTTGTACCAATTTGCTGAGCAGTCAGCCTAGTTTCCTCATAACTAGACATATCCATAAAAACGTAATCACCTGATTCCATATAGGTGTGCTGAAGGGTTGACTTCTCTAACAAAGCCTGTGGAACCATTTCACCTGCACGAAAAGTTTTCTCAACAACATTTCCACTTTGAACTGCTTTTAACTTTGTTCGAACGAAAGCCGAGCCCTTCCCAGGTTTGACATGCAGAAACTCAACTACACGCCACACAGCTCCATCTAGCTCAATTGTGGTACCAGTACGGAAGTCGTTACTGGAAATCATTAACGTGGTACAACCCAAAAGATCATAAGGCTGTGCGAAAGTCCTGCATGATTTGAATTACCCATGGCAAATCGTCCTCGATTAATAGGCCTAATCACACTTCTGACAACCATCGTTCTGACATGGATTCAGCCTGCAGAAGCAGCTCTACCCCCAGGGAATGCAATCAAAGACCCCTATGCAATTCTGCGCAATGCATTACCAATTGAGCAAAAAGAGCTCAGAGAATTGCAACACAAACTTGAGGACACCGGTACTTCAGTACGACAAAGTCGCTGGCCAACAGTGAATAAAGAAGCCTCATCTGCGCAATTTATAGTTACTAATCGTAAAAATCAAATTCTTAAATCCATTCCTGAGAACCGCAAAAACGAAGCGGAGTTAATCCTGGCTTCATTAAGAAAAAATACTGAAAGGCTTAGTGAACTGTCTAGTGAAAAAAATAAAACTGATTTCATTAAAGAGCGGCAAAAAGCACTTAAAGAAGTAGGCGATTTAGAGGCTCTGCTACTTAAAAAAGAATTTCCTTACAATATCCCTGAAGAATTTAATGCGCTTCCCAGATTATTAGGTAGAGCAAACGTTTCAATAAAAACAACAAAAGGAGAAATGACCGCAATAATTGATGGTTACAATGCACCACTTACTGCAGGTGCGTTCATTGACTTAGCTCTAAAAGGGTTTTACGACGGATTGCCATTTGCCAGAGCTGAAGACTTCTATGTTCTACAAACTGGAGATCCTGAAGGAGATGCAATTGGATACAGAGAACCAAATACAAGTGAAGATCGGCATGTCCCTCTAGAAATACTAATTCCTGGAGAAAAAGAGATTACTTACAATCAAACATTTGAAGATCTTGGTCTATATACACAAACACCAGTCCTCCCATTTGCAACACTTGGAACACTTGGGTGGGCACATTCCGGTCAGGCACTAGATGACGGCTCCTCGCAATTCTTCTTTTTTCTTTATGAAGCAGAATTAAACCCTGCTGGCAGAAATTTAATTGATGGTAGAAATGCCGCTTTTGGATACGTTGTAGAAGGCTCTGAAATTCTAAATTCATTAGGAGTTGAAGATAAAATAGTATCTATAAAAGTTGTCGATGGAGCAGATCGATTACAAGAGCATGCATGAGGAATTGTGAATGAAACACTTGCTGTAATTGGCGAAAAAAAACTTCTTAATCGACTTAAGAAGTTTATGCCTGTTGGTCAAATTGAAGATGACACAGCACAAATACCTTATTCCGGAAAAGAATTACTGATTAATACAGATCTTTTGGTGGAAAATATACATTTCTCTGATCGCACAACTTCCGCCGAAGATGTTGGGTGGAGAGCTATCGCAGCAAATTTCTCAGATTTAGCTGCAAGCGGAGTTGATGAAATCCTAGGAATCACTATTGGTCTAGTAGCCCCACCACAAACCACCTGGAAATGGATTGATGGTCTATACACAGGGATGTCGCTTGCACTAAATGAATATGGAGGAAAAATTCTTGGTGGAGATTGTTCAAGTGGCTACCAAAAACTTATCTCCATTACAGCTTTAGGAACACTTGGCCCACTGAGATTACATAGGGCAAATGCTAAGCCAGGTGACCTGATTGTCGTCAGTGGTCCTCATGGACTTAGTCGATTGGGCTTAGCGCTCTTGCTCTCAGACCCACGCATAGCGACAACAAAACTTACCAATCCACTAAAGAAGGAAGCTATAAGAGCTCATCAGAGGCCTTCACCAGCTCTTGCGGCTCTAAAAACCCTTAATAGATGCAAACCTCCAGGGGTTCAATGGAGGGCGGGTGGTACAGACAGCAGTGATGGGCTCTTAGAAGCTATAGAAAATCTTTGCGAAAGCAGCGAATGCCAAGCTGAATTAAACCCTCTCACACTCCCCAAAAGTCAAGATTGGCCTTTGGGAAGGGATTGGGATATGTGGTGCCTAAATGGCGGTGAAGACTTTGAGCTAATTCTAAGTATTCCTCCAAACTGGGCTAAAGCCCTTATTAAAGAGCTTCCCTCAAGTCAAATCATCGGGATAATGAAATCAGGTAAACCAAAAGTAGTTTGGAATAACGGTAAAGAAATCAAAGAAACAAAAGAAATCTCAAGGTTCAAACATTTTTCTAATTAAAACAGACTCATCCCTATTAATAAATAATAGAGATGTCGCCAATACTATTTCCAATTCTGAGAAACAATCTCAGCCAAATCGACAACTCTTTGACTATATCCCCACTCATTATCATACCAAGCAAGAACTTTAATCATGTTATCTCCAATTCCCATAGTCAAAGCTTCGTCAACGATAGTCGATTCATTTGTTCCTGCATAATCTGTAGATACCAATGGAAGATCTCCATATTTAATAATTCCTTTCATTGAACTTTCTGAAGCAGCTTTCAAAGCAGCATTAACTTCTTCAGCCGTTGTATTTCGAGCTGATTCAAATACTAAATCAACTGCAGAAACATTAGGAGTAGGAACTCTCATTGCTATACCAGTTAATTTACCTTTCATTTGTGGATAAACTAAAGCAACCGCTTTTGCAGCGCCTGTTGAAGTAGGCACAATATTCATTGCAGCAGCACGTGCTCTTCTTAAATCTCTGTGGCTATTATCCAAAATTCGTTGGTCACCAGTATAACTATGAATTGTGGTCATTAAGCCTTTATTTATTCCAAAAGTTTGGTCTAAAACTTTGACAATTGGAGCAAGGCAATTAGTTGTGCAACTTGCATTACTTAGAATATTGAAATCATCATGTCGATATTGATCTGCATTAACTCCCACTACAAATGTGCCTACACCATCACCCTTTCCAGGAGCAGTGAGAATAACTTTTTTTGCACCAGCTTCAATATGCTTGCTAGCCCCTACGTCTGTATTAAAAACACCTGTTGACTCAATAACCAAATCTATTCCCCATTCTTTCCAAGGAAGATTCAATGGATTGCGATCTGAAAAACACTTGATCGTCTTGCCATTAATAATGAACTTATCGTCTGTATGACTGATCTCTGCGTCTTTAATCTGACCAAGAATCGAATCATATTTCAATAAATGAGCGCAGGTCTTGGGATCTGAAGTGACATTGATACCTACCACCTCAATGCCTGTGTTTGAGCCTCTACTCAACCAACAACGCATGAAGTTGCGACCGATTCGGCCGAATCCATTGATCGCAACGCGCAGGGTCATGTCAAAAACGGAAATCCGCAAGGTAATTGGGGGCTGATCATACAGACATGCGTTACACCTCTTCGTACAAATGCATTCCACAAGTTAAAAATCACACGAAAAAAACCATGCAAAACAACTGTGAAGCCAACCAAAAATTGAGATTTTGGGCCTTCAACCCAAGATTGACTTATCTTTCAGCCACTAGATACAAACTTTGAAAAGCCTGCGCACAGAAGAACATCACATCCACTTCATTGGAGTAGGTGGTATTGGCATGTCTGCCTTAGCGCTCATTCTTTTTAAACGTGGCTATTCGGTTTCAGGTTCCGACCAACAATCTAGTCATAGCCTCAAATGCTTATCTGACCAAGGGGTAAAAATCTTCGACCAACAGAATGAATCCAATATCACACACATCTGCAAAAACAATCGATTAAATCCCATCGTTGTTCTAAGTACTGCTATTCCATCAAACAATCAAGAGCTACAGGCAGCCAAGCAAGCAAATTTGGAAATTTGGCATCGATCAGATCTACTAGCAGCTCTTATTCATAAACAACCCACAATTGCGATTGCAGGTAGTCATGGCAAAACTACTACCAGCACAATTATCACGACCTTGCTAGCCCTTTCAGGGCGAGACCCAACAGCTGTTATTGGTGGCTTGGTACCTCATTACAAATCGAATGGCCATGCAGGACAAGGGAAACTATTAATTGCTGAAGCTGATGAATCTGATGGAAGTCTTATCAAATTTGACCCAGAACTAGGAGTAATCACAAATCTTGAACTAGATCACACAGACCACTATCCCAATCTTGAAACACTTATTAGCACTATGCAGATTTTTAGACAAAGAAGTAAGCGCACACTAGCTAATTACGATTGCCCAAATCTAAGAAAAAACTTTAAAGCCTCAGCTTGGTGGTCAGTCAAAACATATCAAGGCGTAGATTTTGCTGCTTTGCCAGTCAAATTTGATGGCAATGAGACTGTCGCTATGATCTATGAAAAAGAAAAATTAATTGGGAAGATAACTCTTCCATTGGCAGGAATTCATAATCTAAGTAATTCAATTGCGGCAATAGGTGCCTGCCGCATGGAAGGCATGTCTTTTGAAGAATTAAAAAAATATATGCCCTTTGTACAAGCTCCTAGTAGACGCTTTGAATTACGAGGTAATTGGAAAGGGCGTCAAATTATTGATGATTATGCACATCACCCAAGTGAAATAAGTGCAACCATTGCCAGAGCACGTCTAATGGTTAAAAGCAATCCAAACGACTTAACTAAAGAAAATAAAAGGCTTGTCGTTGTTTTTCAACCTCATCGTTATAGTAGAACAAAGAATTTTCTAAACGATTTCGCAAAATCTCTCGGCAAAGCCGACCTAGTTCTCCTCGCTCCACTTTATGAAGCAGGTGAAAAACCTATCCAAGGAATAAACAATAAGTCACTAGCTATTGCAATGAAAAAATATCATGTAAATGTTCCTGTCTTAGTATCAGATAGCTTAGATCATTTAACAATATTAGTGAAAGAAAATACCCTAGAAAATGATCTTATTATAAGCATGGGTGCAGGTGATATAAATAGCCTTTGGCAAAGATTACAAAATAAATATAACGAAAATAATTTGCCTTCTTCAAACATTGCTGCATAATTATTCTTGGATAAAATAGAAACAAGTACCTTTAAATCACTTTCCAATTTTACGACCTGGCGTGTTGGGGGTCCTGCAGAATGGTTGGCAGAACCTAGAGATATTCCTGAAATTCAAGAGTTAATTAATTGGGCAAATATAAAAAAAATTCCTTTTAATATTATTGGTTGTGGTTCAAATCTTTTGATTAATGATGATGGACTTGAAGGTCTTTCTCTGGTTTTACGGAAATTTCAAGGTAGTCATATTGATGCCAAAAATGGAATCATCGAGGCATTAGGAGGTGAACCAATGCCAACCTTATCTAGACGGGCAGCAAAAGCTGGTCTGCATGGCTTGGAATGGGCCATCGGAATCCCCGGAACTGTCGGAGGGGCAGCAGTAATGAACGCAGGAGCTCAAGGTTGTTGCACAGCCGAAAGACTCCAATCAGTAACTGTTCTTCCTCTGAAAGGTGGAGAATCATTTGAAATAAACCAAAAAGATCTTGATTTTGGATACCGCAAAAGTCTTTTGCAAAAAGAAGAATTATTAGTTTTATCTTCACGATTCCGATTAGAAACCGGTCACAACAAAGAAGATCTAATTCAAAAAACAAATGATAATTTACACCATAGAACAAATACTCAACCTTACCATCTTCCAAGTTGCGGCAGTGTTTTTCGCAATCCAAAACATCATCATGCTGGCGAACTAATTGAAAACCTAGGATTAAAAGGACATAGAATTGGTGGTGCTGAAATTTCAAATATTCATGCAAATTTCATAGTTAATACTGGTCAAGCTACTGCAAGTAATATTCTTGAATTGATTCAATTTATAAAAGAAAAAGTCAAAGCAGCTCATGGATTAACACTTCAAACTGAAGTAAAACAACTTGGATTCAAATAAAGGACTAGTCTGCTCATTAGTCTAGTAATGATATGTCAGCATTCGGACTTCCCAATTTCGGACAACTAACCGAAGCTTTTCGCAAAGCCCAACAAATTCAGAAAGATGCACAAAAACTGCAGGATGAACTGGATTCAATGGAGCTTGAAGGGAAAAGTGAGGATGGAAGAGCGAGCATCTGGTTAACAGGAAATCAGCAGCCACTCAAAGTCCATATAGATCCTTCTCTACTCGAAGATGGACAAGTAGCTACAGAAACAGCTGTCATGAATGCCCTAAAAGCAGCATATGACAATTCCACAAAAACTATGAAAGCCAAAATGGAAGAACTTACAGGAGGTTTAAATCTCAATCTCCCTGGATTTGATCAGGAAAGCTAAGCTTTTCTTCTAAATATTGCCTGTAATATTTATAACGTTCCCAATCCTTTTGGATTGCACATCCTGGTTCATCTCGATGCAAGCAATTACGAAACTTGCAAGAACTATTCTCAAGTTGAGATCTTAATTCAGGAAATAAAAAAGGAAATTGATTTACCTTTGCTTGTATATCAGGCCTGTTAAAACCAGGAGTGTCAGCAATAAAAGATGATTTATGGAGTGAAAAAAGTTCGACATGGCGAGTAGTATGTCTTCCCCGTTGTAACTTTCCAGAAACAGCTCCTACAGGAAGTGATGCGTTAGGCAGTAAATAATTCAACAAACTACTTTTACCTACACCTGAAGGTCCACAAAGTACTGATAGGTAAGAAGATCTAAATTTTTCAACCAAAGAATCTATGCCATCTCTTGTTATAGTAGATATGGCCAATGCTTTATAGCCCCAACCGTCTAATCTTTGAATGATTTCCTTTAACTTATTACCATGAATTAGGTCAGTTTTAGTCAAAACCAAACTGACATTTAAGCCTGTTTTTTCAGCAGAAACCAAAAAATTACTTGCTTGATTTACATTAAACTCTGGTTGCTGCACTGAAAGGAGAACAAATACTTCTGTAGCATTAGCCAAAGGGGGTCGACTCAACCAACTCTTTCTTGGTTTAACAGCACAAACAACTGCTCTGCGCTCATTCAAATCAATTGCTTCCACTAAAACATTATCCCCAACACTTGCTAGTGAGCCAATATGATCTAACCTACTTCTACGTGTACATAAAAAGCGCAAAGGGATAATATCAGTAAATTCAATTTTATTATGATTATTTAATTGCCTTGCATCTAATTCAACAACCAAATAATTTGCCTTTAAAGCAACAACAATACCGCTATATTGATCAGAGTTACCTGGCACTAAAGGTCACCATTAATTTAATCCATCTAGAGTCCTCATCGACAATTTGCACATCATATCCTTCCTCGCGAAGGCCAGGAATAACCATTAATTCTGGTTCACCTCGATCTAAATCTATTTCTAAAGAATCATTAGAACTTAACTTTTCCATAGCAAGGCGACATTTAATAAAGTTCACCGGGCAAGGAACACCTCGAAGATCAAGATGCTGAAGAGAAGAGCCAATTGACATTACTTTTGGCCAAATAATTGTGAAAACAGGCCACTTTTATGATGGTGATGTTGAGGGCCTCTTGCAGAATAATGTCTGGCTAATTCCTCTAGTAGGGTGCGCTCCTCAGTAGACAATCGTTTCGGCAACGATACATTTACAGTGATGCATTGATTACCTCTTGCTACAGGGTTTCCTAATTTAGGTATTCCTTTATTCTCCAAAGTTAAAAGAGCATTTGGCTGGGTGCCCATAGGAATTTCCAATTTTTCAGGGCCATCTACAGTGTCGACCTCAATAATGTCACCAAGAATTGATTGTAAATAACTCACAGTTACTTCCGAAAAAATATTTAACCCTTCTCTTCTCAATCGTGGGTGGTTTTTGACCTTCAAAAAAACATATAAATCTCCCGAGGGTCCACCCCTTAATCCTGCATTTCCTTCCCCAGATACCCTCAATCTTGTTCCTGTATCAACTCCTGCCGGAATATTGATTCGCAATTTTTTTCTTACTTGCTTCACTCCCTGGCCTCCACACGAACCGCAAGGATCTGCAATTACCTGACCAGTACCTCCACAATTAGGACATTCAGCAACTTGAGTAAAACTCCCAAAAGGAGTTCTTGTAGCTCTACGAACCTGACCCGCTCCTCCACAAGTATTACAAGCAGCAGGACCACTCCCCGTCTTCGCTCCTGTACCTCGACAATTGCCACAGGTTTCCAAATGAGGAATTTTTATTTCCCTCTCTTCTCCAAATACAGCTTGATTAAATTCAATTGTGAGGTCATAACGTAGATCATCACCCTGTTGAGGACCTCTCCTTTGAGAGCGCCCACTAGAAGCAGTAGCTCCACCAAATCCACTAAAAAAGGTCTCAAAAAGATCTGCAAAGCCGCCCATATCTCCCATATCTGGCATGCCACTAGCACCCCCTAATCCAGCCTCCCCAAACTGGTCATAACGAGCACGGGTTTGTGGGTCTCCCAACACCTCATAAGCACGACCTATTTCTTTAAAGCGTTCTTCAGCTCCTGGATCTTTATTAATATCTGGATGAAACTGGCGAGCAAGACGACGATACGCACGCTTTAACGTATCGCTATCAGCATCTCTACTGACCTCTAATAAGTCGTAGTAATCAGCCATTAGTTCGTCTAAAGCACATAACCTTAAAAGGCAAAATCATTTAATCAGGTCTCCGTATTAGGAACATCTCCATCATTAGGAGGTTCATCTTCTTGCAGATTTTCATCTTTTTGAAGAGAGTCCTTGTCCTTGTCCTGAGGTCCTGGCCCCATAGAGACCTTCACAAGAGCATGGCGTAAAACACGACCATTAATGTGATAGCCGCGTTGTAATTCCTCTAAAACAACATCCTCAGATTTCTCTTCGCTGGGTTCTCTTAAAACAGCCTCATGCAAATTTGGATCAAACACCTGATCCACAACCCTCATTGGCGCAACTCCAAGCTGCTTCAGAACATCTACAAGCTGCTTATAAAGACCTTGATAACTTCGATGTAATGCTTGCGCTTCTTCTCCTTGAGGGTCAAGTTGTTGACGAGCACGTTCAAAATTATCGACTACAGGAAGAATCTCACTCAAAGTATTACAAAGTAGCTGCAAACGAAGATCATCATGATCACGAGTTTGACGCTTACGAAAATTGTCAAAATCTGCCGCGATCCTCATATATTGACTTCTCAAGGTTTCGTGTTCCTTCTCTAGCTGTTCCAAGCGTGCCTCATTGTCACCAGAACTTTTGCATTCCTCTGAAGACAAATTAACTTCGTTGGATGCAAGTTCGGTCTCTTCCTCTACTGAAGAGACATCATCACCAATCATCGTCGGATTAGAAGAAGCTTCAGAAATATCATCACTAGTTTTCTGGGACTCTAAGCCAGCCTCTTGAAGAACCTCTGAACCGCTATCAACAGAGTCTTGGGATGAAACTGGGACTTCTTCACTCATCTAAACCGACAGTAGCTAGCAATTAATATATGTTGATAGACGCAGTGCTCAAAAGACAAGCTGCGGAAGCCCGCACCTTTCTTTAGTAATAGTTTAATTCATTTTAACGGCTGCAAGCTATCAGCTATGGCCTTTCCAGCCAGCCAGCCACTAGTCCAACAATGTTGAAAATTAAAACCTCCAGTTAAACCATCGATGTCCAACAATTCACCAGAAAAATACAATCCTTTGCATAAACGGCTTTCCATAGTTCTGAGTTGAACATCATCTAAATTAACTCCACCAGCAGTTACAAATTCTTCTCCAAAAGGGCCTCTTCCTTTTATAAAATAATGACTACTTAACAATTCAATCAACAACCTATGTTCTTCTTTGGAAGAAAAATTTGCCCATCTTGTTTCTTGATTAATATCAGCTTGTTGCAAAAGTATCGTCCATAATCTCTTGGGTAATTGCGTAAATGGCTTAGCACTGGCAATGCTGGACAATGCTTTTTCAATACGATAATCTCGTAAGACTTGCTTAGCAAAATCGTAATGACAACCCAACCAATTAACGGTTAAGCTAGCCTTATATTTATTGTCAAACAGGTCACGAGCAGCAAAAGCAGACAATCTAAGTATAGAAGGTCCACTTAAGCCCCAATGTGTAATCAGTAAGCGACCTCGATCTTCAAATTTCCTTCGTCCAACTGACAATTGGATCTCAACATTATTAAGCGCAATACCAGAGCAATTTGTTAATGGTGTGGCATCTATTGTAAAGGTAAATAATGAAGGTACTGGTAAAACAATTCTATGAGATAAGTTAGACGCCAATTTTCTTCCACTTGGATGCCCACCAGTAGCAATTAGTATTCTTTTTGCCAAAAATTTCGAGCCGTCCTGACAATGAACTGAGAAGTTATCTACATCTACATATTCCAAATGCTTAACTGATTTTCTAGTAAAAAGATTAACCCCAGCTGAGAAAGCTGCCTTCAAAAGACATTCAACAACCTGAGAGGAAGAATTTGAAACAGGGAACATTCGACCATCTTCCTCTTCAACCAATTTCAAACCCTTCTCTTCAAACCATGCAACTGCATCTCCTGAAGCAAAGCGACTAAAAAGACCCAAAAGAGGACGTTGACCACGAGGATAACTATTAACTAATTCTTTTGGGTCCCAACATGCATTGGTGAGATTGCATCTCCCTCCGCCACTCATAGCTACCTTCTCAAGAGGCTTGGTAGTGGCCTCAAGTATTAAAACTGAAGAAACTCCTTCTTCAGCGGCAGTTATCGCACCCATAAAACCTGATGCACCGCCACCAATGATTATGAGGTCAGCTCTTTGGTCGAAATGTAAGGGCAATTCCGTTATTGCAATAACGTTTACCAGTTGGTCTAGGGCCATCATTAAACACATGTCCCTGATGCCCACCACATCTTTGGCAGTGATATTCAGTACGTGGAACAATCAATTTGAAATCTGTTTTCGTATCTATAGCCTTATCTAAAGGCTTCCAAAAACTCGGCCACCCTGTACCACTATCAAATTTATTTGCAGAAGAGAATAAAGGCAAGTCACAACCAGCACAATGAAAAATGCCATCTTCCTTTTCCTCATTAAGTAAACTAGAAAATGGTGGCTCAGTGCCTTCTTGTCTAAGAACGTTGTAAGCAGCAGATGAAAGTCGCTTCTTCCACTCAGAATCTTTTAACGCCCAAGAAACATCGGCAGCGTCTGAAGCTGCTAAAACATCTTTAGGACGCAAAAAACTTCCAAAGAAGCTTGTCAAAATACCCATAAGCAAAGTGCGACGAGTCCAAAGTAAAAAAGAGTTCTTCATAAAAGCAAGGAATTTCCCTACAAACTTTTCTAATCAAAAAAACAGCAAACTTGCAAACAATTTGACGCGATGATTGCTGAACCACCATTAAACATTCAAGAAGCCTATAGGTTCAGCATTGCCCCAATGCTCGACTACACAGATCGTCATTACAGAGTACTGATGCGTCAAATCACTCGAAGAGCACTGCTATATACAGAAATGATCGTTGCAAAGGCTTTGCATCACAGCAAGCAAAAAAATCAATTCCTGGATTTCGATTCCATCGAACATCCAATCGCAATCCAAATTGGAGGAGACGACCCTCAACTGTTAACTGAAGCTGCAAAACTTGCAGAAGCATGGGGTTACGACGAAATCAACCTAAATATTGGATGTCCAAGTCCAAGGGTAAAAGCTGGCAACTTTGGTGCTTGCCTAATGGCCAATCCTGATCAAGTCGCACGTTGTGTTGAAGCAATGTCCAATGCAAGCAACCTACCAATAACAGTCAAACATCGAATAGGTATAGATAATCTTGATAGCGCAAAATTACTAAAAGCTTTTGTTTCTTGTGTAGCAAAAGCAGGTGCCCAAAGATTTATTGTGCATGCAAGAAAAGCCTACTTAAAAGGCTTAGATCCAAAACAAAATCGTACAATTCCTCCTCTCCAGTATGAACGTGTAGAAGATCTCAAAAAACAATTACCACATCTTAAAATTGAATTAAATGGTGGTTTAAAAGATACTCAAACTTGTTTAAAAGCCCTTGAAACATTTGATGGTGCAATGGTTGGAAGAGCTGCATACGAACATCCTCTTCGTTGGAAAAACATAGACGAAATTATCTACGGTGAACAAGCACGCTCTATAAAAGCTTCTGGTGTTATCTACGGTCTACTTCCTCATGCCGAAGAGCATTTACATCGCAATGGTCGTCTTTGGGATATCTGTAGACACCTCTTACAACTTGTTGAAGGTGTTCCAGGTGCACGTAATTGGAGAAGAGAACTGAGCTCTAATGCCCAAAAATCTAAATCTGATCTAAAGGTTTTAGAAAAAGCAGCTCAGCAACTTCTAGAGGCAGGGCTGTAAATAGCTGCTACCCCTCTGCTCCGCCATAGTCATCAGTATTGAAATCATTAGAGAAACTACTACTGCTATCAGAAGCTGTACCTCTGCGACGTCGGCTTCGCCCATCTTCTTTACCGCTCGCTTCTGAAGAAGAACCTCCATAACTACGATCTTCCCATCCACGAGCACCCGAACTACGATCTCCGCCGCCGCCATTACCGCCGCCGCCATTACCGCCACCGCCATTACCGCCACCGCCGTAACCGCCACCGCCGTAGCCGCCACCGCCGTAACCGCCGCCGCCGCCGCCGCCGTAGCCACCGCCTCTTCGTGGAGCACTACCCCTTGGCTCTGCTTTATTGATCCTTAAAGGGCGACCCATCATTTCTGCACCTTGAAGGGCCTCAATAGCTGCAGCCTCAGCGGCTTCATCAGCCATCTCAATAAATGCAAATCCCCTTTTGCGACCGGTATCGCGTTCTAAAGGGAGAGAACAATTCGCAACCTCACCAAAGGAAGCAAACAATTCAATGACGTCTTCCTGCTCAGCGCGGAAGGGCAAATTTCCAACAAAAATACTCACTTGACTGGTGGACCGAAAATAAATGGAACTATTGGACTAGAAAATAGACATTGGTTCATGATTCTAAAAAAGAATCATTGCCCCTTTCACTCTAACTGGCGAAAACCCACCTAAGCGGATAATTCATTCCTTTCTAGAACCAAAACGTTTTCGCCAGTACCTTAACTGTTCTTCAACTCTTTCAAAAGCCGTTCCCCCTTCACTCATTCTTGAAGCAACTACTTGCTTAGGCTCCAAGCGTTCAAAAAGTTCTTCATCAATAGAGGGATGTACATCTTGCCATTGGTCAATACTTAGATCTCTTAACAAAATCCCCTCTTTAAGGCAGCTCTTAACCACCCTCCCAACAATTTGGTAAGCCTCTCTAAAAGGAACTCCTTTACGAACTAAGTAATCAGCTACATCTGTTGCATTAGAAAAATCAGAGCTGACTGCACTAAACAACCGATCTGGACAAAATTCCAACCCTTCTTCGATAAGGATTGACATAGCTTCCAAAGAAACATGTAGCGTATGAGCTATGTCAAAAAGAGCCTCTTTATCTTCTTGAAAGTCCTTGTTATATGCAAGTGGTAGACCTTTAATCATTGTCAACAATGCTTGTAGATGTCCAAAAACCCGACCTGTCTTACCCCTTACTAACTCTGGAACATCAGGATTTTTCTTTTGTGGCATCAAACTACTACCAGTCGCACATCTATCAGTAAGTCGAACAAAGGCAAATTCCTCAGAAGCCCAAAGAATTACCTCCTCAGATAACCGACTGAGATGTGACATAACCAAAGATGATGCAGCTGCAAACTCAACCGCAAAATCTCGATCACTAACTGCATCCAAACTATTTGAATAAATGTCATCAAATCCAAGTATTTTCGCTGTATAGCGACGGTCTATAGGCACAGAAGTTCCTGCTAATGCTGCCGCCCCTAATGGACAAATATTGATTCTTGCTCTGACATCTAAAAAACGATCCCTATCTCGTTGAATCATTTCAACATAAGCAAGCAAATGGTGAGCTAAAGACAATGGTTGTGCTCTTTGAAGATGCGTATAACCAGGTATAAGAGTAAACAAATGAGCTTCAGCTTGTTGCAATAAAGCAAGCTGAAACCGTTCTAATTCCGCATCAAATTTATCTACACGCCGTCTTAACCAAAGCCGCATATCAGTCCCCACTTGATCATTACGACTTCGTCCTGTATGCAGCTTTTTTCCTAAAGGACCTAAAAGAGCTATTAAGCGCCGTTCAACTGCAAAATGAACATCTTCATCAGCAACAGATACCTTAAAAGTTCCTTCGGCTGCTTCAGAACGAATGATTTCAAGGCCACTCTCAATTTGAGAAGCTTCTTCTGCAGTGATAACACCACATTTTCCAAGCATTCGAGCATGTGCAATTGATCCATCCAAATCTTCCTGCAGAAGATTGATGTCAAATCCAATCGAAGCATTAAAACGCTCAATAACTGGATTCAAGCCTTGCTCAAACCTATCGCTCCAAGCCTTAGACAAACCAACTCTTAAATGCCTCTCTTCTAATAAAGCAGTTTGCAAACAAATTGTCAGTGATTTACTTATTTAACGAAGGCAGCATCAATTCTTCATGAACCTTTAAAACAACCATAGAAGCATCATCTTCAAGCTGATGTTCCGTCCCAACAAAACGATCCAAACGAGCAAAAAGTTTTTCTAAAATTTCTTGAGAACTTAAACCACTCTTACAAGATTGCTCAAGAGTCCGAATTAATCTTGATTCATCAAAACGATCACCTGTAATACCAGGAGCTTCTGTTACACCATCAGTGTAATAAAGCAAAACATCACCAGGCGCAAGAATTACTTCTCCACAAACATAATCCGCTTCAGACTGAAGACCTATCAAAAATCCAGGAGAGTCCAATCGGCAAATAGATCTTTTTTCTGCACTCCACAACAATGGTGGATTGTGTGCAGCATTTGCATATCTCAATCTGCGAGTTTTAGGGTCGTAATCAGAATAAAAAAGAGTTACAAATCTATGCGAGTGAGATAAGTCCTCTTGGGCCAATTGATTTAAATCATGAAGGATGCGATCGGGAGGCAAGCCAGTTAAAACTTCAGCCCTTAACATTCCTCGTAGCATGGTCATTAAAAGTCCAGCTGGAATACCTTTACCCATTACATCTCCTATTACAAATGCCCAGCGCCCTCGCTCTTTCCTCTTCCCAATAAGTTCAGGTCTAGTAGGCATAAAGTCGTAATAATCACCCCCTACTTGAAACGCCGGTCTACAAAGCGCAGCAAGTTCAATTCCTTCAACAACAGGACAATGATCCGGCAATAATTGTGCTTGAATTTCTGCTCCAATGCTTAATTGTCGATCAACTCTTTCATGTCGACGGACCTCTTGAAGAATCAGATCATTTTCAATCGCAACGCCCGTAAGATCTGAAACCAGCTGCAAATTACGCCGATGCACATCACTCCAAATAAAAGATTCCTTTGGTCCAAAAACATATAAACGCCCCCTTTGCCTTCCTCTCGCTACAAGTGAAGTTGCAAAAAGTCCAGAGTTAGCCATATGGCGCTGAACAAACTGATCCAAACGAAACAACTGGGTTTCGTCAGCTCCAAAACCAATTTTCATTCCTGCTTCAAAATGAGCCAATTGCCTCAGCAATTCTTGGCATTGATCAAATGGAACTGCTTGTAACTGCTCTTTCCATAAACGACCATCGGATTGAAAAGGGATCAATAATGCACCAGGCAAACCAACCAAACGAGAAGCTACAACAGGAACAAGTTCCAAAAAGCGATATAAATTTGTAAAACTTCTAAGCGCAAATCCCAGTGAAACTAACAATTCCTGATTACACAATTGCTCTTTAGACAAGCTATCGAGTAATTCCCTCAAAGAGGCTGAAGCTGATTGTGATTGAGGAGCACTTCGCAAAGAAGTACTAGGATTTGGATGTCGCCTTGGAGGTTTACTACTCACTGCATCTCCATGGCAGGATTAAAAAGGTAGCAAGATCTAAGAGAACAAACTCAAAAATCAACGATTTGCCAAAAGAGCTTCCACAAATTCAAAGCTATTGAAAGGTCTTAAATCTCTAATCCCTTCACCTGCACCAATAAATCGAATAGGTAACTTCGCTTCTGATGCAACTGCTATAGCTACACCACCTCGAGAAGAACCATCTAATTTAGTTATAACCACACCAGTCAAACCAGCTGACTCGCCAAATGCCATTGCTTGACGTAACCCATTTTGCCCTTGACTAGCATCAAGAACTAATAATGATTCAACTTTCGCCTCAGGGGCAAGTTTATCAATTATCCTTCTAATTTTTTGCAATTCTTCCATCAAATTATGCTTAGTTTGCAACCTTCCAGCTGTATCAACTAACAACAAATTGACATCCTTTGATTTGGCAGCTCCAATTGCATCAAACACAACAGCAGCAGGATCAGCATTTAAAGTCTCATTTGCAATAACTTGAACATTACTGCGATCCCCCCAAATTTTTACTTGCTCAACTGCTGCTGCACGAAATGTATCAGCTGCTGCAATCAAAGTAGAATAACTACTTCTAACTGATAAATTTGCAAGCTTTCCAAGGGTAGTTGTTTTACCAACACCATTAACTCCTACCATTAACCAAATATTTAATGCATTTTTGTCTGGAGACAATAAATCAACTCCACTATCCTTAATAGGAGTTTCAAGAAGAGTGCAAAGTTGTTCTTTAAGAAAACGAAGTCCTTCTTGAGCATCTAAAACTTCTTCATTTAAACGTCTTCTTAAAGCTTCAAGAATTTGATCAGTAGCTACAACTCCTGCATCAGCACGAATTAATAAAGTTTCTAAATCATCAACTACTTCAGGGGTAAGAGGGTCGTCCCCTAATTTCTCTAAAAGCTCAGTAACAAAAACCTTGCGGGTCTTTTCAAGTCCTTTTTTTAAGCGTCCAAGCCAGTCAATTTCTTCTATTGAAACCTGCTCAACCTGCCGACCTTGAGCAGCCAATACTTCAGCAGACCATGTAAAAGTTTCATCAAAATCTCCAAGCTGAGGCTCGATTGAATCTGCTAATGATTCAGTTGATTCTTCAAATGTATTATCTTGCTGTTCTAATTCTATATTCGGTATGACTTCATTATATGAAGATTGATTTTCTATAAAGGGGGTAGAAATAGGGCTTTGAGATACAAGAGAGTCTTGAACAGATTTTTCTTGCTCTTGTTTTTCCTTAAGCCTTGCAAATGCTTGCTTTGCCCATTCCAAAGGATCATCTTCTGAATTTAGCGAAGAGTCTTCAAATGAAGATGCAATTTGATCATTACTATCTAATTCTTCCAACTGATCTTGAGAAGAATCATCAAATTTACGTTTAAATTCATCAAAAGACATTATGCAAAACTTTTCACAAAAGTATTTTGCAATCTTCGCAAAATACCATTAATCATACGACGCCCTTGTTCATCGCTATAACGATTTGCAAGATTAACTGCTTCATTGCAAGCAACTGCAAGAGGAGTGTCAAGATTAGTTAAATCAACTACAGCTATTCTCAAAATATCTCGATCTATACGAGGTAATCGTTTTAACCGCCAACCTTCCATAACTTCATTAAGCTGTTTATCAATACTATCTCTTTGCTCAATAACTAAATTCACACGTTTCATCGCCCCAACTCGTATTTGCTCTTGATCACTTAAAAATAATAAGCGAGGGAGCTCTAGACTTGTAGAAAGACAATTCAATAAATCCTCTGATTCTTTTAAACATGCATCTAAATGCTTGCGTACTCGAAGAATAGATTCTTTGTTAGCTTCTTGAAGCTCACTCTCTAGCAATTGTTGCTGAGCACCTTCCAACTTTTCTGCACAACTATCTAAAACTTCACGCCAATGCCCTTCCAAACTATCTAACCCTTTTTGAAGCAAAGTTTCTAGAGAAGT
This sequence comes from Prochlorococcus sp. AG-363-A16, assembly GCA_003280345.1. Taxonomy (GTDB): domain Bacteria; phylum Cyanobacteriota; class Cyanobacteriia; order PCC-6307; family Cyanobiaceae; genus AG-363-A16. The sequence goes on from QCFB01000013.1 coordinate 21,363, forward strand.
AATTTGAATAGTTTTTTTCTCAATTTCAGGAATCTGACCCAAAACTAAAAGAGCTAATTCTCTAGCAATAGATCTAGATTGAATCATTTAATTTTTTAAGCAAAGTATAGGTAGCCTTATGGAGAAGTAGAGGAAGGTGCCGTAGTAGCTCTCAACTGAGCGAACAAACTAGAAAAACTACGGTTTACAGGAACCTCACGCTCATCTGGATTAACAATTCCAGCAGAAATGATCGTCCTAAATGCATCTTCTACAGATATATTCAAATCACGAACAGAAGACTCTGGAACAAGCGTATACCAACCAGTCGTAGGATTTGGTGCAGTGGGAATAAACACACTAAGCAATGGCTCATCTAATTCAGGCTGTAATGAAGGCCCTACTAAGCCAGTAACAAAACCAACACTAAACAAACCTTCTCGTGGGTACTCTACAAGAACTACTCTACGAAATCTCTTTGAATTATCTCGCAAAAAAGTTTCAAGTAACTGCTTCAAAGTTTTATAGACCGAACCAGCCAAAGGAATTCGAGACAGAGTCCCTTCCCCAAACTCAAGCAACCAACGACCCACAATATTCCGAGCCATTAAACCAATTAAAAGAATGCCCAATAAAGGGACAGTCAATCCCAAAACAAGATTAATAAGATCTTGAAGCAGAGGATTAAGAGTAATAAAAGGATTTAATTGCTTTGGGATCGAAGTAAGAAATGCCAGGACAAAACGACTAACTATGGTTGACAACCAAATTGTGGTGGCCAATGGGATAACCACTAATAATCCGGCTATCAGGTCATTCTTGAGATCCTGCTGAAGCCTAGAGCTAAGCGGAAGATCCTGTCTGGGAGTGGATTGCACCAAGTAGATTTCTATGCCTTTGGCATAGATTATTCAACCAAGGACCTTATGTTATTTGATAAAGAAGTTTCAGAACAGTGTTATGAAGTCAACCAACACAAAAAAAACTAATAAAAATGCACCAACTCATTTTCACCTTTCAGCTTTTCCTCAAGAGGATAGGGTATCCAATAAACAGTCAAAGCTTATGGAACTTCCTTGAAAAGCTAGTCAGGGTTTGAAAAAACATAAAATCTAATGGACTTGATTCATGGAAAATATGGATGCTCAAAAAGAATTGAGCCAAAATTTAAAAAAAATCGCCGAACAAGAAGGTTTCAGCCCTGTAGGCATTGCAAGAGTCCCAGGAAGTTCCCAAATTGAACTCAGAACCAAAGCATTAGAAAACTGGATTGATGCTGGTTTTCATGCAGACATGGGATGGATGTCAGCACCAAGACGAAAAAGAATAGATAGTCTGCTAGAAGGAGTCAAAAGCGTTCTTGCAGTAGGACTGAACTACTACGTAGACATCAAGCCATCTCCTAACTGCTTATCAATTGCTCGCTACGCCTGGGGGAATGACTATCACAAACTAATAGAAGTAAGACTTAAACGAGTAGCAAATTGGTTAAAGAATCAAAAGCCGCAATGTCGCATGAAAATCTGTGTGGACTCATCACCCCTTCTTGACAAGGCCTGGGCAGAAGAGGCCGGCCTAGGGTGGATTGGAAAAAACAGCAATTTAATTAATAAAAAAAGCGGATCATGGATGGTCATAGGACACCTTCTTTGTACAGAAGCATTAACTCCAGACAAGCCATCAAAGCCAAGGTGTGGAATATGCCAAGCTTGCATTACTGCATGTCCAACAAATGCAATTACAGAACCATTTATCGTCAACTCAAACCGCTGCTTGGCATACCACACAATTGAAAATCGGAATTCTGAATTGCCCAATGAAATTATCCAATCCTTAGGTAAATGGGTTGCTGGATGTGATATTTGCCAAGAGGTCTGCCCATGGAATCACAAAAAAATACCTATTGCTTCAGATCCTGAAATTCAACCCAAACCATGGATACTTAACTTAAAAACAGATCAAGCGATTTCATGGAGTGACCAAGAATGGAAAATAAAAGTCCGAGGATCTGCCTTAAAACGAATTAAGCCATGGATGTGGAGAAGAAATGCTAAAGCTATACAAAAAAACAGGGCAACCAAAGACAAAAAGAGTTAAAAAAAAGAAATGAAGTATCCTATAAATAGCAATCATTATCATTACAACCCTTTGAAAAAAGGGGTTTTGATAGGCCTCGCTATAACCTTGTTGACTACAAATGCAAAAGCATTTGTTCCTTATGTTTATGAACCCAATCAAAAAGAACTTTCAAGCACAAGTATAAATATAGGGAAAACTGCTGCTCAATTAATTTATCTGGGGCAACACAAAGAGGCTTATAGATTAGCAGAACTAGCTGTCGCAATCAATCCAAAGGATGATCGTCTTTGGGGTATCCTTGCAGAAGCACAAATAAGAATTGGCTACCTTGAGGATGCAGAGATATCTCTTCAGAAAGCTAAGTCATTAAATCCTAAAAAAGCTGAGATATGGTTTGCAGAAGCTTCACTAAGTCTTCGCCAAAAACAATCTAAAAAAGCTATTTTTCTATTAGAAGAAGGACTAAAAATTGATCCGAACAACGCAAGTGCTTACTTTAATTTAGGGAACGCTCTGGTCATGCAACAAAAATTGAAATTGGCTCAGAAAGCATTTAAACAAGCTACAAGTTTAAAATCTAATTTTTGGGAAGCACTGAACAATCAAGGTCTAGTTTTATTTGAAATGGGTAAGTTCAAAGAAGCTATAGAAGTCTGGAGGAATGTTTTAAAAATCAACAGTAATGCAGAGCCAATGTTAGCCCTAGCATCAGCGCTTCATCAAGAAGAAAAAAATAATCAAGAGGCTATTCAGCTAGCGAAGCAATCATTAAGACAAAATCCAAATTATGTTTCCTCCACCTTTCAAAAGGAACAATTATGGGGTAGAAAACTTCGAGAAGCTGCAAAAAAACTTTTGACTAATCCTCAATTGATTTCAGAAGTCGAAAAAGCTAAAGCAAACTCGGAAGTGGAATAATGTCTAATTATCACAAAGATCTTCTAACTAAACCAGCAGATATGTGCTCTAAAACCATAACCCTCTCTAATCCCTAACCTGGATGGCCGAAGAGCGCCTCCAACCTATTTCCCTGCATAAAGAGATGCAGCGCTCATACCTCGAATACGCAATGAGCGTAATCGTAGGAAGAGCACTTCCTGATGTCCGTGATGGATTAAAGCCTGTTCAGCGAAGAATACTTTTTGCTATGCATGAACTAGGGCTAAGCCCTGATAGGCCATACAGAAAATGTGCTCGAGTCGTAGGAGATGTCTTAGGCAAATATCATCCACATGGAGATCAAGCTGTATATGACGCTCTTGTACGACTAGTTCAAGATTTCTCTAGCAGATATCCAGTTCTTAATGGACATGGAAATTTCGGCTCTGTGGATGATGATCCACCTGCAGCAATGCGATATACAGAAACACGATTAGCGCCAATTGCACATGAAGCAATGCTTGATGAGATTGGCTCTGAAACTGTCGATTTTGCTCCTAATTTTGATGGATCACAACAAGAACCAACTGTATTGCCTGCGCAACTTCCATTTCTACTTCTAAATGGATGCTCTGGAATAGCTGTAGGTATGGCAACAAGTATTCCTCCACACAATTTAAATGAATTAGTTGATGGATTAATAGCATTAATTAAAAAGCCAGATTTAACTGATGAAAAATTACTTTCCATAATTCCTGGGCCTGATTTTCCTACAGGTGGCGAAGTGCTTTTGGGTTCAGGTGTAAGAGAAACCTATTTAAAAGGTAGAGGAAGTATCCCGATGAGGGGAATGGCACATATAGAAGAAATACATCCAGGAAAAGGAAAACACCGTAGGACTGCAATTATCATCACAGAATTACCATATCAATTAAGTAAAGCGGGCTGGATTGAAAAGTTAGCCGAGCTTGTCAATGATGCCAAATTAACAGGCATTGCAGACATACGAGATGAAAGTGATAGAGATGGAATGAGAGTTGTTGTTGAGTTAAGAAGAGATGCTAATCCTGAGAAAATATTAAAAGACATACATAGAAAAACATCTTTGCAAAGCAATTTTGGAGCTATATTACTTACCTTAGTTGACGGTCACCCCAAACAGCTTTCATTAAAAAGATTATTAGAAACGTTTCTTGAATATAGAGAAAATACTATCATTCGCAGAACAAGATTTGTCTTAAATAAAACTCTAAATCGCTTAGAAATAGTAGAAGGACTTATAAAGGCATTAAAAAATGTTAGATCTGTTATTGAAATGATTGAAACAGCTAAAGACGCAACCGAGGCAAGAGCTAGACTAATGGTAAGACTTGATTTAATAGAAAAGCAAGCAGATGCAGTCTTGGCAATGCCACTAAGAAGGTTAACAAGCTTAGAGCAAAGTAGTTTATATAAAGAAGTCAAAGATCTTAAAATCCAAAGAAATGATCTAAAAAATTTATTAAGCAATAGAGAAGATCTATTAAAAACATTAATAGACGAATTTAAAAGCCTAAAGAAAAAATTTGGCAATCCAAGAAGAACAAAACTTATAGAAGGTGGAGATGATCTAATAGCTGAAAAAAATGCAAGTCAAAGGCCAAATGCAGAGTTGCAAAAAAAGCAAGCATTTGAATCTTTACCAAAAGAAAGTAGATTGCTAATTCAAAGTGATAATCAAGTAAAAATAATCAGTCCACAAATTCTAGGAAGACTACATCTAAATGAAACATGTGAAGTTGGGGATGAGCCTTCACCAGCTCAAATTATATGTCCTATAGAGAAAAATCCGAGAATTTTAGGCATAACAGAAGCAGGAAGAGTAGCACTAGTCAAATGGGAATTTTCTGGTCAGAGTCCTGGAAAAATAGAAAAATTTCTACCAGGAGGCTTAGAAGGAGAAAAGATAATTAGCTTGCTACCTTTGCCCAAACAAGAAAAATTAGGACTTGGATTATTAAGTTCTGATGGAAGATTTAAAAGACTGTCGTTAGAAGATTTGGATCTATCAGGAAGAGCAGCGACGATATTAAAACTAAAAAATGGAGTTGTCTTAAAAGCAGCTGTTATTTGTTATCCAGAAGGAGATGTTGTTTTAGCTAGTAACATAGGGAGAGTTTTAAAGCTACAAGTTAATAACGAAACAATGCCAATAATGGGAAAGCTAGCACAAGGACCAATGACGATGAAAATGTTGCCTGGAGAATTAATTGCAGGAGGAGTTTCTTGTCCAAAAGGTTCTCAAGGATCGATTATAATTACAACTAAAAAAGGCAAGATGCTTAGAATCATATGTGAAAATCTTAGGAGTTGCAAAAGAGGTGATTTTGGTGAAATGACTATACAAATTCAAGAAAGAAAAAATATATTAGACGAAGTTGTTAATATCAATAATGGCAATCACTTAACTGGTATAACAACAAGTAATGGAAGACATGGGAGAATTGATCCTAAAGAGTTTAGAAAATTTGAACATAAAATAGAATTAAAAGAGAACGAATATATTGAAAAAGTAATCTCATTGATAGAGTGAATAAATAATATTCAAGAAAGATATTCTTTCTCTACCCAGTCTAAATATTCCTGTGAGACTGATCCCGTCACATATTCACCCGTAAAGCAGCACAAATCTAAATCACTAATATTAGTTTGGTTGATAATGGAAGACTTCAAATCGTCTACTTCTTGATAAACCATATTATCTATCAATAAAGTTTCTGCAATTTCAGGAATAGTTTTATTATGTGCTATTAATTCTTTTCTAGAAGGCATATTTATTCCATAAACATGAGGGTATCGAACTGGAGGAGCTGCCGAAGTAAATGTTACTTTATTAGCACCTGCTAATCTTGCCATTTGAACAATTTCTTTTGAAGTAGTTCCTCTAACCACCGAATCATCAACAATGAGAACATTTTTTCCTTTAAATTCTGTTCCCATAGCATTAAGTTTCTGACGAACTGACTTTTTCCGCTTAGATTGACCAGGCATTATAAATGTTCTACCTATATACCTATTCTTAAAAAAACCTTCTCGATATTCAATTCCTAACTGTCGAGCAACTTGCATTGCAGCTGGTCGTGATGAATCTGGTATCGGCATAACAACATCAATATCGCCCATAGAAATATATTTCTTGATTGTCTCTGCTAAATAGTCTCCCATACGTAGCCTTGCTTCATAAACAGAAATTCCATTCATTACTGAATCAGGTCTTGCTAAATAAACATACTCAAACGAGCATGGAAATAATTGTGGTTTCTCAGCACATTGTTTTGAATAATATTGGCCTTCTATAGATATAAAAATAGCTTCACCAGGTTCCACATCTCTAACAATCTCATAATCATTATTTTCTAAGACCAAAGATTCACTAGCAACCATCCACTCTATTTTGTTAGGTAAAACTTCTCTTTTGCCAAGAACTAAAGGTCTTATTCCAAATGGATCACGAAAAGCTATCACTCCATGACCAGCTATTAAAGCAATAGCTGCATAAGATCCTCTAACTCTTTTATGAACTGAACTAATTGCCCTAAATATGTATTCAGGGTCTAATTCTTTAGAATAAATTTGCGATTGTAATTCTGTTGCTAATACATTTAACAACATCTCAGTATCACTAGATGAATTTGTATGACGACGATCTACATTAAACAATTCCTTTTCTAATTCTCTAGTGTTAGTTAAGTTGCCATTATGAACAAGAATGATTCCATATGGAGCATTTACATAAAAAGGCTGAGCTTCCTCTTCACGATGAGCAGCACCTCTGGTGGCATATCTAACATGTCCTAACCCAATATTACCTTTCAAGCTACGCATATCTCTTGTTCGATAAGCCTCTCTTACCTGGCCGTTAGATTTGTGTAAATGAAAAACACTACCGTCCATAGTGGCTATTCCTGTTGAATCTTGTCCACGGTGTTGCAATAAAAGCAAGCTGTCATATATCTGTTGATTAACCTGATCTTTGGCAATAATGCCGACTATTCCACACATTAGAAATGAATCCCCTTCAAGCTAATATCTAAGCAGATAATGTCCATTAAGATCTCATGATGAAGATATCTTGTTATTAGAAATTCTACGTGGTATAGAATTATAAAAAGAGTCCTTAAGAGTTGCTATAGAAATATCTATTAATTTATTTTTATCTTTAGAAAAGACAAGTGTATTTAAATCATTAACACGCCCAATTTTTGTAACATTTAGCAAGCCACTGTTAATATTATTAAATTCGTTGAACATCTCAAGCCATTTATCTTCTTTTTCAGAAGATATGCTCATTAAAATACGTGCTCCTCCTTCTGCAAAAAGCAATCTATCTAGTCTCAAATCTGAACCACTAAATTCACAATGAGCACCTAATCCAGAAAAAATACAACATTCGGCAAGAGCAACTGCCAATCCGCCATCACTCACATCATGGCAAGAATTAATATAACCATCATGAATTGATTTACGCACAAATGACTGAACAAGTTTCTCAAGTTCTAAGTCTATAATTGGAGGTCTGCCTGTGATTTTTTGATGAATGCATTCTAAATAACTACTAGCGGATAACGTCAAGCGATCGTCTTTAAAAGAGGTATCTAATGGAAGACCAACTAACCAAATATAATCATCTTTATTTAACCAACCTTGCAAACACGTGTTGGTTAAATTGTCTATAATTCCAACCATTCCTATAACAGGAGTAGGGTGTATAGGTAATAATTCTCCATTAGAAAGCCTAGTCTCATTATATAAAGAAACATTACCTCCAGTAACAGGAGTTTTAAGGACTTCACACGCTTTGGAAATACCCTTACACGCCATTGCTAGCTGCCAATAGCCAATAGAGGTTTCTGGAGAAGCAAAATTAAGGTTGTTTGTTATAGCAATTGGTTCAGCACCTACACAAGTTAAATTTCTAGCGGACTCTGCCACTGCAGCCATAGCACCTCTTTCAGGATCTAAATATGCCCATCGATTTGGACAATCAACTACAGCTGCTACACCTCTATTCATTGATTCAATTGATTTATCACCTTCCTGGGGCCTTAATCTAATGACAGCTGCATCAGCCAATCCAGGTAAAATTACAGTATTTGCTTGTACTTGCTGATCATATTGATTATAAACCCAAAGTTTAGATGCAATTGAAGGGTAATCTAATAATTTCAAAAGTATTTTGTTCCATGAAATTATATCTGAGTTTTGATTCGATTCAATTCGAATTCCAGAATAATCTGCTTGTGGCAACTGGTTTTCATCCCATTTCCAATTGAGCAAATATTCATCTGGTGGCTCATCCAATAATTTATGTTTATTTACTGGAGTATCATCAGCTAAAGCACTAGCTGGCAGATCAGCTGCAATATTACCTTTATGTAAAACCCTTACAACATTATCTTTCAGAACTTTTCCAACAACAGCAACTTGTAATCCCCTTCTAGTAAATCGTTCCATTAATACTTTTTCTTTTCCAGGCTTAACAACAAAAAGCATTCTTTCTTGTGATTCTGATAATAGAAACTCATAAGCAGACATACCTTCTTCACGAGCAGGCACATAATCAAGGTTAAGTTCAATTCCTAAACCACCTTTTGCAGCCATTTCAGAACAGCTACATGTAAGTCCTGCAGCTCCCATATCTTGAGCAGCAATAACATCGCCACTTTTAAAAGCTTCTAAACATGCCTCAATCAAACCTTTTTCTAAAAAAGGATCTCCAACTTGAACAGCAGGTCGATCTTCTAATGATGTATTTGTTAATTCAGCACTTGCAAAACTTGCGCCTCCCATTCCATCACGACCAGTCGTACTACCAACATAAATAACTGGATAACCTACCCCTGAAGCACCAGAACAAACTATTTCTTTAGTTTCCATTAACCCTAAAGCCATTGCATTGACTAAAGGGTTTCCCGAATAACTCTTATCAAAGTTTACTTCACCACCAATTGTTGGTACACCTACACAATTTCCATAATGAGCAATTCCAGAAACAACTCCCTTCATTAAGTTAATATTTTTTTTATCTTCTAATGGTCCAAATCTCAAAGCATTAAGTAATGCAATTGGTCTGGCTCCCATTGTGAATATATCACGCAATATTCCTCCTACACCTGTAGCGGCTCCTTGAAAAGGTTCCAAAGCAGAAGGGTGATTATGACTTTCAATTTTAAAAGCTAATTGTTGACCAAAGCCTAAATCTACAACTCCTGCATTTTCACCAGGTCCAACAAGAATACGAGTACTTTTAGTTGGAAATGATTGAAGTAATGGTTTTGAATTTCTATAGCAACAATGTTCAGACCACATAACACCAAACATTCCCAACTCTGTCCTGTTTGGAGGTCTTTTAAGTCTTCTACAAATTTCTATATAATCTTTTTTTCTTAAACCTTCATGGGATAATGCATTTAATAAGTCATAATCCACCTTATATTCTTTTGAATTACATAAAGAGTTAAATTCATCATTCAATGTTTTTGAACTCATAGATCAAACCCAAGGATCTTCTTCTTCATCAAGGCTAATATTATAACCTTTAGAACCTTTTGAAATCTTTTTGTTTAAATCTAATTGATTAGTAAAGTTGTCTTTTCGCGAATCATCTCCCCAATCATCAAGAGGGTCAACATATGATGAGTCTACTACTCTGGAAGATTCATCTGAAGAGTCTTCCCATGGTGGTTCTTCTAACCATCCCTCTAATCGATCAGTTGCACGATCTGTAAATTCGTTAATTTGATCTTTCCAAGTTCTTGATCGCTTAAGAAAAACCTGCCTAAAACTCGACTTAGCTAAAGGAATATCATCTAAAGAATCAAGATCAGTAGAAACCATACCTGGTTGTTGATCAATAATTCTATGTAAAGGTAATCTCCATCGACTTGTACCTGGGATTCTTGGATCACTTCTAGATATTAAATAATATTGTATTTTTCCCGTTTTCGAATCAAAAACTAAATCAGCAACTTCTCCTACACGTTGGCCTTTTTTATTTAATAAATCAGCTTCTAATAATGTAGGGATCCTATCAAGTGTAGCTTGATCAGACAAAGCAGGTTTTCCTTTAACAAAAGCTTCTTGATTACCTATTCCACGTAACTGATCTAAGCGCCAGATATGTTTTTCAAGATGAAGAAGAGAAGGACGTGTAACCCATCCAAGCAATCTATGAACAGGTGGATGCATCCAAGCCATAACACCTGGTCCATGATCTATACCTTTATCACACCTAACACGATGATGTAGAAGATCACTTAAAATTAAGTCTTTAGGTAAAGTCAATTTTAAGAACGTATTTGAACTGGCATAACTAAATATGTAAATAATTTTGTATCTCCAAATGGATTAAATATTGCTGGAGCAGTTGGAGCATTACATCGTAAAGTTATACGGTCTGAATTCATAACTTTTAATCCATCCAATAAATATCTAACATTAAATGCAATTTGTATATCATCTCCATCTAGTGTGCCAGATAAAGATTCAGATCCACTCCCTACATCTTGTGCATCTGCTGAAATATTAACAAGTTTAGAGTCTTTTTGAGTTGATAATTTAATAACATTATTGTGTTGGTCAGCTAAAACAGCTATTCTTTCTAAAGCAGATATAAAAGTACATCTATCTAATTCTAATGAATGGGAAAATGTTTCAGGTATTAATTGTTTATAATTAGGATATGTACCTTCTAACGTTCTACTAGTAATAATTTGATTAGAGGCAAGAAAAACAACTTGACCACGATCATAGAATAAACTAACAACATCATCTTCTTTCCATCCTCCTATTAACCTTTCTAATTCCCTTAAAGAGCGAGATGGAAGAGTAACCATAAATTTATTTGAATCATGTTCATTCTCATCTTCAGACAGGACATCATCATTTAAAACTTCTTGCAAATTTAAAATAGCTAAACGATGACCATCAGTTGCTGCTGCTTCCATAGTATTTTTATCAAAACATAAATGAACTCCTGTTAATATTTGCTTTGCTTCATCAGAACTGCTCGCAAAAAGTGTTGCTCTTAGCGACTTAAGAAGTGCCTCGGCTTTTAATTTCAGAGAAGTCCCACTTTCAACTAAAGGTAATTCAGGAAAATCATCTGCAGACATACCACGCATTTTATAAGTTCCACTCTTACTAATTAAATCAATCTGCTGACCATCTGAATCAGAAGACAAAGTAATAGGAGATTCCGAAGATAATCGAGAAACTATTTCTGAAAATAATCGAGCAGGCAAAGTAGTTGCTCCACTGACTTCAACTTCAGCTGCAATCGAAGTTTGAATTCCTAAATTCAGATCAAACCCAGTCAGGCTAACCCTTCCAGTCCCTTCATCAGCTGTGAGCAAGACATTTGCCAACACAGGATGAGTCGGTCGAGACGCTACAGCTCTACTTACAAGCTGTAGCGCTGTATTGAGTTCAAGTTGAGAACAAACCAGTTTCATCGATCTAACCCAACCATCCAAAGCTTGAAAAGGAGTCCCAAGATTTCACAAAAAATACAAAAATGCAATGACCTGATTTTATTTCGATTTTAGATTTCTTCTTCTTTTCTTAATTTCTTAAAAAGATATAAATCCGTAGTAGTAGTGCTTGAGGAAAGAGTGGAAAAGCCATATTTTCATTGAAACAACTCTAATTTGCGATTTTAATGATGTGGAAAAGCTTTATTGCTTATATGGAAAACAAAAGGAATTCCACCTTTTTCTAGCTTTGGGGAAAACTTAGAAATCAAAAAAGAAACTTTTTAGAGGTTTTCCCCAGTTTTTTTAATCAAAATCTAAGTAATTCCCCAGTCAGAAAAAAAATTGTCTGTATAGTTTTGTTTAATATTTTTATAAGCTCATAGCTTTTGCAACGGTTTTTATATTTGCTTCAATGCCTGAATTAAAAATAGAATCATTATTATTGATCGCACATTCTGGGTCTTTTAAACCATTACCTGTGAGAACACAAACAATCGTTGATTCATCTGGGACTTGATTTTTATTTTTTAAAAGGCCAGCTACTGATGCAGCACTTGCTGGCTCACAGAAAATACCTTCTTCTTTGCCAAGCATTTTGTATGCTTCGATTATTTCTTCATCTGAAACTGAGTCAAAAATACCATTACTTTCTTTTTGTGCTGATATTGCTTTTTCACGATTAACTGGATTACCAATTCGGATTGCTGTAGCAATTGTATTAGGCTCTTTTACAAGAGTATTTAATACTAATGGGGCTGAACCACTTGCTTGAAAACCCATCATTCTAGGTAGTTTTTTTGACTTTTTAGCTTCAAAATATTCTTTAAAACCCATCCAATACGCGGTTATATTTCCAGCATTTCCCATTGGTATACATAGCCAATCAGGAGCTTCTTCTAGTGAATCAATAATTTCAAATGACGCAGTTTTTTGTCCTTGTATTCTGAATGGATTAACTGAATTTACAAGTGTTACTGGGTATTTACTTGCTATTTCTCGAACGATATCTAATGCATGATCAAAATTTCCTTTAATGGCTAAAACTTCTGCTCCATAGACTAATGCTTGGGCTAATTTGCCTTGCGCAACATATCCATCAGGTATTAAAACAAAGGTTCGCATACCACCTCTTCTTGCATAAGCAGCAGCAGAAGCAGATGTATTTCCTGTACTTGCGCAAATTACAGCTTCGCAACCCTCTTCTTTCGCTTTACTGATAGCCATTGTCATACCTCTATCTTTAAAGGAACCTGTTGGGTTAAGACCGTCATATTTGACATAGACTTTTACGTTTCTTCCAATACGTTCTTCAACTGAACTCACTGGGATCAGGGGTGTGTTCCCTTCTTGGAGGGTGATTACTGGTGTTTTGTTAGAGACTGGCAGCCAAGATCTATATGATTCAATCAGACCTGGCCAGTGTTCTCTTTTTGCATTATCAGAAATGCTTTTATCAAGCTTTTGGAGAACAGACACTTTGAATGACCATTAGTTATAAGAATCTAACCCTTAGGGCTTTCTTTCTTTAAGTCTTTCCAGTGGTGAACTTGAAAAAAATTTCACAAGATCAGTCATTGACTCTACTTTATTTGTTATTTGAAACAGTGCAGGTAGATTAATCGCGATAACTTTATTCGGATAAGATTTCAAAAATTGAACTAAACTTAACTCTCCATTACCTATTAATATTCCATTGATAACACCTGCTCTTATTGCAGGAATACTTACTGCTTTGTCTGGAACTTTTATAGGATAAATAATTTGGGCTACTCTATTGATGATTGCGTTTCCAATAGAGCTATACATCAATTTGCTTGTTAGTACTAAAGGCAGGTCAAATTTTTCATTTAAGAATAAAGATATCTTTTGAGGATCTTGATTACTAAATCTCAGGACATCTTCTAATAAACCCTTTGCTTTTCCTGTCTTTGCAAGGTGCTCAACATTTTCTATTGAAATTGTTCTTCTAAATGCACCACTTACAAAGGCTATTTCTTCAGCTGCTTTAGTTCTTGCAGGGAAACAAATACAAAGCAATGATAAAAGTAAAACACAACTTTTAGCATATTGATATTTCATTGAGGTACTCCAGCTGCAACCTTTACCATTCTTACCATCCCTTTTTCTGCAACACGCTTTACTACTGTTAGACTCATTTTTCTAATATCTGGTTCTTTTAGCAATCTTGGCAACCTTGTAATTATAAGCTCTAATTTAAAACCTGGAAGATCTTTTACAATATTGATTAGTTTTTTGATTGGCTTTATTTTGATAAGGAATGATTCATTACCAATGTTTTTTTGAAAATTCGCTTCTATTGTTTTAGATTGCATTCTTTTTGGTAATTTATTGTTGATTTTTTGTACAGCAAACCAATTAATACTATCCATACGATTCACAATTGATTCAACGAGCTCTTTTCTTAAAATTCCTCCATGTGGGGAGAATAAAAAGTCAAGCATTTGGTCAATTAATTTTTCTAAATCTAAATCTAATTGGCTTGCAGCACTTGTTATTAGATCTTCCAACCTATTCCAACGAAATTCATTGCTATCAAATAACATTTCTTTTAGACTTTGACGTAATTGTGGGTCGGGATCTTCCATTAGTCTTCTAGCAAAATAGGGGTAAGCTGCCCCTAAGATTTTGAATTCAGGATCAACACTTAATGCAATTCCTTCCAAGGTTATTAGGGATCTAATTATTAATGCATAATAGGGAGGTACACGGAATGGAAATTTATACATTACACCTGATAGATCATCAGTTACACTTTTAAAGTCCATTTTGCTAACACCTATTTCTAATGCATTAGTAAATACATTTTCAAATGCTGGAACTATTGGCTCTAGATTTACATCTTCAGCTAAGAATCCTAGTTTTACAAAATCTTTTGAAAGTTTATTAAAGCTACGATTAACTAAATGAACTACGGCTTGAATTAATCCTGTTCTGGAGTTTTTAGAAACTTCACTCATCATTCCAAAATCTAAATAACACAATCTTCCATCGGATAACGCTAATAGATTTCCTGGATGAGGATCAGCATGAAAGAAACCATGCTCTAATAATTGTTGAAGACTACAGTTAACTCCTATTTCAATCATCTCGTCAGGGTCGATCCCAAGTTTTTTCACAGCTTCTATATTGGTCAGCTTTATACCATCAATCCATTCCATAGTTAACACTCTTCTGCTAGTTGCCTCTGAAAAAATCTTTGGAACTGCGATTTTTGAATTATGTTTATGTAGCTCTTGAAATCTCTTAGCATTATTAGCTTCATTAAGGTAATCCATTTCTTCAAATACACGCATTCCTAGCTCATCTATTAGAGCAACTAAGTCGCTCCTAATTAGGCCAACATTCTTGTTTAACCAATCTGCAATGATTCTGACAATATATAAATCTAAAGTTATTTGTTCGCGCAATCCAGGTCTTTGCACTTTAACGGCAACTGCTTCTCCTGTTTTTAATTTTCCTTTATGCACTTGTCCTAATGATGCTGCTGATATTGGCTCTTTGTCTAATTTTTCAAATAAGTCTTCTATTTTGATTTCTAAATCTTCTTCAATACATGCCATTGCTAAAGAACCTTTAAAACCAGGTAGCTGATCTTGTAGTTGAGCTAATTCTTCTAGAACAATGACTGGAATAATATCTGGCCTGGTTGATAAGGCTTGACCGGCTTTGATAAATGCTGGACCAAGACTTACTAGTAATTCAGAAAATTCTCTTGCTCTTCTTTTTGCGTATTTCTCATCTTTCAGTAGTCCAATCAATTTATCTATAGCTACTGCTATTAAAAAGAGTCCAATTGGAACCAGTGTTTGCCAAAGCCTCTTGAGTAGACGAAGTGGGCTCCCCTTATAGATTTTTGAAATTGCAATGGGGTCATATTCGAGGAGTCCAGCAGCCTCGATGAAATCTCCTAATTCTTCTGCCATTTTTTTCATGGCGAACGATTTCCAACCCCCTTATAAACCAGCCTAATTGTCGCTACCGTCGTTTTGGTTGTTGGTTTTGACAGTGTTAGTTGGCTTAAGGCTTCAGAACATAGCGCTTATTGATAAGTTGGAACTGGCTTTTGAAAAGGGTTTTACTGTTTTAACAGGAGAAACAGGTGCTGGTAAGTCCATTTTGCTAGATGCGTTGGATATTTTGCTTGGTGGCGGTCAATCATCTGTTGGTATGCGGTTTTTAAGAAATGGTTCCAAAGCCTGTCAAATTGAGGCTACTTTCTTGGTTAGTTCCTCTGTTAAATCTTGGCTAACCAATAATGATTTTGATGTTGAAGAGGATGAATTGTTTATTTGTCGTGAATGGCGCTTGAAGGATGATCGTATTTCAAGTCGATGCAGATTAAATGGAATAGTGATTAACAAACAGCAATTGTGTGATTTACGACCTTTGTTAATTGATCTTACAGCTCAAGGTCAAGCACATTATTTATCTTCTTCTTCAAATCAATTGTGTTATTTAGATCGATTTGGTGGCCCTAACCTTCAAAAGGCATTATGTAATGTTAAGCGTAGTTGGAAAACTTGGCGTGAATCTGCAGTTGCATTAAATATGGCTGAAGTTAAATGGAATCAATTGCAAAAAGAATCCAAAAATTTAAAACAATGTATGGATGATTTAGATTCTGCCCATTTAGATGATCCTTCCGAAGAACAAAATCTAAAAATTGATGAAGAGCGTTTAGTTAATGCAGTCAGATTGCAGGAGGGCATTGCTAAATTGCTTTTTTCTTTACAGGAAGGTACCGATCAACTTCCATCTTTAATTGATCAATTGGGTGTATGTATACAAGAATTACAAATTATTAGTGAACTTGACCCTTCTTTGGGAGTGTCTTTGAAAAAACTTTTAGGTTTGCAGGAAACTTTACAAGAAGTTAATGCAGAAATTGAGCAATATGGCTCATTTCTGGAAAGTGATTCTTCTCGGCTTGTTGAAGTTCAAGAAAGACTTGCCTTGTTAAAGCGATTACAACGTTCTTATAATCTGGATTTATCACAGTTAATTTGTAGGAGAGATGAAATTCGTGATTCTTTAACGGTTGATGGCTCTGATGATTTTCTTAAAAAATTAGCAATGGATGAAATATTAGCTAGAAAAGATCGAGATTATAACAATAATATTTTGACCAATTTTCGTAGAAGCTTAGCTATTGATTTAGAAAAGAAAATGATGAAATATCTGCGTCCATTAGGGCTTTCAAATGCTTGTTTTAAAGTCCAATTAAATAAATCAGAGCCTAGAGAAAATGGAGTTGATTCTATAAGCTTTTTGTTTTCTGCAAATCCTGGCCAAAGTTTAAAGCCTTTGATAGAGGTTGCCTCTGGAGGGGAAATGTCACGCTGCATGCTGGCTTTGAAAACTCTTCTATCTCAAGTTGATGATTCGAGCACTTTGATTTTCGATGAAATTGATTCTGGTGTCAGTGGCCGTGTGAGTAGGGCTATAGCTTCTACTCTTAAGGAGCTATCAACGAAGCGACAAGTGTTTTGTGTAACTCATCAACCTTTAGTAGCTGCTGTTGCTGACCATCACTTTTGTGTCAGAAAGGTAGTGGAGAATGGGGATACACGTTCTGAAGTCTGTTCTCTTCAAGACGATGCATCTCGTCGTAAGGAATTAGCTGAGTTAGCGGGTGGAGATTTTGATGAAGCTAGAGCTTATGCAGCTAGCTTGTTGGATAAGAAAGCTGCCTAAGCGGATCGCTCTTAATTAGACTCTTGTGCTGCTTCTTGATTCCTTATGGGGCGATCTTCGGCTAAGGACAAAGATCAGCATGCTGTTAAACCTTCTGATTTATCTGAGGAATCCCTTGAAAAGGTAATTCGCATTAGAGGTGCTCGACAGCACAATCTAAAGAATATTGATTTGACTCTTCCTCGTAATCAGTTAGTTGTTTTTACTGGAGTGAGTGGGAGTGGCAAGAGTTCACTAGCTTTCGACACTATTTTTGCTGAAGGTCAGCGTCGTTATGTTGAAAGCCTTTCAACTTATGCAAGACAGTTTTTGGGCCAGGTTGATAAGCCTGATGTAGATGCTATTGAGGGCTTATCGCCTGCTATTTCGATTGATCAAAAGTCAACTAGTCATAATCCTCGCTCTACAGTTGGAACAGTTACTGAAATTCAAGATTACTTAAGACTGTTATTTGGACGAGCAGGAGAGCCACATTGTCCACAATGTGATCGATCGATTAGACCACAGACCATTGATGAAATGGTTGATCAAATTTTGACTTTGCCCGAAGGAAGTCGTTATCAGTTGCTTGCTCCTGTTGTTAGGGGAAAAAAGGGAACTCATTCCAAGCTTTTGACAGGACTTGCTTCAGAGGGTTTTGCAAGAGTGCGCATTAATAAGGAAGTACGTGAACTGTCTGACAACATTGAACTAGATAAGAATCATTCACATTCAATAGAGGTTGTAGTTGATCGTCTGGTATCTAGAGAAGGGATTAATGAACGATTAACAGATTCTTTACGCACCACATTGAAGCGTGGAGATGGTTTGGCCTTAGTTGAAGTGGTTCCAAAGGTTAATGAAGAATTGCCAGACAATATCGAGAGAGAAAGACTTTATTCTGAAAACTTTGCTTGCCCTGTTCATGGAGCTGTTATTGAAGAACTTTCACCAAGACTTTTTTCTTTTAATAGTCCATATGGTGCTTGTTCAGATTGCCATGGCCTCGGACATCTTCGAAAATTTACATGTGAAAGAGTAATCCCTGATCCTTCTCTACCGGTTTATGCTGCTGTTGCTCCATGGAGTGAGAAAGAAAATTCTTATTATTTTTCTTTGCTTTATTCTGTTGGTGAGGCATTTGGCTTTGAAATAAAAACACCTTGGAATCAATTATCTAAAGAACAACAAGATATTTTGCTTTTTGGAAGTTCTGAGCCAATTTTAATACAAACCGATAGTCGATATAAAAACACTTCTTCTTATACAAGACCTTTTGAAGGTATTTTACCTATCTTAGAAAGACAATTAAGTGACGCGAATGGTGAGTCTGTTCGTCAAAAATTAGAAAAATTTTTAGACTTAGTACCTTGCGAAACCTGCTCTGGAAAAAGATTAAAACCTGAGGCTTTAGCAGTTAAAATAGGCCCTTATAATATTACGGACCTTACTTCAATTAGTGTTTGTGAGACTTTAGAACGGATTGAGAAATTGATGGGTGTAGGTGATTTTCAAAACTCTCCACCTTTGCTTAATTCACGACAAATTCAGATTGGTGATTTGGTTTTAAGAGAAATACGCTTGCGATTACGTTTTCTATTAGATGTTGGTTTGGAGTACCTTAGTTTAGATAGACCTGCGATGACTTTGTCAGGTGGGGAGGCGCAAAGAATACGTCTTGCTACTCAAATAGGAGCTGGATTAACTGGTGTTCTTTATGTTTTGGATGAACCTAGCATTGGCTTGCATCAAAGAGATAATGATCGTTTATTAACGACGCTTAAAAGATTGCGTGATCTTGGAAATACATTAGTTGTAGTAGAGCATGATGAAGAAACTATTCGTGCTGCAGATTATTTGGTAGATATTGGTCCTGGGGCTGGTGTGAATGGAGGCCAAATTGTTACACAAGGGTCTGTTCAAGATTTATTATTATCAAAAGATTCATTAACTGGTGCTTATTTAAGTGGTAGATCTGCGATAGCGACTCCAACTGAGCGGAGATCTTCAGGTAATAGAAATTTACGATTAATTGGATGTAAACGTAATAATTTAAAGAATATCTCTGTAAATTTTCCTCTTGGACGTCTAGTTGCTGTGACAGGAGTAAGTGGTAGTGGAAAAAGCACTTTAATTAATGAATTACTACATCCTGCTTTAAATCATAGTTTGGGTTTAAAGATACCTTTTCCAAAAGGATTGTCAGAACTTAGAGGAATACAAGCGATAGATAAAGTGATAGTTATTGATCAATCACCAATTGGCCGAACTCCTCGTTCTAATCCTGCTACTTATACAGGTGCTTTTGATCCAATACGTCAAATTTTTGCTGCTTCTGTCGAAGCGAAAGCTCGTGGCTACCAAGTCGGACAGTTTAGTTTTAATGTTAAAGGAGGTAGATGTGAAGCTTGTCGAGGGCAAGGTGTAAATGTAATTGAGATGAATTTTTTACCAGATGTATATGTGCAGTGTGAAGTATGTAAAGGAGCTCGTTTTAATCGAGAAACCTTGCAAGTTAGATATAAAGGTCACACAATTGCTGATGTATTAGAAATGACAGTAGAGCAGGCAGCAGATGTTTTTTCTGCAATTCCTCAAGCTGCTGATCGTTTAAGAACTTTAGTAGATGTAGGTCTTGGTTATATTAAGTTAGGTCAACCTGCTCCAACTCTTTCTGGAGGCGAAGCTCAAAGAGTAAAACTTGCGACTGAATTATCTAGACGAGCGACAGGGAAGACGCTTTATTTAATTGATGAACCTACAACAGGTTTAAGCTTTTTTGATGTTCATAAATTGATGGATGTTATGCAAAGACTGGTAGATAAAGGGAATTCAATAATTGTTATTGAGCACAATTTAGATGTGATTCGTTGCTCTGATTGGATTATTGATTTAGGACCAGAAGGTGGGGATCGTGGAGGTGAAGTCCTTATCGTTGGGACGCCTGAAGAAGTTTCACTTCATCCGACCAGTCATACAGCTCGCTATTTAAAAAAAGTTTTAGCCCATCATTCGATCAATAAGCCTTCTTCTTTGACTTAATTTGATTCTTCTAATTTTTTGTGTGACAACTCATTTGTTACATTTTGGTAGTTTTGTGATGGATTTTCTTTGCATTTCTCCATTATTTGTTGCCTTTTAATTGATGATGAAATGCTTATTAACCCTTTATTTGCAATTGATTTGAAGAAATCTCTGAAAGCTCCCCTTCGTTTTATTAGGCTTTCTTTAGGTTTTTAAGGCTAAAAATCTACTAAAACCCTTTGACTTCCTAAGGAGGGAGAGCAGAGGTGGGATTAAAACTTCTTCATTTGAATCTTCATGGTTTGATTCGCTCTCATGACCTTGAGTTGGGTCGTGATGCAGACACCGGTGGTCAAACTTTATATGTTTTAGAACTAGTGAAAGGTTTGGCTTCTCGCCCAGAAGTTGATCAGGTCGATTTAGTAACACGGCTTATACAAGATCGTCGGGTTTCCTCTGATTATTCTCAGTTAAAAGAAGAGGTTTCATCTGGAGCAACGATTATTAGGTTTCCATTTGGTCCAAAACGTTATTTACGTAAGGAGCTTTTGTGGCCTTATTTAGATGAATTGGCTGATCAATTGGTTGCTCATATACAAGCTTCCCAAAAGGCTCCCGATTGGATTCATGCGCATTATGCAGATGCTGGATATGTTGGTGCTTTGGTAAGTAGACGCTTAGGAATTCCTCTCGTTTTTACAGGTCATTCTTTAGGCAGAGAAAAGCAAAGAAGATTACTGGCAGCAGGTATTGATCATGATCAGATTGAACAAACATATTCCATTAGTCGCAGAATTGATGCAGAAGAATTGGCTTTAGCTCATGCCAATTTGGTTATTACTAGTACTCGTCAAGAAGCTGAGCAGCAATATTCTCGTTATGGAAGATTTAAGCCAGAAATGGTTGAAGTTGTTCCACCAGGAGTTGACTCTAGTCGGTTTCATACTGCACAGACTTCTCAAGAGATGGAAGTTGTTGATGGGCTAATTACACCTTTTCTTAGAAACCCTGGATTGCCTCCATTATTAGCTATTTCTAGAGCTGTTCGACGTAAAAATATTCCTGCATTGGTAGAGGCCTATGGCCGCTCTCCTGTTTTGCGTCAACGTCATAATCTTGTTCTTGTTTTAGGTTGCAGAGAAGATCCTCGACAGTTGGAAAAACAACAACGTGAGGTTTTTCAACAGATTTTTGAGTTAGTGGATCGATATGATCTTTATGGAAGAGTTGCTTACCCAAAGCATCATCGTCGAGATCAAATTCCAGCAATTTATAGATGGGCTGCACATAGACATGGCTTGTTTGTTAACCCTGCGCTTACAGAACCTTTTGGGCTGACTTTGTTAGAGGCTGCAGCTTGTGGTGTCCCAATGGTAACGACTGATGATGGTGGACCTAGGGATATTTTGTCTCGTTGTGAAAATGGTTTGTTGGTTGATGTGACTGACTTGGAGTCGTTGCAAGATGCTCTTGAGCAGGCAGGGTCAAATGAAGATCAATGGTGTCGCTGGCGGGATAATGGAATAGAGGCTGTTAGTCGTCATTTTAGTTGGGATGTTCACGTATGTAATTATTTAGCAGTTATGCAAAAGCGTTTGGAATTTGCTGAGCCTCGTAAATTTAATTTTGCTCCAAATCAAATAACAAGTCCCCTAGGTAAAAGATTGTTGTTGCTTGATTTAGATAGCAATTTGGAGTATTCCGAAAGAGATAATTTGATTGCTCTGCGCAATAGTTTGGAGGCAAACTCTAATCAATCGAATGGATTAGGCGTTTTGACTGGGAGATCTGTTAAAGCTGCACGTTTACGTTATGCAGAATTGCATCTTCCGCAACCTGGGGTTTGGATTTGTCGCGCTGGGACAGAAATCTATTATGGCTTAGAAAAAGAGCAAGATTGTTTATGGCAATCTTCTATTTCTGTTGACTGGAATCGAAATACCGTCGAACTTGCTCTTTCAGATCTTAAGGATCATCTAATTCTTCAAGAAACAGATCAACAGGCTCCATTTAAAGTTAGTTATCTCCTCAGGGAACCAGGAGATGCAATATTACCTCTAGTTAAAAAACGCTTAAGACAACAAAATCAGGCTGCGCGTCCTCATTTACGTTGTCATTGGTATTTGGACGTAGTCCCTTTACGTGCTTCTCGCACAGAGGCTATTCGTCACTTATCTCTTCGTTGGGGCTTAAATTTGGATGAGGTTTTTGTAGTGGCGAGTCAGCAAGGTGATGCTGAATTAATTCGTGGACTAACTAAGACCGTAGTGCCAGTTGAACATGATCCTTGCTTGGAAGGATTTAGGACACAACAGCGAGTCTTTTTTGCTTCTAAGTCACAGAATGGAGTTCTTGATGGTCTTAAGCATTATCGATTCTTTTCAAGCCGATAGTTATATTATTTATCTTCCATTACTTCTATAAAGTTCGCTAATTTATCTGCTTTTTCGCAAGCATCTTTAATCAGTTCATCAACAGCTAGAGCGACCCCCATTCTCCTACCTTTCTTTGCATTAGGCTTGCCAAATAGTAATAATTTGCTATTGCTTTCTGACAAAGCTTTTTCTACACCTTTATAACAGACCTTGGAACAATTACTTTTGGCTAAAATGACTCTACTGGCTGCTGGTTTTGTGTTGATAATTTCAGGTATTGGAAGGCCAAGAATAGCTCTTAAATGTAATTCAAATTCATTAAAATTTTGGCTAATGATAGTTACTAGTCCTGTGTCATGAGGCCTTGGAGATAGTTCTGAAAAGATCACTTCTCCTTGACATATAAAGAACTCGACTCCGAATAATCCTTCTCCCCCAAGATTATCTGTTATTATTTTTGCCATTGATTTTGCATCTTCTAATTGTTTATCCGTTAAAGTTGCTGGTTGCCAACTGCATTGGTAATCTCCCTCTGATTGTTCATGTCCAATAGGTTTGCAGAATAATGTATTTCCATTTTTTTGCTTAATTGTTAGCAAAGTAATTTCTAACTCAAACTTTAGAAATTCTTCAATGATAACTTTCTCTGAGCTTCCTCTTGCTCCTTTCATTGCGTATTCCCATGCCTTTGGAAGATCTTCTTGCCGATGGACTAAAGTTTGTCCTTTACCAGAAGAACTCATTACGGGTTTGATTATTACTGGAAAACCAAGAGATTCGGCTTCTATGTATAATTGATTTGGGTTAGAAGCATATGCAAATTGTGCTGTTTTTATTCCAAGTTCTTTTGACGCTAAATCCCTAATTTTATCTCGATTCATTGTTATAGCAGTAGCTCTTGCTGTTGGGATGATTTTCACACCTTCTTTTTCAAGTTCAATTAATGCATCAACAGCTAATGCTTCAATTTCAGGAACAACAACTGTTGGTTTATGTTTTCTAATTACATCTTTTAAATTATTTGGATCTGTCATATCCAAGACCTCAGCTTTATCAGCAATTTGCATTGCTGGTGCATTTGTGTAGCGGTCACAGGCTATGACATTGCAGCCTAGCCTCTGTGCTGCAATTCCTATTTCTTTGCCAAGTTCTCCGCTACCAAGAAGCATGATTTTGGGGGGGAAGAGTGTCATGATTAGAAAATTGATTAAAGAATAATTAGAGTTTTTATGATCCTTAATTTGCTGTTTTATTGTTATCAGTTGAGATAAATGTTAGTTGTTTAAATGGTGACTCTTCACTTATAAATCCCCACGATGAGAAAACGTCTGAATTTTCATGAGTGATTATTTGCCTTGTACCTTGTTTTTTTAGTTTGAAACCTTCTTTTGACATACGTCTCATTAGTTTTGCGGATTCTTCGAACCGAGATGCCATTGATTCTAAACTTGCACAGTCAGTTGTAAGTCCAGTTTCTTTCCAGGTGAAGTAACTCATCGATGATGTCTTAAGGGTTAGGTCGTAACAGAATGCCTAGGATTATTAATCCCATTGTTACCAACCAAAAGCTTCGCACTATTTCGCCTTCGTTTTTTCCTTTCAATTCGAAATGATGATGAATTGGTGCCATGAGAAATATTCGATGTCCTTTCCCAAAAAATTGCTTTGTCAATTTAAAAACCCATACTTGAGTTAAGACTGAAATTGCTTCTGCTACAAAAATTCCACCCATTAAAAGCAGTACCCAAAGACTATTTGATATCAATGCAATTCCACTTAAAGCAGCGCCCATTGCTAGTGAGCCGGTGTCACCCATGAAGATTTTGGCAGGATTTTTGTTGTGGATTAGGAAACCTAGCCATCCCCCAGCTATTGCCATACAAAAGCTTGCAATAGCAGTGCTCCCATTGCTCTCTCTAAAGATTTGCTCTAGCCCTAATCCTGCAAAGACTAATGAGCCGCAGCCACTAGCCAAACCATCGAGACCATCTGTAAGATTAGTAGCATTACTTTCAGCTAATAAAACGAACAATGCTAAAGGCCAAATTAAAATTCCAATATCAATCTTTATGGTGTTAACAAGTAAAATATTTGAAGTGATACATCCTTCGAGACTTGCCCATATTAAGAATGTTAACCCTACAATTAATTGAAGAAATAGTTTTCCTTTAACACTTAAACCTTTATTTTTTCTTGACTTAAGACTACTCCAGTCATCTACCCCCCCTATAAACATAAACGCAATTGAGAGACAACTAATTGCAAGTAATTCTTTTAAAATATTGCTATTTATATTGATTGCAATTCCAATCATCAATGCTAGAGGAACAATGAATAATCCTCCCATAGTTGGTGTTCCTGCTTTGATTTGATGCTTTTGGGGACCTTCTTTTCTAATAATTTGCCTTAATCTTAATGCTTGTAATCTAGGTATAGCCCATTGCGTGATTATTGAGCATGCTAAGGCTGATACAATTAAAGGAAAACTTAGAGCACTATTTGGCATGAAATTATCTGACCAAATACATGCTATAAAAATGATAAATATTAAAATCAATGCTGATATTGATTCTTTTTCTTTGCTTAATTTAAAAAACATTTGTAGTCATCCTCATTAAGCAAAAAGTCTATATAATTTCATATGTAAATGTATAGTCTGATAGCAAATTTCTTTCTTTCTTTATCTAGTTAGATTGATTAAGTGATTAATCTTCCCAGGTCTCTTCATTTTGTTCATCATCAGCTTTGTAGTCTTCTTTTTCCCCCATCAAAGCTGATAGTTCTTCTTCTTCTACAGTGCTGACTTCTTGAGAGGTAGATTCTTCATCAGCGACAAGTCTGCCACTTGCTTCAAGCCATGTAAGTAGATCAGGCTCTTCTCTTAAAGGCAAGACAGGCGCAGGCTCTTGTCTGCCGAATCTTGTGAGTGCAGGGTTGATGCCGTCGAGAGAACTTAGGTTGACCTTGTTGAGGTCGCTCATTAGTTGGATTAATACCGGTTATTCAACATAATGCATAGTGATGAGATTTCAATTTCTCTTGACTTCTAAGCTCCCGGTAATGGCTGTAACTTGGGCATTGGCATTATTGCTGAGCTTTGGCTTAAGGCTTTGGGGATTTGAGCATCCTGCTCCTTTTGTAATTCGTCCTTTTTTGGTTTTGATTTTGCTCTTTGGGCCATCTATTGCCTTGGGTTTTTGGGTGATGGCTTTTGGTTTTCGCAATAAACCAATTGATTGAGGGTATTTAAATTTTGTGTTTTTGACTAATCCTTTAAAAAAACCGACCCTTCATTGAAGAGCCGGTCTTTTTTTTGCATTCGAGAAAGATTCGAAGCTCTGAAAATTAGCGCCTGGGGCCAAGGTTTCAGGTGTTTGGCTGATCTCCTATAGGGCACCTAGGACGATGCAGAGGAGTGTCGACTGGTTTGACGCACCTAATGAATGTCTTACCAGACGAATAGCCCACAATTATGAGAAGACTGTTGGAGCAGGGGCCTTAATCAGGTTGCTTCTGTTCAGTCTCAGGTGGCGTGTCGTCCATGGACGCCTCCGTATTCGATATGACAAGCATCCTTATTTTTTGGTTAAAAAGCAATCAGCCATTACACTCATTGCGTTCTTTGCTTGATTCGGCCATATTAAAAATGGCGTGCTTATGAATGTTTAGGTTTTTGTTGTTGTGATGCACATTCGAGGCATCCACCATTTATGCGGTAAGGCGAAAGGTGACCTTTAAGACATTTGATCCCTCGAAAGAAGTGTTTTTTTCCTAGCTCTCTTGCATGAGAGTCAGTCAAAGGAAGTTTTAACCAATCCTTTGGTACTTTTCCCTCTAATAGCGATCGAGTTTTAGTTGCAGTGGCACGTCTAATTTTTTCTTGATGATCAATTTTTTTATATAGCCCTTTGAGTGTTGATTCTTGAGCACATTTTTTACATTGAGTGACGCTTTTCTTTTTTCTAGAATTCTTTGAAAGTGAATCACTTGAGACTTCTCTTTCTTTTCCACAACTACAAAGGCACCACCAATATGCATTCCCAGCAGTAGTGCGTCGGCTTGAGAGGCGAATGACAGTCAACTTCCCATAAATTTCTCCGACTCGATTTTTTGGTTTCCTTGGCATTACAAACTTGACTCGTAAGCGTTTCCAATTTCTTGATTTATATATTTCTTGCGCGTTGTAGGCTTTGGTTTATGAATTTTCATCTCCTATAAGCTTTGTCTTAATGTGATGAGACTAATTGATTTGAGTAGCATTTGGCCCCCTTCAAGATGCTCATTTTTCCTACATTTAGATGAAGCCATAGTGTGGCTTAATTATTGGGATTGGACTCATTTTTAAAACTTTGTTCAAGGCAAAGCCAATGTCACCATTTAAATCTTTTGATCAGGAGTCGATCTAATGGGTCAACCTAAAAAAGTTGTTCTTGCTTAT
Source organism: Prochlorococcus sp. AG-363-A16 (assembly GCA_003280345.1). Lineage (GTDB taxonomy): Bacteria > Cyanobacteriota > Cyanobacteriia > PCC-6307 > Cyanobiaceae > AG-363-A16. The sequence continues at coordinate 48,344 of QCFB01000013.1, forward strand.
TCCGGTGGTGTAGATACCAGCGTTTGTATTCCGTATCTAAAAAAGGAATATGGAATAGAGACGGTGATTGCTTTTGCTGCAGATCTTGGCCAAGGGGATGAACTAGAGCTGATTAGACAAAAAGCTATTGATGCAGGTGCAAGTGAGGCTCTTGTAGGTGATTTAATCAAACCTTTTGTTGAGGAATTTGCTTTTCCAGCTATTCGATCTAATGCTTTGTATGAAGGACGTTATCCACTTTCGACAGCTTTGGCTAGACCACTTATTGCTCGGAGTTTAGTTGAGCTTGCAAGAGAGTTGGATGCTGATGCGGTAGCCCATGGATGTACTGGAAAAGGGAATGATCAAGTGCGGTTTGATGTCGGAATTGCTTCGCTTGCTCCTGATTTGCAGGTTTTAACACCTGCGAGGGAATGGGCCATGAGTAGAGAGGAAACAATTGCTTATGGAGAGCGGTATGGCATTCCTGCTCCAGTTAGCAAAAAATCTCCTTACTCGATAGATCTCAATTTATTGGGCAGAAGTATTGAAGCTGGTGCACTTGAAGATCCAATGGTGGCTCCTCCTGAGGAAGTTTTTGCAATGACATCTTCTATTGATAATGCACCTGAGCATGCAGAAGAAATAGAGATTGTTTTTGAAGGTGGAAATCCAGTTTCTATGAATGGTGAAAGATTAAATCCTGTTCCCTTGATTTCTCATGCCAATGCTTTAGCAGGCAAGCATGGGTTTGGTCGTTTAGATATTATTGAAAATCGTGTGGTTGGTATTAAGAGTAGAGAGATTTATGAGACACCTGGCTTGCTTCTTCTGATTTTGGCTCATAAAGAGCTTGAAAGTTTAACTTTAACTTCTGATGTTCTTCGTATTAAGAATCAGCTAGAACGACAATGGGCAGACTTGGTCTATCAAGGCCTTTGGTTTAGTCCATTAAAAGATGCTATTGATAGTTTTATTGATAGAACTCAAATATATGTAAATGGGTTGGTGCGAATTCGTTTGCATAAAGGTAATGCTACTGTAATTGGAAGAAGTTCACCTTCTAATAGTTTATATGTTCCAGAAATGGCTACTTATGGAAGTGACGATAAATTCGAACATGAGTTAGCCAAAGGTTTTATATATATTTGGGGGCTGCCAAGTAGATTATGGGCAGGTATACAAAGAAAGTAATCTATTAAGTATTTCGACTAATTGGCATAATATCTATTCTTTTGCGCTGTTATTTCCCTCTGCTTCTTCTTCTTTTTTATCTGTATTTTCTGGCTCTGTTGTTTCTTTTTCAGCCTTTTCTTTTTCAGTCTTTTCTTTTGCGTCTTCTTTTTCCTCGGTTTGTTCGTTATTTGGAGTTGTTCGAGGTGTAGGCAATGGCCCTTCTTGCTTAACAGTTAGGTAGCGAATTACATCTTCGCTTAATCGCATTGCCTTCTCTAGCGTTTCTACATGTTGACCATCACCGTTATGACTTAATTGCACATAAATTCCTTCTTTATGCTTAGAAATTGGATAGGCAAGTCTTCGCTTTCCTCGCATTTGGTTATCTAGTATTTCTGCCCCAGCCTCAACGAGTAAGTCGCTGTATTTCGTGAGATGGCTTTCGACTTCCTCTTCCGGGATATCCGGACGAAGGATATACATTGTTTCGTAATAAGGCTTTTCAGTCATGATTGGTTCCGACTAGGACTTTAGGCTCACTCAGATGAGCGACGGAACTACCACAATATCGTTTCGTGGTTGATTTACGCTTTTAAAGCTGCATTCTCACAGCTTCGCTTATTCCTGGTAAGTCAGGCTCTTTCCCTTGCACACACTCGCATACAGCAAAAACAACTATCGTTAGGCTTCCCATTAATACAGTGCTTGAAAGCGTTCTTAAGATTAGGCTGTTTCCAAGTGGCTGAAAAATGACTTGGAAGGCATAGCTAAGCAAGATTATTGAGATATCT